>CACMBV010000011.1 GCA_902612125.1 uncultured Verrucomicrobiota bacterium
TGGAATGAGCCGTACAATAATAGGCAAAAGTGGAAGTGTAGTTCGAAGGTATGATGACAGTAATGGATTGTCCCTGTGATTGCTGGGAAAGGGGACCACCAGTTGCGTGGGGTGAGGTTGTTCCGACAGCTTCTCCAATGTTAAAGGGATGGGAACCACTGATGTTGTTTGCCTTGAATGAATACGTATTTCCCTTGCGGAGTTTGTATTGATCAAAGTCGACGACAGACCCGTTACTTTCAAAAGTTATTGTGTAATATGGATCAGAAAAAGAACCGGAACTAACAACAAATGTAGTGTTGTTTGCATCACCCCAAACCTTCGTCGTAAGTAAAAAATAAAAACTAAAGTAAAAGAAGAAGAACCTTTTTACTGAAAATGTCTGAGAAAATAATCGGCAATAAGGCATTTTAATGATTAGTTGGAAAGGTGCAAACAGTACTTAACCGAAATTTTGATTATATTACAATATTTATAATTTAAATATATCCCATAACTACATTGTATTTCATACATTTCGGAAAATACGAAATCAGCCATATATTTCTTTCTTGTAAACCTTCCTTTCGAACATGTCAGTAATTGTTAAAAAACTAGTCTTCATAATTACACTTTTCCTCTCATTCTTTCGGCTATGTGAAGCCAAAATTCTAGAATTATGGATCAGTTCATTTCAGGATCAGATATACTACGAAAAAATGGCGGATTTGTTTGCCAAGAAGAGTAAGGGATTTGAATTAGAAGTGAAAGCCTATGGGTTTCGGGAAATGCCTGACAAATTAGGAGTTGCTCTGCGCACTGGTGAGGGCATCCCGGATATGGTGCAATTGGATGAGACTTTTTTCGGAGTTTTTCTCACTGGTCCCAGTCCATTCCTGGATCTGACGGATTTGGCAAAGAAGTCTAAATTGGATAAGACTTTGCATCCCAGAAGGCTAGAGGTTTTCACTTACCAAAAACAACTGCTTGGTCTGCCCCAATCGTTAAGTGCGATGATGCTTTATTACCGAAAAGACTTGTTTGAAGAATTTGGAATAAAACCTGAAGAACTTCAAACTTGGGAAGACATGTCAATCATTGGAGAGGAATTGCAGGCTTCCCGAGGTCAACGGTTGTTGGCTCTCGATGGCACCTTATTTGATGTGCTTCTCCGGCAAAAAGGGAGCGATCTTTTTGATGAGAAAGGTGAGTTTTTGCCAGACGAAAAAGTGGCGATTGATGTTCTGCAGGAATTCGCAGAGATGTCACAGGCTCAAATCGCCGTCATGCCGGATCGTGGATCCATCTTTGATCCCGTTTTTTTTAGCGGGGATTTAGAGACGGGAGAAGTTCTTTGCGTTGCCGGGGCGGATTGGTATGGTTTGGATCTCTTTCAGCAGTTTGCCCCGAGTATGGAAGGGCTTTGGGGGATGATGCCTCTTCCCACTTGGCGGGGAGAAGATGGCAAGTTGGGTCCTAGAACAGCCACCTTTGCGGGACAGGGATTAATGATATGTAAAGCGACCAGTGAGAAAGATCTAGCCTGGAAGTTTTTGGAATTTGTGATGAAAAATAAGGAGTCAAATGCGGAGAGATTTCTTCAGGGAAATAGTTTTCCCGCTTATTTGCCAGCTTGGAAAAATAAAGTTTTACTCCATAAACATCCTTATTTTAAGCAATCCATGGGAAATCTGTTGGTTGAATTGGCTGATGAGATACCACCCGTGGTGGTTGATCCACGCCGTCCGCAGGCTATATTTTTGATGCAGGAAAATTATTTCGGCTCGGTGATGTTTGGTGCACTTTCCCCACAGGAAGCGATTTCGCAGTATCGCGATGCCATGAAACAATCCTGGGGGAATAGGTAAATATTTAATTCCTTTCACATGAAAGGACTTCCGCAAGAAAGTTTATCTCGCTTGTTCCCTCTTGTGTTCCCTTTTTTAGCTCTTTGGTTCTTTTTTTGGGTAGTTCCCTTGTTTTTGGGTGTAGATCTTGCCTTACAAAACCCGGGTTCAGGATTGGTAAGTTCCAATAATGCCAAGATTGAATATGCGGGTCTCGAAAATTTTGAAAGAATCATTTCAGATCCAAAATTTCACAGGGCCTTGTTTAACACCTTACATTATGTTTTAGGATCCGTGATTTGTATTATTCCTCTGGCCTTTGTTTTGGCGGTTGGTCTTTTTGAAATGCCAAGACTGTATCGGGGAATTCTCTCTTTTTGCTTACTTATCCCAGGGCTCGCCTTACCGGGGGCTATGTCGAAATTATTCTATCTTTTTTTTCACGGAAGAGAGGGCGCGTTGAATCAATACCTAATTATACCGCTTGGTCTTGACCCAATCAATTGGATGATGGATCCGGATTTCATCATGACATCCCTGGTCATGCAATCGGTTTGGCGATGGACCGGCGTGGTTGCCTTGTTTTTTCTTTGTGCATTGGAAGGTATCCCGAATTGGCATTTTGAGGTGGCAAAGCTCGAGGGTATGAAATCTCTGTCCCGTATGCGTTTAATTCTGGTGCCCGGGGTTCGTAATCTTGCCCTGTTTGCTGGGGTTTTTTTGATAGTCGATGGGGTAGCTTCCTTTTCTGGCGCCTACACCCTTCTGGGCGGATCGGGGGGGATACTGGATTCAGGTTTACTCCTTGTTACCTATGTCTACCAGGTTGCGTTTCCAGGTGGATCAGGCCGATTTGATCTTCCCGGTGCAACCGCGATGAGTCTGTTAGTGGCACCCATGGTCGCAGGATTCTTGTTTCTGATTTTAAGACTAAACTTCCTTCAAACAAGGTCATGAGTCGTCTCCTTTTATCTATCGTGCTTGTTGGTTTTGTTCTATTGAGCCTGTATCCATTTGCATGGATGTTTTTTTCCTCTTTCAAGACCAATCAAGAGATTTATCTACCCACTCAATTACTTCCTGAGGAATTTGACGGACAGGCCTACAGGATGTTGCTAGATGGTAAATTTATTGATTTTGCAGGAAGTCTGTGGCAATCGACCTTTATTGCAACAGCGCAAGCTTTTTTGGCTACCTTGGTTTCAGCCATGGCCGGATTTGTATTAGCCAGGTATTCTTTTCGCACCAAAGCATTTTTGATCGGGGCTTCTCTTTTGATTATTCTTATCCCCAGACAAGCACTGGTGGTACCAGTTTTTGAATGGTTTCATTGGCTTGGCTGGACAAATAATTCATTCTCTTTAGTCCTGTGTGGAATTGCCACTGGGTTGGGGGTAGTCTTCTTTATGCAGTCATTCAAACGGCTCCCGGTTGAATTAATGGAAGTCTCAAGACTGGAAGGCTTTAATCCATTGCGTATTTTCTTGCTGGTAATTCCTCTGTTTGCACCAAGTTTGGTCACCTATTTTCTGCTGCATTTTGCTTTGTGTTGGCAGGAACACTTGTTGGCCCTTCTGCTTTTGGATGATAATGCCCATACCCTGCCTTTGGCTTTGGCCAAATTGAGTGATGTCAGTCACCGGGCACCTGAATCGATTGGTATGGCTGCGGCCACCCTCTCTTTTATTCCCATTGTTTGTCTCTTCGCCCTGTTTTTCAGCAAGATGAGGACCGCTCTTGCTCAGCTATCATTAAACTGAATTCGCTGCCCATTTGCGGGGTCAAACAAATGAACATGATCCCAGTTGAAATCGACCCCCACTTTATCAGCTGGGTTGAAATCAAAAGAGGTCTTTTTACAGGTGATTCCCAATTCATCCGCCCCGAGATAACAAACTTGCGAGTCTCCAAGATATTCCGTGCGATGAATCAGAAATAAATTCTCAGTCGAATGTTCGATCAGACAAATACTTTCAGGCCGAATACCAAGAATTACTTTTTGCCTAACAGGTTGAATTTCAGGAGGTAACGGAAGGCTTAGGTTTGCATCGCTGGAGTTGAAAATCGACTGTTCTTCATTGGATTTTAATTCGATGCTTCCATGAATTAAATTAATCGATGGCATACCAAAAAACTCGGCTACAAATAAATTCTTGGGTGAATCATAAAGTTCCTGTGGGGTGCCCATTTGCTCAACTGATCCATGGTTGAGCAGGCAAATTCGTTGACCCAGAGTCATGGCTTCCACTTGATCATGCGTCACAAAAAGGGTTGTCTTTTGATGCTTCTGGTGCAATTCCGCCAATTCTTTGCGCATTTGTAAGCGGAGATTGGCGTCCAGGTTACTCAAGGGTTCATCGAGTAGGTGAATGGACGGATTACGGGCGAGCAACCGGGCCAGGGCAACCCTTTGTCTTTGCCCACCCGAGATCTCGGATGGTTTACGCATTAACAGGTCGGAAAGACCGAGACTGTGGGCAACCTTTTGAACCTGTTCCTGTTTGTCGATTTTTGGCAAATTACTTTTTTCCAGACCCAACAATATATTTTTGAAAACACTGAGGTGCGGAAAGAGAGCGTAATTTTGAAAGACCATACCCAAATCTCTCTGATCCGGGGAAAGTCCAGAAATTTCGCGTTCATCGAAGAATATTTTTCCATCATTAGCTTTATCCAGTCCGGCTAGAATTCGAAGCAAGGTGGTCTTCCCGCAACCGGATGGGCCAACCAGTGCCAAGAGTTCACCATCATGGATTTCCAGGTTCACGGAATGAAGAGCTTGGGTGCCATCCGGGAAAGTTTTGCTGATCGCTTGTGTCCTGATTCTGGGCATATAGCTATGATGCAATAGACAATCCAAATCGTAAAGAATAGATACCAGCCATGCTATTCGCTTGTCCCTGATTTCAGAGCCATTAGAAAGAGAATAGTGAAGGTAAGTCCCACCAAAATACTTTTGAACATTCTGTTCATCCTTCTTTTCTTGGGTTGCGTAAAATGGCAAGATTCCAAAGCCACAATAAAGCAAGAGAAGCCCCCAGTTTTAGTAGAATCGGAGATGTTGGTGAAGGTTCATGAGTGTAGGGTGTGTCACGGCACGCAGGAGGCTCAACGCGGTCCTATTTTGGATGGGATGGAATATTGGTACTTGTATGAACAACTTCAGAAATTTCATTCCGGGGTGCGGGGCCAGAATCCAAAGAATCGTTCGGAATATCTTATGGGAGTAGGGACCCGGAAAATCGAAAACCAGGTGGAAATAGCATACCTGGCGAATTGGTTTGCCAAGCAGGAACCAAAGCCTGCAATTCGTACGATTCAAGGTGACAAGAATTTGGGACAAAAAATGTATGAACAAAGGTGTGTCCAATGTCATGGTGATCGGGCAGAGGGAAACCGAAAGCTGAAATCACCCGCCTTGGACAAGTTGGAAGGTTGGTATTTTATTGAGCAAATGCGTAAATTCAGGTCAGGGGAACGGGGTTATCATCCGAAAGACGAATGGGGTAGGGTGATGGCAACTGCTTCCAAAGATTTAGCTGATTGGGACTTAAAAAACCTCATTGCTTATGTGGTAAATGAATTCGGTTTACCGGAAGCCCAACCAATGGATGGAAGTCCAGTTCCCGCAGGTTCCCGCAAGCCTTTTTAGACTATTCTCCGTGTTTTTCGCGTAGTGCTGATAACCTCTCGGGCGTGCCGACATCATCCCATTCTCCCGCGATTTTCTTGCCTGATACCCGATCTTGCTGAATCGCCCTTTTTAAGCGCGGAACGATTGAAAATTTCTCGATTTTCGCACCATCGAGAATGGATGGATGATATAAAGCGATGCCGGCGTAGAGGAGGTTGGGTCTATCAGATTCCCGCACGCGATTGTCATCGAGGCTAAAATCTCCTCGGTCTCGCCAGTCGGGTTGATTGACCAGGAAAAGCATGGCTTGGTCATCACCGGTTAGTGAGGATTGAATCGAACAAAAATCAAGGTCAGTCCAGACATCCCCGTTGACCAGGAGAAAAGTTTCTGTCCCAAGCAGAGGAAGAGCCTTGGTCATACCCCCTCCCGTTTCGAGGGGTTCAGGTCCTTCATCCGAATATTCAATTGATAATCCCCATGTGGACCCATTGCCCAGAGATTGCGGAATTTTCGAACCGAGGTGCCCTAGGTTAACCACCACTTCCTTAATTCCGGCATCCGCGAGTTTCTCAAGATGATGAACTATCATGGGTTTTCCCCCAATGGATAGTAAGGGCTTGGGTGTATGATCGGTCAAGGGTCGGAGACGCTTGCCATAACCGGCTGCTAAAATCATTGCTCTCATAAAATTTAATCCAAGATGGTTGCTTGGCCAACCAAGTTATCCAAGTCCCTGAGATCAGGATGTCGATTCAGGACCTCTTTGCAGTAACGAAGAACCCGGGGTACATCTTTTAAGTATTCCGGTTTATTGTCTCTAATTTTAAGCCGATGAAAAATACCCACGCATTTTAAATGCCTTTGCAAACCGGCAAGATCAAACCACCTCAGGAATTCATCCTCCCTTACATTTGCGTATGGCAGCCCTGCCGCCTGAAGATTTTTTTGAAATTCTAGAACCCGCTGATCAATCCAATCCGGTTCATTATCCACATAACAATCACGAAGGAGGGAAACCAAATCATAAGTAACCGGTCCAAACATCGCTCCCTGAAAATCAATAATACCAAGATTATTTTCGGTACATAGAAGTAGATTTCGACAATGGAAATCTCGATGCATAAACGCCTTGGGAATCAAATCCGTGACTTTTATTAACGACTCCGTGCTTTTTTGATATTCTTGAACTGACAAATTGGGTAGGCACCATTGGCGAAAAATATCGAGTTCTTTTTTTTGCCAGGATTGATCGAATCTGGGTAAATTATTGTGTGCATCCAATAAATTACGCTGCATTCTCACAATTTCTTCAATTGCCAGCTTGTACAAAGAATCACGATTCTGGATTTCCAACGCATCCTGAAAATGAAAATCACCAAAATCAGACAGAACCATGAACCCTTTTGTCAGATCTTTGGCAAAAATTTCAGGCACATGAATATTTTGGCTCTTCATCCACTCACCGATTTTTACAAAGGGGTGGGAGTCTTCCAAATCAGGCGGGGCGTCCATGACAACAAAGTTATGCCCACCTGACTGTATTCGAAAATAGCGTCTGAAACTTGCATCCGCAGAGGCAATTTCAAGAGAGCCACCTGAAAAAGGAGTATCTTGTTCCAACCATTCTGCCAATAAGGCTTTTCTTTCGTCCGCCGCCGAAATCACACTATGGTTTTGTTCGACCGGCGACTAGGGGTCAAAATTAAAATGCCTTCGGGTAGGCATAAATCGAATTTGCAACGAAGTGTGTTTAGGCAAGAAGCTCAGGGACCACCTTGGGGTGCTCAACCCCGGTCAGTCGCTGATCCAAGCCCATGTATTTGTAGGTAAACCTTTCATGGTCGATGCCCAGGGCATGCAAAACTGTCGCATTCAAATCGTTCACATGAACCGGATTTTCCAGGATATTGTAAGCATAGTCATCGGTCTTGCCATATTCAAAGCCAGCCTTGAAACCACCTCCCGCCATCCACATGGAGAAACAACGGCCATGGTGGTCCCGTCCATGGTTATCCTTGGTCAGTTTTCCCTGCGAGTAAATGGTGCGGCCGAATTCGCCCCCGCAAATGACGACGGTGTCTTTGAGTAAGCCGCGTTGTTTCAAATCCTTGACCAAGGCGGCAGCGGGTTGATCGACATCTTCACACTGTTGACGAATTTTGGATGGAAGACTTCCATGTTGGTCCCATCCACGATGAAATAACTGTACAAAGGGTACACCTCGTTCTGAAAGTCGACGAGCGATGAGACAATTGTGAGCAAAAGATCCTTTCTTCATTGCATCCTTTCCATACATCTCAAGTACATGTTTGGGTTCGTCTTTCAGATCAACTAATTCGGGTACGCTAGTTTGCATTCGGTAAGCCATTTCGTACTGTGCGATTCGGGCATCGATCTCGAGATCGCCGCAATCCATTTTCTTGTCCAGGTTGATCTTGGCTATGCCATCGAGCATGTTGCGACGCATATCGCGAGAAATCCCATCTGGATTTGAAAGATAGAGCACTGGATCACCGGCAGAGCGGAATTTCACTCCCTGGTGTTTGGATGGAAGAAAACCACTTCCCCAAAGACGGTCATAGAGTGCTTGTGACTGTCCCCTGCCTTTGGAAATCATTACCACATAGCCAGGGAGGTTTTGGTTTGGGCTACCCATTCCCCAGTCTAGCCAGGCTCCCATGGATGGCTTGCCGGGTTGTTGGGAACCAGTGTTGATGGCGGTGATGGCTGGGTCGTGATTAATGGCCTCCGTGTGAACGGATTTTACCAAGGTCATATCATCTGCAATACTGGCGATGTTTGGTATGATCTCACTAAACCAGGATCCATTTTGGCCATGCCTCGAAAATTCAAACATTGGAGCAACACAAGGGAAAGATTTTTGACCGGAGGTCATGCCCGTGATGCGCTGACCATTACGAATACTGTCGGGCAACTCCGTACCATGGATTTCACGCATTTTCGGGTGATAATCGTACATATCGATGTGTGATGGCCCTCCAGAAAGGAACAGATAGATGATCTTTTTGGCCGTAGGTTTGAAGTGCGGACCAGGGAGAGTTCCGGAAAATTCATTATTTGATTGGCTGGTGGCGGCTTGAAGAATCGATGGGTTCAACAGGCTTGCCGCTCCAAGGGCACCGAGTCCCCGAGCACCTAAGCCAATCATTTGTCTGCGGGTCTGTGCCTGAAACAAGTCGGATGGATTCATTGTATTTATTCTCGGTTTAAGGTTTCGTCTAAATTAAGGAGCATGGAAGCAAGAACTGTCCAGGAAGCATGTTCGTTGGCATTGATACTGGTATCTCTGGGTGTTTCTCCAACCTCAAGTAATTCTTTCGCCCGGTTGGGTTCTGCGGTAAATTTGTCTTTTTGATACTTGTAGGTGTCTTCGAAAACTTGTTTACGCAATTCGTCAGCTGGATGGCCAGTGGCCACTTCGAAAGCCCAGTCTACCCGATCCGTAAAAGTTTTGGCCGAACTTTTCAGGATTCGTTGGGCAAAGGCACGGGATGCTTCCACGAATTGTTCGTCATTAAGAGTGACCAAAGCCTGCATGGGTGTATTGGTTCTTTGCCTTTCTAGAGTACAGGTTTCACGGGTCGGAGTATCAAAGGCCATGAGACCGGGGTGGGGAGCTGAGCGTTTCCAGTAGGTGTATAAACTTCTGCGATATAATTTCTCCCCCTTGTCGCGAACGAAACGACGTTTGCCACTCAGTGAAACCTCAACCCAGAGACCTGATGGCTGGTAGGGTTTAACCCCTGGCCCCCCAAATTCACGGTTCAATAAGCCGCTCACTGCCAGAGCATTGTCACGGACAAATTCGCCCATTAAACGAAATCTGGGAGCACGGGCGTGATAGAGATTAGTGGGATCTTTACTTAGGTGCTCGGGTATTATTACGGATGACTGGCGGTAAGTCGAACTCATGACCATTTGTTTGATCGTCCGTTTAACATTCCATCCGTGGACGACGAAATCTTTGGCCATCCAGGATAAAAGATCCGGATGGGTGGGCCAGCTGCCTTGGGAACCAAAGTCACCGGGAGTGGCGACCAAAGGCCGACCAAAAATCGTTTGCCAATACCTATTAACGGTAACCCGTGCGGTCATAGGATGCTCTTTGTCCAGTAGCCACTTAGCCAAGCCGAGCCGGTTCTTGGGAAGATCCTCCTTCATCGGGGGAAGGAAGGCGGGAGTATCGGGTAGAATTTCCTTAGATTTATCCGGTGAAGCATACTGTCCACGCATCAGCAGATAGGTCTTACGCCTTTTGTTTGTTGGATTGTCTCCCATGATCATGGAAGTTAATTTCTTGCTACGCAAATCAGCCAAGGATTTATCGGTGCTTTTTTTCTGTTTGTAAATTTGTTGGTACGGCTGGTCTTTTGATTGGAAATAATGGGTAATCAGGACTTCCTTCTGTGCCTTGGTGCGGTTTTTTTCCTCAATGGCAAGGATAGGAGAAATAGGATCCGATTCGGAGAGAACTTCTACTTCCTGTTGGGTGAGTGCCCGCGAATAAAATCGAACATCGTCGATTTCGGCTCCGTTGGTCTGGGCGGTATTGAATCTTCTGCCTAAGCGTAATGGTTTATCCGTAATGATTGTCTGGCTAAGGGAATCTTTTTGGATGATTTTCTCCTGTTTTTTACCGTCAATGTAGATTTCAGCCCCATCCCCCTTACCACTTTCACTGTATGTGATAAAGAAATGAGTCCATTTTTTTATGGGGGCTTTGGCTTTGCTTACTACCTTCAGGGCATTGCTGGGCCATTTATTGATTATATGTAAACCAACCTTTCCTTTTTCCATCCATAAGTCGTAGCCTCGAAAGCTGTTCCCTTCATCCATTTTGGCAAAAATAGCCCCGCCAAAATTTTCTCTGGGGATTTTTACCCAGGCTCCATAGCTAAAGGATTTATTATGCTCGAGATTTCCAAAATTCTTAACTTCAAGAAAGCCATTTCCCTCGATTTTGATTCCTCCTCCAAATTTAGCCTGCCCAACAATTTTAGCCTTACCCTGCAATTGACAGGCGTTGGTTTCTCGGACTAGGTCTATGGTTTTGTTATCTATAAATTCATCCAAAGGAAGATGGGCAATCAAACCGGTGGGTTCCTGTGCACTACTATATTCGTCCGGGTTCGAAGTTGCTTCCTTGAGCCATTTAGCAAACTGAGGGGTTGCTTGTTTTTTTCTGGCATACATTTTAGCCACAAGATCTTTCTGTTTTTGAGTAAGATCTTCTAGTTGTTTCTTTTTCTCCGGGGATACGATTTCCAGCATCGGTGCGGTATTTCCCCTGCGAGTCTGCATCCCGGGATCAGCATTATTGTTGTAGAAGGCATAAAATTGAAAATATTCCTCCTGGGAAATTGGATCGTATTTATGATCATGACACTGAGCACATTCCATGGTCAGGCCCATCCAGACATTACCCGTGGTTTTAACCCGGTCCACCACATACTCAACTCGAAATTCCTCAGCAATCACACCACCTTCGTCGGTGGTTGCGTGGTTTCGGTTAAAACCGGAGGCAATCTTTTGGGCTTCCGTAGCGTTGGGTAAGAGATCACCGGCTAACTGCTCCACGGAGAACTGTTCAAAAGACATGTTATTTTTATAAGCATTGAGTACCCAGTCTCGCCAGGGCCACATATCTCTTGGACCATCGTCATGAAACACGGATGTATCTCCATAGCGGGCGGCGTCCATCCAAACCAAGGTCATCCGCTCCGCATAGGCATCCGAAGCTAGCAGTCGGTCTACAATTCTCTCATAAGCACTGGGGGTATTGTCCAAAAGAAATTCGTTTGTTTCTTCAGGAGTCGGGGGTAACCCCGTAAGATCGAAATAAACCCTTCGTATGAGCGTCCTTTTGTCTGTTTCCGGAGATGGAAGCAGACCATTCTTGCTAAGCGTTTCCAAAATAAAAGAATCAATGGGATTACGAACCCAACGGGGAAGACCGGTTTTAGGCTCTCTGGTCTCTTGGACCGGTAAGAATGCCCAGTGGCCTTCCCATTCTGCACCCTGTTCGATCCAAGTTTTGATGATGTTGATCTCTGAACTGGTCAGTTCTTTTTTAAATTCGGGAGGAGGCATGACCTCATCCTGGTCCTCGGACTTGATACGTTGCCATGCTTCACTTTTATCCAAGCTTTTTTGAGTAAAGGCAGCAAAACCATTTTTTTCTTTAAAAGCCTCGTCTTCCAAATCTAATCTTAAATTAGCTTTTCGGGACTTTTCGGAAGGCCCATGGCAGAAAAAGCACTTGTTTGAAAGAATAGGACGGATGTCCTTATTGAAGGAAACTTTTTCGGAGGCGATTGTAGGGTGGAAAAAGCATAAAGTTAGGAAAATGCTGACAAAAATATGATTAAAAGATGCTGACATACAGAATGATTTTAGATGCTTGAAGAGAAAGTCATTACTTTAAGAAATCATGATAGATTACTTTAAAAATAGTTGCAAGGTAGGTAATTAAGACAGTAATTTACAGGACATAGCTTAAAATAAATAATAAATAAGTATTTATATCATAAAGTTGTAAAGTTAGTCATATTTTTATTATTTTCTTATGGTTTGACTGACTCAAAGCGTAAACGAGTAGGATTCCCATTGATTCCTTGGTATCAAAAATGACATAATCTAATTTTATGACTGATTCAACTCAAGAGGAAGAAAATCCCGATCCAAAGAAGGAAGAGGAAGAATTACCGTTTGATGCGGTAGATTTGATGCTGGAGGGCAACCTGCAGGCACAAATAAATTATTCAATGGTCAAGGCATTGGCCAAAACTTTTGATGAGAAAGCCTCTATTTTGATAAATGCGGAAGAAAACTTTCAACCTCAGGAAGATGAAAGTTTTGCTGAAGTAGCGATGCCGGAGATCGAAGCAATGGCCCAGGCAGTGGTTGATGGTTGCGTTGATTTTTCCAAAATTCGTTTTTGGGAAGCTTGTGAAACCGCCGAAATCGCATGGGAAGAGACCAAGGATGAGAGTGGTAAAGTTGTCCAACGGGTTCCTTATGGAAATCCCCTTGATCCCCCCAAAGAAGGCAATCGTTTACTCTCAAACCTGGAAAAAATTGAAAGTTGGATGAAGCAAATACACAAAATTCATGAGGAAAAGGGGATGGGATGGGTTTCTCCGTATGGTTGTCCGGAAGACGGGCAACAGGCTTATGATAACCGTGCAAAATGCTTGGAAAAGCTTTCCATGACTGTTGACTCGATTAATTCAAACTTTGACGCCTAAGCACTATTCCCGCTTGGTAAGGTAAATTCTTGGAACTCTTTTGGTAATTGAACAAAGCAGTTCCCATGGGATTGTTTTTCCATGGAAAGCCAAAGTTTCCAAGGGTATTTTATTGCTCTTTTGTTCGCCAATCAAGGTGACTACCTCTCCATTTTGTAAGTCCCGGGGTGCATCGGTCAGATCGATCAGTGTTTGGTCCATGGTTACCCGGCCAACAATTGGGTAAATGGTTCCGCGAATAAGAGCGGAAGCTTGATTACCACAATGTAAGGGGATTGCGTCTCCGTATCCGGCACTG
This sequence comes from uncultured Verrucomicrobiota bacterium, assembly GCA_902612125.1. GTDB lineage: Bacteria > Verrucomicrobiota > Verrucomicrobiia > Opitutales > Seribacteraceae > Seribacter. The sequence continues at coordinate 13,030 of CACMBV010000011.1, forward strand.
ATAATGCCAATTCTTGAGTCCCTATCCAGGGTGTGAAGTCTTCCGTAGCTTAAGGATGTTTGGGCAGGCAAGTCCTTGACCAAGGCAAGTTTTGCATGAAAGGATAGCACCGGTTCCACTTCAAGATGAGCGAGAGCACTATGACTGGGAGGAGTAACTCCGAACTGGAGAAGGCCAATTCGCACTGCATTGAAAACTGAATTTTTTTGCAGGACTTTCAGTGAGGAAGAATTATCCGCGTGAATAATAAAGTCAGAGGGCAAAGGGGGGGGCAGGTTTGCATCAATGATTTTCTGGAAACGATCTTTTTGGAGCTGACTGAAGCCTTCATGAGCCGGTTCCGCAAAATGGGTGAGAATTCCTTTTAATTCAATACCATCCGCGGATTTGATTGCCCGAAATAGTTCGGAAGCCTTTTCCCACCAAACCCCCATTCTTCCCATGCCGGTATCCACTTTAAGGTGAACCTTAATTTTCCTTTTCCTTAGTCGGCTCAGGTCTTGGAATCTCCTCACTTCATCCAAGCTGGAAAGGGAGGGAATAATATCCAGTTCGATCAGGGCTTCGTCCTCCTCTTCAAGAAGCGGGCCAAGTATTAAAATGGGCCAGCCTGAGCCCATCTCGCGAATTTCACAGGCTTCCTTTACATTTGCCACCGCAAACAGGTCCACGCCACTTTGCATCAACCGGGATGCAGTGTGAAGAATACCGTGACCGTAAGCATCCGCTTTGACCACGGAAACATATTTGAAATTAGAGGGGATTGATTTGCGAATCAGTCGAAGGTTTCTTTCCAGTCTGGCTAAATCAATTTCAGCCCATGAGCGCATCCCTTTCATCAAAAATTAAATCATCTCAAGACCAGATTATTTTCCCAACTGCGGAGGAGTCCACTTCTTGAATTCGGGTGGTTTAGGATTGTAAGGCAGAATGCAGGAGCAGGGCTTTGAGATAAGGTTTAGACCAGCTAGCCCTTTAACTTTGGAAAGATCATAACTTAAAGTTTTTTCAGGGCTGACTGGCTTGGAGCGTCTGCGAATATCGGGCAGATGAAAACTATCCGGATATTTGGAAAACGCTTCATCCTGAGGAACAATCCTTTTTTCGGCCTCCTTAGCACATAAGTGTGGGATCCGTACGAAACGAAATCCCATACGAAAAGGGGCCTGAATTACAGAATTTGCCTTCGGGATAAGCAGGGAGGCAAGATCAAGGGCGTTGTAGGCAAAAATTTCAAAGTCATCATAGTCATAACTCCATTTCAGCGTTCTCACAAAGGCAGCCGCTAGCCTGAGCCCAAGGGTCGATCCCGGTCCTTCGCAATAGTATAGAGTATTGATCTGAGAAACCTCCTTTTTTGATTCCTTGAGAACTTTTTCAGTTGCTGAAAATATACCTTCCAACGCCTGTTCATTAACTTTAGCGAAGCAATGCCAACCCGTAGGCTCTGGAATTCCGATCTGAACAGGAGAGGTGGAGGCATCGACGGCCAGTGGAAAAACTTTCTTTGGCCGTTTATCCTCAAAAGAGAGGGGCACTTGTTGCTTGCTTACTTTGAGACTCAATATTGACGGCGCAAATTAGTTGGAGGTATTCCCAATTCTTCGCGATATTTAGCCACGGTGCGACGGGCAAGCTTGATGTCTTTTTCCGCGAGTAAGTCGACTATTTTTCGATCGCTTAAAGGTTTGGACGGATCCTCTTTCTCAATGATGGAACCAATAATTTCCTTTACACTGGTATTTGATACGGTATCGCCGTCTTTTCCGGCGTAGCCTGGAGTGAAAAAGTATTTGAAGGGAAAAGTTCCGTGTGGGGTTTGTAGGTATTTGTTTGCGATTGCCCGGGATACGGTGGTTTCATGAACTTCAATCGAGTCAGCCACCTCCGCCATGGTAAGGGGGCGTAGTTTGGAGGAACCGTGTTCAAAAAACTCACCTTGTCTGTCCAGTAATCTACGGGTAATTCTTTCGATGGTATTTTGTCTTTGGTCAATGGAGTTAATCAGGAATTTACCTGCTCGCATTTGGTTGCGCACATACTCTTTCTCCTTGGCACTAAGAGTACCCTTGCTGATCAATTCCTTATATGTCTTATTGATTTTTAGTCTGGGGATGTAGTCATTGTTTAATTGGATAACCCAATCCCCCGAGATTTTTTCAACAATCGCATCGGGAGCGATCGATTGATTATGATCTTCTGAAAATTTTCTTCCAGGTGCAGGATCCAGTTCCGCAATTTTTTGCAGGCATTTATGGACCACATCCGTGGGTTGGGAGAGCTTGCGTGCAAGTTCCGGTACCCGCCTGCGAACAAGTAACTGGAAGTGATCTTTAACAATCTGATATGGGACTGAATCCCCCCATCCCCGAAACTGCATTTGTTTTAGCAGGCTGTCCTGCAAATCAAGAGCCGCAATGCCCACTGGATCAAAACTTTGCAGCAGGGTTAAAGCATCTTGCAGGTCCTGCAAAGCGAGCCCCGAGACTAGTGCCATATCTGAAAGGTTGCTGGATAGAAATCCATTTTCATTAAGGCTGCCAATGATATACTGGGATGCTTCCCTAATCCCATCCCTACAATCAACCAGTTTTAATTGATCAAGCAAGTGCTCCTGTAAAGAGGTTTCTGAGACCAAAGAGTCAAAGAAGAACTTTCTTTTGTCTTCCGCTTCGGTGTTTCCAAGTTGTGCTTCACCTTCATATTCTCTTTCAAAATGCTCTTTTAAATCCTCCTGCATCTCTTTGAGTACGGCAAATTCATCCGAGAAATCCATGTCACTAATGTCCCCGGTATCCTTGGAATCGATATCAAAATCATTTTCATCGGAATTTTCGGATTCTGGCGAACTGTCTGTGTCATCCTGGAACTCTTCCCCATCTTGGTCCGGGACTTCATCGGGAGATGGTTCCACTTCATTTGAATCCAAACTCTCATCATTGGATCCAATTTCCTCAAGCAAGGGGTTGGTTTGCAGTTCTTCCAGAATCGCTGAACGCAACTCAAGAGTGGGTACCTGTAAGATTTTAAGGGATTGCCTGAGTTGGGGGGCAAGTACCAGATTCTGAGTCTGCTTCTGTACTTGTCTAAGACCTTGGGATTGAAGGACCATGGTTTATTCAGGGGCAAATTTAGTTTCTCCACGATGCCAACGAAGGGCTGCGTTTTCTCCATCATCGCTAAACACATCATAGATGTAAGCTTTCAGCTTTTCATTGGTGGGACCATAGCCTTCTTCATACATGAAACTTTCAAGTTCCGTCAGCATTTCCTCGGAGGACTGGTACCTTTCATCTCTTGGCCTTTTCAAGGCTGTATGCATCATCAGGTTTAGACTGTCATCAATGTCGGGTCTTATGTCTGAAAAATTGGGTAGCGGCATTTCCAAAATATTCTCGATGGTTTTCTCCGGCATCGCGGACTCAAAGATATTGTAACCGAGCATAAGTTCAGACATGATGATTCCGCAACAGAATAAATCTGCCCGATGATCGGTTACTTCACATCGTGCCTGCTCAGGTGAAAGATACTCATCCTTGCCAGCAATAACTTCACCCTCTTGATTATACATCAGATCGAGTGCCTTCGCGATTCCGAAGTCAGTAAGCTTTACATCCCCTTCTTTCGCGATCATAATATTCTTAGGATTTACATCGCGGTGCACAATTCCAAGAAGTCGTCCCCTCGAGTCTTTTTTTCGGTGAGCATAAGCAAGCCCACGGCATATTCGGGAAACAATAAAAACCGCTAGGTCTGCGGGGATGTACTGGTCAGTTTCAATATGCCGATCTAAAAATTCCTCCAGATTCCATCCCATTACATATTCCATGGTCATGAAGTATTGCTCCCCCACTTTCCCGAGATGATAAGTCTGAACAATATTCGTATGAATCAAATCAGCAACCAGCTTAGCTTCACCCATGAAGTTATTCCTAAATTCATCAATTGCTGAATACTCTTCGCGAATAAGTTTGATGGCTACAACCTTACGAAATCCGCCTATTCCGCGTTGAACTGCTTCATAAACCATTCCCATGCCACCCTCCGCAATCTTCCTAGTCAACTCATAATGTACTTCGTTAAATATATGCTTCATTCAATATCTATATCATGGATGACATTTTGAGCTTCATCAAGAAAATCTTTTATTTTCTGCGACCTTTTTATCTATTTGGCATGATTTAAGCTTCCTTCATAGAGATTTGACTCTTGGTATTCAATCTTTATCTGTAAAAGGATGATCTCTTTAACACCTGAGGCACAAATAAAAGTATCCTCCATGTTAGAACAAGCTAGTGATGGATTTGCCTTGCGAATTTTTATTGAACCTGGCGGTTGCTCAGGCTTTGAGTACGGTATGTCGATCGATTCTCCCAAGCAGAAAGATCATTTTACTACCATTTCTAACCTTCCTGTTGCCGTATGTCCGGACAGTTATGATTACATTAAGGGTTCTGAGATTCATTTTGATGACGGGCTATCCGGGAAGGGCTTTGAAATTCGTAACCCAAATGCTGAATCTACCTGCGGCTGCGGGAAATCTTTTCGTTGAACCAATATTGGGGTACGTTTTTTCTATTCGCTGGAATGCTTCCTGTCCTGGCATATTCCGGAGAGGGCCCAATTGTTCAAAATGGACCGATAGTCACCCGTTTTGTTACGGAGGAAAATTTTCATCCTGAGACCAAATCTTTAAAAATTGGATGGTGGATCAAACGGGAAAAGGGTTGGCATACCTATTGGGAATCACCTGGTGACGTGGGTGTGCCCCCCACACTTGAGTGGGATTTACCCGAAGGGATTGTCTTTAGCAAAATTATCTATGCTCCTCCACAATTGGTAAAAATGTTTAAGGTTTTTGCTCATGGGCACAAAAATGAGACTCTATTTCTTTGTACTTTCGATCTGAAAAGAAAACTGAAACCTGGTGAAGAGCTGACATTTCGTGCGAAAGCATCCTGGCTTGCTTGTTTTACCACCTGTCTACCAACTTACGACAACCTAGAAATAACAATTCCTGTGGAAGAAAAGCCTGAAATAGACCCACATTGGCATCCAATTTTCAAGGACTTTCGTGAGATGCAACCCCTCAGTCCTCCGGCGGATTGGTTGTCTCAATGCAATGCGGAGATCCGCAAAGAAGAGAAAGGAGAAAAAGAATTCGTAATTTTCAGATTTCCATGGAAAGGAAGAAGCTCTCTTCCCACCTTTCGCTTTTTTGGAGACGGTCGCTTTATCCGTTCAAATATTTTTCAAATTCCCAGGAGCGGTTCGGATTCAAGGGGAGTGGACTTTCTCGAAATTTCCATGGAGTTGTCCTATTGGCGTGATCCTCTGCAGAAGGAATTGAAGGGACTTCTTTACCGGTCGGATGGGTGGTCCACAAGCAGAAATAAATTTTACAAAATTTCCGTCCCTTTGCAGTAAGGAATGCGGCCTACATTTGCTCTAAAGTTTCGATACCTAAGATTTCTAGACCAAGCTCAAGTACAATCTGAGTTTTAGCACACAGAAAAAGCCTAAGATTTTGGGTGTCCTGATCTTCGGTCATTACTTTTTCCTGATTATAAAAAGAGCTAAATTCCGTGGCCAATTCAAAGAGATAGACACAGAGGGTATGGGGTTTTAATTCTTTGGTTGTCTGCTCAATCGCCAGAGGAAAAAAAGAAATTTTACGGGCAAGTTTTCTCTCGGAGTCAGATTGAGGACTTATCGAAGTTTTGGTTAAATCGGATCGATTTTTTCCCACCTTGCGAAAAAGGCTGTGTATCCGGGCAACCGCGTATTGTAGATAGGGTGAGGTGTTTCCTTGTAAAGCAAGCATTTTATCCCAGGAGAAAACATAATCGAGCGTACGATCCTGGGAAAGATCCGCGTATCTTACTGCACCCAATCCAATAATTTTGGCTCTTCTTTCAACTTCTTTTTCCTGCAGATCAGGATTTTTTTCCTGCACCATCTTTTTTGCCCGATCAATCGCTTCCAAGAGTAATTTCATTAATTTTACGGGCTGTCCTTCCCGGGTTTTAATCGCTTTGTTATCCTTCCCTAAAATTGTACCAAACCAAACATGTGAAAGGGTGGGGCATTCCATTCTTTCTACCTGAAACCACTTCTTTACGGTCATAAAGAGCTGCTCGAAATGATCTCTCTGCCGTCCGTCCGTCACATAGATAATGTGTTCTGCACCCCATTCCTTTTTTCGGTAGGCAAGAGTGGCCAAATCTGTGGTTGCGTAGTTGCTGGCTCCATCGGATTTGCGAATGATAAAAGGCTGTTTGGCAAAGCGTTTGTGTTCCGAGTGAAATACCACCAGGGCTCCCTGATTCTCGGTACAAATTTCATGCTTTTGCAAAACCGAGTAAATCTCTTTGACTTGATCTCGGTAGAAACTCTCCCCCTGAGCATAGTCGAATCTGACTCCCAAAAGTTCATATACCTGTTCAAAGGTTCCGAGGCTAAGTTCACGAATTTTTTGCCAAAGCGAAAGATTTTCCTCGTCGCCATTCTGTAGTTTAGCTAATTCCAGCCTTGCTATGTTTAATGCTTCGGGAGATTTTTTGACCCAACTGTTCCCCTTTCGATAGAGATCCTCGAGAACGGCTACCGGTTCTTCACCTAATTCATCGAGGGAAATGTCTTCCCGTTTGATAGCATAGAGCAAGATGCCGAACTGTGTGCCCCAGTCCCCGAGATGATTATCCCTAATGACGGTATGTCCCTGTAAAGCAAGAAGACGGGCAAGCGACTCTCCAATTATGGTTGAGCGGATATGTCCAACATGCATTTGCTTGGCGGTATTGGGTCCGGAATAATCAATCACGAATCGTCGGGGTGAGCCTGCTAGGAGATGTCTTTTGGTATTCTCCATATCACCCAATTCTTGGAGCCAGGTGAGAAGAAATTTAGGTTTGAGCTTAAAATTAATGAAACCAGGACCCGCTATACTTATTTCCCAGCAATCGCTTGACTCTGTCTTTTCAACGATTGCTTGGGCAAATTCCTTTGGGTTGAGTCCGTTCCTCTTAGCATAGGGTAACGCTCCGTTGGCCTGAAAATCGCCAAATCTTTCATCTGCAATTCTCATTTGAGGCTCAAAGGTCTCGTCGACCGTCTTGATCCTTTCGGCTGCCTCGCTGACTACTTTTTCGAAATATTGCGATAGATTGAAAGAAAATTCCATTACTCCCAAAACATCCTGAACCTCAGGATTCGTCAAGAAGGAGCGTAAATAAAAGGCTCGACTTCACAGGTTGAATAATATAGTTTAATATGTTGCTTTGATTTTACCTACACCCCATTAGACAAGGATTTCCATTATGCCCAAGGCCAAACCTGAAAAACCAACTATTTCTTCCTTCACGCGCTTGATTGAGAAGAAACGGGAGGGAAACGAATACACCGACGAAGAAATCCGCACAATCGTAGATGCAATTCTTGACGAAGAGATGCCAGACTATCAACAAGCCGCTTGGATCATGACTACATTCTTTCAAGGTATGTCTGCCCAGGAAATTGCAAATTTTACCGAAGAAATGATGCTTTCCGGAGAGGTCATTGAAATGATGGATGTATCCCGTCCCAAAATCGAAAAATATTCTACCGGTGGTGTGGGAGACAAAACTTCACTGGTTTTAGGGCCCCTGGCTGCAGCTTCCGGGGTAGCCATGCCGATGATGAATGGCGATGATGAGGAACATCTCACTTCCACCACTGAAAAACTTAAAGCAATCCCAAAAGTTAGCACCAATATCGATCTTGATGATTTCACCGACCAAGTTCGTAAACTTGGATGTGCTTTTGCCGAGCGCCATGATGAAATTTCTCCGGTTGAATCCATTCTTTACGATCTCCGTCAAAAAATCGGTGCAATACCATCCATTCCTTTTATCACTGCTGGCACCCTGAGCCGTAAATTAGCTGCAGGTGCGGAAGGCGTGGTGGTGGATGTAAAGTGGGGTAAAGGTTCCTTCATAACCAACGCGGAAGACGCAAAACAGTTAGCTCGCTCGCTGACTCGGGTGGGACGTGCACTAAAGAGAAGATGTGTCGCGTTGGTAACCGATAACAACCAACCGCTCGGCTCATGCGTAGGGCCATCACTGGAATTAAAGGAGGCAATCGAGTTGCTCAAGGGAGAAGGACCGGAGGACTTACAAGACTTGGTTATGAAATTGGGTATGGAAATAGTTCGTTTGGCTGGGGTAGCGGGTTCCACGCTTTCCGCCAAGCAAACAGTACGCAAAGCTTTGGACGAAGGAACGGCTCTCCAAAAACTTAAGGATGTTGTGGAATACCAGGGAGGAAATCCGGCTCTTTTGGATACCCCGGACAAACTTCCAACTGCCAAGCATACCAAAAAAGTAACTGCCCCTAAGCGTGGATATGTTCACACAATTGATGCGGATCAACTGGCCCGCGGGGTTAAAATTTTGGTCCATGGAGAAGATAGTAAGAAATTTGACCCAGCCTGTGGCGTGGCTGAACTTTGCAAGGTCGGAACCCAAATGAAACAGGGAGAACCCCTGATGATTATTCATTACAACGATGAAAAGCGCCTCAAAGTGGCCATGGATCATTTTAAGGCGGCTTACCGTCTTGCACCCAAGCGTCCCAACCCAATCCCCTTGGTGGTCGAGCGTGTAGCCTAAAGGCAGACCGATCGTTCCTTCTCTTGCATTGGAGGGGAAATTTGGTAATTAAACGATCTGCCTTACGGGCACAGGAAGAAAACAATAATTATTTCTTTTCAGCTCTTCCGAGATAGGATCGGTCCGTCGTACTGATGCGGATCACTTCATTCTTTTTAATAAAGAGAGGAACCTGGACCGTAATGCCCGAAGAAATAGTCACGGGCTTTAAAACATTTCCGGCCGTGTCTCCACGGATTGCATCGGGGGCTTCAATCACGGTTGCCTCCACAGCCGCAGGTAATTCCAAACGGACCGCGTCTCCGTCGACTAAGAGGATGTCATAGGAATTACCTTCCACTAAAAACAGTTCATCCTCCCCGATGATATTATTGGATAGTATGGTGTCTTCATAGGTTTCGAGATCCATAAAGTGATGTCCCTCCGAATCCTTGTAACTGTATTCGAGTTTCTGAGTCGTGGTATGCATGAATTCCACATTATCCGTAGACCGGAATTTGGTGGTGGTGGTTGATCCACTCTGTAAATTACGCAAAGTTGTCTGCACAAATCCAGCCTGCCTTCCCTGCGTACGATGAAGCATTTCTAAAACCAGATGGGGGGCACCTTGATACACAATCACGCGACCTTTACGAATATCTGTGGGTGAAGCCATGTTGATTACTTTTTCTTGAGGAATACAGGGATGTGGGCAAGATGCTTTAGTTTTCACCAAAGTGCTCTTCTAAATTTTTATATTCATGTCTCCTAAAAAGTCGACCTTGGAATTTGCATCCTGGAATGTGAATGGTCTTCGTGCCTGCCGCAAAAAAACCTTTGATATCTTCATTGAGGATTATAATCCTGACTTTCTTTGCCTGCAGGAGGTAAAACTTAATCCGGATGTGATCCCCGAGGATGAATTCGGTTATGCTTTTCGCCATTACCATTTGGCTGAGAAGAGAGGATATTCCGGGACCGCCATATTTTCCAAGAAAAAACCACTTTCAGTGGTTGAGGGTTTTTCTAATGGAAAACATTCTGGAGAGGGCAGGATGATCACTTGTGAATACGATGGGTTTTACCTAGTAAATGTATATGTACCCAATGCCAAGAGTGATCTTTCACGACTCGAGTATCGTTACGAATCATGGGATCCTGATCTACGCAATTATTTATTACTGTTGCAGAAGAAAAAACCGGTGATTTTATGTGGGGATTTGAATGTGGCTCATCAGGAAATTGATTTAGCCAATCCCACATCCAATCGGGATAATGCCGGGTTTACCGATGAGGAGAGGGAAGGCTTTTCCAATCTTTTGGCAGAAGGATTTCTGGATACCTACCGACATTTATATCCCATCCAGACAGGTGCCTACTCCTGGTGGAGTTACCGGGCAGGGGCACGCAGTCGAAATGTGGGCTGGCGGATCGATTATTTTGTGGTTTCTGAAAGCTTGGCGGCCTCGGTACGGGAAGCCAGCATTCATTCACAAATTGAAGGGTCGGATCACTGTCCGGTCGGACTCACGCTTGCACAGGCTTAGCCGTAAGACCCTTAAGAGGTGAAAGAGTCTGATAAGAAAGCTTTTTTTGAGCGGACTCTCGAGCTGGCCCGTAAAGGATGGGGAAACACTCATCCAAATCCCATGGTCGGAGCTTTGATTGTGGAAGAGGAAACAATAGTGGCCGAAGGTTATCATTTTCAGGCAGGTTCTCCGCATGCCGAGGTGGAGGCAATAGGAGCCCTTAGTCGTACTCCAAAAGAAGAGGCCTCGATGTTTGTATCCCTCGAGCCGTGTTCCACCACCGGTCGGACGCCTCCCTGCGTAGATGGAATTCTTAATGCGGGTATTAAACGAGTCTACATTGGTGCCACTGATCCCAATCCCTCCCATGCCGGTCGTGGAATTGAAATCCTTAGGGAATCTGGAATCTTTGTGGAATTGGCGGACCAAGAATTTCAGGCTAAGGCGACCCGCCTGAATTTTATTTTCAATCATAACATCACCACGGGAAATCCTTTGATAGCCCTAAAGCTTGCCGAGTCGGAAAATGGTATGCTGGCCGAAGTGAAGGGACAGCCCAGTCGTATTACTGAGGATGAAGCTAGATCCGATATGATGAATTGGCGTCGCTTGTTTCCTGCTATTTGCGTGGGTTCCGGAACGGTTCTGAGTGACAATCCAACTTTGACTGCCCGGCTTGCGGATGAAACTTTTTGCCCGGTCCGTTTGGTATTGGACGCCTCTCTCTCCACCCTTGAAGAATCTGTGCTTCCACGAATTCTTTACACCGACGAATATAGTTCCCAAACCAAGGTATTGACGACGGAGCTGGGCATGATGAATAAAACTGCAGTAAAAAAGGCGGATGAACTGGGAGTCTCATTGATCGAAATGCAGCACGATGATGATGGACGAATTGAATTAGCTGAATTATCTGGGGTTTTGAAGCAACTCAATCTCAATGCGGTTTATAGCGAAGGAGGTGCCAGTGTATCTGAATCTTTTCTAGGGAGAGACCTAGTGGATTATCTTTTTCGCTACCAATCACCTAAAATTTTTTCGGGCCCTGCTGCATTCACCGGACCTGATTTGGATGCTCTAACCCTGCGGGAGCCAATCACTGTCAAATTAGCTGAAGACCGCCTGACCCACGGATTTTTATGGAAACGATCTACTTAGCCTCGGGAAATGCACACAAACTTTACGAATTACAAACCGCTATCAATCAGGCGGGTCTTCCGGTAAAAGTCTCCGGACCGGACTCTATCGGAGGAATGCCGGAAGTCGAAGAGACGGAATCCACTTTCGAAGGCAATGCTTTACTCAAGGCTCATGGATTGAAAGAAGTGGGACCAAACGATGGCTGGTTTCTTGCCGATGATAGCGGGATTGAAATCGATGCCCTCGATGGACGCCCTGGAGTCATTTCCGCACGCTATGCCGGCTTGGAATGCGACGATGAGAAAAATAACGATAAAGTACTGCAGGAAATGAAAGATGTTCCCGAGCAAGACCGGGTCTGTCGCTTCCGTTGCGTGCTTGCCTTGGTTGGAAAAGGGCTGGAAGAAACCTTTTTTGGTGCTTGTGAGGGGAACCTTCTATTTGAAAGGCAGGGCACAGGTGGTTTTGGATATGACCCGCTTTTTTTACCAAACGAGAGCGATTTGACCTTCGCGGAAATTTCATTGGACGAAAAAGCCAAGATCAGTCATCGGGCCCGGGCCCTTTCGAAGCTGATCGATTGGCTCGCCGCACAATAGTCCCCATCTTGTCGTCGCAAGGGGTGATCCACTTCCACAAAGCAACCTAACCGCATACTCGTACGCTTCATTCTAGACATAATGGATTGCCGCGTCGTTCACTTCGTTCCCTCCTCACAATCACAAAGTATTGTCAATGAGAACCACTTGTGTATGTGGCGATCCACTCATGCTTAACAATTCTTCGTATTTGTCTCAATCTACGGAGCTTCCCCACCAGTCTTTGTTGGGCTTAAAATTAGATTCGAGGAAAGAAGAGTGTTGTTTTTCGAGTCTTTGTTTACCGGAAGATTCAATATTTTTCCATCGGGCTGCTCTTTTGAGTGAATCAAATTTCGGATCGGGTTTGGGGAATTGGGCATTTATCCGTTCCAGCCATGTGTCTAATTTCTTACGCATTTGCTGTCCCCTTTTTTTCTCTTTAGCAATGAGATCATTCCGCTCCCCGATGTCATGCCCTAGGTGATATAATTCATATCGTCCGTCTTCGTGATAATAAATCAGTTTCCAGTCGCCCTCCATAATTATAGAGCTGGGTTCGCCACCTTGGTTACCGTAATGAGGGTAGTGCCAGTAGAGCGGGCGATCCTCGATTTTCTTGCTCCTAAGCAAGGGGACTAAGCTGACGCCATCCACCGCCTGTTCCTTGGGTGATTCAATGCCACAGAGGTCGAGTAGGGTGGGGTACCAATCGATGCCGCTGACTGGAATGGCACAGGTTGAACCGGGCTGAGTGATCCCAGGTGCCTTGAGGTAAAAAGGTTCGCGGATTCCACCTTCCCACTGGCGACCCTTGCCACCGCGTAGGGGAAGGTTGGAGGTGGCGTAGGCATCCCCTGAGGAAACGCCTCCATTATCCGAGGTGAAGCAAATGATAGTGTTTTCGTCGAGGCCGAGTTCGTCCAGTTTATGAAGCACGGTTCCGATTGCATCATCCATCAGCTCAATCATCCCGGCATAGATCGGGCAGTCCTGCACCTGCCGGACATTGAGCCGGCGGTCGAAGAGAAAGCGCTCCTTTAACAGACCGGCTTTCTCGGCCTTGTCGCGGTATTTGTTCCAGAGTGCCTGAGTGGTCTGAATCGGTCCGTGCACGGTGTAAAAGGAAAGGTAGGCGAGGAAGGGCTGGTCCTTGTGCTTCTCGATGAAATCGGCGGTTTCCTGGCCGAGGCGGAGGGTCAGGGATTCCCCGGGAGGTCCGGATTCAAGATTAGGGTTTTGCCAGGGAGAGAAAAAGCCTCCTCTTGGACTGCCCACATCCCATCCTCCCCGGTTAATCTCGAAGCCGTGGTCGGTGGGCCAGGAACCTTCCGAGCCGAGGTGCCACTTTCCCGCAAAGAAGGTTTTGTAGCCCGCATCCTTCATGGCTTCTGCGAGCGTAATTTCGGACGCGCGGAGGTTACGCTCGTATTCGGCAGGAAAATGACTGTCATGTCGGCCCCGCTTGGCCCAGGCTTCTCCGGCGGAATCCCCAATCCAGGTAGTAATCCCATGATTGGTGGGATATTTGCCGGTGAGGATGCTTGCCCGGGAGGGACTACAAACCTGGCAGGTGGCGTATCCGCGGGTGAATTTCATGCCTTCGTCGGCGATACGATCGACATTGGGACTTTCATAAAAAACAGAGCCCTCATTACTCAAGTCCCGGGCACCCATGTCATCCACCAAAATGAAGAGCACATTTGGCTTTAGGGAAGAAAGAGAATTGCCCCAAAGAAAAATGGAAGAAAAGAGGCAAAAAAATATTCGAAACACGGATCTCGAAAGACTTTTAAAAAGGCTTGGGTGAAAGCCAATCCTTTTCGTAGACATACTATTACAGATAATCGGTGTAGAGCTTATTTTCCATCTCCTGAGCTGATCTCATGAGATTTGCATTGATGTTTAGCCTGGTACGCACTGCATTTAGTTCACCGACTGCACGGGCGATATCCAGACCCTCGCTTCTTTCCTTATGACTTTCAATGCTGACCATATTTGATTGGAGTTCGGAGATTTCTCCTTTTATCCTTTGTTGGGTCGCACCATTTTCAGCTCTGGCCCCTGCAAGATTTTCCAGATACAATGCGAAATCTTCAACATCGAATTCGCTGTAAGAATATGAAATATGGTCATCTAAAAGATCGAAAATGAATGGATCGTATTCAATGTTATATTCCATGTGCCATACGGTAGAGCCAGATCTTCCGCTTTCATTAACAATGAGTTCAATTGTCTTTGACCTGTTACTTCCCTGCCCGAAAGAAATAACATCTTTATTTTGTTCAAATCGGTTTGGATCGCTTAGCCATTCTGAATTTGGAAAACCGGTAATTCCACCATGGCTTGACCCTGGTTCTGGATCAAGTACTCTTCCGTCATTAAGTCTTACCCGGCTTCTCTCAAGACCATAGGTAGCTTCATGGATTGTTTCCGAACCATGCGTGGCTTTGAAATAGTCCGAAGCACTGTAAGGCCATTGCCACCAGGTTAATTTCCCCGAATGATATTTTAGGTCAATTGATAATTTGTATTCGTCAGCCGTACCAGTCGCTTGAACTACGGCACTTTCATTTTCAAATGGTTTTACGATTTTCATGCTACCGACAAAGTCAGATCTGTTTAAAGTAATAATATCATCATAGGAACTTGCTGTGGCAGATAGGTTTAGAGGGTTTTGAGATTTATCAAGTTCTTGATTGGTACTTGCATCTGAAAATAAATTTATACCATTAAATTTTCTGTCCCTAATGTCTTTTAGTTGAGATTGTAATTCCTTGAACTCTTCATCATATGCCGCTCCATCAGAAGCAGTTATTGTGGGAGCCTCGAACATCGTCTTTAGTTCACCCATCCTCATGATGATTTTACCTGCGATCTTCAATGCTCCATCTTGTACCTGAAGAAAGGAAAGGGAATTTTGTAAGTTTTGAATCCGTTGTGTTTTCTGTATTAATTCAGAGCTGATTCTTGAACTTAAGGAAAAGGCACCCGCATCATCCTTGGCCGAATTAATCCTTTTACCCGTTTGAATGTGAGCATTAATTTTTCTGGCACTTTGGATGCCAAAATTCAACTGTGCTGTAATAGAAGACGACAAGTTGTCATTGCTTAAACTGTCCATGGTTATATGATCGGCCACGGAAAGTAAAACTTTAGCTCGGTTGTTCTTAACCTCTGAGTCGATTATTTTTAGGTCTTTCGAGCTATATTGGGGAGGTAGTTCTAACCAAGACCTGCCAATGCTTGATTGAAAGTGGCACTTGGACGCATCGCGGCAGCGACTAATTCATCGCTGGGCAAATAGTATCCTTCCAGATTGATGGGCCTTCCCTGAGCTTCGATCAATTCCCGAGCAATCCTTTCCTCGTTGGAGCGAAGTGTTTGAGCCAAAGCTGAAAATTGGGATTGGAGGTCCGGATTTTCGGACTGCCCGGCCAAGGCTTCCGCCCAGTACAGGGAAAGGTAGAAATGACTGCCCCGGCTGTCGATTTCATTCACTTTCCGTGATGGGGACTTATTCTCATTCAAGAACTTACCGATCGCATAATTGAGACAATCCGCCAGTACTTGAGCCTTGGAATTTTCTGTTTTGTCGGCGAGATCCTCCAGTGATACGGCGATTGCGAGAAATTCACCGAGGGAGTCCCAGCGAAGATGTCCTTCCTCCACAAATTGTTGAACATGCTTGGGTGCGGACCCCCCGGCGCCGGTCTCAAAGAGTCCACCTCCCGCGAGGAGGGGAACAATCGAGAGCATCTTCGCACTTGTACCCAACTCAAGGATCGGGAATAAATCAGTCAGGTAGTCTCGCAGAACATTTCCTGTGGCCGAGATAGTATCGAGACCGTCTTTGCATCGCTGGCAGGTGACCCTGGTCGCATCGATGGGAGGAAGGATTTGTATATCCAATCCGTTAGTCTCCAAAGTGGTAAGTTTGGCGTTCACATATTTGATCAGGTTTGCATCGTGAGGACGACCTTCATCCAACCAAAAAATGACCGTGCTCCCGCTGAGGCGGGCCCGTTTGACCGCGAGTTTAACCCAGTCAATAATCGACACTTTCTTAGTCTGACACATTCGCCATATATCACCGGTTTCCACTTGATGGGAAAGTAAGACTTTTCCGGATGCGTCCACTACCTGAACAATACCTGTGGATTCAATTTCAAAAGTTTTATCATGAGATCCGTACTCTTCGGCCTTTTTGGCCATGAGGCCGACATTGGCCACATTTCCCATGGTGGTCACATCGAAGGCACCGTTTTCTTTGCAGAACTCAATGGTTGCTTGGTAGACTCCAGCATAATTTCGGTCTGGGATCACAGCCTTGGTATCCTTGGGGTTTCCATCGGGTCCCCACATTTGTCCGGATGTCCGGATCATGGCCGGCATCGAAGCATCAATGATTACATCGCTGGGGACATGAAGGTTGGTTATTCCTTTTTCGGAATTTACCATCGCTAGGGGCGGGCGCTGGGCTACGATTTCTTGCAGTCTGGCATGAATCACCGCCTGTTTTTCCGCATCCAGTGATTCGACTACCTGATAGAAATTGGAAAGTCCATTATTGGGGTTAAACCCGGCTTCTTTTAAAGTATCTCCTTGTTCTTGGAGAAGATCGCCGAGATAAGCTTCCACACAATGCCCAAAGATGATGGGATCGGATACCTTCATCATGGTTGCTTTCATGTGCAGGGAAAAAAGAACGTTCTCTTCGATTGCCTGATTTAATTGTTTAGCAAGAAAGGAACGAAGGGGAGCACGGCTCATCACGGAAGCATCAATCACTTCACCCTGTAGCAAAGCGAGGTTATCCTTGAGTATTTTTTTCTCACCTGATGAATTGACAAATTCGATCGTCACTGAACCTGGGTTTTCGAGGATGACCGATTGTTCACTGCCATAAAAATCTCCGGACTCCATGTGGGCTACATGTGAATTGGAATCGGGAGACCACGCTCCCATGGAATGAGGGTTTTTCTGGGCATACCCCTTGACGGGTTTGGCAACGCGACGATCCGAATTTCCTTCCCGCAGGACTGGATTGACCGCCGATCCCAAAACCTTGGCGTAAGTGGCCCGAACTTCTTTTTCTTCTTCGTTTTGAGGATTAGCTGGAAAATTAGGAATGGAAAATCCCTTGTTTTGCAGTTCCCTGATTGCGTCCTGCAACTGGGGAATGGATGCACTGATATTGGGAAGCTTGATGATATTAGCTTCGGCATCCGTTGCTAGTTTGCCTAATTCAGCGAGAGCATCGGGGATTCTTTGCTCAGGTGTAAGCAAGTCCGGAAAGTGAGCAAGGATACGACCTGCGAGAGAAATATCTTTAAGTTCATATTCAATCCCGGAACTTGCAGTGAATGCCCGCAAAATAGGGAGCAAAGAATAAGTGGCGAGGGCAGGAGCTTCGTCGGTTTTGGTGTAAGCAATGGTTGAAGTAGACATAGTGGATTTAACAAAAGAATACCTGTAGGGCGTTCCCTGATCATCTGCAATCCTCTTTGGTTGCTTCTTCTTAGCGACCACTTCTAAGTCGGCTACCAAAAGGATCCTTGAAATCAAAATTTTTCATTGGTAGGAAAGGATAATGAATGAGCATTTGCTATTCTTTTTGAGCTTTTTCTTAACTTGCTCATGTTTAAACGGAGAGTTTATTCATTTAAAAAATCGTGCAGGTACTGAGATCGAGGCCCGGATTCTGAATTATCAAAACGGGCAGGTTAAATTGGAGCGTAAGGATGGGGCTATCTTTATAGTTTCGATCTCCATGTTCGAAGAAAAATCGGTCAATGCGATTAAACGTAAAGTTGGGCATATAATTGATACTTCTATAACCCAATCTTCTATTTTAAAATCAAAAGTCTCTCGTACTCAACAGTCTAAGGTGCCGTTTTCAAGAATTAATGATGCAGTCGGTCAAAAACTATTCATTGATACGAATCTTTGGGACGACACAGCTGATGAGGTTGGGGAGAGGTTGAATTGGCCAGTTGAGTCCGCCACGACTAGTTCAATCAGTTGTCGGTTGTATGCGTCAGCAGATTATCGTTTTCTGGATGCCCGGCCATACTCCGCGGTCTTTTATGGTTCCGCAGACAATGTTTCAAGTTTCTCCCTCGTTTTTGCCAACAAGGGTGATTGTTTTGCTGCGGCAGGTTTGGCCGAAGAACATTTTAAGGAAGGTTATGTAACTAATGATCCTGTTGAACTGGAAAAAATGATCGAAAGGGATGAAGGCACTTTGACCAAGAAACTGGAAGGCATTTTAGGGAAGGGCAGGCGGCAAAATTTTGGCCAAGGTTCAGCCAAAAGAAAAGTGATGCGTTGGGACTGGAATGACCATAGCTTTTTGGTATCGGTGGCGGATGGAGAATTTGTCAGTTTGTCTATCGAAAAATCAGAGGTTGCGGATAAGAGAGGAAAGCAGACAAAAGTGGCAGATATGCATATTCGCAGGGTGCATGAGGCAAATGTATACAAAAGATCCAATGGAGATGTTATTATTAGTAATATCCCGATGGTTGATCAGGGGCCCAAGGGTTATTGTGTGCCAGCTACTTTTGAACGATGCATGAGATATATGGAAATTCCGGCCGACATGTACCTGTTGGCTATGGCTGGCAATACAGGGATGGGCGGAGGTACCGTAATCAGTACTCTTGTAAACGCGGTTCAGCAAGAGGTGTGGGCCGCAGGGAGAACCTTAAAAATAGTGGACGGATTTCCTTCTTTTAAAGAATTGGAAAAATATCTTAAGGATGGAGTACCTGTTCTCTGGGGATTGCATTCTACCCCGTGGTTTAATGATACAGCCAATCGCAGAACAGCTTTGCGCCGGTCCAGCCAGCCTGACCTGTGGAAGAAGATAATCGAAAAAGCGGATGAGAAAGCGGATAGGTTACCCCGCCCGCAGAGGGGAGAAAATTTACACATCTGTATCATTCACGGATTTAATAAGACGACGGAAGAAATTGCATTTACGGATTCATGGGGCCCCCGTTTTACTGAAAGATGGATTTCGGTAAAAGAAGCGGAACATTTTTCAAGCGGACGCTGTTGGGTTATTGAATATTAATATATACCCAAGCCCTGTAAATTAATCGATAATGTTGCTTTCAACTCTTGCGTCCGCCCAGGCCCTCGATCATTTTCCAATATGGGTTTTACTTTTATCGGTTGCATGGGTGGTTGTTTCCATAGCTAAATTTAAACTGCATCCGTTTTTGGCCATGATTAGCGGGGCGATTCTGGTCGGTTTACTTTCCGGGCCCCTGCCTGAGCCCACTATCGAAAATAAAGGACTTTTCCATGACCGAGTGGATTTGCAGAAAACGGATTCCTCATATTCAAATTTGTCGCTTGCGATTAAATGGAGTCTTCTTGGTTTTGGGAATACGGCCGGGGGAATTGGTTTAATCATCGCTCTGGCCGCAATTGTTGGTACCTGTATGATGAAGAGTGGGGCGGCTGAACGAGTGGTTCGGCATTTGCTTTCCGTTTTTGGGGAGAAACGGGCTGGCTTGGTGCTCTTACTCAGTGGGTTTCTTCTTTCGATTCCGGTATTTTTTGACACCGTGTTCTTTCTCTTGATTCCACTTGCCCGGGCGATGGCGATTCGGGCTGGCGGCAAATATTTGTACTTTGTTATCGCAATGGCCGGGGCTGGGGCAATTACTCATTCTATGGTACCTCCAACGCCGGGCCCATTGATGATTGTCGAATTTTTGAGAATAGAACTGGGTTATGCCTTGGTCGCAGGCCTATGTGCGAGCCTTCCCCTTGCGGGGATGGTCTTGTGGTTGGCGGGCTGGTTTGAAAAGAAATATTCCTTTCCAATGAGGGAAGTGGGCGGCATAAGCAGTGAGGATCTCAAAAATACTTTGGCCAAAGATGAGAAAGAATTACCCCCGCTCGTTCTTTCTTATCTCCCGATTCTTCTTCCAGTTGTTTTGATCTCTTTGATTTCTCTACTCAAAGTATTAGGCAGTCAGGGAATGGATTTGGGTGCAATGGCACCCTCGTTGGGAAACCCAAATTTTAGAATACTCTCCTTCCTTGGAGAACCCAACATGGCCATGGCTTTGGCCGCGTTAGTGTCATTCATTCTATTGGTCAGACAACAACAAGTGTCGGTCGAGGAGGAGAAATCGAGCCTTAGTAAAACTTTGGAAGCACCGTTGATGACTGCAGGATCGATTATTTTAATTACCGGAGCAGGTGGGGCTTACGGGGGCATGATCCGCCTTAGTGGTGTCGGGGATGTGATTGCCCATTATGCCACAAGGATGGATTTGTCTTATGTACTTCTGGCTTGGGGAATCACCGCATTAGTACGCATTGCTCAAGGTTCGGCCACGGTCGCGATGATTACAGGGGCCGGTTTAATGGCCTCGATTATTGGTGACGGGAGTGATTTGGCTTACCACCCCGTCTATGTCTTTTTGGCAATCGGATTTGGCTCCATTACCTTATCATGGATGAATGACAGCGGATTTTGGGTTGTTCAAAAACTGAGTGGATTGACCGAAAAAGAAATGCTGAAAACTTGGTCAGTTTTACTTACCCTGATTTCACTGGCTGGCGTCGTCTGCAGCTTTGTGGGATCAATTCTTATTCCCCTTCGCTAAGTTTGTGGTGAAACGCGTCGGGTCGGATACAGCATATATTTACTGTTCTATTTTTCTCGCTGGCTTTATGAAATATTTCCTGAAAAACTAGGCAGAAAGATGGAATTTATGCCAGAACCAAAAAGACTGCAGAAGGAAGGAAAAATTGTTTGAAGTGATTTAATTTTGGGGCAAAAATTTACAGCAAAAAATTTTGCAGGGAGGAAACAAAGATGAATCTGCCATCAAACCATTGTGTTGGGATTTATTTCGATGGTATCCTCTGCATGCGGCTCGGGCTGATTATCTGAATTTCGTTCAGATTTTTCCTCTGCTGCTGAACCAAGCTCGTTGGCATCATCAACAAGGGAAAAACCATTTTCCTGACTCTCATCATTATCTTGCCTAGTTTTGTCGATTTGATTGGCCTCAAAGAAATCACATTTTTCGTTCGATTCATTATCGAACCGGGCTTCCGCTTCCCGGCTATTTTTGATATTTTTAATGAATTGTGTGTGATTGTATTGATCGATGGCTTCTTTTTCCATCTGACATTCCTTGAGCCTTGATTTGAGACGAAATATCTTAGTTTCTATCTCCTCCTTTTTCTTTTCGTTTTCAGTGGTGATGGACTTAAGAACAGCTATTTCCTCCTTAATTTTTCCAATTTTAATTCTCAAATCAATTTTGTGTTGCCGCTTGTCCTTGTAAAGGGGAGGGTTCTCTTTTTCGATCCTGTCACTTGGCCTAGGCGGACAAGAGTCATTAACTTTAATTCCCATAAGCTAATTCAATTCTATTCCAATTTTTTTTTCAAACAATTTATGAACAAAGTTTTTTTAGTTTGGAAAGGAAGCAAAAATTTTATTAAGACAGCTATCTTGCCGATGTAGCTCAGTTGGTAGAGCATCTCATTCGTAATGCATAAGTCTACCAAAATAGCACTACTTTAAAACATCTACTAAACACGCGGTATTCCCGCTTAAACAAAAGGATTTACTTCGGTGGGGCTCTTTTTTTATTGCAAGTAAATCTTATCTCTTTAAACCGAAATATACCCCTATTTCACACTTAAACTGCCACCAAATTTGCCACCAAATTGAAAACTAAGCTTACAAGGACGAAGAAGAATGGTAAGGATAAATGGCTGTTGACCCTCCATTATCAAGGGAACAGATACAGGAAATTTTTCGATAATTATCTAAAAGCAACATCTTTTGATTCTGTGTCGTGGATGAATGAAAAATTAAAGAAGATTCCTGCTGGATTAGAAACAAGAACCAATGTTGCAATAGAAGAATATCTTGAAGACTACAGAAGAAGGTATCCACGATCAAATACGCAACCCATTCAGCACAAGTTAGAGATGCTACTAAAGTGGGAGAAGATAAAAGACATTACCTTGAAATCCTTAAGTCAGACTTTAGAATTGCAGGTTGCTAGATCGGGACCCAATAAAGGTAAACTATGGACGAAGTCGTCAAGGAAGACCTATAAGACCATTTGGGAAGTTTTTCTTAGGTGGTGTCATTACAAAGATTATACTCCGCAGAAAGAATGGAATATTGAATTGCTCAATGTAAAAGAGATTCCGAGTCCGATTGGGATATTAACACCGCAACAAACTTTACAGATTCTCCGTGAGATAAAACCATCCCACCAACCTGCATTTGCACTGATGTGTTTCACGGGGATTAGACCAAATGGAGAAATGAGTAGGCTTGAGTACAAGCATATTAAATGGGGAGAGTATATTGAGATACCTGGTGAAATTGCTAAATGGGGAGAACGCACCCTCTACGATCTGCCTGAGAACTTATGGTCATGGATACCCAAGAAGAGAAGTGGTAAAGTCATGTCCTCCTGGTCAGGAGTAAATCAATCGAGACGGCGGGCTTGCGTAAGGTTAGGATTTAAATATCCCGCGGACGGAGCAAGGCATAGCTTTGGAACATACGGATATTGGTACAAGGGAATGGAGTGGGCAATGCACACAATGGGACATTCTAATTATCAGACATTCCAAAGGTTTTATCGTAATAAGAAGGTATCTAAGGAAGTAGCACTTGAGTATTTTAAACTGGAGCCATCGACCGGAATCGAACCGGTGACCTTTCCATTACGAGTGGAATGCTCTACCAACTGAGCTACGATGGCGGTCTCTTGGATAGAAAAAGAAATCTTTTAGAATTGTCAAACTACACAGAGCTAAAGACAGAGAAAAGATTAGAAAAATTTTGCTAAATTAAAAAAACAATTTGTTATTTCTAAAATATGGATGATGGGAAAGTAATGAAGGTTAAGTCTGAAATGTTCGATGCATTCGAAAGGGTGCGCCCTATACTTGAGGAGTATTTAGATTCATGGGTTTTGACTGGGACTCGAGCGGGTTGCAAAACAAAGATAGTGCTGGCAGATATTGAAAAGAACTCTGTCGATATGAAGGAGCAACTCACAAATGCCCAAGAATGGAAAATAAACAAAACTTAATTGCTAAAATGCGAAACAACCAAACTAATCGTTCAATGACTCAAGAACAGGCCAAAAAAGTCGCAATAGAAGCCTGGGGTTATAAAAGGCCAAAACAGAAATTGAGTGAAGAGGACCTAAGAAATCTCAAACAATTAGAGCAAAGAGCACTCAATCTGCTCACCTTACTTGCTAAGTAGATTTTTCGTTTTTAAGTTCTGTTAACCTCTCCTCAGCCTTTAACCTTAATTCGAATATTATTTTAGGAGTTGGTTTTATACCGCTTTCCTGTGGATGTTTAGCTGACAAATCTTTGGCTTCCTTTGCACTTAAACTTTTGCCATGCATAGCCTTTTTGACTTTTCATAATGATCTTTATGATACTTGTTAAGAAATTTCATCTTCAGATATAATCCTATCATTGGTGTCAATTTCACTAAGCAAAGGTAAACACCACTTCCATATATTTGCTTTAGGCTTTTTTCCCTGCCCCCAAGCTTCTCCTTTTTCCGCAACCTCAATTATACCTGTAGATGAGAGATGGTTCAAAAACTCTGCTCCAATACTTCTTGTCTTTCCAATTCTGATTCCTAGTTGATCTCCCGATAAAGGAAAGTAAGGAGGATCGATCTTATCCTTATTCTCAGCTAGATTTCTGCAGATTCTGTAAACATCCTTAAACTCTTGTGTAAGGCTATCATACATGTCTCTTTCTTCAGGATTATGATTGAGATAGGATTTATCCATGATTTTCCACATCTCCTCAGATTCTTTCATGTGCTTGACTATGCTATCGTTAAAAAACGGTTCGTAGACTTTATGAAAAGTTTCTAAACATAGCATTACTTGATCCTTTCCGAGTCTGAAGAAACATCGGGATACTAATTTTACCAAGGACTCGTTCCTTTTTGAAAAATCAATATCAAGGCCTCTACTCACATGGGTTTTCCAGATTCTTTTAAGCGATAAATTTTTAGATAATAACCTCTCTTCAGTTTTATGGCACTTAGGGAGAATCTTTAATTTCTCCATTGATCTTTTAAACAAGTTATTAGACTTAGATGCATAGGTATAGGACATAGTCTTAGTCACAGATAAATCTGTGTCTGTGTGCTGTGTCTGTGTGCTGTGTCTGGGGCTCTGTCTGCGACTGTGAAGTTCTTAAGGATACTATTTCATCGTCTCCGGTAAATGTCTTCATCTTAGTAGATGATTCCTTGATCATGATCTCAGGATCATGTGAAAAGATAAACAGTGAGTGAGCAGACATAGGTGCGGTGTCCATCCTGTCTAATGGGTATGCCTTCGAAAAGTACTCCTGTGCCTCCCTAGTAGCACTCTTGTGGTTCCCTGGATTAATTGTACACAGACCTTTAACTCCGTTCCCCCTTGGGCTAATGCAAGCCATAAGCACATGGTCATCCATGAATAATGATCTTTTAAGACTTTCGGGATTCCTTACATTATCAAAGTCTCTTTGAACAAGTCCTATATGGTTCTTAATTTTACGATTTGAGAGAGTACCTGATGGAGAAAATGCATTCATACCTGTCTTGTAGTCTTTCTTTTTATGTGAAGAGAGTTTTCGGAGTGTTTCGATGTCATCTTTAAATTCACCAAATTTGATCCACCCCAAAACATCAGAAAGCATAATATTATCGATTTGATTTTTTTGATCTAGTCTCTCGAAGATTGACACATAAGATCCTAAATAGGTGGAAGCTTGCGTTTTCATAAATCGACCTCCTGGCAATTTGAGATAAATGCGATCAGACTTTGAAAATCAACTAATCGTACGCCTCTTTTCTTTCCATCTTTAAGAATCTGCTTGGATTTCACCGGCGGAGAGAATGAGTTCTCGGTACAAGGTGCGACGAGTCGATGCATAACTCCCCGGCTTAGTCCAGTGTGGGGGCAACGAGATCCTTGTTTTGGCAATCTTATCCAGATCGGCAAAAGCGTTGTAATATTATGTTCATTATAATTAATTTTGTCCATAAACCCATATTTGTATTGGGCTTCTGAAAAGTCATCGGGGGAGCTAAAGAAATGTTTACCCCTCCGAAATTGTATAAGACTGAAAGATAGATTTCAGAGATTTTTTTATAAGATTTACCCTGTCTCTAATTGATTTCTCATCGATTAATTTAATGTTATTTTCCATCATCCAATCTAGCGTGCATGAAACGGATTCCTGTGATCTTTTATATATGCGATAAGTTCCCAAAGAATTAAGTAAGGCTTGAGAATGCTCTAGCAATTCTGTTACACCATTTGAAGATTTAACCAAGCCTTTGCCTTTTTTTAAGTTTCCAAAACGATCGCAAATATCTGGCATCTTCTTTTGTCGTTCTTGTTTAATCAATTTTTCAAATGCTTTTATGAGGTCAGGTGTTGAGTTTCTTAAATCCGCATAGAACTTCGTTACTCCATAACAAAGGGATTCATTCATCGCGAGATCAGGAGATTCGCCAACGATACCTACTATCTTGTTATCCTTCTCAACGGATGGCTTAACTCTTAAATTAGAAATTAAACGAGCAAGTACATCGGGCTTACGAATTACCCAAAGGTTGACGGGTTCCGAAAACATTGAAAATGAAAATTCTGCGAGCTTTCTTTTTCTTGAATAATAGGATTCTGTTGGCCATTGCTTAACCGTCATAGGCCAGGCATTGCTACCAATACACTTCCTAAACTTTTCAGACTCCTGATAAGCAGTTCGGGTTAGCTCCCATAGTATTGCATCGGTTAATCTATCTAATGAATCTTCTTTCGGGAACTGCCACTCTTTTTCTTTTAACTTTGCCATAGCATAAAACTAAATTCCCGGTTTATTTTGGTCAAAACTAGCTTATTTGAAATTAGAGAACTAAATTTTACAAAAACTAGTGGAAGTTGACTCTAGAAACCGATCTCGAACAGATAGAACATACAACAATTCATCTTTGGTTTTAATTGAAAACTATGCGAAGCATATAAGTTTATTCGAACCGAGAACGCATAGATATACCCCTAATAAAATTAATGTATTTCGGTTGTTACACTATGTGTGTAGTGTTACAAATTTAAGTTAACGCTAGTATTTAAGGGACTTTTAGTATCCGTGGGAGCAAAAATAATGTCGTATGGCTCACAAGGAAACTGAGTACTCACTCCGTTCCACCAAGTGGACTACGATGATGGATGTCCCTGCTCGTCACTTGATCATTGAAAACTTCGACGCGAATGCCGCAGTTGCTGACTGGTCGAACTACATCACCTGATCTTAACCTTAATGATTACAACCTAATTCCTAAAGAAATTGTAAATCATTCATTTATTTTCCGGTACTCAGAGTTGCCAAACCTTCAACTTTACGAATCAAATCTTGGGAACCTTAATCTGTGCAAAAATCTTCATTTATAAAGAAAACAAAAAAATGAAGTTACAATAATTAAAAAAACAAGCCATTCCTATCAAACTCATCTTCTTTGACTAGGTCTAAAATAAAATCCTAAAATTCTGCCGAGTTCTAGTTGTCGGACTCGGACAAGGTGTGTAGTGGTGGAGCGAATTCTCAATACATGGCTGTCTTTAATCCAAATTGATTAAAAAAGAATTCTAAATCCAAGATTGAGAAAGTGGGCATCAAAATCACTTTTTCCAATCATATAATCATAGTGCAAATAAACTGTTCTTCCATTCTGGTTCAATGAGGTAATTCCTGTTCCAATAAAGCCATAATCAGTGTCTTCTCGACGACCGTCAATTGTGTAAGGCTCGTTGTGTGAGAGCATCCTTACTTTTTGAGAAGTAGGATCATCGTCAAAATCGTGTTCCCATGAAGCACGTAATTCAGGAATAAGAACATTTCCCTCAGGTTGATAATGAAAGTGAGCTATCTTTAATCCCATTGATGAAAGCAGTGAGTAATCGCTGTTTTCAAACACTTGACTTGCACTTGATGGAACTCCGTTTGAGCTTTGCGTGATCACCGATTCAGTATAATCACCCGTCTTAAATTGATCATAGGTGAAACCAATGGTCGGCGTAATAAGAAAGCTCTCATATTCTAGAACTTTACCGAAAGTTAAGCTTGCGGTGTATTGGTTGCTGTTGGGAGAAGACGAAAGTACTGCCCCTGAATTTTCTTTCCTAGTTGTTTCTGTATCGTGGAATCCAATTGAAAAGTATCCATCAATAAATGTGTCACCCGATAACCAATTACCGTAAATTCCCGCAAATAAGCTATCAGTATCGATTTCAATGCCAGACCCACTTGAGTCAGCCTTTCCAATACCTCCCATAATGCCAAAGGTAAATGATTCTGAAAGTTGCTGGTCAACGCCCAAGGTCAAGCCGTAAGAATCACCATCCATTTGTTGTAGATGGTCTTCGGTAAAAGAGGCAGAAAACTGTGCGAAAAATCCATTCCTTGCATCAATTGCCTTTTGATCAACTGCTTTTCTCAAATACTTATCAAGAATAGAACCATTAGTTTGTGCAGTCCATTGATCATCGTTTTGTATTTCAGAAATGCTATGGGCTATTATGCCATCAAGAATATCACCCCCGGTTGGGAGCCCCATCTGAGCTAAACGTACATTAGACAATCTAGTTCTAAGATTGGAAAGCTGATTAGAAAATGATGCCTGACCTGTCTCACCAACGGCAGACAGTTCATCCGGAACAATATCGTCAATATATTGCGCAAAATGAGCATGAGAAGCAGAATTCATGGCTTCCTCATGGTGGTGCTCTTCCTTTTCGCTACCAGGCGATAAGATTACTTGCATAGCCTCCTTACCAACAGGTATCACCCCCGCATAGGTTGAAAGAACCTCCTCAATAATGGTATCCCGTTGAAATTCTTTAATCTTAGTCAAAGCAGAAACTTGCTCGGCCTCATGTGATGAACGTCTCAACCTTTGTGCCGCGTCAGTCGTTGTGTCCACTCCCAGCATATTGGTAATTTCGGAATGATGATCGAAATCATCATTTGCCTCAACATGGGCAATAAATAAAGATGGATTAAGCTCGTTCATTTCTTCCACAATTTCTGCTGAAGAAGAAAGCCCTTCAATTTCTAAAAGAACAGATTCTCCATAGGCACTAGCAAGATCAGAAAACTGTACAGCAGCTTCGACAGGAGTTTCAGTGCCATCTGGATTTATAACCTCTACTTTGAAATTATCGCTAACAACATCTAGTACAATGATGGAGGCTATTTGTTCTCTGATATCTTCAAAATCCGTATCACCGGCTAGTCCCGTTGATTCTAAACGGTCATAATTATTAAAAATCGAATTTATATCGTGAACATCTAGATTTGCAGGATCTAAATCAAGATTCAAGGATGCTGAAAAAGATGATTTTTTTAACTGTTCAATTGCCTTGCCCGCAAGCACATCGGGTGCGGTGTCCACAGTTGCGATTTTCTCAATCACTTTTTCATCAAGAAGAAAAAGTTGTTCCACTGGGTTAACTGAAATCTGTCCGTCTATTGCTGAAGGTTTTTCTGATAACTTTGATAACAAAAGATTACTTTGACTAGAGTTTACAATTTTAAAGAAACTTTCTTTCCTTTTTTGTACTTTAATTTTATCGGACCCAGTTTTGCTGAACACGCGGTTCAATCCAACTAAAATTGATTCGCTACTTTCTTCGACTGAAGTCAGTAAATCTAAGGTTTCTACATCTAATCCAATATCAGAGTCTGTGCACAGTTCCAGTGCCACATCAGATAGGTCTTTACCATCAACCTTAAGATCATTGTTATTAAATCTTTCAGATATCTTAAAGGCTACCTTGGCTGATTCTGAATCGTTGTCAAAATTCGTAAGCAAAAGTAACCTGTCCGATGAGTAATCGCCTAGTCTTTTTGCATCAATACCGGCATTTGTTATTAGACGAAGAACTTTTGTGGTATCACCTTCTTTAAAGTTTTTCCCTTTTTTAATTTTACTTGTAATTTCAACTGCAACCTTCGAATCCTCGGAATCATTACCAACTGAAGAAAGGATTTTATCTATTTCCAATAGATCGCTTGAATTTAAACCTAGTACCTTTTCGGCATCCAAATCGGTATGCTTGTCCAAAAGATCAAGTTTAGTGGTACTTGGAGAACCGTCACCTTTATCAACATCAGTTGAATCATAGTAATGAACATTTCCAGGCTTACCGAAAGGAACATTTTTTAAGTCAGGACTTTGAGGTGAGTTTTCTGTCGGATTTCCTGTTGGTTTATCTGAGGCTGAAGGAATTTGCAGTTTGCTGTTTTCGTCTTCGGAAGGGTTGTAGCTTGGGTTATCTCCAGGGTTAATAGATGGCTTTTCACCTATTTCAGAGACAGTGACTTGAGCAAAGCCACTACTCGGTACGATGACTATCACTGCAGTCAAATGCAGGTTAATTAGGTCTAATATAAACTTCTTCATGATCTAAATTTATCGGTGTGAAAATCTAATGATTTCTCCGGAATGTTGATCTTATTGACCAGACTGAGGATAAGTTACCCACTTTCCACCGTCTGAGAATAGATAGAAGAAGCGACTATTACTTTGAGTGTTGGATTGATAAAAAACCCAATCTTTGACTGAATCTAAGTAAACATACGGGTAGTGCTGCTCATTTGTCCACCACCAGCCGGTTTGTAAATCATAGAACCACATGGAAGCACCACCCGTCCCTCCGGCATAAAGCCAGCCATGTTCAGCATGATAAATCCAAGGGAATTCCTTATCCCAAAAAGTGCCAAACCAAGAAAGTTCCTTCCAATCACCTTCGATTTTTCTGGCACCGGGGAAGAAACCAGAAGCCGAGCTTGCTTTAGCACCATCGGATGAAGCTTTAGCATTAAACTTTATTCTTCCATCTGTTTGAGAGTATTTGCTTAAATCACCCTTAAGACCGACTGAAATGTATTCGGCCAAAGCAGCTTGGTAAGTGAAACCAAGTTTCACATTGTTGATAGCCCCACTTCTAAAAGTGAAGTACTGATCTCCTTTGTTGTCTGCAAGAAAATCTACTATCGCAACATTAAGGGACATGTTGTCAGCGGGTATGCCATTTTCGATAATCTTCTTACCATCGATCATAGTTGCATTTACGACACGTACGCCTTGTTGAGTAACAATGCCATTATTGTCCATGATCATTGGATTTGCTTCGATATCATATTCCACCCTGAACCCTGCAATTTGAGCGAAGCGACCAGTTCCATCTCCCTCCCTTTTCGGTTTCCCATCTGACAGGACTGTTTTGGAATAGGCATTCTCAAGAAGTAGCTTGAATTCAGCAGCCGAAACATCAGGAACAACAGTGACAATATTTCCAAATGGAAGGACCGTGTAGGTGTCATCAACTGAAGCTTTGTAATTGGATGATCTGGACTCGTTGATACTTGCCCGAATTCCTCCTCCATTAGCTAGAGCAACATCAGCTACAGGGGCATTTTTATCTTTTGCATAAGCTTGAGCAACCCATAGTTGAGAGTCTGCTACCAAGTTTCCAAGATTGGTTTCGCGTGAACGGATGTCATCTTTTCCTCCATCAAGGGCAAATGAGATTTCATTTGAAATTTTCTGTGCAGAGAGGCTTGAGACATATTTTTCAATTGGATTTTCGATAGTCTCATAAGCAATGATATCAGGAGAGGTGCCATGAAACTGATCAATGCCACTGTCAACAATACGCTGAGGTCCGCCATTCCAGCCTGTAACTTCACCTGATGAAGTTATATTAAGAGTTAAGCGACCAATATATTTAAGTTGGCCATCAA
Organism: uncultured Verrucomicrobiota bacterium; assembly: GCA_902612125.1. GTDB lineage: Bacteria > Verrucomicrobiota > Verrucomicrobiia > Opitutales > Seribacteraceae > Seribacter. Next base: position 43,750 of record CACMBV010000011.1, read on the forward strand.
CAGTAACGACTGGCACCGCAGATCCATCTTTATCTAATCCAATCAGAGGATAAGACCCTTCAGCAGATTCACCTGGAATTAATTTGTCAGATGGGTTGGCTAAGCGATTATCTCCTCCTCCTGCGATCACCACATCAACTCCTGAAAGTTGTGTAAGCAAGGTGAGTTCTTCTGAAACGCCTTGTAAGTGACTTACCAGAATTACAAGTTTAGCCCCATTAGCAGTAAGAGAATCAACTTCTGCCTGAACACTACCAGCAACATTAGCATCAACCACCACTGGAGATGGGCTTGAAATAAAGTTCAAGTTTTTGGTGGTAGCTCCAACGAGACCAACTTTGATTGTTTTGCCAGCAATCGTGACATCCACTTGAGTGCTTTTGACAATTTTGTTGGTTGTAAACAAATCATTGAGTGGTTTATGGGCACTGAAATCAAGATTTGATGACAAAAAGGTTGGGTATTTGGCTGATTTGATAAAACTTGCAGTTACATCAGGGCCTGCATCAAATTCATGGTTTCCAATTGAAACAAATTCAAAGCCTGCTTGATCAAGAAACATTGAGTGATAGAGGCTATCACCACCCAAACTTGCTGAAAGTTCTCTGCCCGGCATCAAATTGTCTCCTGCTGAGATACTCAAAACCCCGTGCCCTTTTGAGTTAAACTCAGATCTGAGGTCTTTAATTTTGGAAATGAACATAGCTGCACCGCCATAATAGCCGTCACCAAGTGCAGTAGGCATTAGTTGCTCCGCATCATTTGCGTGCAAAATTGTGAGGCGAAGATCTGCCTGTGCTACTTTTACTTGTGAAAGCTTTGACTCAGATATTTCGTTATAAGCATTCACTTTGTACATGTAGGATTCGCCAGGTTGCACTTGAGCGTCGTAGAAGGTTGTTACATTTCTTCCGACTCTACCGATCTCCTCAAAAGGACTCCCAATGCCTTCCTGACGATAAATAATGAATCCATTTTCAACAGAGGAAGTATCATCCCAACTCAGGATGGATACATCTGCGTCCTGATGAATGTTAAGACCTTTTACTGGTCCAACGGGCAGGTTAGACATTCCCCATACCGAAGTGGAACCACTTACTTCGTTAGTTACAATCAAAAGAGGATAACCTGTCGGACTGTTGTCTGCAGAGACAAAGGTTAAACCCTCGGGTCCAACATCCCCTGCCTCTTTTGAATCAAAATCTTTTGAGTAGTCCCGATTGTTGGCGTACTGAACAAACTGGGGTTGCAGTGGATCAGTGACATCATAGATAATAATTCCACTTTGACGTTCAAGACCGATGAAGGCAAAGGTTCTACCGTCGACTTTTCCGACTGCGAGTCCTTCGGGTTCTACCCCCTTGTCATCACTACGTTTGTCAACATCGTCATCATCAATATTGAATTTATCAGGATAGGTTTGTTGGACAATTTTTTCGAGATCGACTCCTGAATCATAAACCAATGAACCGTCTTTCGCGGACCAGATGGAGAACGATCTTGCTCCATAGGAGTAGATCTCTTCATATTTTCCATCCCCATCAATATCGCCGTTGGCAGTGGTGGTCTTTAACCTCGAAAGATTAAACTTATCAGCGGTAAGGCTCTGCTCGGCATCAGGATAATCAGGCGAAAACTTATGTAAGCCCGTGCCATTGTAATCGAGTGTAAGGTCGCCTACGCGTGTTTCCTCAGAATAACCTCCATAGTCACGAGCATCTCCCTCATTGGCGGTAATAAGAAACTCAGATGAATAAACATCCATTGCGGATGGAGGTGAAAATTCTATTATTTCAATTCCTTTCAAATATTCTGCGGAAATAACCAAGAGATCTTTTCCATTTCCACTATCTTCGGCTGAAATATACTTCAAACCTTCAGGACTGACAAGGGATGCATTTAATTTAATCATCTCGAGGAAGACTGAATCCTTAGGGTTGGTCACATCAAATACAGCGACAGTACTTGATCTTTCCATGGCAATAAAAGCAATGGAACGACCACCGATATTTGCAATCTCAACGCCCTCCGGTTCTGAACCCTTATCATCGGAACGACCGTCAGGGTATGAACCTACTTCGTTGGCTTTGGTATCAAGGAGGTCGCCAGAATCAAAAACCAAAGTTCCTTCATCATCGTAAATGGTGATACTTCTGCCACCAAAGGCAAATCTTTCATCGGCACTAATGGATCCATCATCATTCTTGTCCCATGTTGTCATTTTGATACGGTCACCCCCCCCAATGGTAAGGCCAAAATCCTTGGACCGATTTTCATCGGTATATGAAATTACATCGTTATCTTCATACTCACGACCATCACCTTCATTGGCTGCAATAAAATAGGTTCTTCCATCACCGGCGGTGTAAGAATCCATACCATCTGGCATGTTTAGACCCTTAAAGGAAGCAGATCCAAAATTGACTCCAGAATCCTTATCCGTGGTGTCAACTTTTAAGCCACCAACTGACCAGTCCTTGATCCCGGCACCCACGACTGACTCAATTTTAGGGATGTCACTAAGTAAATCAACGATGGCGATTGCGTTGTTTTCCTGCAGGGATACGAACGCTTTTTCGCCGTTTGGTGCGATGGTGACATATTCAGGTTCCAAATCCTTGGTGGGGACATTTTTATTCGGTCCACTCAGTCGCACTCCGGCAGCAGTCAAATTGGAGGCGGTGAAAGAGCTGAAATCTAACTGGTGAACAACACTGGCAGTAGGATTTTTTCTATTCAAACGAATGACAGTAATTGAACCTTCCGGATCAACGGTGTAGGCATCATTAGGCTCTCCCTCATTTGCAACCACGATGACATTTCCATCGTTGGAGAAAGCCACACTATCAGGCAATGCACCGGCAGTGAAGGTAGTTACCAAACTTGCATTCTTATCTTTCGTGGCAACTGTATAGAGAGCAACAGTTCCATTTTGGGTTTTGTCGGTGGAATTGGAGAGTGCAATCGCCACATAACCATCTTTGACCGCAACACTCTGTGCAGTTGCACCCAAGGAAATGTTATTGGCCAAAACTGGGTTTGCGGGATTCGATAGATCAACGGTAAGAAGATCGTTACCTCCACCCACAACATACAAAACTTTATTGGCAGGATCATAATCACTGATCTCAGCACCAGTCATCGACAAGGTTGCAATGGACCTACTCTTGTAAGAAGTAGAATCGGAACCGCCGGTAAAAGCCGTATTGCTGTAAGCAGAGTTGACCTCTTGGAATGCAGGAGGACCTGCATTATCTATGGTAAAAGATACAATTGAATCGGGTTGGTACATACCAAAAACGGGCCAAGGGTACGGATTGTACGACTTGTCCTTATCATTGGAATCAAAAGCCAAACCCAGCGCATTGTAATCTTTATATCCCAAGGGCTTGATGTCTGTGATCGAAGAAGTCGCAAGATCAACAAAAGCCAGAGCATTGTTCTCCTGTAAAGTAACGAAAGCCTTGGTGGAATCGGCACTGATAGCCACATATTCGGGTTCCAAATCCTGGGAAACTGAAGCGTTTTTACCAAAAATGCGCACCCCTTTGGCAATCAATTCGGCTTTCTTGGAATCGTAGGCGGTAAAATCAAGGGTAGTTACTGGAAGCGTAAGGCTGGAAGACGAATCGTTACGAATCTGATTTATTTTACTGACATCAATAATGCTTATCGAACCTTTAGGATCGTTCGTGTAATCATCCGAAGGCTCACCCTCGTTAGCAACGACGAGCTTAAGACCGTCCGGGGTGAAGGTCAGGTGGTCAGGCAAGGCACCCACGGAGACCGTAGTGATGGGAGATCCTCCATTTTTAACTCTTGTATCGTAGAATAAAACACCACCGTTATTTTGTTTAACTGGTGCTTCAACCGCGACCGCCAAAATTCCATTGCTTACAGAAACAGCATTAATTCCTCCGAAAGTAGATGGTATTGGAAGGGAAAACTTAAAAGTTACAACCCCCTTGCGGTCCAGCTCCATTACATCCACCCGTTTTTCTTCTCCATTGCTTACAAAAATCCGATTCGTCAATGGATCAAATGCGGGAACTTCCGCATAATCTTCTTTGGCAGGGTTGTAAGTGGAAAGTAAATTGAGTATTGGCTTAATTGGTGCAAAGAGTTCAGACTCGATTGAAGAGGATGTGTAATTTGCATTGTAGGCATCCACCCGGTAAGCGTAAGACTTACCGGAAACGACTGTCTCATCCGTCCAATTGGAAACATTTGCCGATAAACTTGCTACTATAGAAAATACAGCCTCATCACTTGCTTTACGATAAACATCGTAACCTAGCTCTTGGTTATTGGTGTCTTTCCACTGAAGATGAAGGGCATCAGTGCCAGATCGGACGATCAAGTCAGAAACAGGATGGAGAGGAAAATTACCCTGCATTTGGTAGACGGTTGTAGTTCCGCTAACTTCATTGGCTACAATGAGTAAGGGTGAACCTGTTGGGCTGTCCATTCCTGAGACAAAAACGAGACCCTCAGGGCCTAAGTCCTTGGATTTGTGCGCATTAGTAGTGTCTACAGCGTTATCATCGTCGTCTCCGACATAAGGAGCAAAGGCAAAGTCACGATTATTTACATAATCAAGGAAAACGGGTGCGTCTGGTTGGGAAATATCATATACAACCACACCTCCCACTCTTTCAAGTCCGATGAAAGCATATATCTTATCGCCAATTTTTCCAATGGTTAAGCCTTCGGGCTCCGTGCCTTTATCGTCACTGCGATTGTCACCGGCGTTTACTGTATTGGAAGCGTGGTAATTGTTTGGCAGTCTCTCGCGGACGATCTTTTCCAAATCATTACCAGAATCAAAAACAAGTTTTCCATTTTCATCCCAAATCGAAAAGGAACGTCCACCATATGCGTAAATGGTTTCATAAAGACCGTCTCCGTCGGCATCTCCATTGGCCGTTGTTGTTTTGAGCCTACCCAAGTTGTCACTGTCTTTTATATCTTCGTTAGGATTGGTGTATGCTAATGAATTTGCCTCCAGAAAAGTGAGGGCTTTATGTTGGGCGGAGCCAGTAGGAACATTACCACCAACAGGTAAGTCCAAACCAAACATGAGGATTTGACCGCCCCGATCGTTCCGGAAATTCGCAACCGGACCTCCGGATTCGGAGCGATGTTGGAGCACACCAATGAATTTTGAATCGTTGTGATCGATTTGTTGGTTAATGGTATCCTCTTGCGTACCTGCTAATTCAGATGGAGAATAAAAGCTTCCATTCGCCTTTCTTGCAACGAGGGCAGACACATTCCAACTTCCCGAAAACTCTGAAGTTGTGGCGTAGTCAAAAGTATTCCCATATGCGGAGATTCCATAACTCGCACGAACATTTTTATTCCCGCCTGCCTGAGCAAGAAAATAGCCGGTTGAATTAACTTCAAATGTAGTCGGATTGAGTATCAATGCGTACTTGCGTTCACCGTAATCATTGCCTGAATCCTCATCTACAATCAAAATATCGGCGTCAGCAGTTTTAGCCCAAAAAAGTCCGTCGGGGGCCACCATTTTAGTTGCATTTTTCTCAATGTGTTTAGCTGCTGTTTCAGTGGTGCCATTCCCAACACCTTTACCTCCCACATCCAGAGTCATGGCGCCATCAACCGCTGCAACCAAACGGGTTACATTTACATCCAATGAAAGGGGAAGATCGCCTGATGCTGCAGTAAGTTGTGCGGCAAGATCCCCAAAGTCGAAACCAAGAAGCCCACCCTCGTCTGTCATATTTTGTATGAATCGATGCTTGGTGATATCAGGGTCCGCGGCCGGATGCTCCGTCTTGGTGTCACCGTTAAAAAAGGTGTAACCGGTTGGTTGTTCGGAAGTTTTCTCCCAGAGCATCATTTCTGTATCCTTGACTGCTTCAGGAGTATCAAATCCGTCCCAGCGGAATGAAGTTGGGTAGAATTTTCCGCTAAAATTATTACTGGCATTGGCGTCCTTCAGGTAGGCATCCATCATTTTAGCTGTTGGATCAGGAGTCGCTATCCCAAGAGTCGAGTTGTAATCTGCATTGGCAACTGCTAGTCCATAAATTTTTCCATAGAGCAAGCCGTTCCTTGATAGAAATTGGTCACGGGTACTAGCACTCGAAGTAATGACGGTACCATTTGCGTCCCTACCTTTGATTCCGACATAAATCTTGTTAGGTGCGGGCTCCTGACCATGGTTATAACCGGCAAGAACAAGAACCACATAATCGGTATGCCCTGGGTTAATCGGCATCAGTTTTTCATAACCGGTTTGTCCAAGGGCTGGGACCGTGTATGCAGTCTCGTTCGCTATATCGACTACAATGGAAGCCAAACCCATAGTGGAGTCAGCAACACTTTGACTGTAATTCGGAAACATATATCTGATTGACCACTCTTCCGCAGTCAACCAAACATCATCGACAAAACCCTTGCTACTCCCATAACGATTTTTCTTTTCATACCATGCCCCGCAAAAAGACTGAAAGAAAAAGTCTGCTTCGGATAATTGCATGTAATCGGCAAACTCGATAATTGTCCCGTTTTCATCGGTTTGATTACCCCATAATCCACCTTTGTCTTTTGGAACTACTTTGTTACCAAAAACATTGTAGATGGTGTGGAAAAGCTTTCCAGAAGATTTGAACATGGAACTGGCTGGATCATTGTTTTTGAGAAAGTCAGCAAAGGCAGAACGGTCGTAATCAATGGTATGAATGTGAGAACCTGTGAAGGTTACCCCGCTGGACATTTCCCATGGGTAAGTTTCCTTCCCCATAGTTGCGTAACTTTCAGACTGGTAGGCTACTCTGATAGTTGAATTGTCCTCCAACCATGCGGCTTGTCCATCGGGATATCCGGTTAGTGTGTAACCGGTTTGAGGGTCAAATTCCCCAACAGTGGCAAGAGCCTTCATGTTCGAAAGATAGGGAAACTGAGTATCACCGCTTTGACCGTCCATAAGAAGGGATGCATTACCTTCGGCAGTGCTTGCCTCCGGTATCAGGGCAGTGACTTCACCGATACTTTTGAGATCACGTATGTCTGACAGGAAAGAAGCAGATGGATCGACATTTGAAATATGAGCTTTTTTCAGACCTTCTAATTTGGCCATGTCGGTGAGGCTGACGGACGGCAATTGGTTCGTATTGTTGTAGTCTAAATTGAGATCCTTGACTCTTACCTCTTCGCTGTAACCACCATAATCACGAGCATCCCCTTCATTCGCGGTTATAAAATAGTTTTTACCATTTAAGTTAAAAGAAACGACCGAATCGGGTTGATACATCCCCAACACACGCCAGGGGAATGGATTGTACCCCCCATTTATTGAATCATCTTTGTTGGAGGCATCAAAAGAAAGGCCCAGTCGACCCCAGTCCTTATATCCTAAAGGAAGTATTTCGGTAATTTCGAGATTAACCAAATCAACCACTGCAAATGCATTGTTCTCCTGCAAGGTAACGAATGCTTTTGTGTCATCTTCAGTAATCGCCACATACTCGGGCTCGAGATCCTCTGATACAGTGGCTGTGCCATTGTTACCGAAAATTCTTACTCCCTGTGCCAAAAGCATTCCCTTCTTTGAATCAAAAGAGCTAAAATTCAAGTCGACAACATGTGCATCCACAAAGTTGCCACTTTTGTATAAATCAATTACGGATATCGAACCGACTGGATCGATGGTGTAAGCATCATTTGGTTCTCCCTCGTTGGCCACCACGATTCGGTTTCCGTCATTGGTAAAAGCCAAGTGGTCGGGTAAGTAACCAACAGTGATTGTGGCTAGGGCGGATGCATTATTCTCGACGGAGGCAGAGTAGATTACGACTTTTCCTCGGTTTTGATTGTCATGCACGGCAACAGCGACCAATCCGTTTTTCGAGGCTACCGCGTTCACCCCACTCCCGATCGAATTAAGATCAAGGTTGAACAAGTAACTTAAAGTGGGATTTCCTTTGTTGTCGGAGCCAAGTTGAAGAACTTCAACAGAGTCATTTGCATCGTTACCAACAAAAACTCTTTGCGTTAATGGATCATGTGCGGGAATCTCTGCAGCACTTTCATCAATACGATTTTCCGCACTAAGCGATGAAGTGTGGGTAGCTACAGGTTTTAAAACATTTTGGCCGCTGAGTAAGACAGCAGAGGTAAATGACAAAAGAAGGGAAACAAGTTTTGATTTCATAATAATAGAAGGGAAATTTACTTCTATAATTTTGTTTCCTTGTTTTTACTTTAAAAAAGTAACAACCGAGCAATATAAGAGTGGGCTCAAATTTCACTAATTTTGTATCATAAAAGTAACTTTAATTTTTCTTCCTTTGAAACCTTCTCATTTGCCCATCAAAATTGTCCCGAAAAAGTAATGTCGGATTTGAAATGGATCTAGACTTTATATGTTTTGACTTTTGTCTTTTAGGTATTGTCACCCTGAATAATTCTTTCTGAAGTAACCGGACTACCATCTTTTTGCCCCTGGATATTTTAAATGTTAAAATTTTTTTCCAAAGGGATCTTAAGCATATAGTCCTTTTCAGCCTATTCCCTCAATATTTGAAGTAATTTAAAGTATATCCACAACGGATCCGCTCTGCCAGTTTTTGTATATCTACTTCCTTCATCATATAAAATCAGCTCAACTTATTGTAACTTCATTTATTTTATAGCGAGGATTAAACCATGTTGCCACCTAATTGCCACTATTATGCTTAAGTAATTGATAGATAATACTATATTATCTCATTCGTAATGAGGGGGTCACCGGTTCGAATCCGGTCGTCGGCTCCATTTTGGGGAGGCTGAATAGTTGATAGATACTGAGGTTTAGCACAAATACTCGCAGTTAATATTGATTGTGAATTTTTGATTTTTGGAGTGATTTTGACCCGTATTAAGCAATTTCGCCTACAATTAATGTATAAAATTTTCAATAAAATATATGGGGGAAGGGGCCTAGTTTTTCAAGATCGCTATTTTTCCGGTCGGATTAACCCGACAGCCTTTTCAACTTATCAAATGCCATTTTTTCGATTCGTTTGATCGTATCCTTACTGCATCCGCAAAAGTCGACAATCTAGTCCAATTTGAAAAGATGGGGTCTTCTCACAGTCAAGGTCAAAAAGGACTAAACTCATCATAACTTCAACATGCAGTAAGATAATGAGACTTCGCGTGACCTAAAATTTTTTTGCACGAGGGAAAACTGTTTTTCAAGCTGAAGATCAAGGTTCCCTACTTTGTGAAACATCGTTTTCCATCTGCTAGATAGTGCTCTCACTTTTTAAACATCAAGAAGACAAAGTTTGCCAACCCATTGATTAGAAACACGAGCAGATATCCACCGATGGCAAGGGTTGATAAAAGATTGGTACCGTTTTGCCAATCGACCTTAAACGCTTCGATAATCTTGGAAATATTGCAAAGAATACAAACGAGGGCAAGCGTCCCACCTAGAATATGCAACCTTGTCAACCTATTCATTTCCTAGTGCCTTAAGGGCTCACATTGTAAATTGAGTTGGGTAATTTTATCGAGAATCTTTATTGAAGACTGAAAATTCGAAGCTATTCGATTATTTCAATGATTGCTGCCGACCAGGTATAATCGTCATCAAGGGTTGGGGCAAGGATGGCGAATCCCCCGATTTCCCTGGCTTGCCTAGCAAGTAGTTTTTCCGGAATGGGGTGCTGGATCGTTTGAATCTCCGTGCATGTGGCATGGGCTCTGCCAATAATTTTGTAGTTAAAGTTGATATCACTTTTCAGATAATAGATTCGAATGGGTTGGTTGTAGGGAATATCTTCTCTTACCGCATTGTCGTAGGTGAAGGTCTCTACATACCATTGTGACTTTCCACAACTACTTATGATGAGATTAAAAGAAAGCAGAATGAGCAGGACTTTCATAATCCTTGGATATTGGAAAGAGATTCGCAAGTCAATGGCTGCTGATAAGGAAGACCGACACATCCCTGGCACGGGGCCTAGAATTCCAAACTTAGGGCGATGGTCATTTGTCGGTTGTTCTGGAAATAGGATCAGAATGCTAGACTACAGTAATATTTTACTTTAGTAATGAAGGTAGAAATGTTTGTTTACACCGGAAATAATACGAATTATCGATCCTTTCCTGCAACTTGGGCTTTAATTTTCTTTTGCTCCTTGTTCCCATCCTGTTTGGATCAAGAGACTGAGGATTCCAGCATTTCATCCATGGAGAAGGAAACCGCCAGCAAAAACAAAATTCTGGAGTTAGAAAAGGAGATTACTCTTTTGAAATGGGAAAATTCAAGGCTTTCGCTAAAGTTACGTTCGGTTGATGGTGCGGCTCTGGTTCGGGATGTGCAAACCAACCTATGGCATTTTGATGTCGAGCGCACACCCTTCACGGGCAATGCGACCGAGAATTTCAAAAACGGGGAACCGAGAGCGGAGGCCTCCTTTCTAAAGGGTAAAAGAGACGGTTTAGCAAGGTATTGGCATCCGAATGGTATGCTCAAATTAGAGGAGCAATGGTTCGACGGGAAAGAGGATGGATTATTCAGGGAATGGTCGGAGGGAGGGCAACTATTGAAAGCCCTGCGTTACAAAAGAGGAGAACTAATTGAGGTTCTTAAAAATTAGTCAACCCCAGAACCCAAAACCGGAGAAACTAAAATTCAGGAAAATTAAGCCCTCGGGGCAAGGGGACTTCCCCAATCCATTCAGGTCGCTCACAGAACAGAGGTCCAATAGGTGTGAGCAGAATATCCTTAAGCAAAATTTGAAAAGCTCTTTGGGGACTTCCATATGAAAGCGTCAGCAATAAATCCTGTCTTTGATTAGGCTTATTTGCGTCATCATAGGACTTTATTTGGATGGGCCCCCCAGCTCCTGCCTGATCTGGGCAGAAATAGAAAAGGGTTTCTGGAGTCTTCTCATTAAATCGAATCAAAATATCACCTTGCCCAGAACCATTACCGACGACTCCCTGATCGTAAGCCTGATCAGAGTCTTCGGGGTCGGTTCCAATCATGAACGCCCGGGAATAAGTGCTTTTATCCGGGCGCAAGCGATAGGTAATGGAGCGATCAATGAAAAGGGTACGGGGATTAACCTGCTTTTCCTCCAAGTCCAGATCGCCTTTAATTTGAAACCTTCCATTTTCCCAATGTACGGGTAAAAGAATTTCAATGGCAATGAGCTGTACAGTTTCCCATTGAAAACCGTAACCATCTGTTTCCCTCAAAATAGGGACGAAGGTTTCCGAATTGATTCGTTTGGTGGTGTTACGGGACAAATGCCGCCACTCCGTACGCCAGTTGTGAAGAAAAGCGATATCCCATTTTTGCTCGGAGGTATTGGTATCCGCAGGAAAAGGGATCGGATGATCCTTGATTAGATGATCCCTCACGCTTTGGTTACGTATTGTCTGAAGGAAGAATTTGAAAGTCTGTTCGTTTAAGGAAAAAATACTTTGGCTGAAGTAGGTATTGAAATCTCGGTATTTTAGGCTTTCAAAAAAAATACGGCCCAATGATTCGGAGGGGTGCACCTGGGCAACCAGCCCTTTGCCGAAAAATGCAGCGAAGATAAACATAGAAGTCTTGAGCCTGGAAAATCTCATTAGAAATTTATCCTAGAGAAAACAGATCGTTCTACAAGCGATAATGCAAGATGAGTGATCGCTCCCTAGGTTGAAATATTTGTACCAATTTAAAGCTTTTGTTAAAAGTGGTTCAGCAATTGCAACGATGCGAACCCGATGAAACGAGATCGTCCATTTGACACAAGGCAGTTGGAAGCCTTTGATACCCTATGTGCAACTGGAAGTTTTACTGAGACCGCCAAACGATTGCTTTTGACCCAGTCGGCTATCAGCCACTCGATGCGTACATTGGAAGAGGAGGCGGGGTGCCAGTTAATCCGCCGACAGGGAAAAAAGGTTTCTTTGACGGAAGCAGGTGAAAGATTACTTCGCTTCGCCCGTCCATTTTTGGAGGAGATGTCGGTGGTGCGTGAAGAATTAAACGGTTTTGAAAAATTTGGAGCGGGACGAATTCGGTTGGGTGCGAGCCAGCAGGCATGTCGTTTTTTTCTTCCTCCCCTGATGAAAGAATTTAAAAAAGGCGTGCCGCAATGCAGGTTTGTAGTTTACGGGGAAGACACTCCCAAATGTTTGCAAATGCTGAGTCTTGGAGAGTTGGATCTGGCGATCTCCCTGGAGCCAATTAAGAACATGGAGATCGAATTCGTTCCCTGTTTTACCGATGAACTACTCATCATAACTACGAGAGAACATCAATGGGCTAAAAATAAATCAGTCGATTGGACCCAGCTTTCTGGGGAGAATTTCATCCTTGATAATCGGTCGAGTTATTCCTTTCGAATGACCAACGAATATCTCGAGCAAAATGGTTTGAAGTTAACCACCTTTATGGAGATAAGCAGTTCCGATGCGAGTAAAGAACTGATTAAACTTGGTCTGGGTATCGGAATAATGGCTGACTGGTTAGTGGCCGATGAGGTTGCATCAGGGGAGTTGGTAAGCCTGCCTCTGGGTTTTGGTAAACTTACCCGAACCTGGGGAATTTCACTCCGAAAAGGCCGAAAATTAAATAAAGCTGAGCGTATTTTTATCAAAATAGCAGAGGAATCCGGGTGTCATTGGATGGTAAACCGGAGCTTGACCTCTTGATAATAACACTTTTGACCTAGGGGCTAAACTATCTTGCATGATTCACTTTTTGTATGCACAAAAGATGAATGTATCCATTAATTCGCCCATCTTTTCTTTTAAGCATTGGAGTATTATCCGTTTTATTTATCAATGGCCAAGAGCGTTCGATCAGCGGAGATGCAAGAAAGTTTAGACTTGTCCCAGCTCAAACAGTTCAAAGCAGTATCGGTCCTACGATGGATGGAGGGAGGCTTGGGGTAGATCGTTTGATTGACGGAAAACTGCCGGAGAGTGGATGGCGCTCGACCTGGACGGTTTGGATGAAGAAAAACCCAAGCATAGCATTCGATCTGGGAGCAGAAAAAAGGATTGGGGTTATCCGAATCTATTTCCAGCCATGGGATCGGAGTGACGAACTGATGGAAGTAAAAGTGGAGGTCAGTCGTGACGGTGATAATTATATGCTTTTTAATGAATATGAGGGATTTGTTTCGGAGAAAGGCAAGGCAGCCTGGGCGGAGGTTGATTTGCGAGCAGTCAAAGCCCAGTATTTTCGAATAACACCCAAGTATCAGGGCTGGGGAAACCAATGGGGTGAGGTGGAGTTCTGGGAGATTAAAAACTAAAAAAGACCACTCTCTTTTTGATATGTTATTTAAGTCCCTAGCAGATGGGGCAACCCGGTTATTTCCCCTGTGGTCTATCTTGGTTGGCATTGCAGCCTTATATTCACCTAGCCTTTTTTTATGGTATGGAAAAGACGCCATCAGCGTAGGTCTCGGGTTGATCATGCTGGGAATGGGGCTAACGCTCTCAGTGAAGGACTTTTCCGAAGTTTTGAAAAAGCCACGTTTGGTGGCCCTGGGTGCATTTTTACAGTTTTCGATCATGCCGGCCTGGGCGGCTCTCATCAGTTCCCTTTTGGGGATTCCCGGGAAGATGGCGGTTGGTCTGATCTTGGTGGCGAGTTGTCCGGGTGGAACTGCATCCAATGTGGTGGTTTTTCTGGCCAGGGGGCGGGTGGCTTTTTCCGTGTGCCTAACCGCTTGTTCCACTTTGCTGGCAATTTTGCTGACGCCGTGGCTGACTCATTTATATGCCGGTCACTACCTGCCTGTCGACCCTTGGGCCCTGATGAAAAGTATCTTTTACATAGTATTGATGCCTCTTCTTTTGGGCCTTAGTCTGAAAAAGTTTTTTCCGACCATCGCCCGTTGTTCGGCCGATTTTTCTCCGTTGCTCTCAGTTTTATTCATTCTTTTGATAGTCGGGTTTGTCTTGGCGGCCAAGCGGGAAACCATACTTCTTCATTGGCAAACAATGCTGGGTGCCGTTTTTTTTCTTCATACAGGAGGTTTTGCCATGGGGTATATCTTGCCACGATTATTCCGGGAGGAAAGAGATGTAAGCCGCACTTTATCGATTGAAGTAGGTATGCAAAACTCCGGTTTGGGGATGGCATTGGCAAGCAAACACTTTTCCACTATGCCCATGGTTCCGGCTCCCTGTGCCTTAAGTGCAGTGATGCATTGCCTAATCGGTAGTGCTCTTGCGGCCATGTGGAACCGATCCTCAAATACATTCGCAGACGAAAAATGAGGGAAAGGCTTGAGTTGTACGCTTCCTGAATTCAGGGTAATGGATTGTAATGATGTCTGACCTTCCGCCTCACATCCTTTCCCCCACTACTCATTTAAGGAGGGCGAGCGGATACTTTGATCTTGAAATGTATCAGGAAGCGGATCGTGAGCTCCGTGCTTTGCCGGATGAAGAGCCGTGGTTAAAGAAGAAAAAGGTTTTTCAGGTTGCGATCAGGCAGGATTTGAAGGACTGGGCAAATATGCGTACCCTTTCCCGCGAGCTGCGTTATTTGTACCCCAATGAAGAAGATTGGTGGGTATCCGACGCATTCGCCACTCGGAGAAGTGAATCCATTGAAGTTGCAAGGGAAATTCTTCTCGATGGGTTGGCCGTCCATTACGACAGTGCGATCATCCGCTATAATTTGGCCTGTTATGCCTGCCAACTCGGCCATCCAGGAGAGTGCATGGACTTTCTTAAAGAAGCAGTAAGAAGAGATGAAAAATATAAGCAAATGGCCATGGAAGATGAGGACCTGGAAGCAGTCAGGGAGGCTTTACAGCAGATGGGGTGGGGGGGGAACTGGCATGAACAAAAATCAAAAAGCCTTCACCTTGCTGGAACTGATGGTGGTGATTGTCATTATTGGAATCCTGATGGGCATTTTATTCACCGGATGGGGTTATATTAGCCGGAAGCAAGCCACCCAGAAGGCCAAGCTTGAGCTTGTGGGTCTCAAAAACGCAGTCAAGGAATACTTCGCGGATTTGGGGGAATATCCGAATTGCCCAGAGGGAATTTGCACCCCTGGAGAAACCTTGTTCATGTCATTGGCCGGTTTTCATAATGAACTGGGCACCCTGGAATTACCTCCGTATCCGTCGAAAATTCCGACCCATCTCTTTCATTTTGATCTGTCTTCTTTTGATCAAACTAAAATTCCTGATTTGACCCATGGGGCAGGACAGTCTTTGCAGCTTTGGCTGGCCCAAACATTAGGGAAGGACCCTGCCTTTTTAGATCCCTGGGGCAATGAGTATGTGTACGAATATCCCCTTGAGGAAGGCGGGCCAGGATACCGGTTGTTCTCGATGGGACCTGATGGAAAAACCGGCGATGGATACACTCAAGACGATATCCGCTAAACAAGGGCAAGCGGTTTAGGGAGCACTGGCACCCTGATCAATCAGGCGTCTGCGCAGGACCTTTAGGGGATCGAGCTCAGGGGCGTCGGGGTTTTTTTCAATCAGGAATTCAATATCGATGAGGGCATCAGTGAATCTTCCCTCTCCGTAATGGATCATGGCCCGCATTGCCCGGGTGTAGCGGTCGTTTGGGTCGATTGCTATGATCGCATCGACATATCTGAGACGGGCCAATGAATCTTCTTCCCGTTCAGCGGATTGGATTAAGTTTCGAAGCATGCGGGTAATAATATCACGATGGGAAACCGGCTCGAAATCTTCCTCCCTGAGTGGAACTCCAGTAATTCGGCTTGCTTCTTCCCGGCTGACAATCTTACCACCAAAAGAATCGATCAGGAGTTCCTTGGCTTTTGATTTGTCCGAATTTTCAACGGATATGTCTTCTCTGTAGATTGCCATGAAATGACCGGGCAGGCCAAGACCGGAGACCGGTAAATCGAGCCGGTTGGCTAATTCAATAAGTAAAATGGAGAGGGTTATAGGCAGGCCTTCCCGGTCATCCATGACTTCGTTCATGTAGCTATTTGAACGGTGATGATAATCAAGCGTGCTTCCGTGGAACCCCATTTCATCAAATAATTGCCTGACCAGTACGATTAGCTTTTCTTCGCCGCTGGAGGATTTACCAAAGGACTTTTCGATCTTATTTGCCAGACGGTCAGCTTTTTCAAGGTAGGAATCCAAGTCGAAATTTTCGTTGTCCAATCGGGCAATCAGCAGGGCAGAACGTAGGAGATCCACTGTGCCCCGTTCTTCATTCCGCAAGCTTTTTGCTAGTTCATCAATGACCAAACGCTCATGCACTTCATTGGCCAACCTCTTAATTTTCTTGGCCTTTTTTTCCAGATCCATGGCATGATCGCGCAGGGCTTGGGGCGTCGGGTTGCCCATATTTACAAGTTCATCCACTTCCCGGGGATCAAGGGAATCGTGATGGAGCAGGGGCCTAACTAATTTACGCACCTGATTGGAAAATGCGGGTGTTACTTTCGACTGGGGAAATCTTTTCGAGACCCTGAAGAAACGAAAACGGGCGGTCGGTTCACGAAATTTGCAAAGTCCCACCTGCCCACTGTCCAAACCATGATCCAACAGATCGATTACCACTTCGTCGTTAACCGAACAGATCAGGCGACCATTTTCTTCGAGCCTGACCCGTAAACGGTTCCATTTGTTGAACCTGTAAGCGTCCGATGGAATGGTTTCTAAGATGGTCCACGAGAAGACATTGGGACCCTCAAAGCGGGTCAAACGCAGTGACCCGTTGGTGGGGTAGAAGCCAAAGTGCCGGTCTTTTCCATCCGAATGAAAAACCAAACCGGCGGCACCGCTTTCATCTTCCAGTTGAACCTCAACCTCAATTTCAAAAGGAAGATCGGGAAACTTCGTCTGGTTGAGACAAAGCATTCTGCCTCCAAACCCATTGCCAAGTCCCGTAGCTGTAATAATCCCTGCCCTTTGCTTCCAGGAACCGTTCATCACTGGTTTCCACTCCAGTTCATCCATTGCCCCGATGGTAAGCCATTTTTGCATGGGTATGGGATTGGTTTCGCCAAGTAATCTTTTTAACTCATTTACGGGAACCCCAAAACCCATGGCACCCCCGGATTTAATCGCAAGAATGGCAATTACATTCCCGTTTAAATCCAGTGCCGGACTCCCGCTGCTTCCCGGCTCGATGGGGATCGCAACCTGCACCATGGGTCTGCCGTCTCCGAATTCAAGTTCCCGGACAGCTGCAATCACTCCCCGGCTCACGCTGTGTTCATATCCCAAGGGATTGCCAATAGACAAAACCGCCTGTCCGGGAATTAAATCACGGGAGTTCCCCAGTTTCAGAACCGGTAATTTCTTCGCGTCAATCTTGACCAGGGCTAAATCGCGGTCCCGATCAATTGCCAGAATCGAGCGGGGACGGAAAGTACGTCCGTCTGAAAAACGGATTGAAAAATCACGGTGCTCTCCGATTACATGAAAATTAGTGGCGATGACTCCATCCTCGCGGACCACAAATCCAGTTCCACGCCCCCCTTCGTAGCCATTACGGTCAACGCTTTCAATGACCACCACCGATGGCTTGATTAAGGATGCGAGATTTTTGAAATCTTTGGCGTCCCGTTTCGCCAATTCGAGTTCGGTTAGCCTGGAAGAATTACTTTCGGATTTCTGGCCGAAAGTGATGCAAACACAACTTACCAGCAGGGTAATAGTTACTACCGAACGAAATGTGATCAATAGAGACACCCGTACATATGTTCAAACAAGCTGTAAAAAGTCAAGGATCCTAAGAGAAGAGAAAAGGGAAACAGAAACTCAAGCGGGTTATTGGGGCAAGGCTTGAAGGTACTTTTGCAAAAGTTTGTCAGTCTTGGCTTTTTGTTGATCGACCCTGTGTTTGAAATCAGCGTATTCTTTTTGTTTTAAATTGAGCTGAATCTGTGCGTCTTTTAGGAAATTTTCTTTTTCATGGAGAACCCTGGGCGCACTCTCCCGCATCTTCATGATTTCAGCAAGTTCGGACTCAGCTTCGGTAATGGCTAATTTGGTCTCCACTAATTGCTGCCTTCTTGAAAGAAGCTTGGCGTCGGCACTCTGCAGGTCTTTTTGGAGCAGGGTCAGTGACTCAGTAAGTTTGGTTCCAGCCTGAACTAGAGCCTGATTTTCAGGATCCGATTTTGTCAGAGCTTGGTTTTGTATGCGGATATCATCCATCTTTTGAAGAAAGGAAGCTTTCTGAATTTTGATCCTAGAAATTTGTTTAAGTTCGGAGTCTTCAATCTCCAGATGAGATTTTCTTTCAGCAATAGACTGCTGATGTTCGGATATTTTCCGGGGCAAGGAAGATAAGGCGTAGGTGGCATTATCTACTGCCTGCTGAGCGGATGAAAAAATATTTTTTGACTCCTCAAGCAGATCATCCAGTACACGCAGATCCTCCTCTAAGAAGCGAAGTGTCAGGATTTCCTGATGACGGGTAAAATTGATGGATTCTGCTTTCCAACGGTAAAGATTACGCTCAGAGGCCTTTGTTATGGATTTTGCCACGGCTACTTCTGCAGCGGGTTTTTTGATATCTTCCTTTGCCTGACTTAGAAGCTGTTCTGCGGAGGAGAATGCTTTTTTCGCCTGATCTCTCTTGGTTGTCATGGCTGCTTGGTTCTGTTGCGATTGTTTCCGGGACTTTTCCATCAAGGTTACATTTGACTGTAAGACCGAAACCGTCTTTCTTGCTCCCTCCAGATCGTTGGCTGCCTGAGTGACCTTCCCAGATAATGAAGTGTTTAAGGCTGCATATTTTTCCACTTCCTTTTTATGCTGTGCGGTCAAATGACTGGCGTGCAGATAGGACTTCTCCATGGCTTCCATCTCAAGTTTGACCTTCTTGTATGTTTCTGTGTAGGATATATCATCCTGATTTTTAGACTGGGCTTGGTTCGCTTTGTGGAAGGATTCCTTAATTTGACTGAGTTGGGTGGAACGATCATTGGTTATTTCTGTCCACTTATTAAATTCGTTAATTTGTTCGGTGTGTTTTTTTTGATTTGCATTAAGCTCTTTTTTCTTGGCTTCGTTCAGGGCAGTTTTTTCATTCTGAATTTTGGTTTTATTAGCCAGATCCGCGAGTGCCTGATCAAGAGCTGTCTCGGATTGTTGGGCGGCAGAGACCGCATCCTGCAATGCTTTTTCCGCGACTTGCAGGGAAGATTTGCTTGTGGCAACTTGCTTAGTTAGGTCATCCACCTTCTTCTGGAATGGCAGAAGTTGATGCCGTGCTTTCTTGAGGGAAGATTGATCTTTGGCAAGTTGCTTAGTCGCCAGCGTGATTCTCGTTTCGAGGGTGGGGGGGTTGGTGTTTAGGTCGCCCAAATGCGTACCTTCTGCTGTGTTCCACACACCAATTTTCCCAGTCCAGTCACCGGCGATGATTTTCGATCCGTCGTGGGAGAGGCGGGATTCCATCACAATATCTGCAAATCCTGAAATGGTGCGAAGACCCTTTCCGTTTCCGTCCCAAAATTTTACGGTTTTATCCCGACCGGCGGTGACAATGTTTCCGTTTTTGGCGTAATGAGCCGAAAGCGTGCCCCCGGTATGAGCATTCCAGGTGCGGACTTGTTTACCATTCATCATTTCCCAGGTGCGTACAGCTCCATCTTCCGAAGTGGACAAGAGGACATTACCGTCCGCCCGCCAACTAAGGCTGGTAATTTCCTGCTTGTGCCCATCAAGGGTATAAAAAGGATTGCCGGTTCCCGCCTCCCAGACGAAAAGACCCCCATTGCGGTCAGCGGTTGCAAGGAGAACGCCGTCGGGTGAGAATGCAACCTGCGTGACCCACTCTGAATGTTTTTTGATTTGGTAAAGAATTTCATTGGTGGTTAAATCAAAAACCTTAATCAGTTTGTTGGTTCCTCCAATGGCAACAAGTGATTGATCCGCGGAAATGTCCGCAGTGAGAATGGTGTCCTGTTCTTCGCCGACACTCACAACCCGGCGTCCAGTTTCCACCTCCCAACCGGCAACATTCCCACTCTTACCTCCCCGTCCTCCCGAGGCAATGAGCAGTTTTCCATTACGACTGAAGTTCATGGATTCAATAAATCCCTCTTCATAGCTAAGAATGCCTAAAATTTGCCGGTTTTCGGTATGGTAGAGAATCACTTGTTTTTGGCCAGCCAAAGCCACCAAAGGAGACCATGGAGCCACCGCCATTGCGGATGGGGCAAATGCACGGTCAGTAACCACTGCGGGTTGCAAGGAAAGGTGTTTGGGCATGGGTGGGGGGCCTTTGGGCTTGCCAATGGTAACCGAGTCTAGGGCAAGATTGACCGAGGGTTTCTTCTTTTTCATTGGCTTACCTGAAGCGGTGGGCAACATGCCTTGGGCAATCCAATTTTTAAGCAGTGTAAGCTGAAATTTTTCAATTTTTTCACCTCTCGGAGGCATGTGAGGTTCTTGCAGCCTGGCGGGTAAAAGGTAGAGAAGGCTGCCATCCGGATCTCCGGGGACCGAAACTTCTCCGGAGCTTCCACCAGCAAGGATTGCATTCATGCTGGTGAGGTCGAGTCCGCCGCGTGCCCGGTCGGGGTTATGGCATGAATTACAGGATTGTTCAAAAACGGGAACGATATCGTCCTGAAAGTTTGGCTTTTCAGAAGATGCAAAAGTTAGAAGACCACCCATGAAAAAGAAGCAAACATGTCGTAAAGATTTCATCGACTAATATTTCAGTTTACAGAATAGCCTAGGTTTTTCAAAGAGACGGGTTAATGATTGAAAATAAATTCTTTTGAATTTAGCAGGGCCCAGAATACATCTTCAAGCCCTTCACGGAGATTTTCCGGATCCAGCGATGCCAGCAAATTGGCTTTTTCGGCAGGATTTGGTTTGCGGGAATAACAGCGCAGATAAAGCCCATCAATAATTTGGTCCGGTTTCATGCCTGCCTTCAGGCTTGAGTCGACCACTTTACCCTGTCGTATACGACTGTTGGTGGTGTCACCATTCAGCAAATGAAGGGCCTGCGATAAGCTTGGTTCCATGACCACTTCACAGGAGCAGACGGTTTCCCGTTTAGCCCTTCCAAAAGTGGTGAGGAAGTAGTTGCTTACCCTGCCGTCGGCTATCTGAATAGCTTTTGCCCCGAGAGGTAATCCCTGAAATTTATTTTTAGTTTCAGTGGTCTGAGAGATAACATCAAGCATGACCTCCGCCCGTAATCTGCGCAGATGGGAGCGGGCAAAGTTACGGGTGTCCGACTCGTTGGAAGTGTTTGTCTTTGTGGAAAGCTGGTAAATTTTTGAATTACAGACATCCCTAACCAATTTCTTAAAATCATAATTATACTCGGTGAATTTAGTCGATAACTCATCCAGCAGTTCCGGGTTGGATGGCGGGTTGGATACACGCACATCATCGACTGGCTCGATAATTCCCTGCCCAAAAAAGTGGGCCCAAACTAGGTTGGCCAGGTTGCGGGCAAAGAATGGATTTTTCGGGGAAGCCAACCATTCCGCAAGAACTTCCCGACGGTCGGACCCTTTCGGGATTTCAGGAGTATCATCCCCGAGAAATTTGGGAGGCATGGGTTTTTTGTGAACAGGGTGATTAATTTCTCCGCTTTTTCGATTGTAGATAACATTTTCCCGCGGGTCCGCCGCCCGCTTACGTCCCACTTGACTGAAGAAGGAAGCAAAGGAGAAATATTCATCCTGGGTCCAGCGGTCAAACGGGTGATTATGGCACTGGGCACATTGCAAACGCATACCCATAAAAACCTGGGCGACATTCTCCGTAATTTTTAAATTGTCACGCTCAACTTGGTAGTAGTTTGTGGCTGGGTTGGTAAAGGTTCCCCCTTTGGAAGTAAGTAAATCTTTAACGATTTGATCCATGGGAACATTGTTGGCGATCCGGTCTTTCAGCCAGTTAAAATAGAGGAGGGTGGCTTTGTAACTCATGCCCTGATTATCATCCGTGTGAATTTGTAGCAGTTCAGCGAATTTCATCACCCAAAGTTCGGTAAATTCCTTCTTTTCCAATAATTGATCGATCAACTTCGACCTTTTATCAGATGATGAATCTGCTAAAAAGGCGGCTGTTTCTTCGACGGTGGGTAAAAGTCCGGTGATATCCAGGTAGAGTCGCCGAACAAAAACTTCGTCCCTGCATACCTCGGACGGAGTTATCCGTAATTTGTGCAGTTTATCATATACTAGGGTATCCACATAATTGTTGGCTGGTAATTGAGGTCTTTGATATTTGAGGTCTTCCGGGATCACCACCATGGGGATACCGACTGTGAAAATATTGAAACGGGCCATGATGAACGCTTCGCCACGTGTTCCGGCCTTGACCAAACCTTTCTCATTTACAGCTGCTGATACATCATTACTGGACTGGAAAACGGTGAGCGGGGTGACATCCCGGGTGGTTCCATCAGAGTAATGGGCGAGAACGGTCATTTGCTGGGTGGCACCTTCCCCTTCAAGCAGGGCGGAGGGAGGAAATAACTCGACCCTGTCGGGCTTGGCAATGTTTTCAGGGTCCTTCCCGGCCCCGTCTTTGAGCCAATCAACCAGGGTTTTCCAATGTCTGCTTTCCCTGCCAAAAAGTTTCCCACCGGTATGGGGAACTGCCCCGATCGCTTTTTCGACCAGCATACTTTCTTCAGGAATGGCTAAATTAATGCGGCGGGTTCCCTGCTCACGGGTGATGCGGTAATGATCCCCTTCCGGGTCATATCCGAACAGGGAGAGCATGAAGCGGTCCTGTCCACGGGCTGATCCGTGACACGATCCAGTGTTACAACCTGCCTTCATAAACACAGGCATCACATCCAGCTTGAAACTTACGGGGCGAGGAACGGCTGGATCCGTGACAACCACGGGAACCTCAATTCTTTTACCCTGAAATTCAGCCAACAATTTCGTTTCTCCCTGTTGTTGAGGATAAAGGATCTTATTGCGTAAGTCGGCGATCGCCGAATTCTCAAGCCTCATGGAAGCTTCATAAGTCACATCCCGGGTCACATCATCTGAATAAGTGGCTACCAGTACGACGGAATTGAAATCCTCCTTGGTTTTAAGATGAATCGATTTGGGGTAGGCTGCAATTGATAGCAACTGTTTATTTTTAGAATTATTGCGAAGTACAAGTTCCCGTTCCGAGATCTCCTTTAATTGCACTCCTTCTGGCCAAGAAGCTCCGGTTTCCACCCATCGGTTCAGGATATCCTTGTGCCTGGCACTGAGTGGACCGTTTTTGGGGGGCATAATTTCTTCGTCATCAGCAGGAAGATGAATTCTTTCGAGAAGAATACTTTCCGCTTGATTACCCGCAATCAGGGCAGGCCCGGAATCTCCGCCTTCTTTCATGTATGCCAAGGTGTCCATCCGTAAACCACCCTTCTGGGAATTAGCACCATGACAGCTGATACAAGTGCTTTCTAGGATTCCGCGAACTTCCCGGTGAAAATCAGGGGCGATCACTGCTGCTTTGGCTGGCTCAGGTGCCCGCTGGGTTAAAGCTAAAGGTGGTTCCTGATTACCGCACAAAATAGAGCAAGAAAAAAGCAGAGAAAGAACGGTTTTCATAAGGAATTTAATTGGTGCCAGATTGAGCAGCCAGACGGAGTTGTTCCAATCTACTGAGCGGTTTTTCTTTTTTAACCACAGGTTGTGGAGTGGATGGATTGGGTTTGGCACTTGCGACCTTGGGTTTGGGAGGTGGATTGTCCAACCGGATTTGACCACCCTGTCCTACGGTGTGAGTGACCAACCTCCCAGAGAAGGGTACCCGCACAAAGCAGAAGAGATTTTTGGTGAGACCGGCACGGGATTTGTCTTCCGTAGAGATGGGGAAACGGATTTGAGAGGCATTGGCATCAAACTCCACCTGTTCAGTGGCGGAGAAGGGAGGCAAACCTTTTAATTCTGCTTTGGCAAATCCTTCAAAAGGTCGGGAGATATCGAGATCACAAACCATTTCTCCCTGTTGACCCCGTTGGACTGCGGCCATGTTGATCTTCATCGAGAGGTAAGGTTCCTCCACTTTTAACTTCACGAACTCTGAAGCTGCCAGCATGTTGCCTCCACCCTCAGCGGGAGATTCTCCCTGCACCCCAATTTGCCATTCTCCGAGGGAGGCGCCTCCATTGGCGGTGAGCGGGTAGTGACCGATGGTATCTTTTGAGGAAATCTTAATGTTACTTCGGGCACCGATCCCCGGAGGCTTGGTGAGAATTTTTACCACCACATCCTTGGAGAAATTAGCGTCGCGGATAATTTCCACTTTCAAATTTGTGGATCCGCCACGGACAATCGGAGTGGCGGGTTTGTGTAGTTTAACCCGAAAAGGAACAGGCTCGACTACTGCAATCGGTAGCACATCATAGACACCCTCATAGTATGTACGATTGTTGGGGGGACCGTAGACCAAATCCACCCGGTGCCGGTATTTTCCGGTGATGATGGTATTGCTATCAGATTTACGGTGGTTGATATCAAATTGGGATAAGGTTTTGCCTAGGGGGGCGTCAGCTTTAGCTGAAAAGAGAATGGGTACAGAATTAAAATTGGAAGGGGCATGTGGGGCAGCCATGGTAACTCCCTCCGGTAAGTTTTTCGCTACAAAACTAAGATCGCCGGAAAAATTTCTCCGGGTGATGGTAAAAGATGTGGCCGCAAAATTACCCTGGGGAACCGGGATCATCTTTCTGGTTTGCGAGTCACGATTACTAAACATGGGGATGGAGGCGGTAATTTCGGCTTCCAGTTTTTCAGTTTCAATCCGGTAAGCGTGAAGGGGACTGCCTCTGCCGAGGTGATCAGAGATCCGCAAAATGTATTCCCCATCCTTTGGAAATGTTTGGGTGATCAGGCTGTCAGGTCCATTATTTGCGTCATCATTCCCGCGAATTGATTTTCCGTTTCCATAGTAGAGGTTCAAAACGGGGTCCAGTGGAGAGGCGACTGAACGGGCATGGGCTTTGATGTAATAGCGGTCTCCCTTCTTGGCCTGGAAACGGAAACAATCGATATCTCCATCTTCCTGAATGACACCATCAAATGCGAGCGGGATCGAAGAGTCCGTCTTGGTGGCAACAGAATGTGAGTTATTGGGTTCGGATTCCGGAATGGAGGGAAATCTGGAAATACGAATATTATTAGGGCTGGGAGTTCGAAGGCCGTTTTCCTCGAGATGGTAGGCTAGGATATCCCTGCCATCGTTAGGCAAGGTAATGGTTTTCTTTACAGGACCCTTGGGGTCGCCTACGAAGGTGAATTCGGTTGGTTTTCCCGCTTCTCCTCCGGCTGGGGTGACCACGAGAGGGCGGGGGAATGAGCCGATATGAACCCGGTATCGGTAAGAGCGATTGCCACGGTAAGATGACTCGCGCACTTCGATGTAATACTTTCCCGTCTTCGGAGCGATTACACTGGTGGTTGAATCTTGGAGTAAAAGCTCTGAATCATCTGAGGTTGCGATTTCAAAACGATTTTCATCAAGGATTGCGAGGTAAGGATCGAAAAGCGGGCCGGATAGACGTATGGCTTCAATCTCAGCGCTGATCCTTTGTCCTTGGGTGGCATTGATCTCAAAATAATCTACATCTTCATTTTCAGCCACACCATTGACCGTTACATTCATGGGTATGGGTTGGGCTTCATTAAAGGAAGAATTTGGCTCCTTTTCTTCCATATTGGGATAGGGGCCTACCCAAAAGGTGTAG
Source organism: uncultured Verrucomicrobiota bacterium (assembly GCA_902612125.1). Lineage (GTDB taxonomy): Bacteria > Verrucomicrobiota > Verrucomicrobiia > Opitutales > Seribacteraceae > Seribacter. The sequence continues at coordinate 69,424 of CACMBV010000011.1, forward strand.
AGCCTGCTTATACCTTTCTTTGTCCGAAGACGAAGCTCGTGCTGGCCAATCTTTGCCTCCTCGGCTATAGTGAAAATGGCGGTGAGTTTTTTCCCTTTTTCCACAATAATATCATCGGCCGAGATCCCATCCGTGTAGAAGAATATTTCCTCTGAGTCAGTGAGACGCTGTCCGGTAATGACAATTTCCTGCACGCTCCCAGCTTGTCCTCCCCGAGGAAGGAGAGAACTGATTACCGGCTCAGTTGCTCCCGCGACAAAACCAAAAAGGAAATAAGGAAGAAATTTAGGAATCATGTTGAGAAGGGATTTGCATGTAAACCCTTCAAAAGTCATTTGCTTTGGAAAAGGTCAGAACTGAAAAAACCGGCTGAAATTAAGCACAGAGTTCTTTGATCACCTTACCACCGTCCACAATCTCCATGGGACGGTCACCCGGTGCCATCAATTCCTTGTCCGCCACAATTCCGATCCGGTCATATACCGTGGTTGCCAAATCCTCAACCGAAAGAGGGTTGTCTTCCGGTGCGGTTGCGAAGGCGTCGGATGCACCATAGACTTGCCCCCTGGCAATTCCTCCGCCTGCGAGGGCCACGCTGAATACTCGGGGATAGTGATCACGACCACTATCTTTATTAATTTTTGGAGTCCGGCCGAATTCGGAGGACATCATAACCAAGGTGCTGTCGAGCATTCCTCTTTCGTCCAGATCACTGATTAAGGCTGCGTAGGCTTTATCGAGCTCTGGCCCCTGTTTGTTGAAACCAGCCTCTATGTTTTGGTGCATGTCCCAGCCTCCGTAGGTCAGGGAGACAAAACGCACGCCTGATTCGACCAATCTGCGGGCAAGGAGCATGCGTTGCCCGGCCTTGTTCTGGCCATAGCACTCTTTTATCTGGTCAGATTCTTTAGTCATGTCAAAAGCTTCACGGGCTTCCCTGGAACTGATGAGAGAATAGGCGTCGTGGTAAAATTTATCCATGGCCCCAAGGGCATCTGACTTCTCAACTTGGCGAAAGTGGTCATCCACGGTGTCTAGCAGGCTGCGTCTTTTGGAGAAGCGGTCATTTGAAATCTCTTTGGGCAGTGAGAGGTCACGGACTTTAAAATTTTCCTGTGCAGGATCGGAACCTAGTCCGAAAGGCCCGTAGGAAGAACTAAGGTAACCACTACCAGCAAATTCGTTGGGCACATTCGGTACGCATACATAAGGGGGAAGGTTTTTACGGGAACCGTATTCATGAGAAACAACCGAGCCGATGCTGGGGAACTTGATTGCAGGGCTGGGTTTGTAGCCGGTAAACATATTATGAGTCCCACGCTCATGAGCAGCTTCTCCGTGGGTCATTGAACGACATACAGTGATCTTGTCGGCAATTTTAGCGGTCTCTTTAAAATTTTCACTGAAATGAACACCGGGAATTTTCGTCTTAATGCTTTTGAAGGGACCGCGGTATTCAAGGGGAGCGTACGGTTTGGGATCAAAAGATTCCTGATGTGCCATACCACCTGGTAAATAAATATGAATTACGCTTTTAGCAGGACCCTCGACTGTCTCGTAATATTTTTGAGCACCATGAGCCTTAATTCTCATGAAATCAGCCAGGGTTAAACCAAGCCCTCCGACCAGGCCGACATGCATAAATTCACGACGGGAAAAGTGTTTAGGCAATTCGAGACACGAGTTTGTTTTCATAGGCGATCTAATATCCAAATTTATATTATGAATAATATATGTTCAAACAAGTAATAATTATCCCAAAAAAATAAAAAATAATTTGAGTGCATTGCAATAAATAAATAAAAATCTATAAATATAAATAAATAAATTGCATTGTGTCACAGTCTATGTTGTAAGAATAGTTGATGCCGAAAGGGAAAACCATAACCATCCGTGTCCCGGAGGATACCGTAGAACAGATTAAAGGAGTTTGTTCTGATCTTGGAGAAAGTTATAATTTTAATCAGTTTGTAAACCAAAGTTTGGGTGCCATTCTTGAAGTAATTAGGCATGAAGGAGAGCAAATTCCGATTCCGCGTTTTGCGATGATGGCCCGCTTGATGCGTGATTATGAATCAACTCATTTCACTGATAACGGGAAAGGGAAAGGAACTTAGTTAGGGATGGATGGGGTAAAAATTTTAGAAGGAAAATTGGGACGGGTCTTGATACGCATGTGGTTTCCGGTGTTTGTTTTTTCTGTCTTTATCATCTTGCTACTCGGCAAGGAAGAACTCTACGAACGTTTTCTTTCCAATTTTTCTGGCGTTGGGAAAGTGATATTCGAATACGGGTCCCCAATAGGCGTTTGGTTGTCCGGTGCTTTCTTGGCCCAAAGATTTTTCACGGTCTTTGTCTGGGATGGTGTGATTGCAGGCATTTCGGGCCGCCCAGTTCCCAGACTTCCCAAGGACTTTACTGGCATGCTATTTTTTGGAATTGCAGGGATGGGAGTGGTGGCGACCGTTTTTGACAAATCCATCACTGGAATTTGGGCCACTTCCGGAGTTTTTGGCATCGTGCTGGGTATTGCTTTACGCAATGTAATCCTTGATGTTTTTATCGGACTTTCCATGCATGTGGAACAATCATTTAGGATCGGAGACTGGGTGATGGTTCATCAGAACCGCAGGGAAACCCACATTGTCGGACAGGTCATCGAGATCAACTGGCGAACCACCCGCCTTAAAACAACCGAAAAAAATATGATTGTGATTCCAAACAGTAAAATGGGAGAAGCTGTGTTAACCAATTACATGCAGCCGAAGCCGTATTTTCGGATCGATCTGGAGTTTGTCCTCGATTATTCAGTGGCACCCAATCGGGCCATTCGTTTGCTGGGAGCTGCGGTCAAATCCCTGACCGATGATTCCCGAATCCTTAATCATCCGGAACCGGAAATTAGGCTGGATGAGGCTCTGAATTATGGTCAGAAGTATGAAGTTCGCTTCTTTATTCTGCCCACTGGGGTCTCCCCCAAGGAATCGAGGCATTTGGTTAACCGCCGCGTGGTCGAGCACCTGGCTCGTGCCGGAATTTCTCCCGCCATGGAAAGGGAGATTGTCTACCTTGAGAAGAATAATGGGAAAGACAGGTCGGGAACCGAAGGAGATAATAATGTGAGGAATATTTTGGTTTCCAATACTCTTTTTTCAAGGTTACCAAAACAAGAAATCAACCATCTAATAGGGTATTTTCGGATGAAAGAATGTGCTGCGGGTGAAAATTTGTTCAGGCAGGGTAACGAGGGAAAAACCATGTTTGTTTTGATGGAAGGACTGCTGAGTTCAGAAGTCGAATATGAAGAAGTTGAAACCTCGGTTGTGCGGGAATCAATTCAACCAACTGAGCATTTTGGCGAGGAATGTGTTTTGGGACCAAATACCAGGAGTGCCACCGTGAAGGCAGTCACGGACTGTCAAGTTTTAGAAATTTCAGCCGAGGCAGTTATGGAAGTTGCAAAAAGAAATGGAGCATTTCTGACCATGCTCAATCAGGAGACCAGTCTTTCCAAGATTAAAACAATTGAAGGTAAGCACAAGGTGAGTAAGCCTTCGACCGCTCCATTCCAGAAAAGTTCATCGAAAAAGCCTCTGACCTCTTCGATACAGACTTTTTTCACTGACCTCTTTCCATCGCCTCCTTCGAGTAAAAAATAAAATTATGAAAAAAAAGTATCTTAGCATCCCTTTTTATCTTCAACCCCTTAATTTTCTTGGCTTTCTTTTCACGGTTGGGTTGGGTGCACAAACAGGGAAGAATCAGATAGAAATCGCTTCTGAACGGTTGAGGTTAAGTTATGTTGATCCGGTTCGTTGCATAGAGCTGCTTAAATTGTATGGAGTGAGCGTGGGTAGCCCGAGCCAGCCGGTGGATCAGAATAAATTACCCGTCGTGGTGCCCATGCCTCAGACTAAATTTCATGAAACAATCCCGGATCATAGCAAAGCTTTTCCGCAAACCGAGACCGATCCAATCAACGAAATTCTCTTATTTTTTGACGAGCAGAAACCCCAGGAAACCGGGCGGGTTCGACGAATCATAAGGGAGCAAATTGATTTGCCCGCCCGCAAAATAATGATCGAGGCGATGGTCTTGGAAATTTCTTCCCAGGCCCTCGATGAATTGGGTGTGCAGTGGGATTTTAATCCTGAGAGAGCCAATGGAGGGAATTTTATCAGCAATAAATTAGACGGAGCCAATGATAGCCTCATTCTTGGGCAAATTGCCTACCCGGCAGGATCCACCGCACAGCTTGATGCTACGGTCACCAATGTTTTCCGTGAGTTTGATATTCGCCTGCAAGCGTTGGTCGAAAAGGGCTCCGCCCAAATCCTTTCCCGACCCAGCGTGCTGACACTCGATAACCGCATGGCTTACATCAATGTCTCGGAAAAGATTCCCGTAGCCAACACCAAGTTTGTTAAGGATTACATCAGTTCGGTCGATTTTCGAGAAATCATGGCGGGGATTGAACTGGCGGTGCGACCGCGCGTAAATGACGACGGTACCGAAGTGTCCCTGCAAATAAATGCGTCGGTCTCCTCTCCCGTTCCAGGAAAGGATGTGGTTGTCAAGGGGATGAATGATCAGCAACTTGCCCAGGCTCCCACCCTTTCGGTTCGCGAGGTAAAAACCTACGCCCGGATTGCCAACGACACCCCGTTTATTGTCGGAGGACTAATTGCCAAGGACTCCGAGGTTTCGACCAAACAGATACCCGTGCTCGGAGATATTCCAATCCTGGGAAATCTATTTAAGTCGAAGACGGAGACCGGGCTTAAGCGAGAGGTAATTATTGTGATTACCCCATCCGTGCTCCCGGAGGACACACCAGTGCACGCAGGAATGCCAAAGGATGAGGATGCATTTGACCGGTTTGGGCACAGGCTTTTCCGGGATGCTTACCGAATCCGATCCGAGGATACCTTTGATTTACGATACCTCACCGAGAATCAAAGCCTGCAAAGATTACAGAAGGTGGCGGACCGGATTGTACAGGATCATCGAAAGTACAATCATATTTACCCGTACAACAAATTTGCTCTTGGCTCGGTTCCGGGTGAAGATGCATTGGTGCGCCGTCAGATTTACGAAGTCCTGAAACGGCAAGGGGCATCCGAAGTTCTTGATGCAGAAAAATTAATTTTCTTTAGACCGGACGAAGAGACTGGTTCGGGATTCAGGGTTCAGTTTTTGGCGGAGTATTTGCAGAAGGAGGCTCCCTTCGTATTGACTGAGGAAGGGGATGGCAGAGCGGTTGGCTTGTGCTTTAGAATGACTCGCACTTCGACCGAAGCGGAAAAGTTACTCCGCGAGCCTGTTCCTGAGTTAAAGATCGTTGGTTGTCCGGATAAAGATACTTGGAGAAAACTTCTTCTACAGTCGAATGCAGAAAAAGAAGGAGAGACCGAAAAACAGGTAATTTTTCTTCGTCATCGTAATGATCTGGATCGCCTTAAAACCGCTATCCTGATGAAAAAAATCATTTCCCTCAATGCGGCGGATTACATCCTGAAACTTAAAAATTTTACTCGCGGAAGACTTTTACGTATGCCCACGATAAGGGAGGAGGATGTCGAACTGATTGATGCGGATGTGGCCACCTGCTTTTACCACTCCGAGCTATATTACTCAGCCCTCCGTGAATCGTTACAAAGAGATTTTGTGGCCTTTAGGCAGGCACTATCCGGAACAGATTACGAAGTATATTTGCAATAAGTTGAGGCCAGGTAATTTACAAGCGACTACGGTCAGGGAATCCTTATTCTTTGATTTTCTCAAGAAACGCATGGCAGGAGAAACCCACAAACATGGCCATGTCCTGATCGCCTGGCAGTACAATCACCGGAGAGAGATCGGGTGGTCGCACGGCATAGGCCTGTTTGAGGCAGGCTTCTATCGCCGGGAGTGCCTTTTTTGCTTTTTCTCCGAGCAGTTCAATGGTCCGTGCGGCATGGGACACCACAATTAGGTTTTTATGAGCAAGCTCCTCAATTAGAACGGCTAGGGCGGGTTTACTGTTTCCGTTTTTAATCAAAGCATTGGCTGCTTCAATCCTTACGGAGGCGGAAGAGTCTTTCAGGGCTTTTTCAAGAGCGGAAAGAGAATCACT
>CACMBV010000012.1 GCA_902612125.1 uncultured Verrucomicrobiota bacterium
AGTTTGGTAGCCACGACCTGCCATTAGAATGGGGAGGTTGTTGTTGGTGTGGGCATTACCGTTACCCATTCCACTGCCAAATAATACCGTGGTTTCGTCCAAGAGCGAGGAGCCGTTTGCAGATTTAGTGGATTGAAGTTGGTCAAGGAACTGGGAAAAACATTCCATTTGATAAAGTTCGAGAGCAAGCAGGGCATCAATATTTTCCTGTTTTTGACCGTGATGAGAATATGCATGGTATCCGTTGTTCAATCCAAGCAGTCCGGTATTGAACTGTGCCCCGGCCATTTCGAAGCTGGCAATCCGGGTGGAGTCCGTATCTAAGGCCAGTGCGATAAGCTTGTATAGCATGGGTATATCTTCCACCAGGTTTCGGTTAAATGGTTCATCGATCGGTGCCTGGGGCTTCGGAACCGAGTGCCATTTTTCTTTCTGCTGAATACCAATTTCTACTTCACGAATGGAGGTGAAATATTCATCCAATTTATCACGGTCTCGTCCATTGAGTCGCTTCCCGAGATTGCGGGCGTCTTCCAGCGATGCATCAAGAATAGATTTTCCAAGGTCATATTGCTGGAGAACTTGCTGGTTTTTTCTGGATGGTTCTTGAACAAAAAGCTTACGAAATAGATTTTTTGGACCTTCAACCGGCGGAACTCGGACACCAGAGCGAGTCCATGACATTTGACATCCTCCGTGCAAACCATCTTCAGAACCCACCACCAAGGAAGGAAATCGGGTTTTGAAGCCAAAGACTTCTGCTGCCCGTTGATCAAGGGACAGGTTTCCATTGGGCATGGATGAGGCTTGTGTATGCTTCACTCCGGAAAGAAAGGAATGAACTGCAAAGTGACCACCTTTCACACCATGATCAAGGTTGGAAAAAACCGTGGTCTGTTCGAGTTTTGTCTTCAGCGGTTCAAGTGCCCTTGGAAGTGAACGAATGGGTCCGGGCTCAGTGGGAAAGAAATGGGAAGCATGAAATCCAAACGAATTGCCTACACAGACAAGCCTTTTCATTTCCTTGCTGCTGGACAGGTTTAATTTGGAACCTTGAACCTTGGTCAAACCAACGGATTCCAAAGCCGGTAAAGCCAAAGCTCCTAACGATCCACGCAAAAATAATCGACGATTCATCTTAAACATCATTTTGTCCTGTTTTTTTACCAAGGCAAACCATATGAATTACCGATTACAGAATTTTGGGCTACCAACGGACCTCTCCAATAGGAAGCTGATTTTTAGAAGGCTTAACTTTCAGGCAATTTGTAAATGGTGAAATAAACCGGACCGGAAAGTTCCGCACCGTTTTCCCCCGTGACTGCAAATCCGAGTTTTAAATTGTGGCAGGGGGTTAGTTGAGGGATTCCCACGGTAAGGGTCAATCCGTCATCCGAGAGTGCGATCGAATCAATGGACAGTTCATCAACGCCTCTGGTTAGAGGGTCGGACGGTTTGAGTTGAGGCGATCCATAACCCTTGGACCATTGGTAATTCCATGCGCTGGCAGTAAAGGATTCCTTGGCTATTGAACCGGGCTTGACCCGCTCAGTAAAAGTAAGTTGCAAACGATCTTTACGGGCCTTGGCTTCCGTTAGGTAAATTCCTTTTTCAGCGGTGTAACGAAGTCGTTGTATGCTTCCCTCCTGGGTGGCCCCTGCCTGCCAACCGGTAAGCCCGGAATAATAAAGTTGGCCATCAACCGGACTTATGGCTGCCCTCATGGTACCGGATTCCATTTTTAGAGGTAGTCGGTAAACGGCTCCCTGAACAGTATTTTTAATTTCATCGATCATTACATACATGGTGGCCGCTTTTCCGTAGGAGGTATGAAAATACTGTCCACTCAGAGGGCCCAGCCTTTTATCTTTCTCGACCCAAAGCTGGCCGCCGGATGAACTATCCAAGTCCTGTGGCATGTAAACAATGGGCTGAACGATTTTTTCGGGATCGTATTTGTCACCGTGTCTGGTCCATGACCCGGCCCCGTGGAATGCGTCCGGACGGGTGATGGAAATTTTGCTTGCAGGCACATAAGTTCCTTGGTTGTCGCCTAGCGTAATTCTTCCGTCCGGCAGTTTTCCGATTCCATTGGGGACCCGTAATCCAGCTCCAATCACGGTGGATTTTTTACCGTCGGCAGATACCTTTACCACTCCGCCCGGTACTGACCACTGACTGAAGCCCCCGGTCCGTCCATAGTAAAAGGATCCATCTTTGCCAACTTCGAGGTCAAAATTATACGCGTGCCAACCTTTGTCGGGTTCATCCTCGTTAAAGAAAGCCTCGTAGAAGTCGGCTTCGCCGTCGTTATTGTAGTCATGCAGTTTGACAATACGACCGCGCGTAATTGCGGTCAGGACCCCGTCCACAACTTTCATGCCTAAAGGCTCGTAAAGCCCGGCGGCAAATCTTTGCCAGGTAACCTGACTTAAGTTGTTATTAATTCCGCTGACGATCCAGACATCCCCGGGTAAGGTCCCCACGGCGAGACGACCATCCGGGAAAAAGGCAAGGGAGGAGGTTCGCATCCATGAATTATAGGCGTTCTTGAGAGGCACGGTGATGCTGTCCATTACATAGCCCTGAAAGGTGGAAGTCGCTAATCTACCTTTTGTGGTGTGAGCAGTCAGCCATCGCCGGGGCCCACCTTTGGTTTTACCCGCAAGGTTAGCGATCTGATTGGAAGGTTGTTTGTTTTTTATAGATTCGCTCTCGTCATGAGCGAAGGCCACATTGAAGTGAATTAAGTTGTCACTTGGAGGGATTTGCAGGACGAGCTTTCCGTTTTCGCTGGATCGAAATTTTAATCCAGGTTCCTCAGACTGTAACCAGACTTTTGAAAATCCGATGGTGGCGGAATTTCCCTTTATCACTGGCTTATCATCCAAAACAATTAATTCCAATTGATTTCTTCCAGGATTAATGGTCATGCGATGATGAATAACGACTGCTTTCCCCATTTTTTGAAGTTTTGGGCTCTCAAGAACTCCTCTTCCCTGAACGGAATAGGAGATAATCGTATCCTCGCCGTGAGGGTAATGTCCATTGTAACGAAGTTGCTTCTCTGGCCAGACAGTCTTGGGAAAAATATCCGGAGTTTCGTTTTCGGCCTTTCCATCCCATGCCCATTGCCATCCGTCGGAACGTACGATTTTCTCAAACCTTGCATTGGGCAGACCTCCTGCTCGGAGCCGGTGGTGCAGGGTTCCACTGAAATCAAGAAATCCACCTGTCCATGTTCCGATCGTTCGCATGGTACCCAAATCATAGGAGATAGTGGTTTGTTGACCGAGGTCGATGGTCAGGGCGTTGTTACTCTTCGCATTTCCAACAACTGGAGAAATCAGGGCTTTTCCATAATCCCGTAAATAGCCGATACGGGCAAGTCCCTCCATCCGTTGGGCATCGTCGCCGGCACTATCCGGATTTTCAGGCATGACATAAGTGGCAGTTTGGTCAAATTTGACATACAATTCTGGTGCTTTTTCTCTAATGATTTTTTCCCGTAGGTAATGAATCACTTTATAACGATCGGTTGGATTGAGTTGCACGGAGGGCATCATATTCCGAAATCCGTAGGTCAGGGTTTTGAACATACTGTATGGATCTGCCCCATTTTCCATTTTATGTTTGGTGAACGAACGGGCGAGTGGGTTGGTGGGCTGAGAAACTCCGTCCTTACTATGACAGGCCGTACAATTTTTAAGATATAACTTTCTTCCGGCTTCGAGATAACCATCGTCCAATTTAGCTGACTCAAAATAGGCCAGTTTACGATGGTTAACATTTTCGAAATCATTGAAGGCAAGTAATGAACCTGGAAAAGCTGTGCCTTGATAGAGACTTGAAATTTCCGCCTCATCGAAAGGACGGTTATGAAGTTCGAAATCATCAATCTTCCCATCAAAGTAATCCCCATATTTACCTTTGCCGAACAGGGCAGCTCCGAAATGATAATGATCAAACTTGGTGGCGTATCCCATCTGACCCCGTCCTCCCTGAGCCATTTTTTTCGCGTTGAGATAGATCGCCGGTCCCGTGCCCTGGGCGTAGGAAATTGCGATGTGGTTCCACTTTTCTTTTTGCACTCCTTTGACAAGTAATTTCCATACTCTCTTTTTTTGTTTGGGGTCTCCAAAGGTGAGGGTTCCGTTTTCATAGGTTAAACGATAAGCTTCGCCTCTGTCCTCATTGCGGACGATGCCAAATAAATCTCCCTTCTTATTTGACTTTGCCTCAAACCAGAGAGACAGAGTCCAGCCGGATAGTTCCCCTAACGGAGACCCCCGGTAATAGCCTTTGCTCATGGCCAGGCCTGAGCCTAAACTTGGCAGGTTGTTTTTCGGTGGAGGTGTGCGGCCAACTTCGAATTCAACCGATGCAGCTGCTACAAAAGAAAGAGAAATAGAAATTACGAGAAAAACTTTGGTTATTCTCTGGAAGGTTCTTTTCATATTGGCAGAGTTTATTGACCTTAGTTGTCAGGCAATCAAAAATATCAAGAAAGCGAAAAGATTAAAATTCGGTTAGAATTATTTTCTTTCGAGATCAGGAACACTCAGGCCTTCAAAATATTTCTCGCGTATCCACTCTGGTTGCCAACGGTCAAGGACCCGTAATTGATTATCATAGGACGGTTTAAGGGGTAACGGATTATCAGATCGTAAGGGTTGTGGGTCCCTGAGAAAATTTCTCCATTCATTCATCCGTTTTTCCATATTTATGAGTTGTTCAGCGTACTTTGGGTCTTTGGCCAGATCTTGCATCTCATGGGGATCTTTCTCCAAATTGAAGAGAAGTTGATGGTTAATCTGCGGATAGATATGGAGCTTCCATTTACCGTCATTTATGCTTCGCTGGTTGTCCTGAAAGGGGAGGAAGAGAGTTCTTCTGACCCTTTTGGAATTTCCCCGGATGATCGCAGTTAAATCCTTGGAGCCGATTTTATTTTCAGGCTCAATACTAACCAGGTTGCATAATGTCGCATACAGATCGTGCACATAAGTAAAGGCATGGCTCGACTTTCCTTGGGGTATCCCCGGTCCCCTGAGGATCATCGGGCATTGCATGCTCTGTTCATAAACATTTTGTTTTCCGAGAAGGCCGTGGCTTCCCATGGCCAATCCATGATCCGCGGTGTAAACAACAATGGTATTTTCAGCCAGTTCAGCTTGTTCAAGAGCCTGGAGGATTCGACCAACCTGATCATCAAGATGAGTAATTAATCCATAATATTCGCAAAGTTGATCACTGATCATTTCTTGGATACGTGGCCAGGGAGCCAGGCCCTCGTCCCGTCCCGAGGTGGCTTGCGGAGCATTCTGAAATGGATGCTCTGGGAGGAAGTTTTGGGGCAAGGGAGGACGATTCCTGTAATACATCTCACGGTATTTTTCCGGAGGATTACGGGGATCGTGAGGGGCCATGAAGGAGACATAGAGAAAGAATGGATTTTCCGTTTTTCCGGCCCCTTGGATGAATGATATGGCATCATTTGCGAAAACAGTACTGGAAAAGTCTCCTGCAGGTCTTTTACTACTTAGTTTCCCATTGCTTAGGTCCTGTACCTGAAAATTAGTGTGATCAGCCATACCTCCCATATAAACCGAGCTTCCGTTGGAAAAAGACTGATCAAGGGTTTTCTTTCCATTGTGCCATTTGCCGATGATGAAGGGCCGGTAGTTCCCCCTTTCTTTTAACAGGGCAGGAAGTGTTTGATTTGATCCCCAATTGGCCTGAGGTTTTTCACGGGGCAGGGACATCCAGTGCTGACCAGTCATGAGCATGGCCCGGCTGGCCACACAGACGGCCCCACTGAAGGAACCGGCACAATAGTTCTTCCGAAAACTGAATCCCTCTTCAGCCAATTGGTCCAGGTGCGGGGTTTGAATATGGGGATTTCCGTGAGCGGCAACGGTATCGGCCCGTTGATCATCCGCAAAAAGAAAGAGGATGTTAGGTCGTTGCTTGGCTTGTAGAAAAGCCAGTGAGCAAACAAGAACCAAAAACAGCCGGATCATGGATCAGCTGGCCACTTTTTCCCGATAGGATTCCACTTCCCAGTTTTCGATGAATTCTCGTGCACGGTCGGTCATGTAGTCAATGCCTCCAAAAGCTTGGGAGAGTTTCATGACTTGGGCACCATCCCTGGCAAAGAGTAGGGCAAGTCCGGCATTTTTCTCCGTTTTGCCCAGTCCATAGATGCGATTGTTGTGGATAACCACTTTAGGGGCGAAACCATGCCTGGCATGATAGGCATCCGCATGAACCTGAGTCAATTCACCCGTAAAAGGAAAGGCCCGGGCGTAAACCAAATGATCCGGGGTAATGGGTCCGGGAACGCACTCAAAGAATCCGGAAGATTCAATAAAAGCGGCGTCCTCGCCAAAGATTTCCTGGATTTTAGTCAATACCTCGGAATCCTGACCGGTTTCTTCGATACCCAGGTCTTCACTGATTCCGAGCTTTTCATACTCCTCCTTAATGGGATTCATCACGCTGGCATAGAGAGAACGGATCTCCTCCGCGGTATCTCCAGAAACGAAAATGCCATGGTTTTTGAGCATGATGATTTTTGGAATTCGGCCATGCGCAGCCTTGTAGGCATCGATCCGGTCCTTGAGTACCATGCAAAGAGTGTATCCGGCATCAATATATTCAACCCACAGGGCATCGGGGAAAAGACTTTTGCAAACCGCTTCACCATCCTTCGCACAGGTCATTCCGTTCACGAGCAGTGCATGAGTATGGACCACGAATTTGGTTTCGAGGATATTGTGCAGCGGGGCTTCCACCGACGGGCGGCCGGCATCGTTTAGGACAGCTTCTCCCATGAAATTCCTGACCAGCTCTTCGCGGGCATGAGGTTCTTCGGGTGTATCCACATCATAGAGCTCGTTGACCTTTTCCCGGTTCAGGGTCACGAAGGTACTTTCATGCAGTCCGGCCAAAGTGGTCCCTGAAGGTTTGACCCATAGGGTGCTTTCGTCCTTGTAGGAGGTATTTCCACCACCACCCTTGACATATTCCGGCGTTCCAAATTCATGAGACAATTCAACAATGGTCTTGAGGTCTTGCATGGCGGGTTTTTATAGAGAAAACTTTCCTTGCCTGCGAGTGGAAACTCGCAAATTTAAAGCAAAGAAAATTGCATTGTCTACTCGAAGTAGGATTCTTTAAGTTTAGAATTATATTATGGGAATATTGAAATGCATCACGGTGTTTGCACTAGTTTTTAATTCAACATTGATGCATTCGCAAGATAAGCAGTGGTGGTCGCGTAAGCCTTTAACCATGCCTCCTATGCCTGTGACGGATGCGTGGGGAAGGAATGAAGTAGATTCTTTTATCCTTCATAAATTGAAAGCCAATCATCTGCAGCCAAGTGAACCTGCACCACCCAGAGTTTTGATTCGCCGACTGACTTTTGATCTTACTGGACTGCCCCCCGCACCCAAAGATATTCGAGCATTCCAAAGGAATTATGCCTCGAACCCGGATAAGGCTTACGAGGAACTGGTGGATCGTTTGCTCGCTTCGCCAAGGTATGGCGAACGATTTGCCAGACATTGGTTGGATGTCGCCAAGTACGCAGACACCTGCGGGTATGATAAGGACAAGTTGCGTCCGCATGCCTGGCCCTATCGGGATTATGTGATTCGTTCCTTCAACGAGGACAAACCGTATGCTCAATTTGTTAAGGAGCAGATTGCGGGAGATATTCTTTATCCGGACTCGGAGGATGGAATTTTGGCTCTTGGCTTTTTGGCTGCCGGTCCCTGGGATTTTATTGGACATGTGGAGGTACCTGAATCCAAGTTGGATGGAAAAGTCGCCCGTAATCTGGACCAGGATGATATGGTGTCCAATGTTTTTAACAGTTTTTGTGCCACCACCATTCAATGTGCCCGTTGTCATGAGCATAAAGGGGATCCAATTGGACAGGATCATTATTACAGTTTGCAATCCGTGTTTGCTGCGGTCGATAAAGCGGACCGGGTGTATGGAATGGATCCGAAAGTTGCACGCAAAAAAGAAGAGTTGCTAATTCGACGGGCCGAATTGTCCAGGGAAATCGCTCTTGCGGAAAAAGAGATCAAGAGGAAAGGCGGCGAGAAGTTGAAGAAACTGGATGAACAGATATCCGATCTTGAGAAGATTGCGTGTAAGGCAGAAAGGGTGCCTGAGCACGGTTACCATAGTCAGGTTGCCAGATCTGCGAATTCAAAAAAATGGGTACAGGTGGATCTGGGGAAAAGAGAGAAGATATCTTTCATTACTATGCAGGCCTGTTATGACGACTTTGCTGGAATTGGGGCAGGCTTTGGTTTTCCTGTTCGGTTCAAAATCATTGCATCTAATCAGGCAGACTTTTCGAGATCGGAAATCTTGGTCGATCAAACAAAAAAGAAATTCCCTAATCCAAAACTGGTGCCCGTTAGTTATAAGGTGAATTCCCATGCCCGTTATTTCCGAGTGGAAGCAGTCGAATTGACCGTAAGAAAAAACGATTTCATCTTTGCCTTGGCTGAATTGGAATTAAAAAATGCTGATGGCATAAACCTCGCAGCTGCAAAAAATGTTACTGCGAAGGACAGTATTGAAGCTCCCCTCCGTTGGCGAAAAAGCAACCTGACGGACGGAAAGTGGTCGAAAAGTAAAAATCCCGAGATGCAAAAGGAAATGGTCGCCTTGGTCGATGAATGTAAGAACTTCATTGATTCTCTAACCAGCCAAGAGGAAAAGAGTGAGTTGTCGGCAAAAAAGAAAGCATTGGAGAAAACGGAAGCTGAACTGAAGGAGCTTCCATCCGGCAAATTGGTTTACGCGGCTACCACTCATTTTAAGCCCCGCTCAAATTTCAAACCTACGGAAGGCAAGCCGCGGATGATTCATGTTCTTCACCGGGGAGAGGTCAATCAACCGAGGGAACCTGTCCGTCCGGGTGCTATTCCCATGTTTCCAAATGAATCATGGGAGTTTCCTTTACCTGAAGTCCATGATGAAGCAGAGAGGCGTGCCGCCTTAGCAGAATGGATTGTACGAAAAGATCATCCGCTCACCTGGCGTACGATCGTTAATCGAGTATGGCAGTGGCATTTTGGACAACCGCTTGTGGGCACGCCAAATGACTTTGGCCCCCTCGGGCAGCTCCCCACACACTCGAATCTCTTGGACTGGCTGGCGGTTTATTTCCGTGATTCCGGTGGATCATTCAAGAAGCTGCACAAGTTGCTTGTGATGAGCGAATCCTACAGGCAGTCCTCGGTCGAGGATGAAGCGAAAGAGAGGGTGGATTCCAGTAATCAATGGCTTTGGCGGATGAACAGACGTAAACTTTCAGCGGAGGAAATGAGAGACTCCGTACTGATGGTCAGCGGAAAATTGAACCTGGAAATGGGTGGTCCTGGCTTTTATCTTTTCAATTTGGAGCAGACTGCACATTCACCTCATTATTACTACCACAAATTCGACCCGGAAGATCAAAAAAGTCATCGTCGATCTGTTTACCGCTTTGTGGTGAGGTCGCAGCCCAATCCGTTTATGACAACACTCGATTGTGCTGATTCTTCCCAAAGTACCCCGAGACGTAACGAGACTCTGACCGCCCTGCAAGCTCTCAGTCTACTTAATAATAAATTCACGCTAACAATGTCTCAGCATTTTGCGGAACGGCTGACAAATGAAGTATCCGGGATGGAAAATCAGGTTCGTGCCGGTTTTGAACTCGTAACCGGGCGCTCGCCAAATACCGAGGAACATCGACTCCTCTTGGAGTATGCGGATAAGCATGGAACGCCTAATCTTTGCCGGTCCCTGTTTAGCCTCAGCGAATTTGCCTTTATTGATTGATCATGAATTTACCACTCCTTTCACGCCGTTCCTTTGTTTCTCAGTCAACGATGGGTGGGCTGGCCCTTGCCTCGATGCTGTCGCGAGAGCCATTGCAGGCGGCGGGTACGGGCTTGCCTGCGGGTCTGCATCATCCACCACGGGCTAAGCGGGTGATTCAGTTGTTTATGGCAGGTGCGGCCAGCCATATCGATATGTTTGATCATAAACCGGAATTGATTAAGAGGCATGGAGAGAAATCTGATTTCGGTGAGCATGTGGAAGCCTTTCAGAATGGTCTCGGTCCCTGGATGAAGTCCCCATTTGCATTTAAGAGAAATGGGCGATGTGGTAAGTTACTCAGCGAGATCGTCGAACCTCTCGGGGAAGTGGTCGATGATATTTCATTCGTCCACAATATGGTGGGGAAGACAGGCGTTCACAGTCAGGCTACTTATTTGCAGGCTACCGGTTTCCAGTTGCCCGGGTTTCCAGGAGCAGGTTCGTGGGTTAGCTATGCGTTGGGCTCGGAAAATGAGGATCTGCCCGCTTTTGTGGTTTTACCGGACCATCGTGGGTTTGCTTCGAATGGTCCCAAGAACTGGGGGAGTGCGTTTTTGCCTACCCATACGCAGGGAACCACCATTTTCCCACAACGATCAAATCCGATCGAGGATCTTCATCCACAGGCCAATTTCGTGACCCCAGAAAGTGATGGTGAAGGGATTGATCTGATCAATCGAATAAACCGGATGCATCAGCAACAGCGTCCTCTTGATCCAAGATTGGATTCCCGTATCCGTAGTTATGAACTGGCGGCACGGTTACAATTGTCAGCCACGGACGCCCTCAATCTCTCCAAAGAGCCCAAACACATCAAGAAAATGTATGGTTTGGAAAACCCGAAAAAGGCGTATCCCAAAAAGATCAACCCGGAGGAGGAGACTGAATACTTTGGCAGGAAATGCCTCATCGCGAGAAGACTGATAGAAAGGGGTGTTCGTTTTGTTCAGGTATGGAGCGGAAATGATAATGGGTTTCCGCGTCGTAACTGGGACAGTCACGAGGACATGACCCGAGATCACCCATCTCTTGCCATGGGTATGGCTCGGGGTACGGCTGCCTTGATCAAGGATCTGAAACAAAGAGGTTTGCTCGAGGATACCATTATACATTGGACCACGGAGTTTGGTAGGATGCCGAGCAGTCAGGGAAGTAAGGGCAGGGATCATAATCCTTTCGTCTTTACCAATTGGTTTGCCGGAGGAGGTTTCAAGGGTGGAGTCACTCACGGAGAGAGTGATCAGTGGGGGTACAAGCCCTTAGACCGCAAGAACCCGACATTGGTTTACGACACCTATGCCACGATGCTCCACCAACTGGGCTTCGATCATGAAAGATTGACTATTCGACACAACTCGATCGACCGCCGCCTCACCGATGTTCATGGCCATGTGGTGAAGGAAATTCTTGCCTAGGATTGAAGTTTTGAAATGGTTCAAGGTATGAAAAATTACCCGCTTTTATTTTTTCCTCTTTTTCTTTTATCTGTGGCTTTCGGGTCCGAATCCATTTCATTATTTAACGGTAAGGATCTGACCGGTTGGAAAAAGGCCAACTATCTGGTGGAGGACGGTGCGATTGTTTGCAAAGGTGGCAATCTGGTTTCGGAAAAAGAATACTCAAATTATGTGTTCGAGTTCGAATTTCTTTTACCACCCGGTGGAAACAATGGACTGGGTATTCATTATCCAGGAAAGGGAGATGCCGCTTACACGGGAATGGAATTGCAAATCCTCGATAACTCCCATGCCCGGTATGCAAAGCTAAAAGATTATCAATACCATGGATCACTCTATACCTTAGCGGCGGCCAAGCGTGGACATCTTAAGCCTGTGGGTGAGTGGAATCGACAGAAAGTAACCGTGAAGGGCTCATTGATCAAAGTGGAACTCAATGACACTGAGATTTTGAATGCAAATTTGGATGAGATTAATAAAGCCAAGCCCAAACATAAGGGTGCCCAGCGGCGGAGCGGTCATATCTGTTTCTGTGGCCATGGAGCACCGGTTAAATTCAAGAACATTACGATTCTGGAATTACCCAACAGTAAGTAAACTTTACCTAGCGGCGGAGTTTGCGGTCGCAGAACTGTTCGTTTTGAGGCTGGAGGATCGGAATGAAGAGACCGTCCGTTAGATATAGTTGATTACATAATTGTTCCCGCATTTTCATAAAAATGAATTTCAGGTGATCGTAGGAAGTAACGGGTTGTTAATCCCCTATAATTGGGATTTTCGTAAATGTTCTTTTTCTTCCTGCTGCCAAAGTTGAGCGAGTTGCCTTACTTTGTTTGGTTTGTTTTCCGCTAAATCAATAAGTTCATTGGGGTCACTCTTCATGTCGTACAGTTCCCATTTGGCTTCTTTTTTATGATCCTTATTGAATACGAGTTTCCAGTTCCCGACGCGAAGTGCTTTACCACGTGCGTGACTAAAAAAGAGCAAGGGTGGATCCTTTTGTTTTTTTCCTTCGATCGAAGGCAGGATAGATCTTCCGTCCCAAGGCAGTCTTTCGTGTCCTCGAATTTTGGAAGTGGGTGTAATGTCGCTGGCTTCTAGAATCGTGGGCATGAGATCGACTAAATGGGAAAGGGTATGGCTGATGGATCCCTTTTTCTTAATTTTGTCCGGCCACTGGGCAATCATAGGGGTATGGATTCCGCCCTCATGGTCATATTGTTTGAAAAGCCGGTAAGGGGTATTGGATAAATTGGCCCACCCATAGCCGTAGCTCTGATAAGTATTTTCCGGTCCGGGCATAATCTGAGGTAGATTACCCGGTTTCATGGGTTCCCCTTTGCGGGTTTTTTCGGGCAGGTAATCTCCCTTGCGTTGGGGTGGGTATTCCACATGACATCCACCATTGTCTATGGTGAAAAAGATGAGAGTTTTATTAAGCTTACCAACATTTTCCAAATGCCGGATTACATTTCCGATCGCTTGATCCATGATGGTTACTTGGGCAGCATAAACTTCCATCCTTCTCTCCTGCCAATCTTTTTGCTTTTCATCTTTCCAAGAAGAAACCTTGGCATGCCTCGGTGAAAGTTCGACCGATTTGTCAATCACTGCAAGTTTCTTCATTCGTTCTAATCGCTTAGCCCTCAATTGATCCCACCCTTCCGAAAACATACCTTTATATTCCTCGATATCCTTGGCAGGAGCATGAAGAGGCCAATGAGCGGCAGTGAAGGGCAAATAAAGAAAGAAAGGCTTTTGATCAGGAGTTTGTTGAAGAAAAGAAATCGCTTCCTCTCCAATCGCACTGGTGAAGTAGTAATCCTTGTCATTGATGAATTCATGGTCGATGGAATTTCGGTTTCTTTTCAGACCGTGGGGTGCATAAAAGCTACTTGCACCACCGAGAATTCCGTAAAAGTAATCGAAGCCCCGTTGGTCGGGATAAACCGCTTCCAGTCCATTATTCTTGGTATATTTTCCTGCCAGGTGCCATTTGCCCATCATCCCTGTTCGGTAACCATTACTTTTCAGGGCCTCGGGGAGAGTGAGGCAACGAGGGTGCAAGGCATTATCTTTAAGCGAAGCACGGTGGTAGATGCCCGTCATCATCGATGCCCTTGAAACCCAGCACATATTTTCGCTGTAAAAATTAGTGAACCGGATGCCATTTTCTGCCAGTGAGTCCAAATTTGGCGTGCGGATCTCTCCACCAAAACAACCAAGGTCGGAATATCCCATATCATCGGCCATGATTAGAAGAATATTGGGTTTTCCATAGAGTTGCAGGACTCCTGTAATCAAGAAAACGAAACATAAAATGAATCTCATATTACAGGATGGAAGAGAAGAAGGCTTTCGGGTCAATTATTAACCGTTTGCTCCAGAGAGATTCTTTTTAGAATATTGATTTCAGCGTGACCTTTTCTCTGTCAGTCACTTAAATGATGGTTTGCTCAGTACTTAAATTATGAAAATATTCCTCACCACTCTTACAAGTTTCTTGTTCCTTTCATGCCTGGCCTCGGCCAAGAAACCTAATTTTGTTTATATCATGGTGGATGATGCAGGGTATGGCGATTTCTCCTGTTTCGGTCAGAAAAAGTTCAAGACTCCGAATGTGGATCGCATGGCAAAGGAAGGAATGAAAATGACCGATTTTTATTCTTCCAGTACGGTGTGTGCACCTTCCAGGTCGAGTTTAATGACCGGTCACCATTCGGGGCGGGGTTACATTCGTGGAAATAAGGAAATCAAACCTGAAGGTCAGCACCCATTACCATTACAGGCGGTGACCATACCTGAGGTCCTTAAACAGTCAGGATATGTTTCCGGTATGTTCGGAAAATGGGGACTCGGGGCTCCCGGTTCAGAAGGAGATCCGATGAATCAGGGCTTTGATCGGTTTTATGGACTGAACTGCCAGCGACAGTCCCATAATTTTTATCCCACCCATATTTGGAGTGACCGGAAGAAAGTCATGCTGGATCGCAAGCATTATTCCCATAGTTTGATTGCAGATGAATGTCTGAAGTTTATTCAGGTAAACAAGGATAACCCGTTTTTTTGCTATGTTCCCTTTACCATTCCTCATGCCGCCATGCAGTCTCCGGAAGAAAGGATTGCTCCCTGGAGGAAAAAGTTTCCTGAGTTCGAAAAGGTAACCGGTAAGTACGGTGGGTCACTGATCACAAACCCGGTAGCAGCTTTTGCAGCCATGATGCAGCACATGGATGAAGATGTTGGGCGAATCCTTGATCTCCTGGAAGAGCTTAAGATTGATGACAATACTTTGGTGATTTTTACTTCGGACAATGGACCGCACAAGGAAGGCGGTCATAAGCCTGACTTTTTTAACAGCAATGGACCCCTTAAAGGGTATAAACGCGATTTATATGAGGGCGGGATTCGCGTAGCCACAGTTGCGTGGTGGCCGGGAAAAATCAAGCCAGGCACAACCAGTTCCCAAATAGCGGCAGGGTGGGACCTCATGCCCACGCTTTGTGAGTTATCCGGTACGCCCACCCCGGCTGGTCTGGATGGAGTTTCTTTTGCCCCCACTCTTCTTGGACAAGCTCAAGGACAAGAAAAACGCCAATATCTTTACTGGGAGTTCCACGAACAGGGAGGAAAGCAGGCAGTACGAATGGGCAAGTGGAAAGGGATTCGACTGAATGTTCGCAGGGACCCGGATTCCCCGCTCGAACTTTATGACTTGTCTAAAGATATCGGGGAAAAAAATAATATTGCTTCCAGGTATCCCCAAATCGTCAGTAAAATTGAGACCGCAATCAAGGATTCTCATCAGGAAAATCCAATTTTCCCGTTCATCGAATAATCCTCTGGGTAGATTTTATCTCGGTAATACCCCTATGGTTTCGCGAATGCCGGGATCAGGTTTTCGGGTAATTCTTTAAGCATTTTTCCCATGCCTTGGTTGTGAGCGGTAGCGACGATCACAAGGTCAATGGAGGGTGCCACAAAAATGAATTGTCCGCCCGCTCCGCGTCCCTGAATTAAGGGATATTTCCTGCCTTGAATCTCGCGAGTCTGATGCCACCAAAAATAACCGTAAAAATTTTCTTCATTGGTTTGAACCAGGGGTGAGGTGGCTTTGGTTACAAAGGCTCGGGGAAGAAGTTGTTTTCCGTTCCATGTTCCTTGATTTAGAGTTAGCAAGCCGAATTTGATCATATCCCGGGAACGGATACTGGAGCCGGCTGCTGATTTCGGATATCCACTTAAGTCCTCCTGCCAGTTGAAATTGGATATGCCCAAAGGTTTAAGCAGATGGTCGCAAATAAATTGCTCTGCCGTTCCGGGTACCACAGCTTCCAGTACTTGCATCGTGAGTACGGGATCGGAAGCCTGGTATTTGAAGGGTTTGGGAGCAGGTGGAAGGGGGCGGGTGAAGTGAAGGTAAGCTTGAGCCTGACCTTGGCCGAGCAACCGTTCAGGCTGGCTGAGAATATCGGGAAGGCTTTTTTGCGGAAGTAAAATACCCGAGCTCATCTGCATCGCTTGATCCAAGGTAATTTCATTTGCCCCCTCCGCTAATTGGGAGGAATCGATGTCCTTGAGAAAGGAGGCGACCGGTTTCTTTAGGTCCTCCATGGTCATATGCCCGAGTTGAATGGCCCTTCCAATAGCATAAGCGGTGTAAGATTTGGTGATCGACATTTGATAATGAGGATAATTTACCCGGCCTCGTCGGTAATAAGCTTCGAGAATAAGTTTTCCCCGATGGGCGATCAATAAACTGTCGGTGTTTCCGAATTTGACCGAGTCCGAGGGGCTGGCGAGCCGGCGAGCATAGGCAAGAATCCTTTCACGATCCTCTCCGCCTGCTCCCAATTTACCCACTTTCAATTGATCCTTCCGGTCTCTCGGAGCGGGGGAAATAAATGCTTGGTTGAGATAAGGGATCTTTTTCTCGCTTTCAAAGGAAACATCCTCGGCATTAAGATCGACTACTTCAGGACCTAACCCGTTTTTGGCCACATCCTGACTAATGCATGAGGTAAGAAAGAGAGGAATAAAAAGAAAGGCTTTCAAGAATTTGGGTTGGGTAAAAGGTTTGCTCAAAGAAAGAAATGGTACGCAATGAACTTGACGGCTGATCTTGGAAGATACGGAATCAATGCAATGAAAAAAATATCCCTGCTTTCTTTCTTATTCGCAACCTTAACCTGCGCCTTTGTTGCGAAGGCCGTTCCCGTTATCCGTAAGGAAATCAAAGAAGAAAACGGCCGCAAGGTGGAGTATATGTTTATCGACGGAATCAAGGTGCATGAGAAGGATGCTGAAATACAACCGCAGCCCCCTGTGGTCGAACCCAAACCCTATGATGCCAAAGCTGCCAAGCCACCAAAAGGAGCAATCGTCCTTTTTGATGGTACGGAAAAAACTCTGAAGAATTGGACTTCGGGCAACGGGAAACCCACCAAATGGAAATTGGTGGATGGTGCATTGGAGTCGGTTCGTGGTGGTGGATATTTACAGAGCAAGCAAGAATTTGGCTCCTGTAAATTACATGTGGAGTTTGCCACCCCCAAGGAGGTGAAAGGGAGCGGTCAAGGGCGTGGGAACAGTGGTGTGTTTCTCATGGGGCAGTACGAAATACAGGTTCTGGATTCCTTTAATAATATTACCTATCCTGATGGTCAGTGTGGTGCTCTTTATGGGCGGGCCAAGCCATTGGTGAATGCATCACGAGGTCCAGGTGAATGGCAAACTTATGATGTTACTTTTCATCGTCCCATTTTTAATGATGAGGGGGAAGTTACCCGCAAGGCAAAGTTTCATGTTATTCACAACGGTCATGTCATCCATGATAATCTGCAACTCAGTGGAGGCACCGGTTGGAGAGGCCCGCACTCGATTTCCGAATACAAGAAACATGGCGATCAAGGACCTTTAAAAATGCAGGATCATGGGAACCCTGTACGTTTTCGAAATGTTTGGATTGTGCCCTTACCTGAAGTTTGACTTAATCAAAAACCTCTCAAAAAATACGGGTCAAGTTGTACTTCAAATGCTTGGCTATTATTTGCCTTCAATAATTTGTATGTGGTTTTGGCTGTGGGTGCGGAACCAAATTTGGGCTTCGTCCCATCGGGGCTTTTCCAGTTTGGCTTTCCAATTGTTGAGTTGAGCAATCATTTGGTCTGACCTTTCCTTTTCCAATTTGATCAGGTTTTTGGATTCGCTCAGATCTTCTTCCAGGTTGTAAAGGGCGTGGCCATAATCCTTCACATAAATTAATTTCCAAGGACCCTCCCGCATGGCAGAGAACCACAACTTGTGCCAGTAGAGATTCTGGTGAGGGGGCTTGGGTTTTTCATCCTGGATGAAGGGGAGCAGGTTTACCCCATCCAGATTCTTTAAATCTTTATGCTTGGCTCCTGCCGCAGCCAGGGAAGTGGCCATGATATCCAAGGAGATCATCATCGGATCAAATGTTTTGGGTTCCTTGAATTGCTTGGGCCAATGCACGAAAAACGGAACCCGGGTACCCCCTTCGAATTTGATTCCCTTATGCCCGGCCAATGGCAGGTTGATTGATGCGTTTCCAGTGGCCCCCCCGTTATCGCTAAGAAACCAAATCAGGGTATTTTCGAATTCCCCGGAGGCTTTCAGGGAATCAACCAGTTGGCCGATCGCCCGGTCCATCGCCCAAATCATCGCCGCGTAGCTTCTTCTCTTCGTATCTTTGATCGATGGGAATAGGGCCTTGTCTTCCTCGGTGGCATGCATCGGTCCATGAGGTGCGGTGAAGGAGTGGAAGAGAAAGAAGGGTTTTTCGTCTTTTGCATGGATGAAATCGATCGCCTTTTGTCCGAATACATCCGTAAGGTAGCCATCGAATTTGACCGGTTTCCCATTCTCTTCAATCGCTTTGGCGTTGCCTGCCTTATCATCCTTTTTGGGATGATAGAAATAACTTCGCGACCCGGACCGTAGGCCGTAAAAATAATCGAATCCTCTTTGAGTCGGGTAATATTGATCCTGGTTTCCCAGATGCCACTTGCCGATTAACCCAGTCCGGTAGCCTAGTTTTTTGAGACGGTCGGCCATGGTGACTTGCTCCAGGTCCATGCCATCAGTGGGGGGCGGGGAATTGGCTTCATGCCCAAAGCGTTGTTGATAACGCCCTGTCATTAAACCCGCCCGTGAAGGACTGCAGACAGAGGCGGAGACATGTCCATCCGTGAAACGGATGCCGTTCTTGGCCAAACTATCAATATGGGGCGAACGAATATCATCCGATCCCTGATAGCCAAGGTCGGCCCATCCGAGATCATCCGCCAGAAGGATAATAATGTTTGGCTTATCCTTGGCCGAAAGAGAAATCGTTATGCAAACTAAGATTAAGTTGAGCGAAATACTTTTCATTTGGTCAACTGTACCCGGGTGTAGGGGCTGGAGATATAAGTTTTATAAGCATTCTTATTATAGCTCAGAGTTCTGCCATGGTTACTGAAAAAATCGATCTGCTTGGCAGTCGCAGGTAGCGGAATGGTTGCTGTCCAACTTCCCCCCATTTTTTTCATTTCCTTGGTTTGGTTATCCGGAATCATTTCGCTAAGGTAATTCGGGCTACCATCGGGAGCCCGGTCATAGATCCACCAGATACGACCGCTCTCTTCACCGGAATCCGGGGTGAAGGATACACTTACTCTTAGCGTTTTGCCTTTGCGTTCACTTTTCACTTGGGGGGGGGCAAGCAGGTTACCCTTCATCTTACTAGGAAAGAAATGCTTAAGCATAAAGGCCGCCTTGTTTTGCTGATCTTTTTCGGACTTGGGATGGCCCCGTTTCCCATGCCCGGAATTGGCACCTAGATAAACGGGGATGGTTGGGTGGTGTTTCCCGCCCCAGGCCATATCAAAGGCAACGAAGTCATGGGTGCCCGGATGAAAGAGCATATCCACCCCTCGCTTTCGTAACGCTTTCAGGTTTCGGGATATGAAGACTTGATCGGAAATGTCGCGGGCAAAATTTTGCAGGTCTTTCCAGGTGCCGCCCGCATCCAAAACGCGTTCGTTGAAGTTGGGGCCGAAATGCCCGCCCGTAAACCCACCTCTTCTTCCGGGTTGAGCCCGCAGTTCCTTCCATGCGTCATCGTCATTGAGGCGGAGCGGGGAGTCCCAGATCGGAGAAACCGTCGCGTGCACTGCGGTCATGCGTTCATCGTGAATGATTGCCATGGAGGGGGAAGCTCCGTTTTTTGATCCGCCGGAGACAGCAACCTTACCCTTGTCAAAATGATCCTTTTCCGCATAGGCGGTGGTGATCGCCCGCATCAAGGTGGCGGGCCAGGCCCAGTATTGAATCTTGACTCTTGGGTTAAGGGTCTTCGCAAACCTCTTCTCTGCAGCCTGGGATAATGCTCGTTGCCCATAGGTTCCCGGTTCCTGCACCACGGTAATGACGAGGCCAACTCCGCCCTCAAGAAGCTCACGCTCGTTGGGGTTGGGCCTAGCATCCTTTTCCAGACGGGATGGGGAACTTCCACCAGTGAGGTGAAATCCTTTGGCTTTGCGGTTGGCGGGCACAACCATGCGGACCGGGATTCGGTATTCCTGCCCCGGCCATAGCTCACCCACATTGATGGTGACCAGTTTCTGCCGTGTTTGAATGACCCCATTTACTTGGTGCCAGTCCTGCAGAACCTTGATTTGAAGGGTGCTCGGGTTGCGGATTTCCTTCATATCAAACACCTTCATGCCGAAGGCTGAGAAGTAGAAATAGAGGCTTAATAGGGTAATGATGGCAATTTTATCCATAATGCATGTTTTAGAAGTTACCTTTTCTTTTTTTTCTTTTTTTGACCTTCAATATTTTCCAGCCACTTTTCCAGGTTGGGGAGGATGTCCGCTTCCGATTCGTCAATGAGGGGAGAAGGATCGGGCATATTTGCATGCGGTCGCACCTCGGCCTCCATGACGCTGAAGAATTTATTATTCTTTTGGCTCAGTTTTTTCAGCACCTTAGGGTATTGCTTCGCCAGGTTGTGAGTTTCCCCAAGGTCCTTCTCCAGGTCAAACAACTGTTTTCCGACCATCTTCCAATTCCCGAGCCTGTAGGCCTTGCCCTTATGGGCAAAACCCTCATGGGGTGATTTTGCCTTGTCGGGATCCAGAAAGAGGTCAGACAGATCGCGCCCGTCAATTCTGTTGCCCGAAAGTTTGCCGCCGCAAAGTTTGGCAAAAGTCGGAAGCAGATCGAAGCTGACCCCAATTTCGTGAGAGACTTTACCAGCAAGAATGGATTCAGGCCAGCGAATCAGAAAGGGTGTCCGCGGACCGCCCTCGTACAAAGAGCCTTTACCTCCTTTCAGCGGTCCCATGCTCGTCCCCCTCGATCCACCATTATCAGACATGAATAGGACGATGGTGTTTTTCTCGACTCCCAGCTCCTTCAAGGTGCTAAACACAGTGCCAACCGCGGCATCCAGCTCTTCGATCTGAGCCTTGAGGTGAACGGTAAGCTCTGCCCCGGTTTTATTGGCCTCGGAGCGGGGAGCTCCGTCAGGCAGGAAGTCCGGGTGTCCTACGCGAGGAAGATGCACTGAGGCATAGGGCAGGTAGGCAAAGAAAGGTTCCTTCTTTCCGCCTTTTTCCCGAATGAACTCCAGGGCGGCTTTTGTCGTTGCCTGCGTCAGCAAGCTCTGATCGGTGGGATTTTTTACAACCGCCACGGACTTACCATCTATGATCCAAGGTAGCGGAGTCTGCCAGTCCTTCAGCTTCTTCCATATCTTAGTCGCGGGATGATAGGGGGCCCACATATCATTGGAGTATGGAATTCCCTCATAGACATCAAAACCATGGTCGTTGGGCAGATAACCGGGCCGATGACCAAGGTGCCACTTACCGAAGCATCCCGTTGCATAACCGGCATCCTTAAACATCTCGGCCATGGTATACTCGGACGGGTTCAAGGCTTTGGCTTCGTTGGGAAAACATACTCGACCATCCATTCCCACACGCTTGGCGTAGCAACCGGTCAGAAGTGCCGCTCTCGACGGCGAACAATTTTGCGAGGCATTATAGAAGTTAGTGAACTTAAGACCCTCCGCTGCCATCCTGTCCAGGTTTGGCGTCTTGTTGATCGTTGAACCAAAAGGCCCAATATCCCCGTAGCCCATATCGTCAATAAATATAAGCACGATATTAGGCCTGGCTGGGGAGTGCTTGCGACGCCATTCAAGCAAAGTGGGCACACTCTCCGAATCAGTCAGAAGTGGCTTTGGGTTGTCTGCATAGCCGGCCGGGCGAATCTCGCTTTCCAGTTTCTCGACATGCATATCCAGTGCAGAGATTAATTCCCTGACCTTTTCCGGATGACGGTTGGCTAGGTCTTTTTGTTCGCCCAGATCTTTTTCCAAGTCATACAACTCCGCAAAACGGTCGGCTTTTACCCGGTAGCGGACGAGCTTCCATTTTCCCTGCCGGATCCCTTCCTTTTCGTAATAAAGTGTTTTGTGGGGAGATTTGGCCTTCTCTGTTCCCAGTAGGATATTGCTGACATCATGCCCGTCAATGATCCGATCCTGAGGAACTTTTTGGCCGGAAAGGCTCCCGATGGTGGGCAGGAAATCGATGGTGGCCATAATCTCCGAGGAGACGGATCCTGGAGGGATTTTTCCGGGCCACCAGGCGAGGGTGGGGACCCGCATGTGCCCTTCGTATTTGGGACCAAACTTATGCCCCCGCAAAGGACCACTGTTGGTCTTGCCTGCTCCTCCGTTGTCATTGGTGAAAAGAACTAAGGTATTATGCTCGATGCCATTTTTTCGGATGCAGTCAAGGATCCGACCCGTACTTGCATCAATCTCGCCAACCAGCGCACGCATCACATCATCGCCCGCGGAATTCAGCCGTTCCGGAGTTACCATAAAGGGGGCGTGTACCGCAGAGTGAGGGATGTAGCAGAAAAATGGCTGGTCCTTATGCCTGTTGATGAAATCGATCGCAGCATCAGTTATGGAGTCGGTAATGACCGCCTGGCTGGAAGCATCGGGGATGTGGGCAACGGGCTGGTTTCCAACCATCCAGGGAAGGGGCGGGTAGTTTCTTTTGGGGTTACCCGGAACCCACATGTCATTGGAATAGGGTATCCCCTGATATTCATCGAAGCCTTGAGCCAGGGGCATAAAGGGAAGCTGGTCTCCAAGGTGCCATTTGCCGAAGCATCCGGTCTTATATCCGCCTTCCTTTAGCATCTCGGCTATGGTAATTTCCTTCGGATTTAACCCCCGCTTATCTGCGGGGAAGACCACGCTTCTCCCCATCTCAATACGGTCAGCGTAGCATCCCGTCAGAAGAGCGGACCGGGAGGGGGTGCAAGCCGTGGAACTGACATAAAAGTCGGTGAGTTTCATGCCTTCCTCCGCCATCCTGTTCAAATGAGGGGTGGGGTGATCCGATCCGAAAGGCCCGATATCTCCGTAACCCATGTCATCAGTGAATATGATTACGAAATTGGGTTGGTTCGTTTTTGCGAGTGACCCGAGATTGACTAAGCCTATCGTGCTTAGGATGAATAGCACTCGATAAAAGGAACTGGGCAAATGGTGATTGATAATTTGCAAGCTGCGAAAAGAATGAGATAGGGTGAGGAAAAGGGATAGAGATTCCAAATCTGGAAATACAATATTGTGTAAAAGATTCCTCACCTGCAACCATGGTTTTCGTTGTGCGAGCGGTTGCTTGGGTATCTAATGATCGCTTTGTGATTTTATCTAGCACTCGTGACAATTCATACTAAGTGGGCTCTTTACCTAGGGGTTCATTTGAGCCTATCCATATCCCTTGGGTCGGAGGAAGTTTCCCGGGCCAAGGCGAAGTTGGTTGAGCAGGGTCCGGTTTTGGATGGAAAGCTGGATGATCCCTGCTGGGAGGGATTGCCTGTGATCAAGGACTTCCGTCAGCGCCGTCCCAACGAAGGGTTTGCAGAGACTGAAAAGACTGAAGTACGGCTTTGTCGGGACTCCAATTTTCTCTTCATAGGGGTGCGCTGTTTTGATTCGCAACCGGATCAGATTCGGGCTGGAGTTATGCAACGGGATGCGCCAGTTCGGGGAGACGATTATTTTTTTATTCTCATCGATCCCTTCAGTCGCGGAAGGGATGGGTATTATTTCCGAACGAATGCGAATGGTGCGAAAGGTGAGGCTCTGATCAATTCTGACATGAGCAGACCCAAAATGGACTGGGATACCATCTGGGAAGTCCGTTCGCAAAAAGATAACTTAGGTTGGAGTGCAGAATTCGCCATTCCCTTTCGGAGCATTCCCATCAATCCCGATTCCGATGAATGGAGAATTGATTTCGGGAGATGGTTTTCACGCGGACAGGAAAGAACCAAATGGGTCGGTTACTCGAGAAACCGGAACTGGTTTTCTCTTGAAGACGCAGGAGTTTTAAATGGTTTGTCGGAAGTGGACCGTGGAAAGGGAATCGATTTTAAACCTTATATCTCCGCGAAGTGGCTTGCGGAAGATTCCGGGGAAGTTACGGATTTTGAAACCGGATTTGATTTGTTTTATGATGTAACCCCAAGTCTGAAAGTAACCTTCACTTACAACACCGATTTTGCGGAGACGGAAGTTGATCAGCAACGGGTCAATCTAAGCCGATTCCCTCTCTTTTACCCGGAAAAGCGTGATTTTTTTCTGGAAGGATCCGATCAGTTTTCCTTCGGAGGCCTCGACCGCAGTCCCTTGGCCTTCCATTCACGAACAATCGGACTCTCGGATGACGGATCAAAAATTGAGGTAACTGCGGGAGCTAAACTCACCGGCCGATCGGGACCCCTTGGAGTGGGACTCCTGATTATGGGGCTGGATGAGTTTGAAGACCTTGACTCGGATGAGGCAATCGTCGGCCGTTTCACTTATGATCTTTTTGAAGAATCCAAAGTGGGGACCATTTTCACTTATGGCGACCCTCAAAGTAACCTCGACAATCATTTGGTTGGGGTTGACTTGAACTTACGATCCAGTGACTGGTGGAACGGTCTAAGTGCTTCCTGGCATAGTTTCTACATGGCCACCAGTGATGAGCATAAGAATTCTGATGATGTGATCGGTACTCATTTTTCATTACCCAACTATCCTTTCAGGGCAGGTGGACACTGGCTCCGCACCGGAGAGGATTTCGAACCGGCTCTTGGCTTCGTGAGGAGGCGAGGTGGGCAGTCTATGGGTGGACGGTTTACTTATTATTTTGAACAACCGGATCGCAAATGGTTGGAGGATCTTTCCATGGGTGTGGAGTATGATCGTTACCAATGGTTGGATGGTGACTTGGATTCGGAGGAATTGGAATGGAATGTGATTGGTGTACGGACCTTACAGGGGGACTATATTGGATTTGAAGTGGAATTCGAACGGGAAATTCTCCGGGAATCTTTTGAGATAATCGATGCTTTGATGGTACCCGTTGATGAGTATCGGGGAATCGATTTCGAATTGGAATTCCGTTCAAGCAGTGACCGTTCTCTTTTTGGCGAGGTAGAACTTGCCTACGGAGACTATTACGGTGGAAGCTCGACCCGGGGGGAAATCGAGCTTTCCTGGCGACCCTCTAGATTTCTTCAGTTGGATTGTGAACTTGATTCGACTCTTGCCCGGTTGCCTCAGGAGGATTTTGAAGTGGTGACGGGATCTCTGGGGTTGCGGGTGACTCCGACGACCCACCTTTCCTTCAATGCGATCGCTCAGTATGATAACCAGACGGAAACCATGGGGGTCAATTCCCGGATTCGTTATATCATCAAGTCCGGCAGTGATCTTTTTCTTGTATTTAACAAAGGCTTCGAACGAGAGGAGAATGGAGATCGCAGAAGTTTTCGAACAACAAAGACGGATGCGGTAGCCAAACTTGGATGGACCTTCCAGTTTTAGGATATTCCATAATATTTATTTTTTACCATTCAACTTTATTGAATGAAGATAAGAATAATGTAAGGTAAATAGGGAATGAAATATATTTCAATTTGGTTATTGGTTATACCGTCGATTTTTACACTTGGAAATCCGTCCCGTCTGGGAGTGCCTGAAGAATTGGAAGCCACGCTTTTCTCCTCAAGGGAACTCACTCCATGTGTTGCCTGTCTAAGTGCTGCTCCCACGGGTGAGGTGTACGCAGGAATTGATCAGATTGGCTCTCTGGGTAAGGGTGCCGGTTTTGGAAGAATTCTTCGTCTTTTTGATAAGAACAATGATGGCGTTTCAGATGGTCATACCGTGTATGCGGAAATTGATAACCCCCGGGGACTAATATCGGTGGGAGATAAACTTTATGTACTACACACAAGATGGGGGGATGAGAAGAAGTTTGAAGGTATGTTTCTCTCCGTTTTGGAGGACAAGGATGGAGACGGAAAAGCGGATGGTCCGCCTAAGCACTTGGTTAAGGAAATCAGTACCCGAAAGTATAACCAGGTACGCGGGGTTGATCATACGACTAATGGGATACGGATGGGAATTGACGGATGGATCTATGTCGCGGTGGGCGATTTTGGGTTTGTGGATGCAACCGGAACCGACGGGACAAAATTAACCATGTATGGTGGGGGAATCATCCGGGTCCGGCCTGACGGAACGGAGCTGGAGACTTTTGCCCACGGTTTGCGAAATATTTATGATATCGCCATCGATCCATTCATGAATGTCTTTACCCGGGGAAACACCAATGATGGGGGAGGATGGAACATCCGTTTTATTCATGAGGTGCAAACCGGACAATACGGCTATCCCACCTTATTTAAAAGATATACTTCCGAGATCATTCCTGCCCTGGTGGATGTCGGGGGCGGTTCGGGAACGGGTGCGATCTATTTTGACGAACCCGGTTGGCCTAAAAAATTTACCGGGGTTCCCATGATGTGTGACTGGGGCAGGGGGCATTTATTTATTCACCGGGTGAGTGCGGATGGACCGACTTTTACCCAACAGCAGGAGGATTTTATCAAGTGTGGAAGAATTACGGATGTGGACTGCGATGGATCGGGTCGATTATTCATCGGTAGTTGGGGAAGTTCAGGCTTCAAGGGTGGGGATGATGGCTATATTTCCCGTGTGGTTCCCAAAGGATGGAAATATCAGAAGTTTCCTGACCTGAAAAAGGGAAATAAAATGGATCTGGCAAATTTATTAACCTCACCAAGTGCAAAGACTCAGCTTCATGCACAGCAAGAAATTTTGAGAAGAGGGGACATGAATAAGGAAATCCTGAATGTTGCCATGGACGCAAACCAAGCCACGAAGTCAAGAGTAGCGGCCATTTACACAGCAAAACAACTGCTCGCAGAAAAATCACATCCGCATTTATTGAAATTAGTTGAGGATCCGACTGTTGCAGAGCATGCCCTGCGGGCCCTGGCCGACCGAAAGACTGAGCTGAAGGGGGTTCCCCTGAAAGTGTTTACGGACGCCCTTAAAAACCTAAACCCGCGGGTACAGGTGGCGGCTGCGGTGGGTCTGGGGAGGTTAGGCGATCAAAAAGCAGCCAAGGACTTGTTGGCCGTTTCAAATCCGCCTTCGATAGATCCTTTGCCCAGCATAGATTCAGTTCCTCCGGGAAATGAACCAGATGGGGAGGTAAAGCAAAGCCCCATTGTGGAGGGAAAAAGTGTTCATGAGTTTGATCTAGATGTAAGCGGATGGAACGAGCTTCATCTTACCTTGGGGGATGGTGGGAACGGCACGGGCAGTGATCATGGTTCCTGGTTTGATCCGATCCTGATCAAAAAGGATGGTTCGATTTTAAGATTAATAGAATTAAAATGGTCCAAGGCCAGTCAAGGATGGGGGAAAACAAGGATTGGATACAGCCCAACGGGTGCCAAGCTTGCCCGTAAGGATGGCAAGCCTATGACGGATGGGATTGGTACGCACTCGGTTGGTTCGATCATTTATAAAAAATTGCCTGCAAATGTTGTTCGTTTTAAATGTACCGCCGGACTTGCAAGTACGGATCATGGAGGAAAAGTCCGTTTTTTTGTCAGTCAGACCCCGATAAAGAAATTGGCGGGAAGCGGCAGGGCTGAGATACCGGAAGGCCCGCACGCTATTCCCAACTCGGCAGTGGTTCTTCCCCATGTGGCAAGAAAGGCATTGGTGGAACTGGGTGCTGGGGATGCCTGCATTCAGGCAATTGGTAGGAAAAATCAGGAGGGAGCATTAATGGCGTTAAGTTATATGCATGATTCCAGAATTGTGGAACAATTGGTGAACAGGTTTTCGAAAATGTCAGACTCAATAGGTAAGCAAAGGGTAGCTAGAACTTTGATCCGTCTCGTGAACAAGGAAAAGATGTTCGATGGAGAGACCTGGTGGAGCACCCGACCGGATACACGTGGTCCCTACTATTATCCCACTCCCTGGGAGAGAACGGAAATGCTTACAAAAGCCGTAGTTGATGCAGCGAAGACCGGATCGAATGAAATGAAGTT
Organism: uncultured Verrucomicrobiota bacterium; assembly: GCA_902612125.1. Lineage (GTDB taxonomy): Bacteria > Verrucomicrobiota > Verrucomicrobiia > Opitutales > Seribacteraceae > Seribacter. The sequence goes on from CACMBV010000012.1 coordinate 27,822, forward strand.
TGTAATTTCAGCATTGGCCAAAAAGGACCGGGTGGATTTGCACGGTCTTCCCAAGACCGAGGATGTTCAGGTTATTGCCAGAAATGAACCAAAAGTAAACCTCAAGAAGATTATGGATAAGCAGGGTCAGGTGGGGGAAATGAGTGTTGAGGACATATCGATCTCCCTTGATAAATACAAAGGGGATCTAAGCAAAGGGCCCGATCTTTTTGCCCAGCAGGGATGTGTTGCCTGTCATGCCTTGAAAAAGGATGAAGTACAAAAGGGTCCTTACCTCGGACAAATCGGGGGAATTATGGATGCTGACCGCATAGCCATGAGTATTCTTCGTCCAGAGCAGGAAATTTCACAGGGTTTTAAAACCGTTTCAATCACCACCAAAAAGGGCGGGGCCCATGTGGGTTTTGTAACCAACCGTTTGAGCGATCAAATTGAAATGAGAGACATAGCCGGGACGGTTACCACATTAAAAACTTCGGAGATTGCCAGTGAGACCCTGCTACCGATCTCCATGATGCCGGCCGGTTTGGCCAATGGCATGTCCATGAACGACTTTGCATCACTGGTTCATTACCTGGCAGCTCAGAAAAACTAGGAGCAGATGAAATCCATGAACGCTTTCTGGTTACTCGCGTTTTCCTGTTTAAGTATATATGTTGCACCTTCCTTATCTGCTCAAACTCAGCCAAATGTGGTGATTTTATTGGCCGATGATTTAGGCTACAAGGACGTGGGCTGTTATGGAGGTCCGGTTAAAACTCCTGCAATTGATCAACTGGCCAAGGACGGCGTTCGGTTTACTGATTTTTATTCTGGTTGTGCGGTCTGTTCACCTTCCCGGGCCACGCTTTTGACAGGCAGGCATCACATAAGAACGGGTGTTTACAGTTGGATTTCCGATGAGTCGCAAAATTCTCACCTGCTTCTTCGTGAATATACGATTGCGGAAATTTTAAAGGATCGGGGCTATTCCACTGCACATATTGGAAAATGGCATTTGGGTTTGCCGACAAAGAACCGGTCGAAGCCCACTCCCGGTCATCATGGCTTTGATTACTGGTTCACCACATGGAATAATGCATCTCCCAGTCATAAGAATCCAAAAAACTTTATTCGGAACGGACAGGCAGTCGGACCTTTGGAAGGTTATTCCTGTCAGTTGGTGGCGGATGAGGCTATTGAATGGCTGGATAATCATCGGCATCCCAAGGCTCCCTTTTTTTTAAATCTTTGGTTTCATGAACCGCATGCCCCGATTGCGGCACCAGATCAAATAGTTTCCACTTATGGGGAATTAAAAGACAGGGCAGCGATTTACTCTGGAACGATTGAGAATTCGGATCGGGCCATCAGCCGGATCGCCGAAAAATTAAAGACCATGGGGGTCAGGGAAAATACCCTTATCATTTATGCTTCGGATAATGGCAGCTACCGGGATGATCGTGTCGGAAATTTAAGGGGGAAGAAGGGTTCAAACTGGGATGGAGGAATTCGGGTGCCCGGTGTCATCTCCTGGCCGGCCGTAATCCCAAAAAATAGGGTCGAGAAACAACCGGCCGGGCTGGTTGATGTACTGCCTACCTTGTGCGGATTATTAAATTTGGATGTTCCCCAGGATCGATTGATTGATGGTTCTGATTTGACCCCCTTGCTGAAAGGGAAACCAGAACAATTTAAGCGTCATCAGCCCATGTTCTGGCATTTGCAAAAGTCCCGTCCGATTGTAGCCATGCGAGACGGAAATTTCTCTCTGGTGGCCAATCCGGATTATGAAATTTCAACCTCGAATATGTTTCAGGAACACTGGATACCAAGTATAAAGGACGGAGGATATAAGGATTTTCAATTATTTGATTTGTCAAAAGATCCGGGTCAAACCCGTAATATTGCTGTAGAAAATCCTCAATTACTTACCAAGCTGAAGGTGACGCTATTGGAAATTAATCAAAGTATTATGGCAGATGGAACGGACTGGGATTTGCAGTAATTTTACCCTTATATCAACTGGAAATTCTTGAATTTGCAGAAGGGTCTATCTTTGGCGGTTGGAGGTTTGCCCAACCCAAAACGGAACATGGTGAATTACGCTGCTCTTGAATTTAATCAACTAAAGAAAAGAATTTAGCATTTCCTGAGATTTTGACTGCAAGGTAGCATTTATCATTGTGGATGAATTCTAAATTTATCACCATAAAACCTTACTAAGCCTTTTTATGAATAATTTCGTTCCCTTGATTTCCTTATCTTTGCTTTGGGTGTTCCCCATGCTCGCGAAACCTGTCAGACCAAATGTTTTGTTCCTTATGTCCGATGACCTCAATACGGCATTGAGTGGATTTGGTCATCCACAATGTAAGACTCCGGAACTGGACAAGCTTGCCAGTCGGGGCATGCGTTTTGAGAATATGCATTGCCAATACCCTGTTTGTGGATCCTCGCGTGCTTCTCTGATGTCGGGGTTATATCCATACACAAATGGAACACTGGGTAATGCAGGTACTTTGCGTGGCAACATGCCGGATGTGGTAACCATGTCACAGATGTTTCGAAATAATGGATATCGAGTGGGGCGTGTCAGTAAGATTTATCACATGGGCATTCCGCCTGAAATTCTGGTCGGCACAGCCACCCGTGATGATCCCCTCTCGTGGGATGAAGTGGTTAACATCAAGGCACCTGAGCAGCACGCCCCGGGTCAAAAAACAAACTGGTCACCCAAGGACAAGGGCTCCCAGTCTTTTACCGGAGTCATAGCCAAAGGCGATGATTTCGAGCATGCAGATGGGATGGCGGCAAGCCATGCAATCGATTTTCTTAAAAGATACAAAGATAAACCCTTCTTTTTGGCCTGCGGGTTTGTTCGTCCCCATGTCCCCCTGGTAGCTCCAGCAAAATATTTTGATCTTTATGACCGAGATGCGATGAAAGCACCGGTGGTGCCTGAGAATGATCTGGAAGATGTCCCTGTAATTATCCGCAACTACAAGCGTAATAGTACGACTTATGGGGTTACTCCTGAATTGCACAAAGGATTGCTCGAGGCTTATTACGCAAGTATATCCTACATGGATGCTCAGGTTGGCCGAATCCTGGATGAACTTGAGGACCTGAAGTTGGCCGAGAGTACGATTGTGGTTTTTACCAGTGATCATGGATACATGCTGGGGCATCATCATAAATTTCAGAAGCAACACCTGTTTGAAGAATCAACCCGTGTACCCTTCATCGTAAGTGTCCCTTGGATGAAAAAGCAACACGGCAAGGCTACAAAACAAATTACCGAGTTAATCGATCTTTTTCCCAGCCTTGCGGATTTGAGCGGATTAAAGGCACCGAAGACCCTGCATGGTGAGAGCTTAGTACCGTTGCTTAAGAATCCATCTTCTGCAAAGTGGAAAAAAGATTTAGCTTTTACCATAAGCCGGAATGGTGGGGAATCAATTCGCACTCACGAGTGGCGATACACGCACTGGGGTTTTGGGAACGCAGGAGAGGAACTCTATGATTTAAAAAATGATCCGGGAGAGTTCACCAACTTGGCTGATCATTCAGACTATTCCTCAACCTTGAAAGAACTAAGGGAAAAGCTTCTGACCAAACGAAGGGAAGCAGGCTATTCCCCTGACCGGTATGGTAAAAAGAAAAAGTGAATTTCAGGTATTCGACATTTAAATTTTGAAATTTTCATCCCTCCTGTTTTCCCTTTTTTCATTTCACGCTTTGGCAATTAGTGCCAAAGAGAAACCCAATGTCCTCTTAATTTCCATTGATGATTTGAATGACTGGGTAGGCTGCCTGGGCGGGCACCCTCAGGCGAAGACACCGAATATTGACAGGTTGGCCAAAATGGGAACCCTTTTCAAGAATGGTCATTGCCAGTCTCCGGTCTGTAATCCTTCCCGTGCCAGCATGATGACCGGACGCTACCCCCATACCAGTGGGGTGTATTTTTTAAGCCCGGATCTCAAGGCAGCCCCAGTTCTTAAAAACCTAAGAACCATGCCTGAAGTTTTTGCCGATCATGGCTACCAAACGATGGCAGCAGGCAAGATCTTTCACCGGGAAGACAGGCGCTTTTTTCAGGAATATTTTCCTACGGGTGGATTTGGACCTCGTCCCAAGAAAAAGATTTCACAACCGCATGGACATCCGCTGTGGGACTGGGGAATCTTTCCGGATGATGACAATGTGATGCCAGACATGAAATGTGCTAAATGGGCAGTCGATCAATTGAGTCAGAAGCATGAAAAACCCTTTTTCATGGGAGTCGGATTTTACCGACCGCATGTACCCATGTTTGCCACGAAGAAATGGTTTGATATGCACCCATTAGAAAAAATTAAGCTCCCCGCCGTTCGGGTTGATGATCTAAAAGATCTTAGCCAGTATGGGATTGATCTCACAAATTTGAATCATGTTTCTCCCACCCATAAATGGGTAAAGAAGGCGGGACAATGGGAACATGCCGTTCAATCCTACCTGGCTTCGGTAACTTTCGCGGATCATTGCCTTGGGCTTGTGCTCGATGCCCTGGAGAAAAGTGAGTATGCAGACAATACGGTTGTTGCCCTGTTTTCCGACCATGGTTTTCACCTTGGTGAAAAGGAGCGATGGGCCAAGCGTTCCCTTTGGGAAGATGGAACCCGGGTGCCAATTATCTTATCAGCTCCCGATTTCAAAAGAAACCAGACATGCGATCGGCCCGCTGAGCTACTCGACATTTTTCCAACCTTGCTTGAATTGGCCGGATTGCCCGCCGACTCGACTCAGCAAGGACAGAGCCTGGTCCCCCTCATGAAGAACCCTCAGAGAGAATGGAAGCATCCCGCCATCACCAGTTTCGGACTGGGCAATTATTCGATTCGGTCTACCAATTATCGGTTTATCCAGTACTTTGACGGTTCCCGTGAGCTCTACGATCTGAGAGATGATCCTCATGAATGGAAGAACCTCATTGAAAATCCTAAGATGACACAACTTATCCAGGAACATGCATCCTTTATTCCACAAAAACAACACCCCATACTCCCCGGAAACTCCACTGGGCATAAGGCTTATGCGGCTGCGAAACAAAATATAAAATGATAATCTACACATTCATCTATGAAGGGCATCTTGGTCGCTAAGTTAAACCTATTTGTATTTCTTTCTCTAGGGGCAAAGTTTAAACAGCCCGACATTGTGGTGATCATGGCGGATGACGCCGGGTATTCGGATTTGGGCTGTTACGGCGGGGAGATCGAAACTCCTGTTCTCGACAAGCTTGCCAGGCATGGTTTGCGCTTCTCGCAATTTTACAATACGGGCAGATGCTGTCCCTCCCGGGCGGCCCTGCTGACCGGGGTCTACCAGCACCAGGCGGGGATGGGCCACATGTCACGGGACCGTGGAATTAAGAGCTACAGCGGGACTATTCTACCGGGTGTTCCGACTCTCGCTGAGCTTCTTCGTAAAGGAGGCTACCGTACCATGATGACCGGCAAATGGCACCTCGGTACGGAACCTCATCAATCTCCCATTGCCCGGGGTTTCAACCGGTTCTACGGAACCAGGAACTTTATTGATTCCTACTTTACCGTTTTAAGGAATTGCCAAGTATACCTGGATGACAAGGAAGTGCTTCCCCCAACCGAGACACCGGTCAACCACCTCCACCCCGACCGAGAATGGTATACCACCGATGTCTTCACTGACTACGCCCTTCACTTCATGGAGGAGTCCTTTGAGAAGCACCCGGACAAGCCCCTTTTTCTCTATGTCGCCCACAACGCCCCGCATTTCCCGCTGCATGCCCGGGAGGAAGATACCAAAAAGTATCGGGGGCGCTTCAAGGACATAGGTTGGGACAAGCTCCGCCAAGGACGCTACGAACGGATGGTGAAAATGGGGTTGATTGAAAAGTACTGGACACTCTCGCCCTTGGATGTACCGGGATGGGAAACCTATGACGAGAAAATGCGGGACGAGCTTGATCTCAAGATGGCTCTCTACTCGGCGATTATCGACCGGATGGACCAGAACATCGGTCGCATCGTGGATAAACTTGAAGCCGTTGGCCGTTTGGACAACACGCTTATCCTCTTCCTCGTGGACAACGGCGTCCCCGGGACGGGGGTTCATGACTGGCGCGGGCTGTTTGCCAAGAACGACAGGAATCCCGAAACCCGGGTGGATAATTATGAGGAGTGGGGGCGTCTTGGAGGCTGGACCTCGAGCTCCGGTCGGGGGTGGGCCAACCTAAGCAATGCACCTTTCCGCATGTACAAGCGCTACACCCATGAGGGTGGGGTAGCCACTCCGCTCATCGTGCATTGGCCCGCCGGCCTGAAGAGCCAAGGGGAGTTGCGTCATGCCCCCAGCCACATCATTGACATCGCGCCCACCTGCCTATCGGCTGCCGGTCTTTCGGCAAAAAGAATGGAAGGTAAGAGCCTGTTGCCGGTCTTTGTCAGGGATTCCAAGGATGAACGTACCCTCTATTGGGAGCATGAAGGAAACCGGGCCGTGCGCAAGGGGGATTACAAGTTGGTCGCGATGCACGATGCCCCCTGGGAACTTTATGATATGGCGAAAGATCGCAGTGAGTTGAAGGATCTACTTGAAGATATGCCCGGTAAAGCCAACGAGTTGCGTCTCCTATACGAGGCCTGGGCCAAACGCGTTGGAGCTTTGCCTTGGGAGCAAGTCATAGCTGCGAGAAAAAAAAAGTAAATAAGTAATCAGCCTATTCAAAAGTTAAATCGGAAAGCTTCTATAGATTGATATTTTGTTTTTAGAAAAAGAAAATTTCTTCATGTCATCTTTTGCGTACCAAATTTTTTCTTTCCAGAGTCAAGCCCAGAACAACTGGTAAAAAAGCCAATAACCATGATGCAGATATTCACTAAGATCCTCTATATTTTTAGCCTATTTTGGGTAGCATTTCTTTCTTCTGGAGAAAAACCGAATATTGTGCTCATCCTGGCCGATGATGTCAGTGCCGATATGTTTTCATGCTACGGGCAGAAAGGATCCGCCAAAACACCAAATATTGATCGAATAGCAAAGGAAGGGGTTCAGTTCAAAACATGCTTTGCTCCTGCGATTTGTGCTCCATCCCGTGCTTTGTTCATGACGGGTGTATATGCCAACCGTACGGGTGTTTTTCGGAATGACATGTGGGCATTTGATTCAAGGGGGAAGTTGTTTACGGATCGGCCCAGTTGGTCGAAGCTTTTACAAGATGGGGGATATGCAACCGCGATTGCTGGAAAGTGGCATTGCGGGAATCGTGAGCCGTGGGATGAGAACATTGGTTTTGATGAGTATTGTTTATGGGAGAGTCCGGAAAAGATTAAATCTCATCTTGGAGTCAACCCGGTTGCGTCCGGCCTGCGAAAGGATTTGGGACTTGTGGACTTGCGCTATTGGCACCCTTCCACGGTTGAGAATGGTAAATACCTCCAAGTGACGGGTGATGACTTTGGTCCCGATCAACGTTGTGATTTTCTTCTGGATTTCATGAGTCGAATGACCAGGGAAGAGAAGCCTTTCGTTGCCTATTGGCCTACAGTGATTCCTCACGGCCCATATTCAACCACCCCTGATCATGGAAAACCAATGGATTTGGAATTGGAGAAGCCGGATTTTAAGGGACTGAGTAAAGAGGAAAAAGAAAAGGCAGTGGCAAAATATGAAAAAAAGCGTGGGGCTCGATTTGCTCGACTGATTGAATATATGGATAAACTGATCGGGAAGCTCATAACAAAAGCGGAAGATTTAGGTATCTACGAGAATACCTACTTTATTTTTTGTGCGGATAACGGAACCGCCGTTACCGCAAAGGATCGTGGGGTGGAAAGAGGAGTACATGTTCCGTATGTGTTGCGAGGGCCGGGCATCAAACCTCTAGGAATTACGAATGAACTAACTGATTTCTCTGATGTTGCTCCCACTCTGTTGGAAATGGCGGGCATTCCAAAACCAGATGATCTTTATTTCGATGGTACGAGCCAAGTTCCGTTTTTGACTGGTAAGACTAAGTCTCACCGCGAATGGATCTATGCATACACCGGTTCGGTTCAGGTTTTACGAACCAAGAAGTATTTGTTGGAGGCAAGGTCTCATTTGTTAGGCAAACCGGAAGGTCGATTTTATTTTACCGGTAATGACCGTTTTGGTCGCGGATATGAACGAGCAGAAGGGTTACCTGAACATGCCCCAACACTTTCTCTTTTCAGGAGAGTTCTGGATTCAATGCCATCGCACCTTGAAAAAGACCATCCTTTTTGGAATTCGAAATACGGAAAACGTTGGAGCCAAAATAATCCAAAACTCGAAGAGCTTTCGAACAAGCAGCTCTACAACCATCCTGATTATTCACGATATGATGAATCCGATTAAGCAACCGACGCTCGCTTTACTTGTCTGCCTGGCGACTTGGTCTGCTGATGGCGAGATGTTGCCCAACATGGTATTCCTGATGACGGATGACCAGGGATGGGGGGATGTCGGCTACAACGGACATCCAAAAATCAAGACCCCCCACCTCGACGACATGGCAAAATCCGGTCTGCGTTTCGATCGTTTTTATGCCGGTGCATCTGTTTGCAGCCCAACCCGTGCATCCTGTATGACGGGACGCTGCAATTGGCGGGTAAGCATAAACGATCCCTCGCGGGCGGACGAAGAGCACCTGCCGCAGGAGGAAATCACCTTGCCTGAAGCCCTGAAGGCAAAAGGCTATGCCACGGGCCACTTCGGGAAGTGGCACTTGGGAGGTTTCGATGAAAAAATGGCGAAAGGGCCAGTCCATGTGATGCCGCCATGGAAAGCAGGTTTTGAAGAATGTTTTTCCACTTTCAATGTTTTGGTAACCCATGACCCATATGCCAAAATCGGCAAACATGGAATCGAGGGCTTGTATTGGCACAACGGCCAAAACATTCCCTTCGAGGAGGGGCAGAAGGATCCCACCTTGCGGGGCGACGACGCGGCCATTGTGATGAACAAAGCGATCCCTTTCATCCGTGAGCAGGCAAAGGCAAAGAAACCCTTCCTTGCCGTGATTTGGTTCCACAATGTGCACACCCCTCTGGGCAAGAACCCCGAACTGATGAAGCAATACTCAGACTGTTCGGTTAAGGAGCAGATTTACTATAGCAACATCACCGCGGTGGACACCCAAGTGGGAGCCTTGCGCAGAGCCCTCCGAGAACTTGAAATTGCAGATAACACAATGGTTTGGTTCACCAGCGATAATGGCCCCAATCTAAAGGGTAAAAAGGAGGTAATGATCGGTAAAGCACAAGGGGGTAAGTTTACCTACACCCCGCTTGGTTCGACCGGTGCGTATCGTGGATGGAAACGTTATCTTTACGAGGGTGGTATTCTTATGCCGGGCATCCTCGAGTGGCCCGGCCGGATCAAGAAACCTTTCGTCACCGACATACCTGCCGTTACCAGCGACTATTTCCCCACCGCACTCGCGGCTGCCAACATACCATTGCCCGATGATCGGGACTACGACGGTATCAATCTCTTGCCATTAATCGATGGAATGATGAAAAAACGAAAGGGGATTGGTTTTCATTGCCGGGGGATGCAGGCATGGGTCGAGCACCGTTACAAGGTGATCCGCCTAACCTCCAAGAAACGCGAACCCAATCCATGGGAACTTTATGATCTTCTGGCCGACCCCTTCGAAGAAAAGGACCTCGCCAAGGAACTGCCTGAGGTGGTCCGTAGAATGGAGGAGGAATTCACGGTTTGGGCGACTTCCGTTCAGGCGGATGAACAAAAGGTTCTGGACAAATACCATTCGACTAAAACTAAAAAGAAAAAATCAAAATAATGATTAAGATTTATTCACTACTTGTATTCTTCTCTTTGATCCTCTCCGTTGGTGCAAAAAAGAAACCTAATTTTCTTTTCATCATAGTGGATGATCAGTCCCCGCTTGATTTGAGGATATATAATTCCCGGTCAACTCTTGATACCCCAAATATCGAACGATTGGCAAAGGAGGGAATGGTTTTTGATCGTGCCTTTCATATGGGTGCGTGGGTTGGTGGGGTTTGTACGCCTTCTCGTCATATGGTGATGTCCGGGCGGACGGTCTGGCATATTCCTGACAAACCGGGTCGGGTAATGAATCCCCATGTGCACGATCCCGAAAAGGTGCCTCCCAATTTGGCACAACATAGCTTGCCGGCGGTTTTTAATGCTGCGGGATATGATACGATGCGGACCTGTAAGAATGGGAACAGTTATGAAGCTGCCAATCAACTTTTCACCGTTCGTCACGATGGTACCCGGCGTGGGGGAACCGACGATAAGGGAAGTCACTGGCATGGGGAACAAGTCATGAATTACCTGGTGGACCGGGAGCAATCCAAGGATAAGGATCCATTTCTAATTTATTTCGGATTCAGTCATCCGCATGATGTACGTGATGGTAAACCCGGATTGCTTAAAAAATATGGTGCCACCAATCATACGGACCGCAATCATCTTCCCATGGCACACCCGCAGCAGCCAAGACTTCCAGTTAATTGGCTGCCCAGTCACCCATTCGACCATGGTCATATGTCCGTTCGGGATGAGGTGGCGGTAAAGGGGGTTTGGCAGAACCGGGATGAAGTGACCATTCGCAATGAAATGGGCCGTGAATATGCCTGTAGTGAAAATATTGATATTCAGGTGGGGAGAGTGCTGGATAAACTCGAGCAGATGGGAGAGCTGAATAATACCTATATCATTTACACCGCGGATCATGGAATGGCGATTGGCCGGCATGGTCTGCAGGGAAAGCAGAACCTTTACGATCACACCTGGCGGGTGCCCTTCATTGTCAAGGGACCTGGAATCAAAGAGGGAAGTCGGGTGCCCGGTAATATTTACCTTTTGGATGTGCTTGCCAGCCTTTGCGATCTGGCAAATATTAAAGTACCTGCCACATCCGAAGGCTTAAGTTTTATGCCCACACTGATGGGTAAGAAAGATCAGGTCAGAGATACTGTTTACGGGGTTTATTGCGGAGGAGGACGCCCGGGGATACGCAGCGTTCAGCATGGAGATTGGAAGTTGATTAAGTACGAGACTTCCAAAACGGGAGAGAAGCATACGCAACTTTTTAATCTGAAGGAGAATCCCCTTGAATTTATAAAGGAACATCATGATCCAAAGGTGGTTGCATCCATTGGAGTAAAGCCGAAGAAGCATCAGGTCAATTTAGCGGATTCCCCAAAGCATTCCTCTAGATTAAAAGAGATGGAAGCCTTGTTATTAAAACAAATGAGGGAGCATGATGATCCTTATCGTTTTTGGAATCAGCCCAGTGATGGGTTAGCTGCCCCAGTACTGAATGAAAAAATCGCTAAACCCGGTAAAAAAAAGAAAAAGTGACAACTTTCTTCCATCATTCCTGAAACCCTAAAACTTTCCATCTAATCCATTAAAATGAAAAAATTATCATGCATTACTCTATCTTTCTTGCTCTCCTGCTTTTTCCATTTTGGGACTCTTGCAAATGATAATCCATTGAAAGTATTCATTCTCTGTGGACAGTCCAATATGGAAGGGCATGCGAAAATAAACACATTTGAGGCCATGAAATTAGACCCTGTAACCAAGCCTATCTACCAGGAGATGGTCGATTCATCGGGAGATCCGATTACCTGTGAGCAGGTATGGATTTCTTATTTTACTGGGGGGCGTGATAATATGGGGGAAGGATATGGAAAACTTACCGCTGGCTATGGTTCCCGACGAGTTCCCTCAGAAATGGGGGAAAAAATTGGGCCTGAATTCACTTTCGGAATCTATGCCCAGAAAGCATTGAAGGAGCCAATATTGATTATCAAAACCGCATGGGGAGGGAAATCGATTCATACTGATTTTCGTCCTCCCTCAGCCGGTCCCTATGTTTTTAATGAAAATGAACTGGAAAACTTCAAACGCCGCGGAAAAGACATTGAAAGAATCAAAATGGAGAAGGTTGAACAAACCGGAAAATTCTATGGTTTGATGATCGATCATGTGAAGAAGGTACTTGCTGATATCAAACGGGTTTATCCTAAATACAACGAAAAGAAAGGATATGAGCTTGCCGGATTCGTCTGGTTTCAGGGATGGAATGATATGGTAGCCAGTGGTACCTATCCGAACCGCGATAAGCCGGGTGGATATGATGCTTACACTGATTGTTTGGCCCATTTCATAAGGGATGTCAGAAAGGATCTTGCAGCACCCAAGATGAAGTTTGTAGTCGGGGTAATGGGGGTTGGCGGACCCCTGGAAAAATATGCCAGCCCGCGTTATGTGCCCGTTCATGGAAACTTTCGCAATGCCATGGCTGCCCCCGCAAATATGCCCGAATTAAAGGATAATGTGTTTGCGGTGAGAACCGCCAAATTTTGGGATATGCGTTTGCAGGAATTGGAGGATAAAAAAACACAGGTCAAACAGATGGCCGGTTATTTAAAAAGTAAGCACAAAGATCATGCGAACCGGGATGGTACGATGTCGCATGCTGAGCAAACAGAATATCTAGAAAAATACCGGGAAGAGCTGATCTCCGAAGAGGAAGAAGCCTATGCTCAAATTGCCCGTTCCAATGGGGGCTATCATTACTATGGAAGTGCCAAGACTATGGCTCAAATCGGGAAGGCGTTTGCGGAAGTATTGACCAGAAAAACCAACTAATTGATTTCCAAAAGTTCGCATTCGAAAATCAGGGTGTCACCGGGTTTAATTTTTCCGCCGGGACGGGGATTATCTCCGTAGCCCAGTTCGCTGGGAATGTAGATCCTGATTTTGCCTCCTACCTGTGTCTTGGTGAGTCCACCCGAAAATCCCTTAATCACTCCATTCATGGGGAAACTGGCCGGTTGGCCACGATCGACCGAGCTGTCAAAGACGGTGCCATCGATCAGGGTACCATGATAGTGAAGTCGCACTGTGTTATTCATGGCCGGGCTTGGGCCTTCCCCTTTCTTGAGAATTTCATAGTAAAAACCGGAAGGATCTTTTTGGACACCTTCCTGGTTGCTGAGAAGGGCAAGAAATTCTTTGCCTTTGGCTTTGTTTCCTTGGGCCGCCTTGGACATTTGTGCCTGTTCCGTTTGCCGGGCAACTTGCATTTTTTTCATCATCAATTCCTGTACTTTCTGCTGAACGGCTGCATGTTCAGGTGGCATACCCTCCATGGCGATGCCTTTTTTCATCCCGGCCAGGATGTGATTTACTTGCTCTTCGGTAAATTGCATCTTTCCCAACCCGGATCCTTTGGCAAACATGATTCCAATGGTCTCATAAATAAGGACATCTTCGGATAGTTTTACAGGTTCGTCTGTTTTGGCCTGTCCAGTAATCGAAAGAGTCGTGAAAAGAAAACCGACAAGCAAGGCCTTGGCGGTAAAGTCTGATTTAGGTGTGAACATTAGCAAACGCTCACAGGTTCCACCTCAGAGTCAACGGAAATGAATCCGACACTTAATTATTTCTGGGTTACCCAAACCCGGCCATTTGCATCGGTTCCTGAATCCAGAAAGGCTTCCGCTGTTTTTGAGTCGGCTGTAGTAATCACTTTACCAAACCCTTTTTCAGGTTACGATGATCTTGCCATAATATTTACGGTGGTATCTTTCGAGGTCGTTCCCCAGAAAACCCATACCTTACCACTCGTTTTTTCCAAAGCCACTGCCGGAGTGCTTAGAACAACTGAAGCTACTTCATCGCCTATTGTTTTGATTCCCTCCTTTGATTCTGTTGCCAAAACAAGTTTGTCCTTTTGACCATCCCAAGCCAGGTGAGCAATTAAGGCATTTCCGTCTCGGTCAATGATGGCATCATGGAGATCGGACTGTATGCCGTCTCTGGCTAACTTTTGAACTCCTCCAATCAGGGGTATGGCCGTATTGAGAAAACGCACCTCTTTTTTTCCAAAGAATTTGGTATTTGGTTTCACTTTGGTTTGATGTCCAGCCGTGTTTGCAGGTTTTTCGTTTTTGACCGTCTTTTGAGCAGTAAGAATGTCGCAAAAAAAATAGTGTAACTAAGGCTGCGACGAACTGGGCTTTGATCATATTTCGATTAGAAAATCTCTGAAAAATCAGGTCAGTGAGCATTCGAGATTTTATAAATTAATTTTATCCACACTTGACCAATTTCTTTTCGAGACAATTAACTTGGAGGGTGAAATCCAATCCATGCAAGTCCTTTGACGAGAGATGTTATGATCTTTTGCTTAAAATCCCGAAAGGAAAAGTTACCACTTACAAGAAAATGGCAGAGGCGTTAGATATCAAAGCATATCGTGCCGTGGGGCAGGCAATGAACCGTAATCCAAATCTCGTGACTGTTCCTTGTCACCGCGTAGTCAATAGTAATGGAGAACTGGGAGGTTATGCTTCAGGTTCAGCAACGAAGCTAGACTTACTTAGAAAAGAGGGAGTGGATGTCAGCGAAAGTGGTTATATAGACCTGTCCGAGTTTCTTTACTCTTTTTCGGATTAATTTAAGACCCGTGTCTTGTATCGGTTTACTACATCTTTAAGAAGTCCGCGCTTTGATAGTTTATCCTCGGGAATCTGGGCTAGAATTGAAAAGCTTTCCTTGCCCATCCAATCAAAGATATTGGCAAGTGTCTTGTTTCCCGGGTTGTGGGTGATTGCCTCAAGCATCCACTTCTCGGCGAAAGCTTTTTCCCCGGCTTTATAAATTGCCCAAGCGGCAAATGCTGGAATTTCGTCGCGGTCCCCGAGCACATTTTTTAGTTCCGGGATTGCGGATTTTGCCTTTTTTTCCAGCAGTAATAATCCAATCACTGACCAATATCGCATCACCGGGTCGCTATCCAATAGACCCTGCGTAAGAGTGCTGAGGTTTTTCTTCTTCCGGGTCAGGGCAAGGTCGGCATAATCGAGGTATTTTGCGAGTGGATAAAGTTTGGGGTCCCGGACAAAGGCATACACCGTGGTCTTCTTTTCGCTGGTAATCCGTTTTCTCATTTCCTCGGGCATCAGACCGGAATCAAAATATTTCAACTGCTGCCTACGGAGTTCTTTCTTAAGTTCCTCGATTTTGGATTGATGGAGGGGGTCTTCAATCCGGTTGTCTATATTGTGGAAGTCCTTAAAGTTATCGTAGAATTCCTCAGAGAGTCGGGGCTCGAAAAATCGCCCGGTTATTTTATTGGTTTTACCAGCCTGATGGTGTTTTTCCCAAGCCCCAGTCGCCTTCATGTTATGCATATAAGCAAGGTATTGGCCGTTAGGGGCAAAGGGTGCATAGTTTTTATGATAGGCAAATTGTTCGTCCCGTACAACCCGTACGTTGTCGAACCTTTCATCTGCCCGCTCTCTCCAGGAGAAATGATAGCGGGGTTCGGGTTCGGTATCAGGGCCCAAAAATATTCGTCCCTGAAAATTTTCCGTCACTTTGGCTCCGGTCAAACTGAGCCAGGTCTTGGGCATGTCAATGAAACTGACTACTCTGTCGATGGTGGAACCGGGCTTTTTCCCTTCGGGGTAGAGATGTTTCCATTTTTCAGGGATTCGCACGATAAGGGGACAATGAATTCCGCTGGAATAAAGAAATCGTTTGCTTCGGGCCAGGACACCTCCGTGATCCGAGTTATAGACAACAATGGTGTCCTCGTATAAATTGTCATTTTTTAGATTCTCGACGGCTTGACCAACTAATGAATCCATTTTGGAAATGGCACTGGAATATTTGGCATAAGTGTTCCGCATTTCGGGAAGGTCAGGATGATAGGGTGCCAGAATCATTTCTTGAGGATCAACGGATTCGTCCTTATGGTCGCCGAAGGCCCGGGATTCATGGCTGTCGCCAATATTGTATACCGTAAAAAAGGGCTGATCTTTTTTGCGTTTTTTCCAAGTGCCGGCGTAATCACCACCGGAATAATTCCAATATTCCTTGGGGTTTCTGCCTTTTGGACCGCGTAAATTGTAGTCTGTTTTTGAGCAATTACTGGTGTAATAGCCGGCATCTTGTAGAAGTTCATTATAGAAACTTATGGATTCAGGGATTTCAAATCCACTGCGCATGGGTTGGGTGCCATTGGAAATCGCATGCATGCCAGTGATCCAGGAGGAACGGGTGGGGGCACAGACCGCTCCGTTATCAAAACAATAAAGATAGCGAAAGCCCCCCTTGGCCAGTTGATCAATGTGTGGGGTTTTGGCGTTTTTACTTCCATAGCAACTTACCCACTCAATGCTGTTATCTTCACTCGTAATCCAAAGAATATTGGGTTTGGCCATTTTGCCGTGGAGGCCAAAGGCTGAAAGTATGGAGACCAGGATGAAAGTGAACTTGAAAGGATTCATGATGATGAAGTGGGATTATTTCGTTTGGTTTTTATTTTTGTTTTGATGGCTAAGTTGAGGTGGGATGGTTGATTCTCCGCATTCAGACATTAGAGCCTTTAGCTTCTGATGCAGGGTCTTGAATCGCTGTTCGTGGCTGGCTTTGGATGCAAGATCTTTGGTTTCATAAGGGTCGGAAACAACATCGTAAAGCTCGAAGGCTTTGGGTTGAAGGACCCGTTCCACTTTGCGGGCAGCGTTTTTATTGGAATTGGCCTTTTCCATCCATTCCGCCCAGGGCTTGGCAAAGAACTTTCCTTTGGAGTTGAAGTTCCCCCAAATATGTTCCCTTTCAGGATGCCCTGTCCAGATCAGTTTGTAGGTTTCAGTTACGATGGCCTTTTGCCAGAACGGGTGGACATTCGAAATTAGAACTTCCTTGCGATGATCTTTTATGCTCTTGTCCGTCCATAAACTCATAAGTGAAATGCCATCCAGAAGAGGGTCATCGCCACCTGCAAAATCTATCAAGGTCGGTACGATATCACAATACATTGCCAGGGCATTGGTTTTGCGGGGTGCGATTCGTCCCTTCCAGTGGGCAAGACAAAGGGCCCTGGATCCATGCTCGTAGGGGGACCACTTGCCTCGGGGCATGGCAATTCCCTGCTCGCTTAAGAAGATCAGGATCGTATCCTTTTCCAGATCCATCTTTTGCATCATTTCACGAGTCTCCCGGACCTGCTGATCGAGCACTTCGACTTCAGCTGCATGTTTGGCTACGGCCTGCCGGGCCGTGGGTGTGTCAATGTAGTGGGGTCTTAATTGAATTTCATCTACTGGGAAATTGGATTCTTCTCCATGATCCCAGGGATGGTGGGCATGAGTAGCCCCGATTATTACGCAAAAGGAAAGGCCTTCCTTCTTCGCTTCAGAAATGTATGCTTCGACTCCATCGAAAGTATGAACTTGGTTGGAACCATTCGCGTTGGAGGGAAACCCCTGAATCGATTCGATCTTCGCGGTGCC
Source organism: uncultured Verrucomicrobiota bacterium (assembly GCA_902612125.1). Classification (GTDB taxonomy): domain Bacteria; phylum Verrucomicrobiota; class Verrucomicrobiia; order Opitutales; family Seribacteraceae; genus Seribacter. The sequence continues at coordinate 45,164 of CACMBV010000012.1, forward strand.
CAGGCCGAAGTGTTTTTTGCCTGACAGGCCAACCTTGTATCCCAGGGGAATGAGGAAATCGGCGATGTTTTTAACCCCAACCCTCTTCTCTTTCTTTGCATTGGCCAGCACCCCATTGTTCTTGGGCAGTAAACCGGTGTAAAGCTCGGCCCGTAACGGAGCACATTGGGAAACAGCACAGTAAAAACGGGTCATCATGCAGGCTTCCCCGGCAAGTTGGTCGATCGCCGGGGTTCTTGCTTCCTGCATACCCGTACATCCGAAGGCATCCCACCCAACATCGTCCCCGATAATAATGATAAAATTTGGTTTCGTTTCTTGGGCAACCAGTGACTGGCAAGTGAGAGCAATCACCAGTGTAAGCTGTAAGGAGAGAGATTTTGGTAGTAGTTGAGCAATCATGTATCTGTAAAAGCTACAAAGTAGTATGGAAAAAGTTCCACTTAGTTTTTGTTTTTTCCTTCATTTCACATCGAGGAAGGAGAGATAGGAAGCTAATTCGTGATCACCGGTTTTTCGAAGAGTATTTTTCATCTGATTACGAACTTCCTCCAGTTTGCCTTGGTATTTGGCTACCAGGGCTAGGTTGTGATGGCAGCCGGGATCCGTTTTAACATTATATAACTCTTCCCTGGCTCTTACTGTAATAAAATTATGTTTGATAAGGTAATTTCCATATTCTAAATCAGATGGATTCTTGACCAGATCGGGGAGCAGGAAATGAAATTCTCCAAGCATGCTCGGGGGGAGCTCAGTGGCCCCATCAGCCCATCCGTTCCAGACATAACAAAAGTTACGGTTGTTCAGGGATCTGGATGGTCTGTACTGATCAAATTTTTGAAATAAATTTTTACTGTACGCCTGAATGGTTTCGTCGATCTTTGGATCGTTGTTCATGTAGTTAAAGCAACTGAATGCCCATGATCGATTCCATGCCTGCTTTTTACCTGTCAATCTTCCGGCAAAGGATTCTCCGTCCGTTCTGACATATTCTTGCAAGCCGCAAATTTCAGCGATAGTCGGAGCAATATCCACAACCGAGATAACTGATTTGGAGTCCGTTTGTCCTCGCTTTATCCGGGAAGGCCAACGGATAATGATCGGAGTACGAACGCCTGACGGATAGAGCGACCATTTACTCAGATCCCAGGCCATTCCATGATCTGAAAGAAAGATGACCACTGTATTCTCTTTGTTTCCGCATTTTTCAAGCACGGTGAGAACTTCGCCAATGATTTGATCCATCCGATTGACCGAGTCGTAATAAGTAGCCAAGACTTCCCGAATCTTTTCCTCTTTTGGGTAGGGTGCAGGCACCGGGCACTTCGCTGGTGCAAACTTGGTCTGGGGATCGGGGTAGGGTTTTCCGTTGTCCAACGCTTTCCACGAAGCCCCTCCCATCATCTTCCTGATCCAGTCGATTGATTCGCTTGGATGTCTTGCCCAGTAACGATGGGGATCATGGGTGTTGATCGAGAGAAAGAATGGTTTATTTTTTTCTTTTGCCTGGGTCAGAAAGTCCAGGGTGAAACGGGAGAATTTTTCGGGATTTCTTCCCATTCCCGTCTGATCATTATCTCCATGGGGAGGCTGACTGAACTGGCACCACTGGGATCCATGTTTGCCAATCATTCCGGTAAGGTAACCCTTTTTCCATAATTCAGTGGTTATTGATTGAGTATCCGCATTATTTCTGGTCGTCTTCCACCACTTGGGCGGTTGGGCCCCATGCCCAAGCATACCGTTACTTTGAGGATGTCTTCCGGTGTAGAGGGCTTGCCTCGATGGCCCGCAGATCGGGGTGGCTACAAAGCCGTGTGTAAGGAGCAAACCTTCGGCTGCCAAGCGATCAAGGTTTGGGGTCAGGCCCGTGAGTTCATTACCCATGCATCCGAGTGAATCCCAACCTAAATCATCCGCCGTAATCAGCAGGATGTTGGGGTATTCTTCGGGACCAGCTTTCACCAATCCTCCCAATGATAGGATGTTGAGCAGGAGCAGGACTGAGAAAATGTATTTGATACTATTCACTGAACCGGAGTACTTCGTTTCTATACCATTTCCACACCAGGCAAGCACCGGTGCATGCAATGACGAAGCAGATCAGGCATGCCGGAAAGTTAAGCAGTATGCCATAGGCAATGGTGAGCGATAAACCATAACAAAGCATAACGCCGCCCACCACATCCAGCCAACTCGAAAAGGTCAAAGCCTCTCCGGAAACCATTCCCACTGCTTTCCGGATGGGCCCCCAGGCTCCTCCGGGCCGAATTTGTTGATAAAATTTTTCCAGCTTCTTTTGAGCAACTGGCTTAGTCAAAAAGGTTACGAGTAGACTGAGGGGAAATATCACACTGACCAATAGGGCGACCTTGAATTCCCAGGCAAAGTCTCCCCATGGCTGTCCAAAAATTATCAGGCCGGGGTCTAAAGTTTTGAACAGAATGCCACCCAATAACCCTCCAATCAGAGCAGTCAGTTCGGTGTAAGCATTGATTCTCCACCAGAACCATCGCAGCACCGAGGCAATCCCTCCGGGTATCATCAGGTAGGCTAGCCATTCCATCACCCCGGTTACTGATTGCACCTGGGTGGCAATCGCTGCACCGGCAAGCATCAGTAAAACCATAAAAATTTTGGAAGCCCGAACATAATGAGTATCTGTTCCTCCCTTATGGAAGAAACGTTTATACAAATCGATGGTTAGGAAGGAAGCTCCCCAGTTTAGGTGCGTATCAATGGTTGACATGAAGGCGGCCAGAAAGGCGGTAATCAAAAGCCCCTTTAGTCCTATGCCAAGGTATTCATTGATCACCATTGGGTAAGCTTTGCTGTGTTCAGTGAGAGTAGGGAAAGCAATGATGGAAACGAGCCCCACTACGACCCACAGCCAGGGACGGCAGGATTGAAAAATGGAGTAGAACAAGGTCGCCCGAATCGCATCCTTCTCATTTCGGCAGGCGGACATTCGTTGCATGTTGTATCCGTTGGCATCACTCCACCAGACAAGTGTGAAAATAACCAGCATTTTCAGGACATCCGAATTGAAGGTTGAAAAATCAGGAAAGATAGAGAGGGTTTTTTCTCCGTATTCAGGCAGGGTACGAATTTCCGCGAGTATCTCCTCCATCCCTCCCGACTGGCTGACCGCAATACAGGCCAGGGCAAGCATACTTCCCATGGTAATAAAAAATTGCACCACATCGGTGGTCACTACGCCGTAGAAGCCTGAGAATGTCGCGTAAAATAAAGCCACTGCCATCAGTACGATAATGGCCTGGGTTTGATCAAAGGGGGTGAGGACCTCAATGACCGTGCTCATCCCAAAAGTGACCCAGCCGATGGTTAACAGATTTTGCAGGATTCCGCCATAACACGCCCGCACTCCCCGCAGGATGGCGGCAGATTGGCCATCATATCGGAATTCAAAAAACTCTGCATCCGTAATCAGGTTGCTTCTTCTCCAGAGTCTGGAAAACAAAAAGATGCCCACAATCAGGGGAAGAACTGAAACGATGACCCACCACATCCTTTCGAGACCATCTTTGCGGGTAACTTCAGTGACCCAGATCGGGGTATCGGAGGCAAAGCTCGTGGCGATCATGGAAAGACAAATGGCCCACCAGGGAAGGGATCTTCCGCCGAGGAAAAAGGATTCAGAATTTTTGGAGGCTTTACCGGAAAAGAAAAAGCCAACTGCAATCGCAAACCCTATGTATGCAAAGATGATGCTGTAATCGAACCAATGCATGTTTTCAGGGGTTGAAATCGATTACGATTCCATCACAAACCAGATGACCATGGGTGCGTGTTAGGCTTTTATTAGCCGGAGTCATCACCAGCATCACCGCTTCCCTGGCAGGAATGACAAAGGTTTGTTGTCCGCTTGCATTTTCGCTCAGGATCCGGTTGGCGATCGCATCGTAGATCCGAACCGAATTTTTACCCACATCCCATTTTATCGATTGGGTCCGGGGGTGTGGGTTGAAGAAAATTCGGGTCGGGAAAGCCTCGGGTTTCAGGATATCCGTGATCACCGGATTAATCGCGAGAATAGCCTCGATATTTGTGGGCTCGATCAGGGAGGCAAGGAAACCGACATTGGAACCACCGTATAAGCCCAGGTCAGTTTGAGCCCATCCATGTATGGTGGCATCACCCCCCACATGAGGAGGATTCGGGAGCCTGCTTTCAACAACCATGTCCTGTACTTTTATGACTTCTCCCGGCTTGAGCCCCTGAGCCTCTAGGATGATTTCGATTTGTCCTTCGCCGGAAAACTGAATTTTCTGATCATCCCGAAGCTTATTTTGAAAAGTACCATGGAGGTCTTCTCTTCCTTTTATGAGAAAACGAATATCATTTTCGATTTTCCGGTGCCGAATAACTATAATTAAAGAATGGGAAGTGGTATCCGGAAGTTCAATGGTGCCAGCATAATGGATCTTTCCCTCCGCATCCGCGGTGAGAAACATGTCCTTGTCTGGATTGGTGGAGTGGCCAAGCCTGAGCATGCCCGTTTTCATGCGATCATTCTCGGGATATCTGCGCAGGGTTCCCTGTTTTCTGATACCCTCATAAGGAATGGAAAATAACGGATCATTTTTCTGGGCCCATGAATAACTTGTCTGTTGGCTGGGAGGCCATGAGTCAGGGTAAAAGAAACGGGCATTGGAGGCGACATGCAGAACCCACTTGGCAAGGTCTTTTGCAAAGTGATCTTCATATCTTGCAATCGGGGTCATGATGCCGATTGCCTGAAAAGTATTCATCGCAAATGCGTACTCATATTCCGGGTAGACGCTGCCAATCAGACCATGAACCGGGGTGCCATTCCACATCTCTCCAATCATACCCCACTTCCTGGGATTGTCGCCGGCAAGGACCCATTCAATAAACTTACCCGTTTGGTGGGTTCCGTTATTTTCCGCATTGTATACGGCCGAGGCATAAGCTCCATAGGGAGCAAGTGATTCGTAGTACGGGTTGATTTTTCTTAGATCCATCCAGTCGAGGCATTTTTCCGCAATTCGGAGATGGTCATCGTCTGCCGTTTCCTTCCATCCCACATACTGAAGGCAGGCTAGCCCGGCGACCACATCGGCCTCGATCCAACCTTGGTTTACGGGTTTCTTTTTACGGAAATCATAACCGGTGTAATCAAAGTTTTGACCCAGTTGATCGGTGATCTCAGCCCATTTATGAACCGTTGACAAAAATTGTTCCTGGTATCCCGTGATCTGGGGGTAATGTTTGTAAATCTGAGTGAATAAAAGGCTGGGAAGAAGGTCATACCAAAAGCTCCCCCCAGTTGAGCCGGGCTGATTCAGGTACAACCCTATGCCATTTTTCCGGTCAAAGTGGGCGGATAGCATGGCGGCATGAGTAGACCTGTCGTTCCCCAGCAGAATGCCATTGAGAACCGAAGCCATCGAGGTAATGGCCTCATGAATATTGGTTTCTGAACTCTGGCGTGAGTCTCCCACATAAGTGGGTAACCCGAAGCCATTCACATCATTTACAATTTTTGCCTTGTCCTCCCAGATCAAAGGCAGAAACTTTCCGGTCCGGTTCCGGTCAAAGACTAGTTTATCAAATTCATGGGCAGTTTTATCCCAGTCTCGTAATAGGTAGTCAGGTGGCAAATCGGGGATTTTGGCAATGGTCGGTAGGCTTTGCCCAAAGGCACAGGACATCAAACATATCGAGATGAGTAAAAAGATTCGCACCTTACTTCTCAAAGCTGAGGAACGGATCTTTCATGTCAAGGAATCCTGCTTCAGCATCACTCAAACCAACAAATAAACGGGCATTTCCGTCTGCAAATCTTTGAATCCCTCCAGAGAAGATCACATCTCGTAAATCCGCTCTTTTAGCCTCTCCTGCAGGGAAGTCGCTCCGTTTTGCAATAACTTCAGGCAGGGTGGATCTGCCTGTTTCCAAATCGATTGAAAAAACCATGGAATAATAGTGACGATCCCCATCCTCGCTAAATTCTGCAATATGGCCAAGGACACCAATCTTTCCATTTTTAAGGTAATGGGCCTCATTGGCACCAACCCATAAATCTTCCGGACAATGATCGAAGAGGGGGGCTTTTTCGATTGCCTCGTAAGTCGCATCCTCCAATGAATCAACCAGGCAATAACCAATCTTGCCGCGCCCTCCTTTTTCACCCTGCGGTCTGGTCAGAACCAGAATTTTATCGTCCGGTAGTTGCAGAAAGCGGATGTCCTTCATTTTTGGCGGTCCGCTCAGTACCTGTTCAAAGAATCCTTCACCCCTTTGCAAATAGAATTCCATTTGCCATGCTTTATCGTTCTCTCCTATCTGAACTGGAAACCTGACGCCACCAAGTAATATTTTTCCGTCTATTTTAGTCACACAGGGATCCTGCAGACCTTCAAAAGACGGGCCGTTGGGATAGGGTTGCCACTGGTTTTCGGATTTTTCAAAAAAAATGATCCGGGATAATTCTTCTTCTCTTTTTTCAACCCGGCCCGCAATCACCACTCGTCCCATCCATTGAAAGGGGGCGGTTATATTATAGATATCGTGTTCAGGAAAACCTAAAAAGTTTAGTTTACCGGAATTCACAAAGATTGAAGAATTTCATGGATCGAAAATTCGGCAGAACAAATTACACTGTCCGAGGCGCCATAATAAAGAGTTAGTTTATCATCATCGACAACATGGCCATTTGTAAAGACAACCTTGCCAAAGAAACCTTCTTTTTCATAAGGCGCCGTGGGTTCCATAATCGGTTCCCTGCTTCGGCCTATTACTTTCGACGGGTCTTTTTTGTCCAGCAATAAGGCTCCCAGGCAATACCGGTTTTGATGATCCGCCCCGTGGTAAATTGCTAACCATCCTTGTTCGGTCTCAATGGGAGCGGCACCGGCTCCAATCCGGGAGGAATCCCAGGCCCCATCCCGGGTGCGGGCAACGCAGGCATGATTGCCCCAATCAGCTAAGTTGGGAGAGGAGGCCAACCAGATGAAGTGACCTCCCAGACCCACCCCACTTGGCCGGTGTAAACAATAGTATTTTTCTTCGATTTTTGATTCAAAAATGGCGCAGTCTTTGTTTGCGGGTGGTAAAATCATCCCGAATTCTTCGTAGCTTTCCCAATTGAATGTGCGTCGCAAACCCACGCCATATCCGCTTTCGGAAGTTGCGGTGTAAGTAAGTAGAAAAGAACCATCCGCCATCGAAGCTACCCGACAATCTTCAATTCCATAGCCTTCCAGATCTCCTTTGCCGGTGATACTGGGCAAGGCTGCATCCTCAAAGTGGATCCCATCCTCACTCTTAAACAATCGCAGATGGGAGAGGGTGGACAGGTAGGTCTCGCCCTTGTATCTGGGTTCACGTGGATCCCGTGTGTCCAATAAAGGATCATCCAAATCAAAGGAAATGATTGCAACCCTTCCGTTTTGCAGGACGGGGAAAGAAATTTTGCCTTCCTTTTGCTCGGGTCTTTCCGCTACCCGCACCACCAGCCATGTCAATTTCTGGAATTGGAAAACGCCGGGATTTAAGAGGCACTCCACTTGTGTGCCGGGGTGATGTGATTTGACCTGTGAAGGTTGTAAGAGCGGGTTGTGGGGGTTGCGGTTAGCCAGGTCGGTCATGAAATTATTTGACGAGGAAGGCATGGCCCCAGTCCGCATGGTCTCCTTCCGGTTTGCCATCGCGTCCATTGGTCACCACCAGTTTGAGCTCATCCGCTCCTTCCACGGATATATCCAGTACCTTGGCCGGTTGCCCTTTTTTCATATCCCCGCTGTCAAAAACTTTTTCTCGGTCCACATGCACCTCGAAAGTCAAGTAGGTATCTTGGCCTCCATCATTGTGCCCAACCATGCTGTAAAACCGCCTGAATTCCTTTCCGCTTAGATCGTAGGTTATTTCACTGTGTGCATGCGTACCAATACCATGAGAAAATTTTTCACCGGCAATTTGCAACTCGCCTCCGGTTATGGACCGGTTCTGCTTGGCGGTACTCCATCCAACCTTGACTTCCTTTGCCTCGGCAATCTTGAGATAATGACGGTCCCTAGGTTTGTACTGGTCGACATCCCCCATGCCCGGTCCAATGATTTCTAGGTTGTATAATTGCCACCAATTATTTTTTTCCTCCAGGCTGGTAATCCGGACATTTTTGGCCACCACCATATCGAATGGAATGGTGGTAACTTGGGCTCCCTTAAATTGATCCGCAACCGTAACCCAGGAGTCACCATTTTCAGAAATCTCCACTTTGACAATACCCGGGTAATCTCCCCCCCTGGCCGTAAGGATAACCTTAAAGACATTTCGCTGATGAGGGAATTCAGCCTCAATCCAAGTACCAACCTTCAAGGCTGCCTTGGTTGCGAAAGTCGTTTTCTCATCCTCATCCTGAATGTACTGCAGATGTGGTTGACCATGACTCGCCGAAAGTTTCCAGAGTTTGATCTCACTGCCTGAATTGAGCAGAACTTCGCGAAGGGAAGCCTCGGTGAATGCCTGCGTCATATCAGCGGTTTCCTTGCGGGCCTTGGCGACTTCTTCGGTTTTGATCATTCCCGCCTGGTTGCCAAAACTGCTGCGTATGTAAGTCAGTACGGATGCAATATAATCATCATCATTTGTTTTCAGGGGCATCATGTAACCACCCACATAGGATTGACCGCGCAAAGGGCCGGAAATCCCCTGTAGGGCTACTTTAGCAAGCACATCCTTGGAACCAATCACCGTGGGATTATTAACAAAGGACGGGGCCATTTTCATTTTTCCGTCCGGGGTGACGACCCCGGTTCCGTCCGGGGCGTGGCAGGTGGCGCAGAGGGATTCAAAATGTTTTTTACCCGCGTTAAGCAGGGCGACTTCTTCAGCCTCCAGCCGGGCCAATTCTTTTTGCCGGGCCACTTCCGCAAAATAATCCTTATTCAACTCATCATCAATTTCCCTTAGGTATTGGTTGGATGGGTTTGCTGCCAGTACGGAACCAGCCAGTGCCCGGGTTTCAGGCGTTACCCTGGTCGAGGCCGAAAGCAGAAGCTGAATGGCGACATCGTGATGAGGATCGCTTGCCAAAGATTGAAGCATGGAAACGGTATTTATATCTTGATGGAAGAATGGTTCTGTCATCCGTATGGCTGCGGCCCGGACCGTCGGGTCATCATCCCGGTAAATCTTTTGCAGGAAATCCAGGTCAATCGCGTCCAATCCCTCGATTGTCCAGAGAGCGTGAAGCCGTGTAAGCGGGTTTCCAGAGCTCGTGGCCAGTTGCCGCAGGTCGGCAAGCACCGACCGGTCACCTTTCAGAATGATCAGTTTCTGGGCTTCGTCCCGCCACCATCCGTTCGGGTGGGAGAGGTGCTTGATCAGTTCAGCGGAGGACTCGTTGAGCATGTTGGGGCGAGGCCCGGGCTGGAAGGCAGAGTGGCGGACCCGGTAAATCCGTCCACGCTGGATATTCTGGTCCAAACCATAGTGCTTGATTGCGCTATGAATGAATGAGCCTTCAGGAACCCAGGCGGATTCCTGGACAACCCCTCGATGCATATCCACGAGATAGAGGGTCCCATCCGGTCCGGTTGCGGAATTGACCGGTCTGAAATTGGCATCCGAACTGGCAATGAATTCCTCCTGGTGATAGGAATTGTGAAGTATTTTTCTCCCAAAAGCATCGGTTTTAAAGGTGGCCCGCCGGGTCAGGCGCCCGACTGGCTCATGGAAGAATAAATCCCCAACTAATTCCTTTGGCAGTCGGTCACCACGAAAGACAGTTTGCCCGCAGGTAGCGGTGAAGCTTTTGGCCGTGTTGTCTGCCCGCATGCTTCCAAAACCTCCCTGGGAATCAGCAATATGGTCGATCGGGAAAACTTCCCGGAAACCTTCGGCCATGACCCACTTTGGGTGCCATTTTGTGTAAATATTGGGAAAGAGTGGATGAGCCGGTCCGATCCCGGCACCCGCGTCCACAAACAAGACTTTCCCGTGGTTGTCTTGGGTTAATCCCCATTGTCCGCGGTTGCCCTTGGTTTCTCCCTTGATCACTTTACCGTCGCGTAAACGAAGCCGGTAATCGCTGTATGTCATGTACAACCAATTGTCCATGCTCCAGATCAATCCGGATGGTTGATGTTCCACATTACCCCCCCGTTTTCCCCCCTCAAACCAGATTTTCTTCTCCTCGGCAACCCCGTCATGGTCACGGTCGAAATATTCATAGATGTCATTGGTGTTGGATTCTCCGATGAGCACGGAATCAAGCAGGGGTAGGATCATTCTTGGAAGGATCAGGTCTTGGGCGAAGACCGTTTTATGATCCATGATGCCATCTCCATCGGTGTCTTCCAGTCGGACCACTTGGCTCACCGGTTCGTCCGTGCCGGTTCCCTTAATGTCCTGCATGTAAGTCCGCCATTCCGCAACATACATTCTGCCGTTTCCATCCCAAACGCAGACGGTGGGCTCGGTGACCAGGGGATTATCTGCTACCAGTTCAAGCGAATAGCCTGGCTGCACTTTAAATGTTTTCTGGCTTTCTTCGGGGCTTTGGAAACGAACGGTCGGATCTTGCGTGCCTTCTTTCGGGGGAAGCGAAAAACTTGGTTTGGGAATGGATTCAGTTTCTGCATCTAATTCTTTGAGCACGAAACGAAAACCCTGATACCACATCTTGAGTATATCCTTGTGCCAATAAATGTGATGATTATGTCCGGGGCTGGAAACGAAAATTCTCCCCTTCCCGTATTCTTTAACCCACGCCATGGCATAGTCATTATCCTCTCTTTTTCGACCTCCCCGGTGGTTTTCAAACTTGGACATGTCGATTGAAAGTAGAACCCGTACTTTCTCGCGTTCAAAATCTTTGTACTGATAAAGTTCATCATTGATTTTAAAACTCCGGTTCCCATCAAAAATTCCCTTCACCACGGAATGACTTGGATCTTCATTGCAGAGACAATAAGTACCATTATGACCCCATGGATGACCGTCAAAATTACCCCCAATCATTTCCGTATAACCGGGCCAGCCTCCGTCCGTCGCCGCGTGAATGGCGACAATGCCGCCCCCATTCTTAACATATTCAAGAAATTCTTTCCGCATCTTTTCTGTGGTCAGTCCTTTTTCAATGCTGGTTGAATTATTCAGATAAACCGCGTCGTAATTTTTGAGGTTTTCAGCACTTAGGTCTTTGGGGTCATTGGTGAAATCAGTTTCAAACAGACCCGTTTTTTCTCCCATTTGTCTGGCCATTTCCCTGGCTACGGCTATCGAGCTGTGGTAGTAAGTGAACGCTTTTGAAAAGACCAATACTTTATGTTTTTTTCGTGGTGTGATCCCTTCCGGTATGGCCTTGGAGATATTTTCAATTTCCTCAGGTGTTGCCTGCTTGGCCCCCTCTACTTTTTGATTGGGCCCGAAAATTACGGCAATCCCCAGACAGATGGTCAATATTTTAAGGAGAAAGCGGGAAATTTTCATAGCCCTGAATTATTTCGAAATATATACATTACAAAATACCAATAGGATCTACCCTATGAGTTTACCCTAAAAATGGAAAGTTTTAACTTGAGTTTGGTACGAAAACCTTCGTGTCGAAATTTACCTAAAATTTACCATTCCCGGTTGATTCTGTGTGGTGGTATTTTGGTAAAGATGAGCAACAGGCAAGATGTATCGAAAAACTTAATCCCTAAGCCGGGATGACAGCACATTTCCTTAAAATATAAAAAACTCATTCTTCCCGAATTAGGCATTCTTGGTTGGTTGCATTTTACCAAGGCATTTGATCAGGCGTTGGACGCTGACTGTGATAAGGGAGAATATGAAATTCACTCCATTGGTAACGGAGAACGCAACCGGTGGGTCGAGGAAAAGGATTATATTTTGAGTCCGAAAAGTAAGGAGATTTCTCACACCTTGGGATTTTCATCCCGCCAATATTTTTCAACTGTCGGGAAACGAGCTAATAAAAGAAAGAATCTCTTCTTTCGCCTGATCCAAATTATTGTAGGGGAAAGTCCTGAATTGGGGGTTCCCGGAAATCATCGCTGAAAGTTTCCGGCCTTCCTTTGTATTCTCATATAGACAAAGGATCGGTTTGTTCATTTTTTCGGCAATTCCCAGTTCATATCCAACGCCGAGGGAAGGATTTGTCACTTCCGCAACTACGGCGTCTGCGGATGCGAGCCATTCGAGATCTCGCTGATATATTTCCTGATCGGAAAGATTTTTCTCTCCAGTTTGTTCAAGGTCAGGATCGCCTACATGTTCAGTTAGAACCTCAACCTTAGACGAAAGAAACCGAATAAGTTCATTGTATTTGTTTTGATCCTCTCTTCCTCCGCGGATCGAAGCCGCAAAATAAATTTTCAAGCGATCAGGGGGGTGACCACTTTTCCATGAACGTCAGTGAGGCGGAAATCACGACCAGCGTAGCGGTAAGTCAGTTTTTCATGATCAAAACCGAGTAAATGTAACATCGTGGCATGAAGATCATGCACATGAACCGGATCTTCCACCGCCTTGAAGCCGAACGGATCAGTGGCTCCGTGGATATAACCGGGTTGTACCCCCCCGCCCGCCATCCACATGGTAAAACCATGATGATTATGATCCCTTCCGGATGTGGTGCCTGCATTGGCACCGGAGGGCAATTCAACGGTGGGGGTTCTTCCAAATTCACCTCCCCATAAGACCAGAGTCTCTTCGAGCATCCCTCTCTCTTTCAGATCCTGCAGGAGTGCCCCAATGGCCTGATCGCACTGACCAGCCAGTCGACGATGGTTTTTTTCGATTTGATCGTGACTGTCCCAGGGCTGGTCCTTGCCATGCCATAGTTGTACGAACCTCACGCCGCGTTCAACCAAACGGCGGGCCATCAGGCATTGTTTGGCATGGACCCCGGATCCATACATTTCGCGTACCCTGGGGGATTCCTTGCCAATATCAAATGCATCACTTGCTTCCATTTGCATTCGGTAGGCCAGCTCGAAGGAACGGATCCTGGAGTCCAGCTGATCATCTTGATCTCGGGAGTTTTGATGAGCCCGGTTTACTTTTTGCAGAAGCTGGAGCTGTTTTGATTGGCGGGTGCTCGATCGTGCCGGGTTCAGGTTGGGAATGATTGCTTCCTCTGCCTTTTTGGCCGGATTAACATAGGTGCCCTGATAAATCCCGGGCAAGAAAGCGGAGCGCCAGTTTTGCGTTTCCGTAACGGGATACCCATTTGGACAGAGGACCACAAATCCGGGCAGGTTTTGGTTTTCCGTTCCCAAACCATAGGTGATCCATGATCCCATGCTTGGGCGAACCAGCCTGCCATCTCCGCAGTTCATTAACATCAGGGATGGTTCGTGGTTGGGCACATCCGCATGCATCGAACGGATTACGCAAAGATCATCCGCGTGCCTGGCCACATGCGGAAACAGGTCGCTTACCGGTAATCCGGATTGTCCGTGTTTGGTAAAGGTAAAGGGAGACTTATAGGCAGCCCCGGTTTTCCGTTCGGTTTTTAAACGTTGTTGGTCAGGTAAAACCTTCCCATGCCATTTGCTAAGTTCAGGCTTCGGGTCGAAAGTATCAACATGGGATGGGCCACCATTCATGAATAAATGGATCACTCTTTTTGCCTTGGGTGCAAAGTGAGGCCCTTTGGGAAGCATGGGGTTCCCTTGACCATGGAGTAATGGAGCAAGTGCGGATAATCCCATTCCCATGCCACAACTTGCGAGAAAGTTCCTTCTTGGAATGTTTACCTTGTCAGAAAAGGGGTGCATCAGTCGGTGAAGAAGAATTCGTTGGACACAAGCAAAGTCTGGGCAAGATCCTCAAGATTGGCAAGATTTGCATTGGACCCCAGGAATTCAACCCCTAGTTTACTTTCATCACTTTCTGGATTACGGGATAAAATTTGGCGGTAAAGAAATTCAACCCGGGAGAACGGATTGGCGGGTAGGGAATCCAATGCTTTTCTGGCCAGCGTGGCAGACCTCTCAATTACAAATGGATGATTGAAGGCAAAGAGAGCCTGTTGGGGAACCGTGGTTTCAACCCGTTGGGGTGCATGGATGTTTGGGTTGGCAAAATCAAAGGAGTTGAGTGTCGGGGCAATATTCTGCCGGTCAATATATCCATAAACGGCCCTTCTTTTCGAGTAGGTTTTGGAGTGTAATTTTTGGGAGGGGCCATACAGGGTCAAGTCGAGTTCTCCTGAAATTTGAAGCATAGCATCTCTCATGGCTTCAAAATTCAGTCTTTTTCTATTCATCGAGGACAGAAAAAGATTATCGGGATCTTTTTTTGGCAGTGCCCGAGTTTCCTGCCGGTAAGTCTTGCTCAAAACAATGGTGCGAATCAGCTTTTTAATACTCCATCCGTCTTCCATGAAAGACTTGGCCAAATGATCAAGTAGTTCGGGATGGGTGGGGGTTTCCCCCATCAATCCAAAATCACTGGGTGTCCGGACAATCCCTCTTCCAATAAGATGCTTCCAGATTCGGTTTACTATCACCCGTGAGGTTAGGGGGTTGGATGGATGGAGTATCGATTCAGCGAGTTCCAATCGCCCGCTTCCCCTGGTGTAAATCTTTCTTTTCATTCCGCTGGGAGAGAGAGCAACGGGAAAACGACGGGGGACACGGTCTCCACGTGCACCAAAAGCACCGCGTAAAAAAACATATGGATCCTGAATCTTTTCCTTGTCCATCAGGGACATTGCTCTTGCAGGAGCACCCGGATGAGTGGCCTCATGATTTGCCACTTTAGAACGGAGGTTGTTTTTCTGATTGCGGTCTTTTTGATTAAAATATTTTTCAATTTCTTCGGGCTTGATGTTCGCTGGGAATCCCTTCGCGGTAACGGCAACCCAAAGTCCCTTTTTTGCCCCGGCAGTTTTGGATTCTATCAGGGAATGGTGCAGGGCATCGGCATACCAGGAAATGAGATCAGGCAGTTCAGCGGACTCATTTACCTTCAATTTTTCGCGCACAAACGAGGGGAAGGAAGCCAAGTCCGAAGACTTCCATTCATTGTAAGTTTCTGCCTGAGCCGTTGATTTTGCAAAGGCCAGTAATGGTTTCAGAAAGCTCTGATCCGCTTTTTCTTTTCCTTTAAGATAATCCCTCCATCGATTGGCCAATTTGGGATAGAGATTTCGCTTCCCGGCCAATGCTTCAAAGTCGTTTTTTTGGATTTCATAGCCATCCAGTGACAATTTGATATATTGTTCGATGCCTTCCTTGGATTGGGCAAAACTAAGTTTTGATTGCAGATACTGATCCACATTTTGCTGCAGATCATTTAGTTTGCTTTTGAATTCAAGATAGGCGGGGGCATCTTCGTCCGGTTTCCCGATCAAGGGAAACTTGGTAGGCTTATTGGAAGCGTCAAAAATACCATAGAGTGAATAATAATCCTCCGTGGGGATCGGATCATGGAAATGATCGTGGCATCGGGCACAGGCGACCGTAAATCCCATAAGACCTCGGGTAACCAAATCAATCTGATCATCGATAATTAACTGCTTGCGGTTTAAAAAAACCGGACCAACAGTCAGGAAGCCAAGGGCGGCGAGATCCGGATGGTTGGGTTGATCAGTGAGGAAATCGGCTGCCATTTGTTTGCGGATAAATTCATCGTAGGGCAGATCTTCATTCAATGCCTTGATCACCCAGTCCCGGTAGGTGTACGCGTAGGGGTAGGCCCGGCTTTCTCCCCCCGCAAGATATCCCTTGGTATCCGCATAGCGGGCAACATCCAGCCAATGCCTCCCCCATCTTTCGCCAAACCGTGGGGAATCGAGCAGTTGATCAACCATCTTGGCATAGGCATCCGGTGCCTGCTCTTCAAGGAAAGCATGAATTTGCCCAAAGGTAGGTTTGAGTCCAATCAGGTCGTGATAAAGTCGACGGATTATCGTTTGCCGATTTGCGGGCTTAGCCAAGGTAAGGGAATGCTTCTTTAGATTATGTTCAACGAAGGCATCGATGGGATTGGGAAATTCAGAATCGGGAATGATCGGTTTACGGATCGGCTGAAAGGCCCAATGCGTATCTGCCCTTTCAAAAATACTCTTCATGCTCATGGGCTGCCCTTTCAGAGTAGGCAGAAATGAACCGAGCAAAAAAAATACCATTGCTCGGTTGATTGAATATGTTGGGGAAATGTTCAAATTGCTTACCTTTAGAATAATCGAGCCCAAAGCCTAGTCAATCCTGCCTCCCGGTATGCTTGGAGAATCTTTTTTGAGGAATCTTTCCTAGGACGGGAAATCAATTACGATCTTCAGGGCTTGTTGCTCTCCCTTGGCCAGTGCCGTCATCACTTGCGGCACTTCTTCAAGGGTGCAATGTCCTTCAATAAAAGTTTGCAGTTCATCCTTGATTGCGGGAAGCATCTCGACTGCGTCTTTGAATGCCTGATGATCGAAACCGTAAGTTCCGACTAAAGTCGTTTCCCTGGAAACCAAATCCTGCAGGGGAAAACTAACCTTTTTGGCAAGATTGCCGATGAGTAGAACATTTCCTCTTTCAGAAACCATTTGAAAAGCCTGCCCAAAAGAGGCCTCCATGCCCACCGCATCAATTACCAGATCAGGCTTTGTCCCAAGTTTGGATTCTATTTTCTCGGCAACTCCGCTGGCAGTATCTTCCTTTTTTATTTGAATTGTCTGCCCACCAAATTTTTCTGCACGGGCCAGTTTTTCCTCAATCAGATCGAGAACCGCAATCTTTGTATGTCCGAGAGATTTGGCCACCAGTAGGCAGCAAAGTCCAATCGTTCCTGAGCCAACAATGGCAATTGTATTCGGTTCGATGGATTTTTCCCGCAGCCGGTGGAATCCATGCAGGGCCACGGCTACCGGCTCCGCCAGAACGCTGACTTCAGCAGGTATCTCTTCCGATGCGGGGATTGCATTGACCGCCGGGATGGCCAGGTATTCGGCCATCGCTCCGCGGGTACCCAGGTTCACACCTACGACCCGTTTATTGAGAAAACTGGGATCTCCCTCCTCAGGGCTGGGGGCATGGTTGGAGAGTACATTAAACACAGTCACCCGTTGGCCAACCTGCAGACTCGTGATTTCAGCAGCGATTTCTTCAATTTTACCCACTATCTCGTGACCCATCACCATGCCCGGAGCCCGGCGTCCACTTTCCCCGGTAAATCCATGGACATCGCTTCCGCAGATTCCCACGGATTCCATTTTGACCAGGACTTCACCGGGCTGAAGCACAGGCTTAGGCAGATCCTGCATGGTCATCTTCCAGGGTTCTTGATAAACGAGGGCTTTCATATCCTCTGTATATCATTGTCTAGCTATATTTTTCGATTACAATCGCACCCGTGAATCAAAATCATGCAAGGGTTGTTTTATTCGACGGTGTATGTGGTCTGTGCAATGCCTGGGTTGATTTTATACTGAAAAGAGACCCCAAAGGCCTTTTCAAGTTTGCCCCCTTGCAGGGAGAGTATGCCAGTCAGGTTGCCCCGGAGCAAGCCTCCGAATTAAAAAGCATTGTCTATCTTCGCTCTGGACAAAAATACACCAAGTCGGGAGCCGTCTTGCGGATATTGAAAGATTTGGGTGGAATCTGGCAGGCGGGCTGGATTTTTTGGTTCATTCCTTTTTTTATCAGGGATTCTTTTTATTCCCTTGTGGCCGGTAACCGGTACCGGATTTTTGGTCAAAGGGAGTCCTGTCGAATTCCTTCGCAAGGGGAACGGGAAAGATTCTTAAGTTAAAAAACTTGCAGGTTTTCATTTTCAAACCTTGGAAGGAAACTAATTTTATTTAGGATTTCAGCAATGTTTGTTCGATCTGTTTTTTCTTGTTTCATCGTCTTTGTTTGCCCGGGTATACCTGGTAATCTGGGAGCGATTCCGGATCGTCAATCTTTCGCCCGTGTCGAACGGCCCATCGAAGGGGTTCCAGTGGATGCATTTCAATTGGATGATTCTAATCTATCGATTGAATTGTGGGCCCGCTCGCCCATGATCTATTCTCCGGTGGCCATGGATTTCGATGCGGACGGGCGCTTGTGGCTAACCGAAGGCATTGATTACCAGCGGGGCCGTCGGGTGGATGCGGGTCGTTCGATCATGGTTTTGGAGGATTCAGACTGGGATGGCAGGGCGGATTCCTCCAAAGTTTTTGTCACCGAAAAGGAAATCCGGCATGCACCGCTGGGAATTGCGGTTTTTGATAATCGGATCGTGCTTTCTTCGACCCCCTCCATCATCGTCTACACCGATGTGAACCGCAACCAGGTGTTTGAACCTGAAATTGATCAGCGCGAAGTATTTCTCAACGGTTTCCGGGATGCCAATCATGATCATACCCTGCACGCGGTGGTGGGGGCACCAAGTGGCCAATGGCATTTTTCCTACGGTAACCGCGGAGCTGATATCAAAACCAGGGATGGCAGGCATTTTATTTCCGGTTGTTATTATGGCTATGTCGATGGCATTGGTAAAAAGAGTTCAGACGGGGAAGTCTATGTGGGAGGTATGAGTATGCGGATTAATCCCGATGGCACGGGGTTGTCCCCAACCGGAGAAAATATGCGCAACCCCCATGATTTATTTATCAGTTCTTATGGTGATCAGTACCAAAGTGACAATGACGATCCCGCTCATGCCCGGATCAGCTGGGTGATGGAATATGCCAATATGGGCTATGCCGATCTTACCGATGGTAGCCGTTCCTGGGAAGAAGTGGCCAAGACCTGGGAAGAACCTGCAGGCTGGAGCAAGAGTCGCCGGTTTTCCAAATCTCACTGGCGTGAAAATTATCCCGGTGCATTTCCTCCGGGTACGATTTACGGGGCGGGTTCTCCCACCGGTAATTTGTTGATCGAAGACGATACCTTGGGTTTGGCCGGGACCTACTTGGTATCCTGTATGGTAGGTAAGGAAGTGATGGCGGTAATGCCTGCATGGAACGATGCCCAGATTGAAATGGGCAGGAACCGGTCCTTTATTCGGCTGAAGGATGATCGCAAAGGAGAATTCTTTTTACCCACCGACTTGGCCCTGGCTCCGGATGGTTCCCTTTTTCTTTCCGATTTTTATAATGATACCAGCCGGGGCACCAATCAGGTGAGCGGCAGCATTTATCGAATAACCAAAAAGGATCGAAAGCGGGAAACGCTTCCCCCAATTGATTTTTCGACCATTCCGGGCCTGCTGAACGCACTCCAGAACCCGGCGGTCAATATCAGGTCACACGCTGCCTATCTTCTTTCGAAAAAAGGGAAGCAAGCTTTGCAGCAAGTCCATGACTTTCTTGAAGTGCATAAAGATAATGAAATCTTCCAAGCCCGTGCCCTTTGGGTACTTGCTCAGATCGGAGGTAGCCAAGTGATCGAAAAGTTTCTCGGGTCTGAAGAAAATGAAAAATTACAGGTGGTGGCATACCGCGCTCTTCGCCATGCTGATCCCAGGGGCACCCTGGCCCGGGCAAAAAAATACGCAGACTCGGGGAATTTACATTTGCGGAGAGAAATTGCGGTGAGTCTTCGTGGAATTCCCTTTCAGGATTGCCGTTCCATACTTGAAAACCTGATGGATGGCTATGACGGGCGGAATCGTTACTACCTGGAGGCTTTGGGCGTGGCCTTTCATGGGAAGGAAACGCAGGTCTACGATTATCTTGTATCAGCCCGTTTCCCCAACCCTGCGAAATGGGGCTGGAAAGCCAAGAATCTTGCCTGGCGACTCCATACCCCCAAAGCTGTCGAGGCATTGGATGAATGCATTCGTGCCCAGGAACCTCCGGTGGATGAATTCCGGTTTCTCGCCATGGCCTATGCCAGTTTTCGCAATGATCAGGAGCGTGCCAACCGAATAAAAAAATTACGGTCCCTGGCGGGCCTACCAGCTTTCGCGGCGGACTATTATCAAATCACGGTGGATGAAATTGTGGAGAAAGACCTCAATAATTTAGAGGGTGAAAGGATGGAAACCAGTTACCTGGTGCCTCGGCAACTTGGACCGATTACCAAGGTCTCCGAACCATTGGAAATCGCCCAACTCAGGGGAAATCCAGTCCATGGAAAGACGGCCGCGGCGAAATGTTATATCTGCCATAAAATTGAAGGGGTGGGGGTGGGCTTTGGCCCGGATCTTACACACTGGGGAAAAGAGCGTACCGCTGAAGAAATTATTCGGGCTATGGTATATCCCGATGAAAAATTGGCCCATGGGTATGACCAGCCCGTCCGGCTCACTTCCAAAAGGAACCAAACCACGGCGGAAGGTCTACTCTCCAATTACAGTTGGCATGCCGGTTCGCTTAAATTGAAAATCATGGGCGGGGATACCCGTAAGATTCTTTTCCGCCGGGCCGGTGCCCGGGTGGAATACCTGGAGGAGTCGTGGATGCCAAGCGCATCCGAAATGGGTCTTTCGGATCAGGACCTGGCCAATCTTGCCGCCTACCTGCAGACCACCGGCACACAGGTGGATGACCCCATGCTGGCCAATCAGGGTGAATCCGTTCCCCCAACCGGTAAGGAACCCGGTTGGGAAGTTTTGACCGGCGAGGATTTTGTCAATGTTAACTGCAATTCGGATACCTGGAAATGGGAACAAGGCCATGTTTATTGTAGCGGCCGGCCCACTGGAGTGATCCGCTACTGGGAACCCCTTGAGGATTTTGAACTGTTACTCGAATGGATGCACAAACGAAAGGGTGGGAATTCCGGGGTCTTTGTCTGGGCCACTCCCCAGAGTATATCCAAACTGGTTGCCGGTCATGGCCGGTTACCCCACGGCATTGAAGTACAGGTGCTCGACCTGGGCTATGCCGAAGTCTATACCCGCAGACATAAGAAGCCGGCTGACTGGTTCACCAGTCATGGGGATGTCTTTCCCGTGGGCCCGGTCAAGATGCGTCCATTCCCCCCGGTCGCCCCCAATGGTAAGCGCAGTTTCCCCAGCAAGGAAACCACCAAGGGAATTAACAAGTGGAATCATTATTATGTCCGGGCTGTCGATGGAGAGGTTCGTTTATGGGTCAATGGTGAGGAAGTTTCCGGGGGAGATTCCATCAGTCCGGCTTCCGGATTCCTTTGTCTTGAGTCAGAGGGGGCCCCCATTGAATTTCGCAATATTCACCTTCGTAAACTTTCATCCGTGCAAGAAATGGAGGAAATTCCTGCTTTTATACCACCCACACCGGTTCATCTGAAGGGCCACCCGGCATTGGGAATATGGAAATATCTTAACGGATATTCCCGTGAGATTTCGGAAGACGGGCAGGTCACACTGCGTCTGGGGCAAAAAGTGATCTGGAAACGCCGGTGTATTTCCAAATCCGAAAACGAATTTGTTCTGGAAGGAAATTTGGTCCACAAATTGATTGGGGATACTTTGCATATCGAGGATAAATACCGGGCGATCCGGGAGTAGCTCCTGTGCGAAAGGATTAAATCCTTGAGGAGGGAGAATTATTCCCTTTTTTTCTTGGTGTGGGAATATGGCATAACTTCGCGGCGATCCACTGGCCCTCAGTAAATGAACCGTACCCTTATCTCCCTTCTTGGCGTAACAAATTTTTAAAACCGAAAGGAATCCTCTTAGCTTGATGAAAAGAAAAATAATGTGTATCTTTTAACTATGAAAATCGAGTACACATATTGGACGGAAGAGGATGGCACGTACTTGGGATACTTGAATGAATATCCAGATCATTGGACACAAGGAGAGAACCTGGATGACCTGAAGGCACACCTACTGGATCTGCACAAGGAATTTTCAGATGGATCCTTGCCGGGTATTCGTAAGGTTGCCCAACTTACGGTTGCGTGAAGCGTGTTGATCTCATTAAGCAACTGGAAAAGAGTGGTTGCAAATTATTGAGACATGGTGGGAAACACGATATTTACTACAATCCGGACAGAGGGATATCACAACCCGTTCCCCGGCACCGTGAAATTAACGAAAGACTCGCTAAGAAAATTCTAAGAGAGTTGACAGACCAATAATGGTCAATCCTTGGGTACAATTCCCTTTTTCCTTGTTCTGCCTTTTTTCTTTTGTCATCGCTAGGGCGAAGCCCGTGACGATCCACTGATTCACTACAAGCGATCCGCAATCTCTTTATATTTTCCTGACAACTCGTTTGACAATCCTCTTAAATATTTATTCGGTGGGGTTGTATCTCAACCTTTCGATATGAAAATTTTTTTTGCATCTCTTTTCTTTTTATTTTCATATGGTTTTCTTGGGTCTGCCAGCCCGGTTCCATACTCGGGCAAGGTTGCGATCAGTGGAGTCAATTATGATGGCGAGGCCAATTTCACTTTTTCTTTGCACGATGGAAATGGCACGACTGCATGGCAAAATGGACAAACTCCTAATTCCACAATTCAGGTGCGGGTTCATAACGGAAGGTACACGGCTCTGCTGGGCGGGCAGGGGATGAATGCCTTACCCCCGCAACTCTTTTTGGATTATGAGGAGCTGTATTTAAAGGTTCGATTTGATAATGGGGACGGTAACGGTTTGCGTCACCTCACCCCTGATCAGTTGATCACCGCCACACCCCGGGCACTGGTTGCAGAAGTTGCGAAAAACGCCCTGACTGCAGATACTGCCCAATCCGCACAGGTCGCACAGACTGCAAACTCGGTCAAAGCAGGGGCCATCAACAAACAGATGCTAGGTCAGGATGTGCTGTCCGATCTTAATCGGACAGTTACCGCCACTCAGATGGCACAAAACACGATCACCACCGCTCAGTTAAATGAACAGATCCTTAAATATTTAAAACCAGAGATTACCCTATCCCCACAGGCTCCCGGTCTAATTTTTAACGGGCAGACCATCACCCTACATTCCCGTGCGGAGGGCAAGTATTTGACTTACCAATGGCAGCGCAACGGTCAACCGATTGCGGGGGCGACGGGAAAGTCATTTAGCATCTCCGAGGTGAATGGTACCCGGCACGATGGGAATTACTCCGTGGTGGTGAGCAATGACTTTGGCTCGGTCACCTCCACTCCGACCGCCTTGCAGGTGGATGGTACCCCAACCAGCCACACCGTGGCTTCGATCAGTATGGATATGATCTTCTGCCCCCCGGGCACCTTTACGATGGGTAG
>CACMBV010000013.1 GCA_902612125.1 uncultured Verrucomicrobiota bacterium
GGCGGAAGTGGCCGACGCGGTGGCCAAGGGCTCCGTCACCCGTTCAATGCTCGGACGGGATGTGCTCGCCGACCTCAACCGCACGATAAGCTCCGATATGCTCTCCCGCTCGCTTCAGCAAAAGATCGATGCACCGGTCTCCGCCTCACGATTTGATCCGGCTCTAATCGACTACCTCGCCCCCCTGCTTGAACCCAAAGCGACGGATAAACTCTCCGACCGCACGGTGATGCAGGGGGATAGCCTTGTTCTTCTTGCCCCCCCCGCCAGTGGACGCAACCTCAGCTACCAATGGAAAAAAGACGGGGTGTCCTTATTAGGTAAAAACTCGGCCCAGTTGGTAATTCCAGAATTGAATGCCTCCCGTGACTCCGGCACCTACACGGTCATCGTGTCCAACGACTTCGGCAGCTTTTCCCAGTCGTTTTACCTGCGGGTCTCTGAATTGGCCGCCACCTCGGTGGTTGCGTCTGTTCAACATGCCCTGCTGATCGACCGGAAAGGCCGGCTTCATGGATTTGGCGAGAATAAATATGGACAGATCGGAACCAAGATTGCGGCCACTGCCACCCCCCTCCAAATCCTCGAAGATCCCGTCGACCGCGTGGCCACCGGATCTGAGAGTACCCTCTTTACCAAGAAAGCCGGTGGGGTTTGGGGACTGGGTAACCTTGCTTATCTTCACGGCCAAACCAGAGAACCGGTCTTGGTCCTGGACGAACCGGTCCAAGGTCTGGCAGTCGGCCACCTGAATCATTTTATCATCAAACAGGACGGATCCCTTTGGGCCTTTGGAGAGGGAAACTTTGGTAGACTGGGAGACGGTAACACCACCAACCGAGCCTCCCTCGTTAAGGTGATGGATGGAAATATTACCCAGGTTGTAGCTTACTGGGGGCATGTTGCGGTGGTCAAGGAAGACGGTTCCCTCTGGACTTTTGGAGCAAACAGCCGGGGACAAATTGGCAATGGAACCACGGAAAATCAGTTAATTCCCTTTCGCGTGGAAACTAGTGATGTCCTTCAGGTTGCGGTTGGTGTTTCATTCACTGCTTATGTCAAACGGGACGGCTCCTTGTGGTTCTGCGGCTATGCGGAGAATGGTATTTTTGATCAAACCGATCTCCTGACGCCTGAAAAGGTGGTGGATCGAGGGGTTCGACAGGTGGCAACCGGCAGAAATCATATTCTATACCTGGATGAAAACGGATCGGTCTGGGGAGTGGGTCAGAACTACCATGGACAATTGGGAGCGCCGGTCGGTTTTTTCAAACAACCCTTCAAAATGATCGAGTCTGGGGTCGCACAAGTGGTCGCCGGTCATTATTTTTCCATGATTCGAATGTTGGACGGACAGGTTCTTTCCTACGGATCAAATTCTCATGGGCAGTTGGGAACGGCTGGTCCCGAACCCTTTGCCATCGGCGGGGTTGAGGTGCCCAAGTTGAAAGTATTGGATGCCGAGGCCAGTGAGAAATCCTCCTATTTTGTGGATCAGGCAGGGAATCTCTGGTCGGCCGGGGATGAAGACGGAGAGGAGGGCAGGCTGGGTAACGGTACTGATGGAGCCAGCAGTTCACTCGCACGGGTGGTTGAGGGGGGAGTGACATCTGTCCGTTCGACCTTTTCCCATGTTCTATTCACCAAAACGGACGGTTCCCTTTGGGGGTTTGGCGAAGGGCAATCCGGTACCCTCGGGCGTGGCACCGACAGTGACTCGGACCTGCCGGTCAAGATCCATGCCGGCCGGGTGCGATCTTTCTCCGCCGGAAACCAGCATTCCGCCTTTGTGCTGGAGGATGGCTCTCTTTGGACCATGGGGGTTGACTGGCATGGTCAACGGGGGGACGGAAATGCAAGTTACTCGAGATTTCCCCAATTGGTGGTGGAAGGAAATGTCAGTACGGTCGCTTCCGCAGAGGCACATTCCCTGTTTATCAAGAAGGATGGATCCGTCTGGGCAATGGGTCGGAATAATAAAGGGCAATTGGGCACCGGGAATTATACAAACCAGAAAAGCCCGATCAAAATAATGGAAGCCAATGCTTCGGCCGTGACCTGCGGGGCTGATTTTTCCTTTGTATTGATGCAGGATGGTTCCCTGTTTGCGTTCGGGAACAATGAGAATTTTCGTATCGGCTTGCCAGATAAGATAAATTACCGTATTCCCACAAAGGTCCTTTCAAGCGGCGTAATGGCAGTGGCTGGGGGGATTTCCCATAGCCTGATTCTCATGACCGACGGCTCCCTTTTGGGAACCGGTCGGAACGCGGACTACCGGATGGGCCTGTACAGGGAAGGCGACTTCAAACTAATACCTATTGCGGAATCCGGAGTGGTGGGTATTTCGGCGGGGGACAAGCACTCCATTTATTGGAAAGCCGACGGCACGGCATACCTGCTTGGTCGGGATGATCTTGGGCAGTTGGGCCTGGGGCGCATCCTTAAGTCCAGTTCACCCATCGAAGTGAAATGATAGTATGAAAGAACTTTTGATAGTTATTGGCATCTGTAAATTTCTTTTTTCAACTTGGCTGCTGGGCACGTCCATTCCCTTTGCCGGTAAAATTTCCAAGGACGGGATCAACCTGGACGGCCAAATCAAGTTTTTCTTTCAAATTCATGACGGCCAGGGAAAAACCCTGTGGAAGAGTGGAAAACATGCGGAGGATTTGGTTACCGTGACGGTCAGGGGAGGCCGTTATATCGTTCAACTTGGCGGGCCCGGGATGGAAAAGATCGACGGGCAACTGTTTCTGGATCACGACCAGCTCTATCTTAATTTACGGGTGGATCTGGGGGACGGCCAGGGCCTGCAGACCCTGGGGCCGGATGAACGGATCACCTCGGTTCCGCACGCCCTGGCCGCCGACTGGGCTGCCAAGGCAAGGAGGGCGGAAGTGGCCGAGGCGGTGGCGGATGGAGCCATATCCAAATCAATGCTTAAGGATTCGCTGCAGCGTGAATTGGATGCTCCCATTTCCGCTTCCCGTCTAGATACGGTAATGAAAGCTTACCTTGCTCCAATGCTTGCACCCGTGCCTACAAGTGAGGTGGCAGACTACCAGCTCCTGAAGAATACTGATTTCACCCTTTCGGGTCCGGAAGTCAGGGGTCGAAATCTTTTTTATCAATGGTATCGAAACGGGCAAAAAGTAGAGGGTGCAACAGGAAAAAACCTTGAATTTAAAAATCTTTCCATTGATCGCGACCAGGGAACATATGAAGTTGTTGTAGCGAATGATTTTGGTGAGTTCAGGCAAACCCTTCAACTTAATATTTTTGAGATTGGAGCTTCTGCAATTGAAGCAGGACATAACCATAGCCTTTACATCGACCAGGAGGGTTATCTACATGGATTTGGAAGAAATTCATCCGGGCAGTTGGGAGGCCCTGCTTATTACCATTCTTCCCCCAAACTAGTTTTTGACCAACCAGTCGTGACCGCTGCGGCTGGTTCCAATAGTAGCTTATTTGTGACCCGGACGGGAGAACTTTGGGGAGTTGGGAATATCGCCCATTTTCACGGAATTACCAGCAATCCGATAAAAATTCTTGATGACTCGGTCAGAGATATTGCCGTGGGAAACAATTGTCATTACATTATCAGAGGAGACAAATCCCTCTGGGCATTTGGTGAGAATTCCAAAGGGCAACTTGGGGATGGTACCAATACCGATCGTTCGCAGTTGGTCAGGATCTTTGATGGAGGGGTCAAACAGATCGCTGCTTATAATGAGCATGCGGCTGTCGTGAAGGAGGATGGTTCCCTCTGGACATTTGGAAATGGGTTGAATGGGCAACTTGGCAATGGGAAAAAGTCTGAGTTTGAATCCGTTCCTTTTCAGCTTGAACAATCCGGAGTTGTACAGGCTGCGGTGGGTGCCCGAACCACCTTGTATGTTAAAGCGGATGGTTCGCTCTGGGCAACGGGAGCGAACTGGTTTACTTCATTCGGTCCTATCGGACATCCCTTGAGTCCAATCAAAATTGTTAATTCCGGGGTGCGCAAGGTGGTGGCTGGGTATGATTTCTTCCTCTATCTTGATGAGAATGGATCGGTATGGGGAAGAGGCGGGAATATTGAGCTTCAACTTGGATTTGATTCCAGTAATTGGTCAGTCCATTCAAAATTCATCCTTTCCGGTGCTGAGGAGATTGAGACTGGCAGTAGTTTTTCTTTTGTCAGGTTGAAGGACGGAAGAATGCTGACTATAGGTAATAATAATTGGGGGCAGTTAGGAGATGGCAAGATTGTCCAAACCCAAGTACCTGTGAAAATTCCCGGGATTCAAGTAAAAGCAGCTGCGGCCAATACCAATGGCAGTTACCTAGTAGATAAGCAAGGTTCGCTATGGTCTTTTGGAATTGCTGATTGGGGAGATTTGGGGAACGGGTTGAAACGATCATCCTTACCTCAGAGGGTGGTTGAAAACAGGGTCATTTCGGTTTCATCTATAAATAAAACGGTTTTATTCCAAGAGGAGAATGGCTCCCTGCTTGGCTTCGGCAGTGGAAATTATGGTAAGTTGGGGAATAATTCAACCACCAGCCAGAACAGTCCAAATTTGGTTGGTAGCAACCAAGTGATTTCATCCGCTGCGGGTGGAGATCACGGAGCAATGGTGCTCGAAGATGGCTCACTTTGGACTTTTGGAAGAAATAATTACGGGCAATTGGGAGACGGAAATAAGACCGACCGGTTGTCTCCAGTTAAAATTGTGGATCAAAATGTCAGCCAAGTTGCAACCGGCTGGAATCATACCCTTTTCCTCATGAATGACGGGTCAGTCTGGGGAATGGGGAGAAATAATGATGGACAGTTGGGAGATGATAACCAAAGTGATCAGCTTGTACCCAAAAGAATCATTGCTTCCGGTGGGAAATGGATATCCGCTGGTCATCTATATTCTTTTGTTGGAATGACGGATGGTTCTCTTCTTGGATTTGGAAACGGACACGATTTTCGTCTGGGGTATCCAAGCATGTGGATTCAAAGATCACCCGTTGTGATTTTTGAAAGCGGAGTTAAGCATGCGGTTGGAGCCAGTACTCACAGTCTTTTTCTGATGGAAGATGGATCACTTTGGGCGGCCGGACAAAATACTTATGGCAAGGTGGGAGCGGGATCAATTGATCAGAAAATGAAGCTTACCAAGATCGTAAATTCCGGGGTAGCGGGGATGGCAGCGGGAAACAATCATTCGATTTATTGGACAGATTCAGGAGATTGTTTTCTCTTTGGGAGCAACCAAGCTGGCCAATTAGGAACTGGTGGAATGATCCAGTCTTCGGAGCCCATCCTCGTAAAGTAAGCAACTATTCCTGTAAATTTTTTCGTTTCCTTCCAAGTCTCCGTTTGACGGGCATGATTTGAAGAAGTAAAATTAAAGAGTTCAAATTCTAGGCAGTCATAACAAGAGAAAACCGCCATTACCGTACCGCCTCCCTTCTGCAAAGATTCAAAAGGTGACTTTACGATCTACCCCAAGACTTCATTTACCCTTTTAATAATGGAAGAACCGAGTTTATTTATAGCAAATAGGTCGGAGGTTTTACATTCTAAGAGGGAAATCTTTTCGAAAGTTCATTTTTTCAAATAATCTCCTCTGCTGAAATACTTTTCTAACCATAAATAAGCTATAATGAAAAAATAACGTCAACCCATTTCTTTTAATTTAAGCTTTGCAACACCTTTGGTTCGGTTCTGCCAAGAAATCGGAATTACTTTCCAATTATAACCACGCACGATGGCTTTAAGGGGAATTTCAACAGTGAGGTTGAAATGAGGAGAAATTAATGGTTTACAACCATCAATAACTTCACGACGGTACATTTTAAATGCGTTTGTTACATCATTGCATTTTATTTTAAATGCATAACTAATCATTATATTAACAACCCGATTAGCGAGTAGTTTTAGCCTTGGATAATTAACCAGCTTACTACCTTTTATAAAACGGCTTCCAAATGCACACTCTGAACCATCTAACAACACTTGCCAATATTGTATAAGATCTTCGGGAGAATCGGATCTATCTGCCATCATGATGGCAACAGCATCCCCAGTAAAGTTGTCTAAGCCAAGACGAATTGCCCTGCCAAATCCGTTCTCATTTTCATTTTTCAAGTAATGAAGAGACGAAAAGGCTTCCTGTAATTTTTGGGTTACATCTTTTGTGTTGTCTGTACTACCGTCATCTATGAGCAAAATTTCGTAAATTATTTTATGCTTATTGAGTGTATTAGAAATTTCAGAGATGCAATCATGCAAATTCTCTGCTTCGTTTCGAGCAGGGATAACTACAGATAATTTATTCAGTTGATTAATAGGGCTAAAATTTAGGATACTTGGCTTAGCCAGTTTGAGTTTTTTTCTGCAAAAATAGCGATTTCTTCCAATATTTCTTCAATCTTGGTTTGAACATGCCAATTCCATTCATCGTGAGCGGTATTAGTATCCATTACAATCCATGGGGCGTCCATGGGGCGGTCTTTTTGTGAAGATAAGACTTCATTTTTTCCGAATCTTTTTTCGCACCAATCATTAAGTTCAGATAGAGACAGTGAATTTTCAAGACCTCCTCCTAAATTTATAATCTTGGACGCTATGGGGTTTGGTTTAGTGATTTGCAAATAAAGTAAGGATGATAAGTCCCTTGGGTGGAATGCGTCGCGAACTTGATATCCTTTACCTTCAAATCCAATGTATTTGAGAGGTTTCTTTTCTTTAAAAGAGTGAATCCAATATGAAAAAATTCCCTGATCTGCCTTTCCAAATTGTCCAGCACCAGCTAAAACGCCGCACCGGTTTATCCAAACAGGAAATTCGTAATGATATGAATATTCCAAAATCAGTTGTTCGGATGCAAGTTTAGATGCTCCATACAAGGAGATTGGTGAAGTAGTAGCAAACCTCTCTGAAATTCCAATTTTTGACAAACCCTGAATATCGATTTTATCGACTTCATAACGGTTTCCTCTAATTTTAACCGAAATACTGGCCAAGTCGTTTGCAGAGTAAACTCGGCTTGTACTTAAAAGGATTAACCCGGCTTTATATTTTCGGCAATATTCCAAAAGATTAATTGTTCCATGTAGGTTATGCTCCATCAAATGCCTACTCGAAGAATCTCCATCTAATCCAGCAAGCACTGATGGATTTGCAGCACAATCAATGACCCAGTCGGCTTTGGGGAGGGCATCGATGTCAGATTGGCAGCGTATATCTCCGCGAATGATGGCAATATTCTTTGTTGCTAGGCGAGAAATAGATGTTTCGGATCCTTTTCGGGAAAAATTATCAAGCCCAATTATATCCAGATTCTCCATCTGATTTTTAAGATCAAGTGCTACATTGCTCCCCACAAACCCTGCAATTCCTGTTATTAAAATTTTCAATTCCAGTGGGTAATGAATTTTACTTAGTAAGAAAGATTTTCACTGTAAATAGCATATCTCTCGTGCGTTAATTCTTACTGAAATTTAATCATTTATTTCGTAAGCTAGAAACATCACTTTTTCGAATTAGCATCTTTATGTAAAGAAAAAATGCTTCGATTAAATCTGTTTTCATTTTTTAAATATAAGTCAACTGACGAATTTAAAATCGCCTAGTTATCCTTATCTTTTAGTTATTGCAGAACAAGACAAAATCATCATGTTTAAATGGGCATTAAGATTATTAACCTGTTGGGCAAGTCGCCGTCAAAAATCGACAAACTGCTTTTTAAACAACACCCATTTGTTTTAATTATTTTGAAGATTCTAGTCACAGGCTCGTCAGGACTCATTGGCTCTGAAGTGTGTTCATATTTTGCAAATTTTGGAAACAAGATACATGGCTTGGATAATAATCTAAGAAAAGTTTTTTTTGGTCCAGAAGGGGATACCACTCGGAGACTCAAGGAATTGCAAGATACCCTATCAGATTTCACTCATTATGAAATTGATATTCGTGATCGTTCGAAAGTACTTGATATTATCCGCAACATAAAACCTGATGCCATTATTCATACTGCAGCACAACCCTCCCATGATAAGGCTGCCTCAATTCCATTTGAAGATTTTGATGTTAATGCTGTAGGGACTCTTAACTTATTGGAGGCTGCACGCCAATTTTGTAAGGATTCTCCATTTGTCCATATGTCCACCAACAAGGTGTATGGTGATGGTCCAAACCGAATAAAGTTAAAAGAATTAGATAGCAGATGGGACTTTGAAGATCCTGCTTTTATTGATGGAATAGACGAGAGTTTTTCGGTTGATCAGTGTAAACACTCCCTTTTTGGTGCGTCCAAGTTGGCCTCTGATATTGTGGTGCAGGAATATGGAAGATATTTTGGCATGGCT
Source organism: uncultured Verrucomicrobiota bacterium (assembly GCA_902612125.1). Classification (GTDB taxonomy): domain Bacteria; phylum Verrucomicrobiota; class Verrucomicrobiia; order Opitutales; family Seribacteraceae; genus Seribacter. The sequence continues at coordinate 8,353 of CACMBV010000013.1, forward strand.
ACATGTTGTCTACGTGGTGGGTGCCTAACGGGACCTTCTCACACAGGTGTCGAACTACACGGATTTATAAGTTATCTTGTAAAATGTAATCTGATGGGGAAAAATTATAAAATATTTGGCTATAAAGGAAAACAGGTCAGGGATAATATTCATTCGGAGGATGTTGCTCAGTTTATAAATCTTTTTGTGCAGTCGCCTAGATCTGGAGAGGTGTACAATTTGGGCGGTGGCAAATTAAATAGCTGTTCAATTTTAGAAGCTTTTGAAATTTGTGAAAGATTTTCAGGAAAAAGACAAATTTATGAATACTGTGATGAAAATAGAATTGGGGATCACATATGCTATTACAGCAATCTATCTAAAATCAAAAATCACTATCCAGAATTTTGCATTAAGAATAACCTAACGGATACAATCAATCAGATTGTAAAAGCCTTAAGTTGAAGTTATAGATTATCAAAGTTAACTTTCGATTTTTGATTGAGTTGCGGGGATAAAACAGAATTTTTACGATTCATTGACCGGTTGACGGATTTTTTTAATTTGATTGATTAAACTCAAATGAAGTTTTCTCTGTTTTTTTGGTTTTTGACACCCGTTCTGGTATGGGCGGGTTCCTTTCCCGAGCTACCCAATACGGAATCGACCACGGATGCAGATCCGCCAAGTGCGGAGGAGAGTGCAAAGTCTTTTTCCCTTCCTGAAGGAACCAAGGTAAAAGTCTGGGCGGGTGAGCCCATGGTGCAAAACCCAATTGCGATGGCATGGGACAGTCAGGGCAGTATGTGGGTAGCGGAGAATTACACCTACGGTAGCCGGAAGGTGCGGTTTGACCTCAGCCTGCGGGACCGGGTAATCGTGCTGTCGGATACGGATGGGGATGGGCAGGCGGATACCCGAAAGGTATTTACCGACAATGTGCAAATGCTCACCAGTGTGGAGGTTGGGCATGGCGGGGTCTGGTTGATGTGTCCACCCGAGTTGCTTTTCATTCCGGACCGGGATGGGGATCTGGTGCCCGACGGGAAGCCCGAAGTCATGCTCGATGGGTTCGATGTGGCCCGGGGGAATTACCATAATTTTGCCAACGGTTTGCGCTGGGGGCCGGATGGCTGGCTTTATGGACGTTGTGGACATTCCTGTCCCGGGAAAATCGGGGTGCCAGGCACACCCGATGAATTACGTTATCCAATAGACGGGGGAATCTGGCGCTATCATCCGAAGCGAAAAGTGGTCGAGGTCCTGACCCATGGCACGGTCAATCCATGGGGGCATGACTGGGATGAGCATGGGGAATTATTTTTTATCAACACGGTGATCGGGCATATGTGGCATATGATTCCCGGGGCTCATTACCGGGAGTCGGGCAGCGGGGCTTCCCAGAATCCATTGATCTATGAACGGATGTCCCAGCATGCGGATCATTTTCATTACGATACCAACCTCGCCTGGCACAAGTCGCGTTACGGGGCGGCGGATGATTTTGGAGGTGGGCATGCTCATGTGGGGATGGCGATCTACCAGGCGGATCATTTTCCGGGTGAATGGCGGAATCGACTGCTCACCTGGAATCAGCACGGTAAGCGGCTCAATCGGGAACGCCTGAAGAGAAAGGGGAGTGGTTATGTGGGGAAGCATGAAACGGATGTGTTTGAGAATTCCAATGAATGGTTCCGGGGGATGGAAGTAAGCGTGGGTCCGGATGGGGCAATATACGGACTCGATTGGAGTGATACCGGAGAATGCCATGACCATACCGGAGTGCATCGGACGAGTGGAAGAATTTACAAATTTTATTACCAAAAGAATCCGGTGGTAGAATTGTCCCTGCTTGAAAAAGCAGAGGCAGATCCGGAAGCGGTCATTCGACATCCCAATGCCTGGTTTGCCCGTCAGTGGTTACAGGCTCTTTCAGAAAAGGGAGTGCGTATTAACGAGAAAACAATCCGGGTCTGCGAAGAAATCCTCGCTGATAAAAAGACAAAACCATCGATTCGTTTACGGGCAATGTGGGGTCTGCAGGCATTGAATAAATTAAATACGGAAAAATATTTGGATGATCCGAATGAGCATATCCGTAGCTGGGCGATCCGATTGATGACTGATGACCAGGCGATTGATACCCTTTTCGGAACAAGTGAGAAAGCCTTGCCGGTGAAGAATCCAACTCCAGAAAAAAAGTTTATCTCCCTGGCAAAGACGGATGATTCCGGACTGGTCCGCCTGGCCCTCGCTTCGTCCCTGCAACGATTGCCGGTTCCATCCCGTGGGGGATTGGGCAAGGCTTTGGCTTCACGGCAGGAGGATGCCGGTGATCACAACTTACCGATGTTGGTATGGGCGGGTATCACTCCTTTGGTGGAAGATGACCTGAATGGATTGATCGGTATCGCCCGGGCCACGAACTGGCCCAAGTTACGAACCTGGATTGCCCGGGCCGTCACCGAGAGATCGGTAGAACAGCCTGAAGCGTTCGCCGATTTGTTGGACTTGGTTGGGGTGCAATCCCAATGGGCGGATTCATTACTGGCGGGAATCGAACGGGCAGTGACTGGTATGAAGGGATTTTCCAGACCGGAGAAATGGGATCAGGTGCAGGGCAAACTGGGGACAAATCCAACGGTCTTGAAACTAAGCGTACTTTTCGGAGACAAAGGGGCGATTAAAAAGATGGAAGGGCTGGTGAGGAATGCCCAGGCGGATCCCGTTATCCGTCGGGATACCCTGAACATCCTGATTGAATCGAACGCATCAAACTTGAAATCCCTGTGTGTGCAGGCACTGGATGATCCGGAAATGCGGGGAATGGCTGCCCGTGGCCTGGCCAAATTTGCAGACATGGAAATCGGGAAAAAGCTGATCAGCCGGCTGGAAAAGTTTGCGGACTCGGAACGGGACAGGGTGGTGGAAATACTATGTGGTCGGGTTGCTTGGGCCAGATTATTGATTGCCCGAATCGAAGCGGGCAAAATTTCTAAATCCCTGATTTCTCCCTATCATGTTTCTCAGATCAAAGCCTTGAAGGATAACCAACTCAACAAACGACTGGAGAAAACATGGGGAATTACACGGACTTCTTCCACAGCCCTCACCCAAAAGAAGCAGGATTTTAAGCAGGAATTTACCATCCTCGGGTCGGATAGGGCGGCCAATCTTTCTCATGGGCGCCACCTCTACGAGCAACGATGCGCAAGTTGTCATGTGCTCTACGGACAGGGTGGAAAACTGGGGCCCGATCTGACCGGTTCAGGACGATCAAACCTGGACTATCTCTTGGAAAACATTGTTGATCCCAATGCCGCGGTTTCGGCGGACTACCGCATGCATGTGATCGAAATGAAGGATGGACGTATTCTTAGCGGAATGATCGTCGGGCAGGACCGGAATTCCCTGACCCTGCGGATGCCGGACTCCGAATTGGTGGTCAGTAAATCCACCATTAGCCAAAGGGAAGCATTGGCTGATTCAATCATGCCGGTGGGTCTGCTGGATAACCTGAGCGGGGAAGGCAGGCGAGATCTGCTTGCCTACCTGATGCACCCAAGCCAGATACCGGTGGCTGAAGGATTATGACACAAATAGTCGGGTCGGCATGGATTGATTTATGGATATTGAGTTGATAAGAAACGAATTTTTTCTAAGGTTATAGGATCTCTTTTATAACAACCCTCCAAACTAACCCTCTTATATCATGAAGCTTGAGACCCAATGCCTGCATGCAGGATACCAGCCCGAATCGACCACCAACTCCTGTGCCGTACCTCTCTACAAGACCAGCTCTTATGTTTTTAACGACACGGAACATGCTGCCAATCTTTTTGGGCTGCGAGAGTTGGGTAATATCTACACCCGCCTGATGAACCCGACCACCGATGTTCTGGAGCAAAGAGTGGCGGCGATGGATGGGGGTGCGGCGGCCCTGGGACTGGCCTCAGGAACCAGCGGGGTCTTCTATTCGATCATCAATATGGCCCAGGAGGGGGATGAGATCATTTCGGCTAATAATCTGTACGGAGGAACTTACACCCAGTTTAATGATATTCTTCCCAAACTTGGCATTACCGTGAAATTTGTCGACCCCAAGGATCCACGCAACTATGCCAATGCCATCACCGATAAAACCAAGGCTCTGTTTTGCGAAACCGTAAGCAACCCGGGCCTTGATGTTGCCGATATTGCGGCGATCTCCGACATCGGACTTGAACATGGTATTCCCACCATTGCGGACAGTACCTTTTCCACCCCATACCTGACCCGTCCAATCGAGCATGGAGCCGCCATCGTGATTCATTCGCTAACCAAATGGCTGGGCGGACATGGAACCGGCATTGGAGGCATCGTGGTTGATTCCGGTACCTTTGACTGGAAGAACGGTAAATTCCCCCTCTACGACGAGCCGGACAATAGTTATCATGGGCTCCGCTGGGGACATGACCTGCCCGAACCGCTTGCCCCGCTCGCATTTATTTTAAGAATGCGCACCGTTCCCCTGCGTAATCTCGGAGCCTGTATTTCCCCGGACAATTCCTGGCAATTCCTTCAGGGAATTGAGACCCTGCCATTACGGATGGAGCGTCATTGTGACAATTCCCTGGCGGTGGCTAAGTATTTGCAGGAGCATGACTCCGTTGAATGGGTACGCTTCCCCGGTTTGGAAGGTGACCCGATGAATGCCCTGAATCAGAAATATCTGGATGGCAAAGGTGGATCCATGGTAGTCTTCGGTATCAAAGGGGGTGCGGAAGCGGGACCCAAATTCATCGACAATTTGAAGCTATTTTCTCATCTCGCCAATGTGGGAGACGCCAAGAGCCTGGCAATCCATCCGGCGACCACCACCCACTCCCAGCTCAATGAGGAGCAACAACGGGCCGGGGGGATTACCCCTGAACTGGTGCGGCTTTCAGTTGGTATCGAGCATATTGACGATATCATCGGGGATATCGAACAGGCCCTTGCCGCCGCCACCGTGCCGGAACTGGCACCAGCCTGAGGAATATAAAATGGGCAAGAGATTTGCCCTTGGGTACCTGATCGTCCTTACCGTTGTGATGGGGGCTGCCCTGGCCTACGGTTTTCTGGTGGGAGACTTTTGGGCAGATGGAGCGAAACTGATGGACAATCCATGGGGGGTTGTTTCCCTGTTCGATGTCTATGTGGGATTCTTTTTCTTTATCGGCTGGGTCTGGTACCGTGAGTGTTGTCTCGGAGCCAAGGCTTTCATGACGGTGGCAATCCTGCTCGGAGGAAATCTAATCTGTGGGATTTATGCGGTGTTTACCTTGCTTACAAGCAAGGGTGACCCTCAGGTTTTCTTTTTGGGAAACGGGAAGAAAGAAGCTACGATTTCCGAAACAGATAGTGACTGACCCACCATTCCTGCCCTTTGGCAAATCCGAAAGTCTCGGCACAGGCGAGGAAAAAGATGCGCCAGCGGTGAAAAATCCTGATGGCTTCATTGGGGCTCATTTCCTTCTCGAAAATGGGTAAGACTTCGGATTTTGTACGATCGAGGTTTTCCAGCCAGCATTCCGAGGTCTTGGCATAATGTTGCCCGGACCAACGCCAGCGGGATTCCAGTTCCAGTGACCCGGCGATGCGTAAAAATAATTCATCCGCAGGCATGGTGCCACCGCTAAAAAAATGTTTCGACATCCAGTCATCCTCGCCATCAACTTCGAAGGGGTAGGAGGTGGAACGATGGCAGAAAACATGGGTGAAGAGTTTGCCTTCTTCTTTGAGCCATGCATGAATCCGTCTGAACAAACCCCGGTGGTTGCGGACATGTTCAAACATTTCCACGGAAACCACCCGGTCGAAAGTTTGGTCGGGTTCAAAGGTGTTCACATCCGCAGTGACCACCTTAAGGTTAGTCAGTTTTCTTTCCTTCGCCTGTCCCATTATATATTCACGCTGGGAATTGGAATTCGATACTGAGATAATCCTGGCTTGGGGGAATTGTTTCGCCATCCACAGGGAGAGGGAACCCCATCCACACCCGAGTTCAAGAATCCGCTGCCCATCCTCAAGGTCCGCATGTTCAGAGGTCAGTTCGAGAGCCCGGTCCTCCGCAGTGGAAAGGTCGCTTACCAGTTCTTCGAAATAGCAGGAGCTGTATTTGAGATTTTTTCCCAAGACCCGGTGATAAAAAAGGGCAGGCACTTCGTAATGCTGTTCATTGGCTTTGTCAGTTAGCACTGCAAGGGGTGATTCATCCACAGACCGCATATATTCTTCCACCAGTTCCGCATTGGCTTCGCAATCATCAGTCCGGCATTGTTGAAGGCGTTTACGGCAAAGATTGCGGATTCCGGCCCGGATCAGAAAGTCGGGAACAAATCCGCGTTCAGCCAGTTCGATAAATGTGTCGGTCAGGCCCATGGTCTAGGAATCCGCTTTCCGGGGAGTTCGCGGAAAAAAGGAGGAAGTGGTCTTAACATAGTTTTTGTATTCCTCTCCGCTGGCTTCCAGTTTACGGGCCTCGACGAAGGGAATCCCGGTGACTTTTACGAGAAATAGATAGAGGACGGGGGGAATGAGGAAGAGCCAGGGGCCACCGTCGGCAAAAAAACCAAGCGGAATATAACCAAGCCATAGAATCCATTCAAAAAAGTAATTGGGATGCCTCGAATATTTCCATAGCCCGGTGTTGCATACTTCCTTCCGGCTGTCACGATGTTTAAGTTTAAAGGCCCGCAATTGTTTATCCGCCAGGGTTACTCCAACAAAACCAGTAATCCAGATGATCAGACCGAGGTGGTCCCATACGCCAAGATCGCCCGGGTTTTGCACCAGGATTAAAAAGGGGGAAGCGAAAAGAACTACCCAGAAGGCTTGCACCTGAAAGAAAAAGAAAAAGCCCAGGTTAGCCTTTTTTCCGAGGTGCTCCCTCAGGTAGGCGTAGCGGGCATCCTCTGGTTTACCCCAACAGCGTCTGAGAAGATAGGTGCCCAAACGCAGGGACCATACCGCAAGAATTCCTTCCAGCACCGCAAGCCGGGCCGGATGGCACTGGTCTGATTGAATGACCAAAAAGCATAAACCGAGAACGCCGACCCCATAAGCCCAGAGGACATCGACATAGGAGGTATTTTTAATAACCAGGGCCACCCCCCACCCAACAGCCATGACCACAGAAGCCCCCAACTGTCCGAATAAAAGAAGATCAAGCGTGCTCATGTTCAATGGTTGCGGGGAATTTCAGGTGGAGAAAGTGAAAGGCCATTCCGGCAATCGCCCATTCCACGGCAATGCCCATGGCCGAGAACCAGGAATGGGTAAATTCGAGCACGCCCAATTGTTGTCCGGACCAATAGGCAATCACCCCGCCAAGGGCAAAACCGATGATCGAACGCATACTTTGATCAATAAACCAGGTAAATACGGGCCGTAACATGATGCCAAAACATACCCATAAGCTGATCATCCACAATGGATTACCCCCGATGTTGGGGTAGGGGGGAAATTGCAAAAGATTAAGTTGAACCAGGGTGGCGTCCCCGAGCATCCCCAAAAAAAGACAAACCACTGCGAAAGGAAGGGAGTTGCGGAACCGTCCCTTCATCCAGGCCCTGCCACTGACCAACAAGATACCGATGTACGGAGATATTGCAGGTATGGGTGTTTTGATGGCAAGAACGCATAAGACCCAGGCTGCCTTAAAGATTAGAATATCGAAGAGAAATGAAAACCTGGCATTCATGAGGGAAATCCTTTGGCCAATGTACATGCGGGTTTGGTCAGGAGGAGGTGAATGTCACCGGTGTATCCTTCTTCAAAACCCGCCTCGCAGTAGCATAAATAATAAATCCATGCCCGGCGGAACTGGTCATCATATCCCAGTTTGGCGATCCTGTCCTCATTTTCCAGAAAACGCAGGCGCCATTCCCGAAGAGTCCGGGCATAATGATAGCCGAAATCAAAAATATTGGTCGGGCGCAGGTCCGATTTCTGAACGACGGCTTCCACCATGGCGGAGATGGAGGGAACATGACTGCCCGGAAATACGCGGGTACGAATATAATCAACTTCCTTACAATACTGGGAATATCGATGATCCGGCATGGTGATTGCCTGTATCATGGCGGCTCCATCGGGTCTTAGAAGATCAGCGATCTTGGAAAAATAGGTTGGCAGGTATTCGTGGCCGACCGCTTCGATCATCTCGATGGAAACCACGCGGTCAAAATGTCCGCTGAGATTGCGGTAATCCTGTTTTACGATGGAGATTCGATCCGCCATGCCCAGGTTTTCAACCCGATTACGGGCATACTTGAATTGTTCGTCTGAAATGGTCGTGGCGGTAAGCTTGGCTCCGGTTCTTTGGGCAAGCCGGGCGGCAAAACCTCCCCAACCACACCCAATCTCAAGCACCCGGTGGCCTGAATCAATTTTCAACTGATCAATAATACGGTCATACTTGGCAAGGGAAGCCTCTTCCAGAGTGGTTTTTTCACTTGCAAAGATTCCGCAGGAATAAGTCATGGTTGGGTCGAGCATCAACTTGTAAAAATCATTACCCAAATCGTAATGGAGGGAGATATTTTTACGGCTTCCCTGAATGGTGTTTTTTTGACTGAGAAGGTAGATCCACCGGGCACATTTATTTAAGAGGGTGGCCCAGCCACCTTCCATCCCGTCCATTACCTGCTGGTTTTGCAGAAAAAATCGGAAAAAACGGACGAGATCAGAGGAGTCCCAGTCACCAGCGGTATAGCTGTCGGCAACCCCGAGGGACCCTCCGAGGCAGGCCTTGCGAAAAAAGGCACTTCGATGAATCCGCAAATCAGCCTGTAAACCAACCCCATGGTCTTCGCCAAAGGTTTTTTGGCCGGATGAAAATTTGAGCTGAAGGCAGCCTTTTTCAGATAACTCAAGTTGCCTGTAAAGTGCCTTTTCAAAAAAGCCCATGTTCCCTTCAGTATCTTTGGGATAGTCCACAAATTGATCTTCTGCCCGTTCAGTCATGCGTAGCTTCCAAATGCTTGGGATGGGAAAAAAAAGGGCAACCTTTAAGGCGGAGAAGCAGGGCGTTCCAGTAAATGGCTGCCGTCACTTTAACCGTCATGAAAGGGAACCGGAACAAGGCATAGGATAGGTTTTTGGAGGAGATGTCTTTTTGTTTCAAGTGTAAATGGGCAGAAAAGAAGTCTCGTTTGTTCTGCCGTAGATACATGTCCACCTTATTGGTTTCCCCGGGATTGAGGAATCTCCAGTCATATTCCACATCCATGCCAATGAAAGGGGAAACATGAAATTCCTTCCGAAATTCATGCACACTTTTTCCCTTATTTTCTGAATCACCCCAATGAAAGCACCGAGCATATTTTTCACCCCAGGGCGTGTTGGTGATTTCCGCCATCACTGCACGGGGTTTTTTCAGATCATCCGCCCAGAGGTAGTAAAAAGTAACGGGGTTAAAACAATATCCAAAAGTACGGAGATGGGTCAGGATTGATACCCGTCCGGAGATTTTTTCACCCAGTTGCTTACTCATGGTTTCGTGCACCGCCTGTTCCAGGGATTCAACTTCGGGTCGGTGATAATCAGATCTTTGAAAACTTCCGAGATTGGAACGATTGACGGACCAGAACCAATGATTACGGAAGAGAATCTTGAGTTCGTCGAGAAACAGATGAGCCATAAACAACTTGTAGCGGAGGTTGTGAACCTTGGGCGATTTTCGGTGATGGCTCACCTTTCCGAAATAAAGGCAACTATTCATTAAAGCTCAGCCCCGAAAGCCTTGCAGACCCGCAGGCCGCTGGTAAGTCCGTCTTCATGAAAACCATAGCCCCAATAAGCGCCGCAAAGTGAAATTCCTTTTCTGCGAATAAAATTTGGATGGTTCGCCTGTGCTTCCCTGCGGCCAGGGTGGTAGGTGGGATGGGAATATTGAAACCTTGCGTGCTCCTTGCAGTTATCGATCTGATCATCTTGATTAAGGGACACACAGAATGGTTCCCGGGTGGGCAGGCTTTGCAGAATATTCATATCATAACTAACCAAGGCGCTTTCATGACCCGATCCGGGGAGGTAGGCGTTCCAACTGGCCCGGGCAGATTGTCTTTTGGGTAGAACGGAATCATCCGAATGCAGGGTTATGTTATTCTTTTCGTATGGAAATGCACGAAGCAGGCCCGTCTCTTCGGCATCAGGATGCTGCAGCAGCCGAAGGGACTGGTCCGCATGACAGGCCAGAATTACCTCATCAAATGATCGAGAGGAACCGTCGGGGAAATGCAGTTCCACTCCGGTTTTTGTCCGGTTGACTTGCCGGACGGGGGAATTGAGTTTAAGCCTCTCTCCCAACTCTTGAACGATCACATCGACATAAGTCCTGGACCCGCCCTGAATAACCCTCCAGACCGGTCGGTTGTTAGCTTGGAGCATCTGATGATTTGAAAGAAAATCGGTAACGAATTCCATGGGGAATTTTCCAAAACGATCAATCGAACAAGACCAAAGTGCGGAGCCAAGGGGAAGCAGGAAGGAATCGCGAAATCTTTTCCCCAGACGGTTGCGCTGGATGAAATGATCCACCGTTTCCTGGGAATTTGAAAGGTTTTCAGCAAGTTTATGAAACTTGAGAATATCCATGACCATACCCCAGTGGCCCGGACTGGTCAGGTTGCGGAAGTGCCCCAAAAGCCCCACAATGGATTCGCCACTGTATTCGATACCGGTATTTTCGGAACGTACCGAAAACCCCATGCGTGTTTGCTGAGAGACAACCTTGAGTTTTTCAAGCAAGCGAACAAAATTGGGGTAATTTTCGCGATTGAAGACGATGAAGCCGGTGTCAACCTGAAAGATACCGGACCGTCCCTTCGTTTGGACGGTGTTAACATGACCGCCTGGGCGAGAATCGGACTCAAATAGAGTGATTTCGTTTTCTTCGCCGAGCAAGTGGGCACAGATCAGTCCCGAGATTCCAGATCCAACGATTGCAATCCTCATCCGAGAATGAGGAAATTACTGATCTTTTGCCTTTTCCTTGACCCAGGCGGGGACCGGACGAAGTTCGCTGACCAAACCGAAAAAAGACATCATTCGCAATACAGTATATGTCAAATCGTATTCCCCCTTGAAAAAACCCTGACGGGCAGAACCTGGAAAAAAATGGTGATTGTTGTGCCAACCTTCACCAAAAGTAAAAAGCGCTACCAAGGAATTATTTCTGCTGTCGTCGCCGGTTTCGAACCTTTTCTTTCCCCACAAATGGGTGAGGGAATTGACCGCAAAAGTGGCATGGTATAAAAGGATGGTGGGAATCACAAATCCCCAGACAAAGGTCATCATACCATTCATCCCTGACACCGTGCTGAACCAAGTCCATTCCCCCAACAGGTAGCATCCTCCGCCCCAAATTACCACGGGAATCCAATCATAGCGGTTTATGAAACGAAGTTCGGGAAACTTGAGCCAGTCCGGAATTTCTTTCAGGAATGTGGGCACAGCATAATCGGTCATAAACCATAAGGTGTGACTCCAAAATAAACTATTGGTTTTGGGTGAGTGCATGTCTTTCTCAGTGTCAGAGTGACGGTGATGCCGCCGGTGATGTGCGGCCCACCAAAGAGGCCCCCTCTGTGCGGAACAACATGCAGTGAATGCCCCAAGAAACTGAACAACCCTATTAGTTTTGAATGCCCGGTGTGAAAAATAACGGTGGTAAAACGCGGTGATGGCAAACATTCGGACCGAATAGGAAATCACGCATACAAGCAAACATGGCCAAACAAAAGGTTGCCAGAAACAGAGTAAAAGTAATCCGTGTATGATCAAATAGGGAACACACCGAATCCACTCCACTCTTGCACCTGAAGCGGGAGGTTCTGAGAAGGTCTCAGGCGGTGGGAGAACCCACTTGGCTATAGTTTTTGACATTTACGCGGCTGAATCCAAAATGAGTGAAAGTTCAAGAGGACTCATTTTGGTTTTACCACGTAAATCTTTTCCTACAAGCTTATCTAGCTGACGAAAATCAAGTTTTCCGCTTTGCATCAAAACTGCCCGCAATTTTCTAAGACCGAGAGCTTCCAATTGCCGAACCCGTTCGCCCGATACATTCAAGACATCCGCAATTTCGTCCAGCTTCATGGAATCATCCTGTCCAATGCCAAATCTCATCGAAAGTACTTTTCTTTCGCGCTGGTCAAGAAAACTTAAAGCAACGGACATATCGTCAGAAAGAGAACCGTCTTCACGGTAAGATTGATTAACCTCTTCCTCGGCAGACATCATGTCAGAAAGTGTTTGGTTGGAATCTTCACCGAGGGGTTCATCTAGAGAAAGAGTACTGGCAGGTGCGAATTTGACCCGGTTAGAAAGGTTGCGGTCTTTGCCCAAGATTTCATTTACTTCCGCATCAGAAGGGTTTCTACCTAGATCGACCTGTAGTTGAGTCCGCACCAAATTCTCCTTGCGTTTTCCTTGGGAAACATCGTGCGGTACTGCTACGGCGCTTGACATTTTACCGATCAAACGCTGGATACGCTGACGAATCCACCACGCAGCGTAGGTACTTAGTTTAATACCTCTGGTGTGGTCAAACTTGTCAAGGGCCACTACCAATCCGTGGATACCTTCCGCCATGATGTCTTCCATGGGGACGCAGGTTTGGCGAAATTTGAGGGCGATGGAAGCAACAAGACGCACATGCCTTTCAATGAGTTCTTTACGAGCTTCATCACTGCCTTTAGACATTTTAATGAATAATTTATCACACTCCTCTTTCGTAGGGGGTGCCATACGTGAACGCTCGGAGATGAATCTACCAATCGGATCTAAGGTGCCGTCTTGATTAGTTGTGTGGGATTTAGTGTTTGCCATAACAGATAATAGAACGAAAGGTTGTAATTCTAAGATCACCTAATAGATGCTTATTAGAAAAATTTTTATGAGTCTTATTAGTTCATGTGACCCTGCACCCGCTAAAGGGCTTCCCAAGTACCCTTATCACCCAAACATTTTTTTTGAAAAACGAAGTTCTGGAATCAAGAATTCAAGGATTGTACTGTCCGGCGGGTGATTTTTTTATTGATCCCAGGGGAAATGTCCCTCGGGCCGTAGTCACGCATGCACACAGCGATCATGGCAGACCGGGACACGGCTCTTATCTTTGCTCTGATACCTGTAAGCCTCTGCTAAAAATAAGAATTGGGCAGGATTGTAGAATCGAAAGTCTTCCTTTTGGAAAGCAAATCAAGATTGGGGAAGCAATCGTTTCCTTTCATCCTGCCGGTCATATTCTGGGATCCGCTCAAATCCGGATTGAAGTGAGGGGAAAAGTATGGGTGGTTAGCGGGGACTACAAGCCGCAAGCTGATCAGACTTGTGAAGCTTTCGAACTGGTAAAATGTCATGGATATGTGAGTGAGTGCACCTTTGGTCTTCCCGTTTACCGATGGCAGCCTGAACAAATGATTCATCAACAAATCAATCATTGGTGGGCAGAAAATGCCAGGGATGGCAGGCCCTCCCTTCTTTTTGCATACTCCCTCGGCAAAGCTCAACGGGTTTTGGCAGGACTGGATAACAATCTTGGTCAGGTTTTTGTACACGGCGCGGTTTATCCTTTTCTCGAGCACTACGAGAGGGCCGGTGCCAGACTACCTGCGGTTATCAAAGTGGAAAGAGGACAGGATCACGACTTTAATCAGTCAATGATTATTGCCCCCCCTGCAGTTGAGGATTCGACCTGGACCCGTAAATTTCGGTCTGCCCGCAAGGGGTTTGCATCGGGGTGGATGGCTGTCCGCGGAGCCAGGAGGAGGAGAAACCTTGACCGTGGGTTCATCCTTTCCGATCATGCGGACTGGGATGGCCTGCTTGAGGTAATTAAAGCTACGGAAGCAGAGGAGATCAAGGTGACCCATGGAAACGGGGATGCTCTGACCCGCTATTTGCAGGAACAGGGCTCCAATTGCACGGTACTGGACGGCGCCGGAATCCGGGGAGAGGAGGAGGAATGAAAAAATTCGCCTCTCTTTTTCATGATCTTGATTCCATGACCAAAACGAATGACCGTCTGGACCGTTTAGTTGTCTACTTTGAAAATGCATGTCCCGGGGATTCCATTTGGGTCTGTTGGTTCTTGGCGGGGAACCGAATTAAAGGAGCCATCAAAACCGGCGAGCTTCGGTCTTTTTTGTCGGAAAGAGTAAATCTGCCCCTCTGGCTGGTTGAAGAATGTCATGACCGGGTGGGTGATCTGGCAGAAACCGTTTCCCTGCTGGCTGGTTCCAATACCGTAAACAAACCAATCAGTCTTGACGAAACCATCCGAAAATTTCTTATGCCTTTGCGGACCATGGATACCGAAGAGAGAAAAGAAACTCTTTACCGGGCATGGGATTATCTTGCCATGGATGAAATGTTGCCCTTTCACAAGCTCCTGACCGGCGGTTTTCGAATGGGTGTTTCCAAAGGCAATCTTTGCAAGGCTCTTGCCCGTGTGGGCAAGGTGGAGCCGGCAGTGATTGCCCAGAGGTTGTCCGGCAGCTGGAATTGTGATGATCTGTCGTTGGAAGACATTCTTGACCCGTCCGATGAAGCAAAGGATCAAATCAATCGTCCCTATCCCTTTTGTCTCGCCGCTCCGCTTCAGGAAAAAGCGGAATCCCTTGGAAACATTGAGGACTGGCAGGTTGAATGGAAATGGGACGGTATCCGGGCCCAACTTTTGACCACAGTCGGGGGATCCGGTATGCTATGGTCGAGGGGGGAAGAGTCGATGGATGAATCTTTCCCCGAAGTGCTTGAATGTATCCCTCACCTGCCCCCGGGTTTGTGCATGGACGGAGAAATTCTTGCCTGGGGCAGGGAGGGATTGCGTTCGTTTTCCCGTTTGCAGAAGAGACTTGGACGCAAAAATCCCGGGCCATCCATTCAAAAAAAAGAGCCCGTCCGGTTTCAGGCTTATGACTTACTGCGCGTTCATGGTGAGGATTTACGTTTGATGCCCATGGAAAAAAGAAGAGCAAGGCTGGAAGATTTACTGAAAAAAGTACCGGATCATTTGCCTCTTGGTATATCCTCCCTGATCAAGGAAAAGAGCTGGGAGCAACTTGAACTTCGCAGGGAGGAATCAAGAGACCGGGGAGTGGAGGGCTTCATGCTGAAAAAAAAGGATTCAAAGTATGAGAGCGGACGGGTGAGAGGTTCCTGGTTTAAATGGAAGGTGGATCCTTTTTTGGCCGACATGGTGGTGGTGAGTGCCCAGCTGGGGCATGGAAAAAGAGCGAATCTTTATTCCGATTATTCATTGGCGGTCTGGGATGAGTCCGGCAAACTGGTCACAGTGGCCAAGGCATATTCAGGATTGAGTAATGACGAGATCGAAGAAGTCGACAAATTCGTGAGGAAAAATATCACCGGTAAGTTTGGACCGGTTCGTGAGGTTACCCCCAGTCTGGTTTTTGAAATTGCCTTCGAGGGTGCCCAGTCATCAGGGAGGCATAAATCTGGGGTAGCTTTGCGATTTCCAAGAATTCAACGCTGGCGTAAGGATAAAAAAATCGAGGAAGCGGATACCCTTGAAGTGATCCGGGGATATGCCGGAATGAATGATGAGGTATGCAATGAGGCGGGACCCAAGAGCGATGCGGATGGAAATTTGCTTCTTTTTTAGAAAGGGGGAAAACCTAGTTCAAACTGGCTTTGAATCGGGCTAAGTTTTCTTTGGCCGCCAATTTACGATCAACTATTGGTTTGGGGTAATCCTTGCCGATTACACAACCGGCATGCTCCTGTACCTTCAGTGGTGCCAAATGAGGTTCGTAAATGTATTTTACCGGAAAGTTTTTTAATTCCGGTACCCAGTGCCGGATAAATCCCGCATCCACCGCGTCCACATTGAGGCTCGATTTTCCGTCCGGGCAGGGGTTGTAGAGCCGGAAATAAGGCATGGAAAAGGGAGCCACCCCGGATAGCCATAACCAGTTTGCATTGTTGAGGGCCCAATCACTGTCCAAGAGCCTTTGTTCAAAGACATTGCGTCCCTCTTGCCAATGTTGCCAAAGTTGGCCGCGTGTCAGAAAACAGGACACTGCATGGCGCCCGAGGTGATGCATCCATCCAGTCGAGTCTAATTGGCGCATTAACGCATCCAAAAGAGGGAATCCCGTTTGACCATCCTTCCAGGCTGACAATTTAGTCTCGTCCTTTTCTCCCCATTTTATTTTCTTACACATGGTATTGTCCTGATCGGAATCCCAATTGGGTACCGACAAAGAGAGGAGATAAAACATTTCCCGAAAAAGAAGCTGTCCATGGAGTGATTCAGGCGGGCCAGAATGTGGGCCTTCTCGGTTGGCCCTCTCGACTTCCATCCACAACCGTTTCACTGATAAGGACCCCGTCGCAATGTATGGGGACAAACCCGTAGTACTCGGTTCCATAGGGTTTTCAGGCAAATTGGTGGAAGTTGTTTTGGGCTTTCTGAATGAATTGACGAAATCCTGCCTGGAGGAAACCTTGCGCTCGAGACGGGCAAGAGCCTCAGTTTCTCCGCCCCTGAAATAAAAATTTTCAGCAGTGGTTTTGAGGAATCCGAGTTCGGAGAATTTGTTTTTCAAAGAATTTACTGAATGAACCTCGCCGGCAAAATTACTGGAGACTTTCTTCGGGGAGAAGCCTTCGGGGGAATTTTTTAGATTTGCTGGTTCAGCAAGTGGATGGGGAATTTTGAAGAAACCTTCAGCATCTCTGGGATACATGAGAGCAAAAATTTTCTCAATATCCTTCATCGATTTTGGGTTCTTAAATCCTGGTTGCAAAAGGGTTTTATCAAGATCCAATAGGGTATGGGTGGCTGGATGAAAATGGGATTGAATGCTGGAATCTTTTGAGAGAAGCTCCGAAATCTTGCGACCATGGGGTTCAGAGCAATAGTCCGAAGAAAGTAATTTGAGATGATCGCCAAGGATGGACTTCAAGGATTGGATCGCATCTTGAGGAGAACCCCAGAATATGATCAGGGAATTGTCAGACTTGGATTGAATCCGGGAATTTAAATCATCGAGATTTTCGCAGAGAAAACGCAAACGGTTGTTACCGAATTTTTCGAATTGAACACCGAATATCTCCGGATCCAAAATAAAAATCGGCAGCATGGATGTGATCTGATCATCGTTAATGATTTCGCACAGAGCGGGGTTGTCATGGAGTCGCAGACATTTGCGGAACCAAATTATGGCGGAGCTCATAGTGGTTGAAGAAATTCGGAAAGGGGTAAGAAAGTTAGAGGACTACGCAGTCTTAAGGGTGGCCAGGGCAGCCAGGGCACGGGCCCGCCCCTCAGAATGGTTGATGCAGGGTTCCGGGTAATTGCCTCCCAAATCAACCCCGTTCTCTTCGAGCATGGAAGCGGGAGCTTCCCAAGGTTTAAAAACATACTTGGAGGGGAGATTTTCAAGTGGAGGAATCCATCTTTTGGCATACGCACCACGGGCATCGAATTTTTCGCCCTGAGTAATGGGATTAAAAATACGAAAATAGGGAGCGGCATCAGCACCGCAGCCGGCTGCCCACTGCCAGCCCTGGGTATTGCTGGCGAGGTCGGCATCGACCAAGGTGTCCCAGAACCAGCGGGCACCTTCCGTCCATGAAATTAAGAGATGTTTTACCAAAAAGGATGCAACCACCATCCGCACCCGGTTATGCATCCAACCGGTTTCGTAGAGTTGACGCATGCCGGCATCGACCATCGGGTATCCGGTGTTGCCAAGTTGCCACCGCTCAAGGTTGGTCTGGTCGTCAAGCCAGGGAAAGGCTGCATACTTGGGGCGTAAAGGCTGGTCAGGAATCGATGGATAATGATAAAGCAAATGATATGAAAATTCACGCCATCCGATCTCGACCAGAAATTTATTTTCCCCACGGTGACTACCCTGGTTGTCTGCCTGAAGGACACTTTGACAGATTTGACGCGGGCTGATCAGACCCCAGGCGAGATATGGGGAGAGCCTGGAAGTGCCGTCGACAGAGGGATTATTTCGTCGGGTCGAGTACGAATGAGTAACTTCATTCACGGTTCTTTCCAGCTGAGCATGGGCAGCGGATTCGGAGACCGTCCAATGATCTTCCAGTTTTTGATGCCAACCGTGAGCCGGTAATAGATTGAGATCATCGAGGGATAGTTTTGGGGTAGGCGAAGAATGAAAACATAACCTGGTTGGATCGTAGTCGACCGGTTGCCTGTAGATGATGGGACGGGACTTTCTCCAGTAGGGAGTAAATACCTGAAAGGGGTTTCCAGATCCGTTCTTGGTCTCCCAGGGTTCCTGGAGCAGGGAGGCATTGAAAGATTCGGCGTCAATTCCCGCCCGATCCAGGGCATCTTCAACTTTCTCCTGAGTGGATAATCCGGGCGGATCATAGGTCCTTCCGTAGAACACCCTTTCCGCACCATGATCCTTGGCGATTTGTGGAATCAGTTCGCCCGCTTTTCCCTTCGCGAGAATGAGCTCGCCGCCTAATTTGCGGATGTCCGAACCAAGGCTTTCCAAGGCGTGGTGTATCCACCATCGGGAGGCGGCTCCAGGACTCCATTGACCCCCTTCTTCCGGATTCCAGATAAAAACAGGTAAAATCCTGTAGCCTCCTGAAACCGCGGCGTGTAGGGACGGGTTGTCCATCAGGCGAAGATCCTTGCGGAACCAAACGATAGCAGTAGACCCGGAGGAATTTTCTGCAATCATGAATTCAACCGCAACATGGAGAGTCCGGCATCCACCTTGAGAATCTGTCCGGTGATGGATGTGGCCGCATCGGAATGGAGGAAGGCAAGGGTGGATGCGATCTCTTCCACCTCAGGAATTTTCTTTAAGGGATGCCTGCCTTCGATCATGGGTAGCATTTTTTCTCCGCCCACCATCGCGGTTCCCATTTCTGTGGGAGTCAGGGTAGGGGCCACCACATTCACCCTTACCTTGGGTGCAAGATCAGCGGCCAACGCGATCGCAAACCCTTCCAATGCCGATTTGGCCGCGGAGATGGCACAGTGGTTGGGCAGTCCGGTGCGGGCAGCCACTGATGAGAGCAGGGCGATTGATCCATCCAAACGGGGTAACAAGGCTTGAATCGCGGTGAAGGCATCAAGCACACTGGTTTGATAAGCTTCCAGCATTTGTTCCGTTTTGAGGCGTTTGATCGGACCAAGAATGACTTTACCCGGGCAGAAGGTCAGGGCATGAAGAGTTTCAGGCAGGAAGTTGAGATAGCTTGCTGGGTCGGTGGCACTGGCGGTGATCCACTGACACGACTCGGGTTTATTTTCGGGAATGCTTCTTGAAAGAGCGTAGACCTGGTGACCTGCTTGAACTGATAAATCCACCAATGCCCGGCCAATCCCGCGGGAGGCCCCAATGATCAGGTGGTTGGTGGTATTTGATATACTGGTTGAATCCACATTGATAGATCGTAGAATTCTTTAGATTAGATCAAGTTATTACTTTATCCTTCTCTTGCCTTTTTTGAATAATGTAACAACATTCAAAAGGTCATGATGAACCGCGGAGGAAAAAGAATGGGTGCCGGTCGCCCCAGGGGTACCAATCACTACGGAGAGCCCACCAAACCGGTGCGTATTCCCGTGAGTAAAATTGATCGCGTGCTTCGCTTTGTCCGCGAGCGTGAAGATAGGATTCCCCTCTATGGAAATGAAGTGCCCGCCGGATTTCCCTCACCGGCTGATGATTATGCCGAAGGGGTTCTTGATTTGAATGCTCATCTCGTACGCGAACCCACCGCCACTTTTTTTGTGCGAGCCCGGGGGGATTCGATGATTGGGGCGGGGATTCATGATGGTGATCTGCTGGTGGTTGACCGCAGCCTGGAAGCCACCAATGGCAAGGTGGTGATTGTTTCGATTAACGGAGAGCTAACCGTAAAAAGGCTCCGCCAAGCCAAAGGCCGAACCTGGCTTATACCCGAAAACCCCGACTACCCCCCCATAGATTTTCAGGAACAGGATGATACCCATTTATGGGGAGTGGTCACGAATGTGGTCCACTCCCTGTGATTGCCCTGGCGGACTGCAATAATTTTTATGTTTCCTGCGAACGGGTTTTCCGGCCCTCGCTGGAAAAACGCCCGGTGATTGTACTTTCGAATAACGACGGTTGTGCAGTTGCCCGTTCGAATGAAGCCAAGGCCATTGGCATTCCCATGGGCGCCCCGTATCATCAGATTCGAAAACTTTGTGAAGGAAATGGCGTAGTCGTCCTGTCTTCGAATTACGAGCTGTACGGGGATATGTCGAGCCGGGTGGTCTCGGTGCTTGCCCGTTTTGCCCCGGAACTGGAAGTTTATTCGATTGATGAGTCTTTTCTTGATTTAACCGGCGTACCGAGTCCACTCCGGCTGAGTACACGGATGCGTGATCAGGTCAAACAGTGGACCGGCATCCCGATATCGGTGGGACTGGGGTCCACCAAGACCCTGGCCAAGGCGGCCAATCGTCTGGCCAAAAAGCAGGGAATCGGTTGTCAGCTTGTTGCAAAAGATGACCGCGAGGCATTGGAACGGATTGCGATTGAGGATGTCTGGGGAATCGGGCGAAGATTGAGTGTTCGTTTGCGGCGAATCGGCCTCCTCAATGCCTGGCAGTTTGCCCGGGCTCCTTCGCCCTCCATTCGGGCAATTGGGGGGGTGACTTTGGAGCGTACACAGCGTGAACTGGGGGGAATATCCTGCCTGGAAATGGAGGAGATTTCGCCCCCCCGCAAGAATACCTGTTCCTCCCGCTCCTTTGGCAAACCAGTCATGGAACTGGAAGAACTCGAAGAAGCCGTGGCCAACTATGCTATCCGGGCCACCCGGAAGGTCCGTTCGGAAGGCTCACTTGCTTCCGGTTTACAGGTGTTCATCATGACCAACCGTTTTCGGGAAGATCAGCCCCAATATTCCAATTCGCGGGTTCTTGGTCTTGATGAGCCAACCGATGACCCCATCCGGATCGTTCAAAATGCCAAAAAGATGCTGCGGGATATGTACCGTTCCGGATATGCCTACAAAAAAGCGGGGGTGATTCTGCTGGATCTGGTTTCATCGGCTTCCCGTCAGGGTTTACTTTTCGAAGAGCATGGCAGTCCGCGTCGTCAGGATTTTGTCAATGCGGTGGAAGAAGCCGCGTCCCGCTATGGTGGGGGTGGAGCCTTTTGGGGAGGTCAGGGGATTGGCAAACAGTGGCGAATGCGCCGGGAAATGCGTACCCCCCGCTACACCACCCATTGGGATGATCTCCCATTGGTTAGATAAATGGAAGTTTTTTCCTATTTACCGAAGTCAAAACAGGCAATTTGCTCGCCGTTACGGGCGAGCAGGTAGCCATTGACAAAGGCGGGTCCGTTCCAGCAACGGGCATTGCCAAGGAGTTGACGGGAGGAAACTTCGCGGAATTTTTCCGGGGATGCATCGATCACTGAAAGCACGCCGGAATGACCAAGAATCAATAGTTTTTGATCAAGCAGTAGGATTCTTCCATAGCTGTACTTCTTTCCCCGCCACATCAATTTACCCGTTTTCGCTTCCAA
This sequence comes from uncultured Verrucomicrobiota bacterium, assembly GCA_902612125.1. GTDB lineage: Bacteria > Verrucomicrobiota > Verrucomicrobiia > Opitutales > Seribacteraceae > Seribacter. The sequence goes on from CACMBV010000013.1 coordinate 29,892, forward strand.
ACAAACCAGTAGATTTTCACTGAATCCGTAAATATACCCATTCTTGAACACGGGGTTGGAAAATTTTGCCTTTAAGTTTTTAGATGTCCAGGAGGATTCGACGCGATACTTTACACTGCCTGGTTCGCGGGCGACAATAAAACATTCAGCCCCTTTCCCATAACCAGCAGCGAGCACGAAGGAATTGGATGAGACCGGAATAGGCTGTGCGATCTGTACATTGTTCATGAAAATCTTCCAAGGTTTTTCCCAGAGGGTTTTACCGTTTCTTGGATCCAGGGAAACGATCTTTCCCACAACGGAGACGAGCAAATGATCTTCACCTAGGAGGCGGAGGATTTCCGGGGATAGGTAGACACCCTTACCGACCAGTTGAGATTTCCAGAGTTGTTTTCCCGTTTCAATTGAATAAGCCTTTGCCGCTGCCGATTCACCACCCAAACTTAGGATGATCATATCATTCCAAATCAGCGGAGAGATGGAAAGACCCCATTCAGGAAATTCATAATCATCGGGGATGACAGGAATATTCCATTCCACTGTCCCCGTGTTTGCATCCACACGGCATAACCGACCATTGGTAAAAAGGGCATAGATTTTCCCCTTGTACAATGTGGGGGTTGACCGCGGACCCGTACCGCTAAACATGTCATGCCATTTTGTGTTTTCTGCCACCCTCCAAACTTGCGTACCATCCTCTAAACTTCTGGCAATCAACAGTTCTTGTTCCTGCTCCTGCTCCATGGTGACCACGAGTTTCCCGGAAGTTACGATCGAGGAATGCCCAAGTCCGCAGGTGGTGGACCATCTTTCCTTTGCTGGTTTGGTCCAATCGATGGAAATGGTTTGTGCCGGAATGTGACCATTTCTTTTTGGTCCGCGGAATTGATTCCAGTTGGCGGATAAGTCCCGTAATGGTGGTTTGTAAAAATCGCGTTGTGGATCCTCACTCCTTGGAATGCTACTGGATAAGTCCAAGTGGGGTATCATTCCACCCCGCCATTCCATACTTATGCATCCGCTAAGCAGAAGCAGGAAAAGTGATGGAAAAAGAGATTTACGAATTTTTTTTATCCCTGAAGAGCTTCTTCGATTGCCTTGATTAACTTTCTGGAAGTCGGAGAGGTCATGCTGCCAAAACGGTCGATGGGATTGCCGTCCTTACCCACAAGGATTTTTCCAAAATTCCATTTAACATTTCCCTTGAGGGGTCCGTTCTCACCAATGATGTCTTTGTAGATTGGATGGCGATTTGGTCCGTTCACATCGATCTTGGAATACATGGGGAAGCTGACACCGTATTTAGTGGAGCAAAATTCCTTGATTTCAGATTCGGAACCAGGTTCCTGTCCTCCAAACTGGTTGCAGGGAAAACCGCAAACGACCAAGCCTTTGTCCTTGTATTTATCGTATAGTTCCTCAAGTCCCTTGTACTGACGGGTAAAACCGCAACGGGAAGCGACATTTACCATTAGAATGACTTTACCCTTATGCTCGGCAAGAGTGGTGGACTCTCCGTCAATTGATTTCAGGTCGTGGTCGTAAATGGATTTTGCGGTGGCTGTCATAATGATTGCAAGATTAAGAAGAAAAATAAGTGTCTTCATGGTTGTTTTGGTGATTTAGGTTGAGATGGAATGTTGGTTGGTTGAATTTTAATCCGTCGTATGGGTATGTGAATTTCTGATCTTTTGAAGGGACCGGGGATAAAAGGCCCGTTCCAGTAAACGCCGTAAGGTGCCCCGTCGGGTTCAAAAGTGGTATTTTGATCAAGCCACTGGGTAAGCCGACTTACATTATCCAGAAATTTTTTTTCAGAATAGCTTCCACGGATACCGATCGAGACAACCTTACGAGGAGGAATTTTGCGTATCTGAACCTGATCCGAAGATTCAATTTTTCTGGAAAGATCTTTACTCCCAACAAAAAATCTCATTTTGCCCGGATTTATGTCCGCTTCCACAGGGGTAGTCATGGAAATATCATTTTGGTTGATGTACCGGAATAATTTTCGAAACAGCCCGTTGTTTTCACTAAAGTAGGATTTGTCCGTAGACGCCTCCATCGCCATTCGCACGGGGAGTTCCAAAACCACAATTTTACCCACCGGTGTTTTATCATGCATGTTTTCGTACGCAAACAAACTCAAGGAAAGCATTGCTGAGGCGATGAAGAGTAAAAATTTCAATAACCTATTCATCGTTTCATATGTAGGTTTAGATCAACTAGAAACTTTTCTTTCCTGGAAGCGATGGCAGAAAACCGAAGGTCTGTCATTTTTTTGGAATTATAAAATCAAGTTTTGATAACGCGGAAGGTCAGATTAATACGGGGGCCAATCGGTTTTGCAGTGCGGGGAATCTCATGCAGCCAATGATGCTGGGTGGGACCGCTCATTAAAAGAAGACTGCCATTTTGTAATAATATTTCATGTTTCAGTTGGTTGGCTTTATATTTCTTATGCCTGAATTTGAATTTTCTCTCCGCTCCCAAACTCACGGAGGCGATCACCGGGTTTTTACCCAGTTCTTTTTCGTCATCACTATGCCATGCGACCCGGTCTTTCCCATTCCGGTAGTAATTGATTAAAACTGAATTAAAGGAAATCCCAGCGATCGGTTCGATGGATTTTTTGATTTCCAGGAGTTCGTCCGTCCATGGTTTTGCTTTCATTTGAATACCCGAGTAGGAGTACGACATTCCCATGTCCCCATGCCAGGATTCGAGACGAGGAACCAGGCTTTCCTTCCCGTAAAACTTGATCCTGTTTTGCACCCATGGGATATTATCCTTTAGTCTGTGGAATAATTCTTCAGCAATCTCAATCGGAAAGTGTTGAGAAAACATTTGTAGTTCGGCATCTGGAAGAGAAATTTGCATGGAATCCCTCAATCTATCCGAAATCTACTCCTTTGAAAATATGGCCAAGTGCTCGGACTCCGCATTCAGGGCATCCTGCACCACTTCCTTACATTTCTCAAATTCCTGATCATCGATTTTTCTGCGTCTCAAAAATTCGGGGGCAAGGGAAAGCTTCACTTTGTAACCGCTGTTTCCAAAATCGATATCCTTAATAATATGATTCGCGAGACCAACCAAATCGATCAGTTTGTGAATGTTTGGATCCTCAACACCCATCCTCATGCTTTTTTTTACGGTGTGATGCCAGCGAGTCGATTGTTCGACAATGGGAGAGATGCCCCATTTTTGAACGACCAAAGCTCCAAGAACATCGTGTTGAAGGGAACGAAAATTCAATTCCGTTGAATGGAAGCTAAGATTATTTTCAAAAGCGTATTGAATTTCCCTAAAGAAATTTTCCGATGAAAATTTTAATTTAGCGACTTTTCCCAAGTCATGCAGTAATCCACATGAATAAGCATGGTCACTAAATTTCGATTCAAACCTCTCAGCAAGTGCTTCTGATGCAATGGCAACTCCACAACTATGCATCCATAAATCTTCAAGTTTAAAATCTGAACTGCCTTCCAATTCTTCAAAAAGTTTAAAAACTGAGGTGTTCAGTGCGATTTTTTTTACATTTTCAAGACCCAGTCTTTGAATTGCATCGGATATGGATGTGATTCTTTCAGCACTTCCCTGCCTGTATTCAACATTGTTGGCAAATTTTAGAATTTTCGAGAATATAGCCTTATCATTTTTAATCACATCTCGAATGGCAAATAAGGCAGCATTGGAATCAGTAATGATTTTAAGTAAATCATTCATGATCAGTGGAATACTGGGTAATTCCCCGGCCAGGCTTTCGACAAGATCATGGTATTCGATTGTAGTTTCGTTTGTCATAGGTACTTTTTTCATGACAGGATCAATCGGATAGATCAATAAAATAGCTAGCCCAACTTCCCCAAATTAAGAAATTTTTTGATATTTTTAATCGGTTAGAGAGAGGACCAAAAGTTTACTTGGGCAAAAAGCATCAAATCTTAATTCCTTATCCATATCTTCAATCCCCAGGCCATCCGCTTTATGAAGTTTCTGTTCATTGACCGTGATTTCTCCCTCAATCAGCTGAATCCAAAGATTGGGTAGCCCGGGGTTGGGCTTCCAATTGAAATTTTCTCCAGTTTGCAGTCGAACTATGGACACTTCTGCATCTTGACGAATTTCAATGGAATCACCCCGTCCGTCCCCCGAAAAAAGCAAGTTCATCTTGTTGGCAAAATTTTCGGTGGTTAATTTCTTTTGGGCATATTTAGGCTTTCCGCCTCCCTGATTTGGCCGCATCCAAATTTGGTATAGCTCAGTCTTTTCAGAATCGGATGGATTGAATTCGCTATGTTGCACGCCCTCTCCGGCACTCATGTATTGTAGGTCTCCCGCCTCCATCACTGACCCGTTACCCATACTGTCCCGGTGCTCCAGTCGGCCGGACAGTACATAGGTGAAAATTTCGGCATCCCGGTGCGGATGGGTTGGAAACCCTCCTCCTGGCTCAATGACATCATTATTCATGACCTGTAATGAATGAAATCCGCAGTGATCAGGATCGTAATAGTTGGCAAAAGAGAAAGTGAATCGTGCATGGAGCCAGCCATGCTCCGCGGTTCCTCGTTGATGGGCAGGTCGGTATTTATATATCATAAATCTTTTTTATCGTGGTTCTTCTCTTCTTCCAAGAATTCATTGGACGGTAGTTCTTTCAATATTTTTCATTTGCGATAAAGTAACGGGAATGAAAATTGTTGTGATCGGGGCAGGCATATCCGGATCGGTGTGTGCATGGAAACTTGCCAAAGACGGGCATGATGTGACCCTTGTGGAAAAGGGCAGGGGTGTGGGTGGTCGAATGGCAACCCGTAGGATGGAGGGGGCAAGAATTGACCATGGTGCCCAGTTCTTCACGGTCAGGGATCCAAGAATGGTAGAACTTTTATCTCTTTGGCAGTATGAAAAAGCGGTGATTCCATGGTACGATCATATTCCGGGAAGACCGGATGTCCCCAAAGGGCAAAGATACCGGGGTTCTGAGGGCATGACCTCTCCGGCCAAGATTCTGGCCAAAGAGTTCACGGTTGAGACTTCTTTTTTTCTTCAGAGGATTGAGCATAAGAAGAACATCTGGACTCTACACCCAAAAGAAGATGGGCAGCGGACACTGGAAGCGGATCATTTGGTCCTTACCATACCATCCATTCAATTACTGGAGCTTTTCCAAAGAAGTGATTACGAGTTGGATGAGGATACCATGATTCGTCTTCGATCCATTCGGCACACTCGATGCCTCGCCGTATTGGGAATTATGGACCGACCCTCATCCTTGGAGTCTCCTGGCACACTCACTCACCCTGTTCCCGAGATTGATTGGATTTCGGATAATCAGATTAAAGGAATCTCCCAAAAACCGGCTTGTACCATTCATGCCTCGGATGAATACTCGCAAAAATTTTGGAATGCTTCGGATTCAGAGAGGGTTCCTTCCTTACTTTCGATTGCTGAGGAGAATCTGAATGTAAAAATCATGTCCTGGTCATCTCATCGGTGGGGATTCGCCAAACCGGTGGTTACTTTTGGAGCAACTCACTGGCATTCCTCCCCAAGGGGCATCACCCTTGCCGGTGATGGCTTTGGCGGGGAAAGAATAGAAAAGGCGGCCATGTCCGGCTGGGACGCTGCCGCTGCCATTATTGGAGAAACGGGTAATCCTTAGAATTGGTATTGATATCCGATTTCAAAAACACCCCCATTTTCCACATCACGATCCCGAATGGACCCGGGTGATTCAATTTCAAGTTCTCCGGCAAAATCATACCCTGCACCCGCAAAAACCGAGTGATCATCATCGAAACTCCATTGCAGTTTTGCAGAAATTCGGTAGGAACGATACCTTAGGTTTCGTTCTTCCAGTATACCTCCGTAGGTAGCTTCCGTGTTCCATCGGTTGCCCACAAATTGTGCTCCCAGCTTGAGTGCCAAGGAATCCGAGAGTTGGTAACTGTATTGGATGATCGGTCCGGCAATGACGAGGCTTGACCAGTCAGACGGTTCCCAAATCAATCCAAGTGCCGGTACAAATAAATCGTCACCGATACCCGTGGTGTAAACGGCTCCGAAAATCCATTGCAAATGGTCAGACTGCTTCCATTTCGCCCCGCCAATGGTCAGAAAATTAAAGGCATCCTTGTCCGTATTTTCATAATCACCAGCCAGGGTGGGATTGAAAAGAAATAGCCAGTCCAAGGTGTCACTGCTTTTTTTACTGAGAAAAAAGGCGAGATCAAGGGAGTGCAGTCTATCCTCATCGAGTTCCATGAGATCGGTGAAATCAAGATCCGTTGACTGGTAACGAACCCCGGCGGCAAATTTCCAGTCTCCGGCTTCCTTGAAAAAGACCGGGGTACGAATTTCCCATTGATTATAACCAATTTCAGCATTGGTTCCTTTGATTTCCCGATCTGAACCGCTTTCATAAGCCAGGCGAATGGCAGCCAGATCAGACATACCTTCCTGAGCCTTCATCATAATGCATGACAATATGAGTAAGAAAAACGCGAGACTAATACTACATTTCATCTATTCTTATTAGTCGGCGCCTACACCTTGGTCAAGGGGAGGTTGCTCTACAGAGAAAAGACTAATAGGAAAAACCTGTGCACCATTTGAAACAAATACAAACCCTGCCAGTCGATCGGGAAATTCTCTGGGAATTTATTTCGGTTCCCCAAAACCTGAACAAGATTACTCCTCCGGAAATGGCCTTCGAAATTATAGGGGAACCACCGGAAAAAACCTTTGCGGGACTGCTTCTGGAGTATCGGGTGAAAGTCCCGCTGCTTGGCTGGTCGAGCTGGCTCACTGAAATAAAATATGTGGAGGAGGGATTTTCATTTATGGATGAGCAACGTGTGGGTCCTTATAAGTTGTGGTTGCATACTCATAAGTTGGAAGATACCGATGAGGGTACCCGAATGACTGATGATATCCGTTACCTCGTTCCATTTGGTCCAATCGGCTCGCTAGCAAATGCCCTTTATGTGGGAAGGACCCTTCGCCAAGTTTTTCACTACCGAAGGGTGAAAATGGAGGAAATTTTTGGCAAAGCCCAATGATCCAAACTTTTTTGGATAAATTCATGGTGCAGCACTGGAGTGATCTGCTTCTCCTTCACTGGCCCGTTTCGCCGGAAATTCTTCGCCCCACCATCCCTGATGATCTGGACTTGGATCTTTTTGAAGGACAGGCATGGGCCAGTGTGGTTGGTTTTCATCTGTCTGGATTACGGATACATCCCGTTCGTTGGATTCCATGGGGAGAGTTTGATGAGGTAAACCTGAGAACTTATGTAAAAAGGGCGGATGGGAAAAGAGGCGTCTGGTTTTATTCCTTGGATTCAACGGATATATTTGCGGTGTTCGGTGCGCGCATTCTCTACGGACTCGGCTATCGTTCAGCCCATATAAACAGATCTTCAACCGCTCGGGCCATCTTTTATGAATCAACCACTCATCGGATATTCAGAAAGGTACCTGCCAGATTTGGTGCTCAGTTGGATAAATCCGTTGGTTCAGCAAGGACTGCCCGGGGACCGCTCGATCAGTTTTTACTTGAACGGTACCGGTTTTGGACAAGAAGAACGGCAGGGAGCAGATCAAGCTCTGCTCAGGTCAGGCATCGTCCTTATGATGCGGTGAGGTTACAAAGCACCGAGTATCGGGGAAGTTTGTTTGAAGCTTTTGGATTGCCCGAACCACAGAATCCACCGGACATAGCTCATTACTGCCGGGGATTTTCAGTGGAGGCATCCGCCCCGAATTGGCTTTATAAAACCGCGGGCCAGGCAAACCAAAGGTAGGTAAAGTCTTTGATTCTGTTGATGCCGTAAATCTTTCTTTCCTGCAGGTCTTTGAGATCCGTGGACCGGTGACCCCGTAACATGGAATCTTCAATCAATTTCCACAAATAATAATCCTGCAATGCCATGCCTGATATCACCGAAGATCCTGTGATTATTTCTTGGAGTGAGCGGTGTTCATGATCTGACATTTTAGCAGTGGCCACGGCTAGAGTTGCACCGGGAATGGCATCTTTCAAGAGCTCCATGTGAAAGTCACCTGTGGAGGACCGTGGTGCAAGTAGATTAGCCAAACAATACATATTCGCATCATACTCGGCAAATTCAATGCATCTTTCGGTCACGGGGCCGTCAAAGAAATGGCCGCATTTTACCTGACCCTTTGATGAGAAATATGCATGTTCAGCCCCCCACCATTTGGTTTGCAGAAGTCCTGCTCCGTGTAATCGGAGTTTTTCATCTTCGATCAGACCTTCCGGGTCAAGGTCCTTAAAGGATGCTCTCATAATTTTTAATTGATCACGGCAAAGGTAAAACATCCTGCGGGTATCCGCCAGGTTTGCCTTATTTTCCCGCAAACGGTCCGAAAAGAAAGAGAGCGATGGGAGAGTGGCAAGGGCGGTACGCAATACGGAACGAGAGACCGGATTTTCACTGTTGAAATCATGTCCCAGAATTTGATCAACTCCTTGACTTAGGGATGGCTTTGAGCGGAGAACGGATTGAAGATCATCAAATTCTCCGGCAGCCGCTTTGGAATTACCCGAAATCAGAGGGAGAAGATTCTGTAAATGATCGTAACTGGCAAGAACTTCGTTTTTGATGGCTCCTTGTTGAATGTCGTTAATGTCGACCGAGGCATCCCCTCCTTGATAACGATTCATGGAAAAGGAGAAATTATTGCGCAGACGGGAAATGTCGTCAGTGCTCAGAAAGGGATCAAAATCCATTTTGGGTTCGCAATATTCCATGACCCTCGAACGAACTTCGTTGCTTAGAGAGGCAGGCACTGCGGTCATCGAAAGACTTGCACAATCCTCCTGTGCTTCGACTAAAAACTTGCGGACATCATCATCCTCTTCCAACCGTGCTTCGAAAAGAAGGGAGTCTTCCTTGGGTAAGACACCAAGAGTGTAATCGAGAGCTGTTTGCTTAAGAGATTCCAATTTCAATACTTACTAATGGAATTACTCTGCAATACAAACCTGTGAGGCTGGTTGTGCCAGGCAATCAATGTTTTTAAGCTATTCATACATGGTCAGGTACGTAAGGTGGCCAGGGTGTGTCTAAGTTTTTCTATTCCCAGACGAATGCGTGATTTGACTGTCCCAAGAGAGAGTTCCAACCGTTCAGAAATTTCTTCATGATTTAAACCCTTGAAATAGGAAAGTTCCAAAACTTTCACCTGCTCGGGGGGAAGCTTTTCAAAAGCCCGCCTCAGATGACTACGCTCATCACTGACCGTTGCCTGTTCCGCTCCATCAGAGGCATTCTGATCCTCTCTTCCTGAGAGAATCTCATCCGATTCACCACGATCGACTCTTCTTTTCCGGGAACGTACACGGTCAATGCTACGGTTGCGGGTCAAAACCAACAGCCAGCTACTAAATTTCCCCTTGTCCGGTGCATAGGATTCAGGCTTCCGCCAAAGAAAGGCAAAGATGTCCTGAATTACCTCTTCAGCTTCCCAACGATCGCCAAGAATTTCCAGGGATAAGGAAAACATTGCACCGGCAAACCCGTCATACAAATCCACTAAGGCGGAAGAATCTCCGTCTTTTATTTTGTACCATAAGTCATTTTCGATCGTTGGCATAAGTTATCTTTCATCCGATAGGATAGTCTGTTTCTGATGAAAGAAGGCGTTTACCGCAATTGATTTTTTGTAGTCTGTTGCTGATTTTCCCTAAAAATGAGAAATAAAAAGGCTCCTTACAAGGTGCATAACGGATGCTTTCTGGATTTGCGGGCCAATTGGCTAATTTTTCCTTTTCCACATTCTTTGCAAATGTTGGCATCCTCACCCAATGAGGAATGTTTTTGATCCGCTTATCCTTCTTCCATTTGATAAGCCTGAAGATCTGTAAGCTTGACTACCGCGAGGGCTGATTCCTCACAGGCGGCCAATTTTACCTTGGGAGCGATTCCCGCTTCCAGGGCTTCCTGCCAACGTCCGGCACACAAACACCAGCAATCCCCCTCCTTCAATCCCGGGAAGTTATATTCCGGCCTGGGAGTGGAAAGATCATTACCCATCGCCTGACTGAAGGCCAGAAATTCAGTGGTCATACGGGCACAGATCACATGCATGCCTCCGTCATTTTTGTCGGTTTCACAAGTGCCATTTCGGTACCATCCAGTGCTCAATTTATTGCAGCAAGGTTGCAAGGGTTCCCCCATGACATTTTTCGGTCCTTCATTTTTAATTGGTGCTATCATACTTCTTAATTCAAGCCGACTTCAGTGTCCTCACAAGCTCGAAATGTTGGATGAGGAACGAAATTTCGAATGATCGATCCAGTAAATGGAAGAGTGAGATTGAAGGGCGAAGAGTGAAAAGAGCAGGGGAGCCAGCCTCTGCTTGTTTCTATCTCGCTATTTGGTTATCAGAAAGCCCATTCACCCTTGTCATCGCGAGGGCGTAAGCCCGCGGCGATCCAATGACCCTCAGCAAATGAAACACATATCGGCCCGCATCCTCCGAGACGCGGTGGATTGCCGCGTCAGTCACTAAAGTTCCTTCCTCGCAATGACAACTTGAGAACCCCAATCTTCATCGTTCCCTTCATGGTTAAAAGATGGCGCTTGTCATCGCGAGGGCGAAGCCCGCGGTGATCCACTCTGAGTCAGTAATCCAAGGGTCAACCGCATTTCCTGCGTGACCCATCGGCAATTTCCTGCAACTTATTCGAATAAATGGCAGAATTTCTATCTTCATTCTCGGGTTGGCTCTGGGGGAATTTGCTCTACCTTTTGTTGGGTGGAGGATTTTTCTTTGCGGTATTTTCACGCTTTTCTCCTTTTCGCTATTTGGGTCATGGACTGGCCTTGCTGCTGGGCAAAAATGTAGAGAAGGAGGCACCCGGGGAGGTAAGTCATTTTCGGGCTCTTTGCAGTGCCCTGTCCGGTACAGTCGGGATGGGCAATGTGGCGGGCGTGGCGGTTGCCATTACCCAGGGCGGGCCGGGAGCTTTATTCTGGATGTGGGTCTGTGCCCTGCTCGGAATGGCCACCAAGTTCTACACCTGTTCGCTGGCAGTGATGTATCGGGGAAAGGATGAAAACGGGGTAGAGCAGGGGGGGCCAATGTATTTTATTCGGGAAGGACTTGGTGAGAAGTGGAAACCCCTGGCTATCTTGTTTGCCGGATGCGGGATGTTTGGCTGTCTGCCCCTCTTGCAGTCCAATCAATTGACCCAGATTATGAACACCATGTTTTTCGAACCGCAGGGCTGGTTTGTAGGTTCAGAGGATACAAGGCAGATGGGAAATGCCCTGTTCGGCTTATTTCTTGCCGTGGTGGTGGGTTTGGTGGTGATTGGTGGAATTAAGCGCATCGGATCCGTCGCTGCCCGTTTGGTTCCGGGAATGGTAGTTTTATACGGAGCTACCTCCCTGGTGATTATTTTACTCCATGTGGATCGAATATTTCCATCTCTCAGCCTTATCTTTTCTGATGCTTTTACCGGCCAGGCGGTCGCGGGAGGAGCACTGGGCATGGTGATCGTGACGGGAGTCCGCCGGGCCGCCTTTTCCAATGAGGCGGGAATGGGGACCGAAGCCATGGCACACGGAGCGGCCAGGACCAGGGAGCCGATTCGCGAAGGAGTGGTGGCGATGTGGGGACCGGTTATCGACACCTTGCTGATGTGTACTCTGACCGGACTGGTCCTGATGGTCACGGATGTCTGGGATTCCGGAATTGGTGATGGCGTGCTCCTGACCACGCAGGCGTTTCAGCTCGCACTTCCCGGTGTCGGACCCTATCTACTACTTGCCGGCGTGCTTTGCCTGAGTTTTTCTTCGATGCTCGGGTTTTCTTATTATGTGGTGAAGTGTGGCTGTTTTCTTTTTGGACAAAAAGCACGATTGCCAGTACTTGGATTTTACTTACTCACGATCGTAGTTTCTGCAATGGTGAAAATGGAGGTAATTATCAATTTTCTGGATATTGCGTTCGGGCTGATGGCGATCCCCACGATCCTTTCGAGCATGCTATTGGCTCCCCGGGTGAATGAGGCGGCCCGGAGGTATTTTGCCGGCTTGAAGACGGCCTGAGTCAGCTAAGTAATTTCCCAGGCGGGAGGGCATACCAAACGGTGAGCACGCAGGGAGCAATAAAAATGGCAATCTTATGATCCAGGAATCAAATCCTTGAGGATGATTGAGAGTAGATTGCCAGGTTATGGGTATTTTCGAAAAAATATAAAAATTCTTGGAAAATTTATTCTCCGTAGGGTATCCAAATGTTTTTAACTTCAGTGGATTGAATGAGAAAATCTTTGCCCTCGCCCTGTTTATGATCCATCCAGTTTCTGTCTTTTCCATGGTTCAGCCAGGTGCGTTTCAGGTTGGTTGTAGAGAGTTTTTCAACCGTCGCTGAGAGTCCCGAGGATCCGAAATACCAGACCGCATCCAAGTCCATGTGCCCGGATAAAGATTCAATGACTTCGCCATGCCTGGCCGTTACCAGATTGACCACGCCGGACGGTAAGTCCGAAGTCTCAAAGACTTGGTAGAGGTCGGTGGCTGAAAGAGGAAAAGGCTCGGATGGAACAACAACACAGGTATTTCCCATGGAAAGGGCCGGAGCGATCAGGGAGATAAGTCCAAGCAAGGGCAATGCGTCCGGACAAATTATACCAATCGTACCAACCGGTTCCTTCATGGCCAGGGCGACTCCCCGGATGGGTGCTCCATGGACGGCCCCGTCGTATTTGTCGGCCCAGCCCGCATAGGTGAAAAGACGTTCGATGGAAAGTTTTACTTCTTCTTTTGATTCCTTGCTATCTTGCCCGGTCATCTCTGATATTCGTCGAGCAAATTCATCTGCCCGGATGGAGAGATTTTCACCCAAGTAATAAAGGATCTGGGCACGGAGATGGGCAGTTGATTTGGCCCACGAACGGGCGGAGTTGGCAGCTTCCACGGCGTTGCGGATGTCTTTGCGGTTTCCTTGGCCAACCAGTCCCATCTGTTTACCATCCCGGGAAAAAATGGGATACGAGTAGCCACTGTCCCCTCTGGTCTGTTTCCCACCAATGAAGAGTTTCGGAGTCCGGTCGATGCCCGGATCGGATGGCTCAGGGGTTCCTTCCCTTTGGTTAATTCGTTCAAGGGGTTTGTCGGACAGGTGAACGGACCGGGTATAGGCATAAAGTCCTTCCCATCCGCCCTCGCGTCCAAATCCGCTTTCCCTTCTCCCTCCAAACCCGGTGGAGGCATCGAATTGGTTGGTGGAGTTAATCCAGGCGACCCCGCAAATAATTTTGGGAGCTAGATCGAGGGCGAGATTGACATTTTCAGTCCAGATCGAGGCGGCCAGGCCGTAGCGGGTATTATTGGCAAGGGCCACTGCTTCCGCAGGTGTACGGAATGTGGTTCCGACCAAAACGGGACCGAAAATTTCTTCCTGCATCAGTCGACAGGCGGGATCAACATCCGTGATCAGGGTGGGCGGATAGAAGCATCCTTCTTTTGGAAGGTCGCATGATCCAACATACTCGTTTCCTCCCTCTTTTAATCCTTCCTCCACCTTTTGTGAAATTGATTCCAGTTGTTTCGGATCGACAATCGCACCTAGGTCCACCGATTTGTCCATGGGATTCCCTACCCGTAACTTATCCATCCGGGCTCTCAGTTTTGTATGAAATTTCTCGGCTACACCTTCCTGTACGAAAAGCCGGGATCCTGCACAACAGACCTGTCCCTGATTAAACCAGATGGCATCAACCAATCCCTCCACCGCACTGTCCAGGTCAGCATCATCGAATACGATGTAGGGTGACTTCCCACCCAATTCAAGAGTGAGTTCCTTGCCCTGTCCCGCAGTGGCCTCCCTGATTTTACGTCCCACATCCGTGGAGCCGGTGAATGCGACTTTATCCGCTTCCTCATGGGTCACGATCATTTCGCCCACTTTTCCGTCTCCGGTAATGATGTTAAGGACTCCCGCGGGCAACCCCGCTTCCATGGAGATATCGGCCAGGAGCAAGGCGGATAATGAGGTGTATTCCGCCGGTTTGATCACCACGGTATTTCCCATGGCCAAGGCTGGGGCAATTTTCCATGCCAGCATAAGCAAGGGGAAATTCCAGGGAATTACCTGGCCCGCGACTCCATGTGCCCGATGGTCGGGCATCTCCTTTTCCATCAGTTGTGCCGCACCGGCATGAAAGTAGAAATGTCTGGCTACGAGTGGTATATCAATATCGCGACTTTCGCGAATGGGCTTTCCATTGTCCAATGTTTCTACGACCGCCAGGAGGCGGGAATGTTTCTGCACCAGCCGTGCGATTGCGTAAAGAAATTTTGCCCTGGCGGGCCCTCCCATGCCTTCCCAATCTGCCTGGGCCGACCTGGCACAATGCATGGCATGATCGACATCCTCAAGTTGGGCTTGGGAGATAGTGGCCAAGATCTCACCAGTGGCGGGATTTCGGCTTTCGAAAGATTCACTATCTTCCGGGCTCTTGAATTGCCCATTGATAAAGTGTCCGAATTTTGCTCCGTTTTTTTTGATCCAGTCCAAGGCGGGTCTTGGATCCTCCGGGGCATTCCCGTAATCCATCGTTTCCAAAATTTCTTTTACTTTCATAAGTTATCCCATGGCGTGCCGGTAGGCGGCCGAGTAGTGGCCAGACACAAAATGTTCAAGTTGTCGTTCGATATCTCCAAGAAGACTGGAGGCACCAAAACGAAAGAGATCAGGCTGCAACCAACGGTCACCCAGTTCCTCCTTGATCAAGGCAAGATAGGTAAGGGCATCCTTGGCTCTGGAAATCCCACCTGCGGGTTTATACCCCACATAATATCCGGTTTGGTCATAATAATCCCGAATCTGACGGATCATAGTAAGGCTGACTGGAAGCGTTGCATTCACACTTTCCTTACCCGTTGAAGTTTTAATAAAATCAGCCCCCGCCATCATGCAGATCAAAGATGCCCGGGCCACGTTTCGCAGGGTACCCAGTTCCCCGGTCGCAAGAATTGCTTTAATGTGAGCCTCCCCACAAGCCTCGCGAAAGGCTTTCATTTCATCAAAAAGAGCCTGCCAATCTTGGGAAAGCACATGCCTTCTGGAAATAACGATATCAATTTCTTTGGCTCCGTCCTTTACGGATTCCCCTATCTCTGCCAGTCGGAGGGAAAAGGGGGACAGTCCGGCAGGAAAACCAGTGGACACAGCCGCCACTGGAATCTTCGTTCCTTCAAGGGCGGATACGGCCGCCTTCACCATGTCATGATATACACAGATCGCACCGGTGGTGATGGTGCCCGGTTCGATTTCAAGGGCTTCCAGAACATCCTTTTGTAACGGAAATTTCGCTTTCTGGCATAATCTTCTGACTCGATTTTCGGTATCGTCCCCCGAAAGAGTGGTCAGATCAATACAGGTGATTGCCTTGAGTAACCAGGCAGCCTGATGGGCTTTTTTGATGGAGCGCCGGCCGGGTAATGCCTGGCATCTTCTTTCAATGGCCGAGGTGTTTGCCTGTACGGAGAGGGCCCAGTCGAGATCCAACTCGGTGCCGGGATTGCGGGGTAGTCCTTGGGTTAAATCGATCAAAATAATGGAAAATGAATAATCCAAGATTCTTGGGTGTTTTGGGAATACTGGCAAGGCTTGATCTTTTTCTCTAAGCACGGCAATCTTTGGTACGATGAGTGATCTTTTTGAAAAAGCACGGGCAGTTCGGGAAAACGCCTATGCCCCGTATTCGAAATTCAAAGTGGGGGCGGCCGTCCGGACTGTAACCGGAAAAGAATTTGTGGGGTGCAATGTCGAAAACTCCGCCTATCCGCAGGGCACCTGTGCCGAAGCGGGTGCGATTGCCGCCATGATTGCCGCCGGGGAAAAAGAAATTGCTGAAATTTGTATCGTGGCGGACAGCCCGTCTCCGGTTTCCCCATGTGGTGGATGCCGGCAAAAACTGGCTGAATTTTCCAAACCTTCCACATCCGTACTCTTGGCAAATCTCAATGGAGTTCTCGTAAGTCATATGCTTGGAGATTTACTTCCCCATTCTTTTTCATCTGATCATCTTCCGAACGGATGAATATTCCACTTTTTTTAGCCAAGGTACGGGACCGGGTTCCATTGGAACAGGCCGAGATGGAAGAATTCGCGGGAGGGCTTGCCGATCATACGGTGAGTGATGCACAGGCAACCGCCTTTGCCATGGCGGTCTTTTTACAGGGACTAAGCGAACGGGAACGAGTCGAGCTGACCCTGGCGATGAGGGATACCGGTCATGTTCAACAGTGGGATCTTTCAGGTCCGATAGTTGATAAACATTCAACCGGTGGAATTGGGGATAATGTTTCCCTGGTTCTCGCTCCGATGCTGGCTGCTTGTGGTTGTTATGTTCCCATGGTGTCCGGTCGCGGACTTGGTCACACCGGTGGAACCCTTGATAAACTGGAATCGATACCGGGGTACCGCACCGAAGTATCCGGAGAGGAATTTGGGAAAGTGGTGACTGATGTGGGATGTGCGATCGTGGGAGCGGGAGTGGGGATTGCTCCGGCGGATAAAAGATTATACGCCATCCGCGACCTGACCGGCACCGTGGAAAGCGTGGATCTGATCACTTCCTCAATTCTTTGCAAAAAGTTGGCCATGGGATTGGAAGCCCTGGTGTTGGATGTGAAAGTTGGTAGCGGGGCCTTCATGAAGACTATGGAAAAGGCAACGGAACTTGCCCACTCATTGGTCGCCGTGGCCAATGGGGCAGGGTGTAAGACCACCGCCCTGCTTACGGATATGCATGAATCCCTGGCAAGTACGGCAGGGAATGCTCTCGAGGTTCATTCCGGCCTGTCCCTTTTGAAGGCTGAACCCGCAGAGAAACGATTGCTTGAGTTATCGCTGGCATTGGGTGCAAACCTGCTGGTTTCCAGTGGAATATTTGTAAGCGAAAAGATGGCCAGACGAAATTTACAGGATTCCTTAAGCTCCGGTAAAGCGGCTGAGATTTTCGGGAAAATGGTGGGAGCCCTTGGGGGCCCCAACGATTTTATTGAGCGTGCCGATGGGTACTTGCCTGCTGCTAAGAAAATCGAGGATTTTCCGTCTTCATCAAGCGGTTATCTGCAATCCGTAAATGGAAGGATTTTGGGCCAGGCTGTTATCGAACTTGGGGGTGGAAGAAAGCGGAAGGGCGACAGGCTCGACTTTTCCGTCGGTCTTGATCGGTTCATCCGCATCGGACAAAAGGTCAGCCGGGGTGACTCCCTTCTGCGTATTCATGCGTCATGTGAAGGTGACTTGGAGAGGGTCAAAAATTTACTTTCCGACGCTTTCGAATTTTCTGAAAATCCCCTAGAATCTAAACCACTTGTATTTGAAACCATATCTTCCGATTTATGAATGAAAACCTGACCATTATCGAGCATCCGCTGGTTCGGCATAAGCTCACCCTGATGCGCAAAAAAGAGACCCCGAGCTCCTCTTTTCGTCAATTACTTTGGGAAATCTCCATGCTTCTTGCCTATGAGATCACCCGGGATCTTCCCCTGCAGGAAGTTTCGGTTGAAACTCCCGTATGCCGAACCAAAGCTCCACTACTCAGTGGAAAAAAACTGGCCCTCGTATCGATCATGCGTGCCGGAAACGGATTACTCGATGGCATTCTCGAATTAATTCCTGCCGCACGGGTCGGGTTTGTTGGTTTATATCGGGATGAGGAGACCCTGGAGCCAGTGGAATACTATTGCAAAGTGCCTGATCAACTGGAAAACCGCCTGGTCATCGCGGTCGATCCCATGCTTGCCACTGGTAATTCCTCTGTCGCCGCCATCACCCGTTTGAAGGAGGCGGGTGCGAAGGATATTCGTCTGCTAAGTTTACTGGCCGCCCCCGAAGGCGTGGCTTGCATGAAGGAAGCCCATCCGGATGTCCATGTGTTCACCGCTTCCCTCGATGAGAAATTAAATGATCAGGGATATATCGTTCCCGGTTTGGGAGACGCAGGCGACCGCATGTTTGGCACCTGTTAGAATTTACTATTTATCCTAAAATCTTCCGCAAAAATTATAACTTATCTGACTACTAAATATTTGGTTCTGAAAATGTAAAAAAGAAGTATGAGTTAAGTGTAATAATATCAAGATATTTATTTAGTAAATTATTTTAATTTACTTATAATCTAATTATTTTTATGGCCTAAAGTATTGAAAATAATCTTTCTGATAATTTCTTTTTTTTACGCTCTAACCTCATTTGCAAGTGAGAGCAAGTTTGTGCGTAATCAGATTATTGTAGGCTTTGAAGAGAATTCGACTGAAGAAGGTATTGGAATAATTGAGAATAAAATCAGCCTTAAACTGATTAAGTCTATAGATCGACTTGATTTAGCCCTATTTAGTAATGATGACAATCGAACGATAGAAGAAATTGTTTCTAGATGCCTTCTCCTGGAGTTTGTAGAATTTGCAGAAATTAACTCGATAGTCAGTTTTGAGGGTTACGGTGGTGGCGATCCACAATTTTCAAATCAATGGTATTTAAAAGGGAATTTTGGAATTAATTGGGAAAAAGTGATGGATGTTTGGGTTCCCAAACAAAATGTTCCAGTTGCAGTTGTGGATACTGGGGTAAATTGGATGCACCCTGATCTTAAAAATCAAATATATGAAAACCTGCCCGAAAAAGTTGGGTATCCTGGAGTGGACGATGATGGCAATGGAAAGATCGACGATATTAGAGGTTGGGATTTCATCGGAGACGGAAATAGTCCAGAAGATAATAATCCAGAGGATTACAATGGACACGGCACATTTATTGCCGGACTTATTGCCGCAGAACACGATGGTGCCGGAATGGTTGGTGTTTCTAAAGCTGCGAAGATTTTACCTATCAGAATTGGGACAGCTATGGGGACAGTGTTCAGATATATTGAAGCCTCGGAGTATGCGGTTTCAAGAGGAGTAAAAATTCTGAATTGGAGTTTTGGTGGATATGGAGAGCCTAATCCGGTTGAAATCCATGCAATTTCAAAATTTGAGCAGGATGGCGTTTTAGTAATAATTGCCGCAGGAAATGATGCTTATGATAATGATGGATTCAATAGTGCTTATCCTGCTAGTTACGAAAACGAAAATATTATATCAGTAGCTTCTAATGATGAAGATGGATCATTGAGTAGGTTTTCTAATTGGGGTAAATCTTCCGTGGACCTTGCTGCCCCAGGAAGCGAAATTTTAAGTGCAAAAGTTGAGACAAGGACTATTAAATCCTATACTTTTAATTCATCGATGGAAGGGTGGCTACATGGCGATCCTGTACCTGCAACTTTAAATCGTTCGACATACGAATGGACTCGCTTATATAAAGGGGTATCTTGGGGTTTAAGCGATGGAAGTTGGAATTGGTTTAGTGGCGATCTTGATTATAAACCAAACACATTAACTTATTGTGTCAGCCCCTGGCTAAATCCACGAGGAAGTGATGGTTTTCGCTTAGCATTTGTAAGAGCAAATTTTCAACGGAAGATTGGTGATGAAATAGGAGCTAAATATACATATAACGAATCTGATTGGCCTGATTTTTCTCCTGAAGAGTTTTCGCCAAAAGGAATTGATTTTTCTAGGATTGAAAACAAAAAATTCAAGGTCGCGATTAAACTTGAAACAAATAGCGACTATTCAACTGATAAAGGAATTTTTATCGACGATATATTGTTACAGGATGTTCCAGAGCCACTTTCTGGTAAGTATTTATTCAAAGAGGGACAAGGAACATCTTACGCTGCTCCGTTAGTTGCAGGAGTTGCGGCGATGATTTGGAGCCACGCACCAGAGCTCTCGTGGAAGCAAGTAAAAAAGGCAATTCTTGATGGAATTTCAAGAAATAGAAATCTGAGTGGAAAAGTTTTAACCGAAGGAAACTTAGATGCATTCAAATCTCTGCAGATTGCAGAAAAAATGAGATCTGAAATGATTAACCCTCCTTCAGACGATATACTTATCGGTGATTGGAAAGAAAGTGAGTGGTTTGGAAGCTATTTTGATAAAACTTATCCTTGGGTTTATCATTTTTCACATGGATGGTTGTATCTGCCATCATTAATAAAAGATGAAGGATTTTGGTTTTTTGATGCAAAGTATAACTGGTTATATACAAGCAAAAATATCTATCCTTATTTGTACCGTTCGGAAAATCAGAATTGGTTGTACTATCAACAAGGCACTTCCAAACCACGTCAATTCTGGGATTTTTTAGCTGAGGCTTGGATTTATGATTCGGGATATAATGTAAGCGTCTCTATACAACCTCCAGGCTCAGGTGTCGTTAAGGGTGAAGGATTTTACCTTGCAGACAAAAATATAAAATTGGATGCAAGTGCGAATGAAGGTTGGGAATTTTCTGGTTGGTCTGGCGATTCTTCGTCTACCAACTCAATCTTAAATCTTAGTGCAATCAAGGATTTCTCTCTAACAGCAAATTTTGAAAAGAAAAAATATCAGTTGATTGTCAAAACTGATAATCCAATGGCTGGAAATGCTCAGGGATCTGGCATTTTTGAGCACGGAGAGATTGTGGATATTTCGGCTTCGCCCAATATAGATTATGATTTTCTAAGATGGGGTGGTGAAGGGGTTTTTGATCCTCTACTTTTAGAAACTACGATTTTAATGGATCAAGCCCGTGAGGTAATAGCTTTTTTTGAAAGTAATTCACCGGAAGGTTTTGAAACTGAACCCAATGATTCTAATACAACTCCTAACTCAATACCTTCCAATGGTGAAAAACGCTTTGGTAGGATTCAATCATACGAGGATGAGGATTGGTACGAGTTTAGTGCTTCTGCCAATAGAAGGGTGATTGTTTCCTTTGAACTCAGTAATTCCATAGAATCTAATGAATTCGAATTGAGAGGATGGGAAGTTGCAATTCTCAATCAGGATTTAGATGTTCTTGCAGAAGATGGCTTTTATGATCCGGGGGATATTTCTTTTATTTCTAACGATTCTAGGAATTACCTTTTGAGAATAAAAAAAGGTGTGGCGTTTGACCGATCTCTCTATTCCATAAAGATCAGGGAGGAAGATTTCTTCGGTAATTTTGAAATTGAGCCTAATAATCTTTTAACGAGTGCAAATCAACTTACTCTAAATCAATCGGCCCAAGGGACTGTTCATGGAATTGGAGATAAAGATAACTTCTTTATCGAGGCACCAACATCTGGGTTGTTGACGATCTATATACATGACCTCGATGGAAATCTTAGTACTGCCAGTCATCCAAATTTGAGAGTTTTAAATGATGCAAATTCAACTTTAGCTGAATTAACTGGAAACTCGGTATTGGGTGAAAACCGAATTGCACTTAGAGCCGAAGGAAAGATTTATATAGAGCTTTCAAATTCTATTACTTATGACGAATTTTCTTATCAATTAAGTTATTCTTTGGACCCAAGTTTTTCTGGTTTGGAGTTTGAGCCTAATAACGCCCAAGAAACGGCTCAAGTACTCAACTTTCCAGCATTTGTTCGAGGTTTCTATAATTCTGAAGATGATATTGATTGGTACGAGTTGAGTCCCGCTAAAAGTGGACGCGTAGATCTTAGTTACATTGGTGAAGAAACTAACAGTAGTGTCCGAAAAACCGTCTCTCTATTTGTTATCCATGAGGATAAAACAATTCTTAATCGTTCGTTTTCTGCTTTTGATGAATCAAGACTTTCATTTGCCTGTATTGGAGGCAGCAAATACTGGGTGAAATTGGGAGCTGGTTCCGAGATGGAAGGCATTTCATATCAATTAGAAGCTGTTTATAACGAACAAAATAGTAACCTAGAAATTGAACCCAATGATTCATCACAAGATGTTACATTGTCATCTTTACCA
Organism: uncultured Verrucomicrobiota bacterium; assembly: GCA_902612125.1. GTDB lineage: Bacteria > Verrucomicrobiota > Verrucomicrobiia > Opitutales > Seribacteraceae > Seribacter. Next base: position 51,778 of record CACMBV010000013.1, read on the forward strand.
TTAAGAAAAGTTGGTTCTCTTGGAGAAATTGAGGACAGAGACATTTATCGTTTTGAAGTTCTTAATTCATCCGTTTTGGAACTTGAGCTAACTTCAATAAGTCAAGGTTTTGATAAAATTAATTCTGATAATGAATCTGAAACTTGGAGTATTAAAATTAAAGATATCGCCGGTAATCTTATTGATGGCTTTATCCTAGTTGAGGGGACTCGTTCTATACCACTTATCAATACCGGCGAATACTTCATTGAAATCAGTAGAGGTTTTTATTGGGAAGGTGGAGACTACGAACTTAATGTAGTTTTATCTGAATTGGAAGGCTCATGGGAGTCTGAACCTAATAATGACCGACTCAACTCATCTTCTATTCAGGTTGATGGTAACCTTACTAGGGCAAAGCTTTCCTCTTCTATGGACGAAGACTGGTTTGAATTTGAACTGAATGATCGTTCCGTTCTTGCTTTCTCGATTCTTACCCTGACTGAAGGCAATGAGCTTGCCGATGATTTAAACCAGGTATGGGAATTAGCTGTCTATTCTGAAGATGATGACAATCCTCTTCGTCAAGAAGTTGTAGGAAGTGCTCAACTAGTAAAAGTGATTTTAGAAGAAGGTCGCCACTATTTACAAATCAAGCCGGTGGCTAATCGCATTAATTTAGATGAATACTATATAAGAGTCTCTGTAATAGCTTCAGATGAGGACTCAAATAAAGATTTTGAACCTAATAATGATGCAGTAAATGCAAACCCAATCCGTCTTGATCTTCCTCTTCAAGGTAATCTTGAAGGCGATGATACTGAAGACTGGTATCGCTTTGAGTTCGATTCCCCTGGTGTGCTTCGCTTCACACCTTACCAGCTCGAAAATATCGGCAATGATGTTACATATGAGTTGCTGGAAGACTCAGGTACAGGAATTCAAAGTGGTGCTCTTTCTCTTGGTACTCGTGTGGAAATTCCAATTCTAGAAAATGGAAGCTATACTTTGATTATTAGCAGTAATTCATCTAAGTACGGATTGGATTTTGATTTCTTTTCAGGTAAGCAGCACACTGAAAGAGAACCTAATGACCAAGTTTCTCAGGCAAATGTGCTAAATCTAACTAACACTATGGTAGCGAATCTATCAAGCGGTAGGGATGTTGATTGGTTCGCCACTAGTATTGAAGCTTCAGGCCTTCTAAAAATTGATTTCGAGAGTTCTTCTGAAGTTCCTTTAGCGTGGTATTCAGTCGAAGTCTATTCAGGAAGTCGGGAAGATTTATTGTACCTAGGAGGCGATTGGCTTTACGGTAAAGGACATCTTTTGGTTCTAAAAGGTGATACACCAGATCTGTATGTAAAAATATCAATGTATGATCAATTTTTTGAAAGTTCCATTCCATACTCCATCAATATCAGTTTCAATGAAGGTTCCTCAGGCGTAGAAACCGAGCCGAATGATAATACGGCAAACTCATTGCCCTTGGGGTCGAGCATACGGGGTAATCTGTTCAATGCGAGTGATGAGGATTGGTTCTGGTTCGACACGGAGGTATCGGGGGAATTAACGGTAAACTTCACCGCTCCGACGCAATCATATGATGAATGGGACTTGGCAGTGTATTTAAAGAAGAATGGTAGTATGAACTTGTTGCACACCAAGACACTGTCCGGAAATGGTTCTTTCAATGTGGCGTTGGGTGAAGCAGGTGAGCACTATGTTCAGATTTACTCGGCTCAGTCCTATGAACATACAGATGCCAGTTATGAGTTAGGTGTCTCAATCACCGAAGGTCTGGAGGGCGTAGAGGTTGAGCCGAATGATAATACGGCAAACTCATTGCCCTTGGGGTCGAGCATACGGGGTAATCTGTTCAATGCGAGTGATGAGGATTGGTTCTGGTTCACCACGCAGGTTGCGGGCGAGTTGACGGTGAACTTCACCGCCCCGACGCAATCCTACGACGAATGGGATCTTGCGGTGTACCTGAAAAAGGACGGTGACTTCAACTTGGTGCACACCAAGACCCTTTCTAGAACAGGATCGTTCACCGTGGCCTTGGGAGAGGCGGGGTCGCACTTCATCAAGATTTACTCGGCCCAGTCGTATGAACATACGGACGCCACCTACGAACTGGGCGTGTCGTTGAGCGAGGGACTCGAAGGCGTTGAAGTCGAACCAAATTCCGACGGGCATCCTGCGAACCCGTTGCCATTGGGATCGAGCATACGAGGCAACCTCTTCAATGCTAACGATGTTGATTGGTTCGTCTTTAGTACAGATGTTGCCGGGGAGTTGACAGTTAACTTCACGGTTCCGACGCAATCATATGACGATTGGGATTTAGGAGTATATCAGGATGATCGAAGTAATGGAGGAAACTTTAATTTGGTGCACACAAAGAGTTTATCTAAAACAGGATCATTCAGCGTGGCGTTAGGAGAACCTGGAACTTATTTTGTTAAAGTATATACCGGTTCATCCTACTCACATGCCGATGATACATATGAGTTGAGCATGTCTTTAAGGTAAATTTAATTCTTAATCAGTCATTGTAGTTTTTAATGGCTTTGAAAATGTATTATTGAATTAGTATTTGAATGTTACACTAACTGGTAACAGACTGACCATACCCCTTTTATAAATTGAATTAATTATTCAATGATCAGATAGGAGTGAGGGGTGGATGTTTTCAATATCTCAAAATAAAGCATCTTTCATTTTTTTATAACATATAGGAACGGTTTTTAATAATTTTGATCTTTTCTTCCTTTATTTAAGAGGTTTTAGCCAAACTACATTTTATATGTTAGTTACAATTGAGTAGCTTTCTAAACAACATATTAGATTTGGTATTTAAGTAGGTCGGGCCACTTGAATGGAGCATCATTAATTAATTCATCTTCGGGCTTCCACCATGCCACTCTATGATATGGTTTATTTTTAACATCGGGCTGTTTGGTCGGAGTTGTGCCAATTGCTTTTCGGAAGACCTTTTCGAGTCTCTTTATAGTCGCTTTGGAAGACGGAATAATATTGAGAGCTTCTTCTAAGTGCTGACAATCCAGGTCATGACTGACATTTACAGGTCTCATATACACTCCTTGGATTGGGTTATCTGGCATTCCATGCTGCGGAAATCGCCCTGATTCAAAGGAAAGTTTTAATTTTCGGAATGCCGGTCAAAATTGACCGGTTTTCATTTGTTTACAGGGATCGAAGGATTGCGAACTTGCAAGGAAGTAAGCCATAAAATAAAGGTATTCACATGGAAGAGATGATCACGAATTCTCAGGGCGAGATCCTGGATTACACCTTTCACGACCCGGGCAACCCTTCGCGGGATATTTTGATTATTGGACATGGTGTAACCGGTAACAAAGACCGACCCCTTGTAGTAACGCTTGCGGAAGCGGTTTCGAATGAGGGGATGGCCGTTTTGCGTTTTTCCTTTTCCGGAAATGGATCTTCCGGGGGCGACTTTAGGGACTGCACCATTTCCAAGGAAGTCGGAGATTTAAAAGCGGTGGTGACAGCGGCAGTGAAAAAAGGTTACCGGGTGACTTATGCCGGGCATAGTATGGGCGGAGCTGTGGGGGTGCTGGCCGCATTCAGTGATGACCGAATCAAACACTTAATTTCCCTGGCCGGCATGGTCCATACCATGGATTTTTATAAACGCGAATTTGGCGAAGAGAAACCCGATGAAGGATGCATGTGGGCGGAGCCAAGTTATCCCTTATCATCAACCTACAGGAATGATATGTATGAGATTGCTTCAGTGGCTTCCAAGGCATCGGAGATAAAGATACCATGGTTGTTGATTCATGGGGATGCGGATGATGTGATACCAATTGAGGATTCGCGCCAAATTTTTGCCCTCGCCAACGAGCCAAAAAAAATCATTGAAATTTCCGGGGCTAACCATGTTTTCGGGCAAGCTGGACTTGAACCGATGAGTGAAGCGGTGATTGACTGGATTGGCGAGATCCTCAGAGGGTAAACTTACGGAGTATTGATTCAATCTAGGTAATCCCAATACTTTGGCATGGATGAAGTAGATGTAATCCTTATCGGGAGCGGAGTAATGTCCGCCAACTTGGGAGCCCTGCTTTCGCAACTTGACCCTAGTTTGAGTATTGAACTTTATGAGGTGACCAAGCAGTTATCTCAGGAAAGTTCCAACGGCTGGAATAATGCGGGTACCGGACATGCTGGCATCTGTGAAGTATCCTACACCCCGGACCGGGGAGAGGATGGGGAGATAAAAGTAGACAAGGCGATCGAGATCTTTGCGGAATTTGAGCAGACCAAACAGTTCTGGGCACATGCCGTACGGACGGGAATGATCGATAAACCTTCTGAGTTTATCAACCAGGTGCCTCATATTAGTTTTGTGTTCGGACAGGAACAGGTCGAATTTCTGAGGTCCCGATACCAAGGGATGAGGAAGCATCCGTTTTTCTCCAAGATGGAATATTCGGAGGATGCCGAGCAGATTCGAAAATGGGCTCCTCTCTTGATCGAGGGCAGGGTAGGTCAACCGGTAGCGGCCACCTATATGGAGGCGGGTACGGATGTAAATTTTGGCGAGGTTTCCCGTAAACTAATTCATTGGCTGGGGCAACAGGATGGATGTTCAATTCATGTGGAAACCCGTGTAACCAATCTTAAACGCTCCGGGAAAGGATGGGAAGTCACGATCCAAAACCTCGCGGACGGAACGACTCATCAAAAGAAGGCAAAATTTATATTTATTGGAGCCGGTGGCGGATCGCTTCCTCTCCTGCAAAAGGCGGGGGTGGATGAAATTCGCGGTTATGGAGGATTCCCGATCGGTGGGCAATGGCTGATTTGTGAAAAGCCGGAGATTGTGGAAAGACACCACGCCAAAGTCTACGGACTCTCCCCGGGAGAGGCACCGACCATGGCGGTTCCACACTTAGACAGCCGGGTGCTGGATGGAAAAGAAGCCCTGCTTTTCGGGCCCTATGCCGCCTGGACCACTAAGTTTCTTCATCGGGGGGGCAGTTTTTTTGATCTTCCCGGGTCGATCAAGTTCCATAACTGGCTTACTCTTCTAAAAGTGGGAATAAGTAATCTTCCATTGGTCGGGTATCTGATCCAGCAGGGATTGCAAGGTATGAATACCCGCTTAAAGGAACTGCGTAATTTTTATCCGGATGCGAAGGCGGAGGATTGGAAATTGATTGATGCGGGTATCCGGGTCCAGGCAATCAAGAAGGAAGATGGAGATGCCGGCATTGTTCATTTCGGCACGGAAGTGGTGACGAGTAAGGACAGGACGGTTTCGGCTCTACTTGGTGCATCTCCTGGGGCTTCAGTCTGCGTCAATATCGTGCTGGAAGTCGCCCGGAAATGTTTTGTCGAACTATTCACCAGGGATGAGGTGCAGAAAAGACTTTTAGGTATGATCCCGACCCTTGGACTTCATTCGAGGATAGATCCTGAAAACATGGCCGAGTTCGAAAAACATAGTCTAAATGCGGAAAAAACACTCGGATTAAGGAAATAAAATTGAGGTATTGATCGATCAAATCTTACCGGCCGGAGATTTGGCAAATTTTGATTCAATTATTTTCCTTTTCTTGGAATCAGTCTCCATCAAAGAGATTTTTCCATGATTTGAATCATTCATGATAATTTTTCGGAACGGAGTGCTTGTTACTTGCTCAGTCTCAGCTTAAAACGCCCACGATTTATTAATTCTTGATAGATCGAATATGATTTTTAGGAATATTCAAGTTGTAAGAATTTTTGAAGGCACAGCTTCTAGATTAGTAAAACACATAGGAAATATTGAAAAAGTAAGTTTATTTTGTGCCTGTTCAGGATCTAAGATTCAATTAGTCCAATTTCTTTTTTTTGCGTCCATGTGAATAAATATTTAATTCCTCATTTTTGACTTAGAAATTATTGCTCTTAGTTGCTATATTTTTGATTTCTACTTATCCAAAAGGCTTTGCTTTGGAAAAAATTTGAAAGCACTATCCACCGAGAATAATTAATTTCATTATGGAGTGAATTTCCAGTGTTCTGAAATTAATGTCCTAGTTAGTCGGTTTGACTAGGTCCTTTGGCATCCTTAAAAATTGAATGTATGAAAATAATTCTGGTTAGTCTCATTCTTTTTTCGTCTGCTTGTTCAACCAAGTCTGAATCTAAAAAGTTAGATCACGCCGAGCTTATTCAACAACAAATGCTTGATAATCATCAGAGGAGGCAACTTGATTATTTATATCGTCTTCCTGTGAATATTCCTTAGTCGACGGATTTATGGTACTAGTTGGTTAATTGAAAAGAATTTCCGAATTAAAAACATAAAGTTTGTTCTGGAACTCAAACTAAAATCTTCAAAACTTCTTTTGCCTATCTTCCTTCATTCACTGGTAATTGCGATGAGACATGAAAGTTATGCGGAACAATTAAAAATTACCCATTATCTCGACTCTATTAAAGGTGACGATTCTTTTTATGAACACCGGCGAGACTCAAACTTCAATTATTTCACTAAGTATATTGCAACCACTGAATCTGCATCTAAAATTCTCCACTTCGAAGAATTTTCTTGAGGAAGTATTTATCGGATGTATTCACTCGTACGACCATTTCACAACCCACGGGTCATGAAATTGCTTCTGGGCAGATTTTAATTTTTCTTTATATTCTTCCAGCTTGACGGCAAATTTTGGGTTGCCCGCCAGGTTATTGGCTTCGTCGGGATCCTGCACAATTTGAAAAAATTCAAATTCCGGACGATGGATATACTGGCGAACGGTCTTTTTCCCATAGGGTGCGGAGAGGGATTTTTGATACTGTGCCTGAAAGCTGCTCGCGGCCCAGAGATCGGATGCGAAGGGGTAGGGTAATGGATGAGCGATGTTCCAGATCAGTTTATATTCCTGATCACGATAGACGCGCATGGGATAATACATTTGAATCTCGTGAAAAGTATGCGATGCGAAAATATTTTCCCAATGCTTGGCTCCTGCCTGGCCTAAAATACCCAGCCATGATTTACCGTGGTAGGATGATAGCTTGTCAATGGTCCCACGGTTGTCTTTGGGCGTTTTTGATTTGGGAATGGGGAAGGATTCACCGGGGTCTTCCCAATGGAGCGGACGGTTTCGCCCGGAGTCAAGGGCATCGGCAAAATCGAGCAGGGTGGGGGCTATGTCGATATGACTGATCATTGCCTGGTGTCGAATACCCCGCTTTTTTTCGTAGGGGTTGCGGACGACAAAGGGGACAAGAAGTCCTCCCTCATAAACAGTGGTTTTGCCGCCGGCGAAGGCCATGCCGTGATCGGAAGTAAATACAAGCAGGGTCTTTTCATAGAGCCCGTTTTCCTTAAGAATTTCGACCAGACGGGCGACTCCCTGATCAATCCTGGATACACTTTGATAATATTGAGCGAGTTCCTCGCGGGTTTCAGAGGTGTCAGGCAGAAAGGCGGGGATTGGAACTTGGGAAGGTTCGTAAAATATTTCTTTCACCCCATCATGTGACTGGCGCTCAGCTTTATTACCAAAAAGGTCGGGCTTTAGTTTATTTTTTGACGACTTGTCCAGTCCCCCTCCTCGATGAGGATCGGAAGTGGCAAAATAAAGAAAGAAGGGTTGGTCGCTCTTAGCGGAGATGAATTCCCGGCATTCTTCCGCCATTTGGACGGCGTTACGGGCATTGCCTTTCAAATAAGTCTCGAACCGGAAAACTTCTTCGGGAGAGACATGATACTTCCCGATATGTCCGGTGCGGTAGCCTGCCTTTGCGAGGTTACGGGGCAGGGATAATGCAATCACATTGAAGTAGCTGGAAAATTTATGAAAGGCATGCTGATGCCCGTATTGCCCGTTGGCGTGGTTGTGCAGACCGCTCATGACCACGGATCGGCTGGCAGAGCAGCTGGCGGTGGTGGCAAATGCGTTGAGAAACAAGGTGCCGTCGCGGGCAAGGGAATCGATAGCCGGGGTCTTGGCAATGGGATCGCCGTAGCAGCCTAGCGTGGGAGATTGATTATCCGTGATAAAGAAAATGATATTCTTTTCGGCCGCAGAAATAAATATATGCAGGCCGATAAAGAACAGAGGAAGAAAGAGGAGAAATGAAAATTTCATGTATGGGGAAGCATTGAAAATTCCCGATTCTGAGTCAAGCGACTGCAGATTGGTAAAGTAAATTATTCTGACTCGACCCGAAGCCTTTTTACAGGCATTACAAAATTTCATGAGTAAGAAAATATGTCGTTGGGGAATTTTGGGATCAGCCGGGATTGCCCAAAAAAATTGGCAGTCCATCCGGAATGCGGAGAATGCGGAGTTGGTCGCAGTGGCTAGCCGGGATATGGCCAAGTCTCAGGATTTTATTGATCGGTGTAGTGCTCAGGTCCCACATGCAGTCACTCCCGAAGCGATGGGCAGTTATGATGATCTTTTGGCGAGGGACGATGTGGATGCGATTTATTTACCCTTGCCCACTGGATTACGTTTGGAATGGGCCGTAAAAGTGGCGGAGGCAGGTAAGCACCTTCTCTGTGAAAAGCCCTGCGGCACCAACCTTGACCAGGTGGAAGAGATTATTGCAGCCTGTGACCGGGCGGGTGTGCAGTTCATGGACGGGGTGATGTTTATGCACAGCAAACGTTTAAACCGGGTCAGGGAAGCAATCGAAGACGGGAGCACCATCGGCGATCTCCGTCGTATCAATACCCAGTTCAGTTTTTGTGCGCCGAGGGAATTTCTTACCGAAAATATTCGGATGCACAGTGATCTAGAACCCCATGGGTGTCTGGGTGATTTGGGATGGTATACCCTGCGTTTCATCCTCTGGGTAATGGATTATGCGACTCCCAAAGCCGTGACCGGTCGTCTTCTTAACTCTGCTGGGCGTTCAGATAGCCCCCAACCGGTTCCCACCGAATTTTCCGGCGAGGTTCTCTTTGAGGATGTCTCCGCATCTTTTTATTGTTCCTTCCTTACGGAACACCAGCAACTTGCCCACATCAGCGGAAATAAGGGCAACCTGCGGATTGATGATTTTGTGCTTCCTTATTATGGCAACCGCATCGGCTTCCAGTCATCCAATGCCGAGTTTGATTGCGATGTGTGTGATTTCCGAATGGAACGGCACGAACAGGCTCACCATGTGGAGGAATACGCCAACAGTCATGTGAGTTCCCAGGAAACCAATCTTTTCCGTAATTTTTCCAGCCTTGTGCTTGGAGGAAAACCGGATCCTCATTGGCCGAATATAACCTTGTTGACCCAGAAAGTAATGATGACCTGTATGGAGTCTGCGGATACAGGAAGTAAGGAAATTGTCCTTTCCTGAGTGATTTTACTTCAAATTTTTAGCTCCTTTGCTCGATAATTGCATGAGTAATTAAGGGGAAGGAAAACATCTGGGCGTTTATTAAGTAGCTGGGGTACTGTAAAGATTTGGGCCCAACGGACAGGATAGGGCACTTGCGAGTCCACGCAGGATCAAAAATTCAACTTCTGAAATTTTCTGATCATGCTGGGCGGTGGCAATACAGGCAAAGAGAAAATCTTTTTTGGCGGAGGCAGTCAGTTTTTGCAAGCGGGGTAAGCATTTCTCCAGCACATCCATTCCGCAATCATGGAAAGGGGGTAAGTCCGTGGAGGATTTTGTATCGAGCATGGATACTCCCCGGGCATAGGAATCCTTTGAATCATTCTTATTGCCACCGAAGTGGGCCAGTGCACCAAGGATGGGCAGGCAGGAATTAATATGAGTAGAGAGACCGGCTGATCCGTGAGGATCCAGACCAGCAGAGTACGTTTTCAGGTCAAGCTGATAAAAAATAACTTTTTGCAGACTCCATTCAAAAAGATCGATCTTTTGATCCATGGTTATCAGTCCATCGATCACCTGCGAGAATTGACTCAACTGACTGGGTGAAAGTTCTCGTAGAGGGGAGGCACACTCTTCGATCAGGGCAAATTTTTCAAAACAGGACAGTGGTTGGCAAGTAGTGAAGACCTTCAGGGTAAGGGAATCGGTTTTCGGTTCGAGGCGGGATCCAATCAGATTCATCTGCTCAACACGAATTTTTTCATCTTTCGAATCGAGTAATAGTCCAAAGATTACACTCCTTGCCCCAAAAGGCTCGCGGCAAAGATCAAGCAAAGGTGAAGGTATGCCGGCCAGAAGAGCGCGGGCATATTCAAGATTTTCCGGAGTGGGGCCCTGAAATATCTGTTCATGGTTATTTGCCTTACCTGTGGAAGTTATTTTCTCCGATGAACTTCCAGCCAATGATGATGTTCCGCTCAAATCGGATGATTTGTCTGATTGAAAATCAATTTTCTCAGAAATTTTGTCGGTATCCGGATAGGATATATCCCAGGTTGGCTCGATCTTACGAATCCTTTTTTCCAGGGGTGGATGGGTGGCAAAAATACTGCTCAAGGCAGATCCGAAAAACATATGGGAAAAGTCGCTGGCGTTGGCCGCTTCCAGTTTTGACCCGGAAGAGAATCCCCCAATACGCTTGAGGGCCCCACTGATCCCGTCGGGGTTGCGGGTGAATTGCACCGCTGAGGCATCGGCGAGATATTCCCGCTGCCTGCTTACGGCGGCCCGGATCAATGAGCCAAAGAAACCGCCAACCAATCCAAGAATGAAGAGAACCACTCCTATGGCGAGGAGCACCGCGGTGCCGT
>CACMBV010000014.1 GCA_902612125.1 uncultured Verrucomicrobiota bacterium
GCCCTCCGCTATGTCTTGCCACGGCGAAAAGTGTGTATTCATTTAAAAAACCACCAAAATCAAAGGTTGAATACATTTGTGATAAACCGTCAAACCTCACGATTTTCTTTCCCCCCAAAGTGCCCAAACGAAAAACTTGGGGGATGCCCCTGACTCGATCAAGATTACGAGAATTGCCTGAAAGATCGGGCCAAAGGAGAAGTTGGCTGCCATTCGCTTCAGATAAGGAATTCGCATCCAGGTGCATGCTGTATCCGGGAACTTCCCCGGGAAGAATGCCCATGGAATAAGGATTCACTGAAAGCTTGAGTTTGGTTGAGAAAGCGAGTGGGTCAGTTATCTTAAGCGTGTGTGTCTGGGTAGCCGTGTAAGCAGGGTTGGATGCGGAAACTGTAATATCGAAGGATCCACCAGATTCAGGAATGCCATAAATGGTGCGGGTAGTTGAGTTGTATTCAAGAGCTGCCGGTAGCTGACTTACAGTCATAATATTGGCATCTTTTGCCTGTATAGTAAATGTGCCTGGTTCCCCTCTAGCCCAATGAGAAACCAAGGCAGAGGAGATTACCGGTGATTTTGGATTATAAAAATAAGTGAAATTCGCATCTTCAAACAAATCAGAAAATCCGGAAGTTCTCATGCCACTACCATAAATCTCAACAAATAGGTTTGCGGAGCTTGCATTGTTGTCCGGGATCAAATCAAAGCGATATTGTCCCTTTGCTATCTTAGTCAAATTCGCCACTGACGAGTTCGGATGGCTTAGGTCAGTAAGGTCAAAGGCATTGATTCCGGACGAAACTAACTCAACAGGCATCCCGTCTTGGCGAAAAAAGACATCCACAACCTTGGGTAATTCAAAATCGGTTGAGTAGGAAAATTTTATTGATCTTTGATTAAAATCTCCATTGCCACCACCATACAACCGTTTTATTTCGTCCCTTGACAATGTAACTCCGTAAATTCTGAAATCATCAATTTTTCCAACGGTTGAGGTTGCCTGATAATCATCAGTTGGCCCCAATCGGAAACCATCAGATATAGGGAAGCTGAGATTCCCCGCGAAGGAGGAGATGGCATCTAATTCACCATTTATGTAGAATTGTACCTTCTTTTTAGTGAGATCATAGGTGAGCACCAAGTGCGACCATTGATTTAGGGGCAGGTAGTCATGGGCCCAAAATTCATTAATCTCAGTGCCGGGTAGGGAAGTCTGGTCCAGTCCTTGCATGGTAAACAAGGGACGCTGTTTACGTAAGCTAAGGGATGCAGGAATCGGCAAGCCATTTACATTGAAAAGATGGAAGTCTTGATTTTCAGGATAAACCCAAAGTGAAAGAGTGATGGATGTGCTCAGTTGATTAATTCCAGCTGAAATAACTGACTTTCCTAGATCGATTCCGTTAAAATAAATGCCTGATCCGAACTTTCCCATGTTTTGAAAAACGGGCGAGCCCGTGCCATTATTGCTGTGAGTCGAGGAATCCAAAATGGAGGAATTCAATTCCCACCAGAGTGTCAGGTCGGATTCCCGAACCCGATGCGGACGAAAGTTTATTGTCTTTGCAACAAGCTTATTTTTCACACCTTGCTTGTCCGTGATCGCATTGGCAGGCAAACCAACAGATAATGTGCTCGGTGTGAATGCCACCGGAGAAAGACTGAGGTTGAAAATGGTTCCGTTCGAATCAGCCTGTTCGGAAATGGTTGAAAGGTTCAACCCTGATAGCTGTAATTTGCTGGCGTTAAAATCATTCACCGGTTGGTTGAGGATTAGTTGACCAGACAACTGATTTGCCCAGGCAATCGAATCAAAATCAATCCTCGCATGGGGTCCCAGGTCGCCCATTCCATTACCCCACAATTTTGCCACCTCGGTTACGCCAAGCGGACGCCCCCAAATGCGAATGTCGTCGATCAATCCATCAAAAGTACGGTTTGCATAATCGCCTCCAATTCTTACGAGATTGGAATTCTGGTCTAAACCCAGTGAATTTGAAGTAATGGAGCCTCCATTCAAGTGCAAGGTGGTCCTCGATGAGATGGGATCAAAAACCGCTACACAATGGTACCATTGGTTGGCATTAAGCGAGAGGGGGGACTGAAATCGGGTGGTACCATCCCATGCGGAGAAAGAACCCCTTCGGATGGACATCGACCAATCCCATCCCCCGTCATCGGATCCGAAAATCATTCGTTCATTATCGGTACCACCATCCACTTTTCTTGGATAGATCCATGCCGAAAATGACATACCGGCGGTCTCACCCTGATCAATCTTGAATGGCAAATCGACATACTCGTCAGTCAAATTAAGAGCATTTCCAAACTTTCCAGGGATTAAACTCGGAGCCGGATAAAGATCAATTTCGGCAATGCCTAGATAAGTTTGGGTACCGGTGGCTTCCGTAAAAACAATCTTATAATACCTGTAATTGCTAGTGTTGTTTAAATCAAAAGTCCGGCTTTCCCAGGCAATCCAGCCTGTCTGATTAGTTACCTGATCTAAGACCACCCAGTTGGAATCGTCATTGGAGCCTTCCAGTCTCCAGCTTTTAGGTGAGCGATTTGCGGTTTGCCAATGCTGGGTGACAATTCTGTATGATCCAATACAGACAGGAGAAACGAAATCATAACGGACAAAAATATTAGGAAGATCTGATTGTCTGGCTAACCATCTACCATTGGCAGCATTGTCAACATTGTCGAAGGCTTTGGATGGTACGAGGCTATTATGGTTATTACCCGAAAAGGTTATGTTTCCCTGACCAGGTGATGTCGCGTCCTTGCTTACATACTGCCCATCTCTCATTCGTCCAGAACGATCAAAAATCTTTGATCCATTAAAATCATCCATTGGGTACCAGGCCAATAAGTCCCCTTCGACCGAGGTAATAATCCTACGACGAAATTCAAATGCACCGGCAGTGCTTAAATTTCCATCTTTCACCACCGCACCATGAGGTATTTCGACCCGAATCGTCTCAGGAGATGAGCTGACATTTAAATCAAGGTCATAAGTACCTGAATTAAAAGTGAGAATTGCAGCGTTGGTGGCATTGATTTCACTCTGTAGAAGTCCTGATACTGAAACGGATTGATTATTATCGATGAATGAAACCGCGTGAAGGGAGGGTACCTTGAAAAATGGATCTGTGCCAGAAACCAAAGGACTTAATCCTAAGTCACCTGCTCCGGAAGACCAAAGACGTCCAATCTCATGATTATTTAAGGTTTTATTGTATATCCTTACTTCATCGTAGATCGCTTTTGCTTCCCATCCGGAAGTAGCATATCGATTAAAATAAAGATTGTGATCTGCCCCGTCCCCCCAGCCCAGATATCCTGCGTACGATTCATCTGAGACGAGCTTGCCATCCAAGTACAAAGATATATTGGACCCATTGAAAGTTAGTGCATAGTGAACCCATTCTCCGCTTGGCAAACGAGACTTTGTTTCCCTCCAACCATTGTTAATCCAAACATTTCCGCGGATCGTGTTATCGTTGTTATATTGCAATGAAAATTGTCCATTTCTGGCAAGAACACCATATCCGTCATCCAAAATCTTGGCCCAAAGAGAGAGGGTGAAAGCCGAGGTAAGGGAAAGGCGCTCTCCATCCACTGCAAGATATTCACCTAAATCTAAGAGCATGCTTGAGGCAAATTTGCCGGGAATGGTCTTCCCTCCAGTCACTTGCCCGTGATTATGATTACCGGAGAAATCATGCACTGCCATCGATGCATTGACTTCATCGAAGGAATACCAAAGTACCAGGTTATTATGAGCAGTGATGTTATTTGATTGGATGAATTGCTGAGAAGCAGCCTTGGACACGGATGCACCCGCGGTTACGGCATTTTTGGGCAAACCAATCGAAATTAGAGCGGGATACGAAGATGCATTAAAATCAAAGTCATACCCTGAGCCATTGAGCACAGTATTGGAAAGAGTACCCCCGGAAACCACAAAATCAGATGGATTGAGGGTACTTACTGCCTGCGGAACTCCAAATTTTAAAAATTCAACCCTCCCCTTGATTGAGGCAGCGGAATTATTTACATCGAGAATAAACTTTGGGGTGAGTCCAAGGTCACCGTTTCCTTCACCATAGAGAATGGAAACATCAGCAGCAGAAAAAGAACGTTTGTAGAACCTCACCTCATCCAAGGAGCCCTCAAAATCCATGTCATTATTACCTGACCAGGCACCTATACGGACATTATTTCCCTCTATCGTAACAAGGTTATCAGAACCAATTGAATCCGCAATCAGCAGGCCATTGTGATAAATTTTTCTACCCTGTCCGTTCATTACCGCCACCAGATGTTGCCAACGATCCTGCAGAGCCAAACCATCCGGTCCATCCAAGTGGTTTAATCCAATGTTCATGCTTCCAATATTAAAAGTAAAGGTTCGGTTAGCCGTAGAAGCACCGTTTACATTATACCAGAATAAAACCGTGTCTGCGTCGTCCCCCTCGGTCCCAAAAATCGCCGCATCCTGAACATCACTGTCGTAGCCTAGATTCGTCGGGTATACCCAAGCCGAAATGGTAAAATTACCCTCATCATGAACCCCCGAAAATCTTGGAATATTAATATAATCTCCGCTTCCGTCCAAAGACAAAGCATTACCAAACTTCCCTGAAACCAGGGCAGGGTTGCCAACCAAGAAACCATCGTTAACAGCCATTCCTAAATCACGAATCCGGGTGCCATTGCTTTCGTTAAATGCCCATCGGCTAACCAAATGGGATTCATCATAAACAACTTCGTGTAGATAAATTGCTTCACGAAACGCTTCATTAGGCTTTCCATCATTATCGGTGGACGAATTTCCTTCCAAAGAAAGATAACTTTCGACCGATGAATCATTTAAATCAAGGGAAAGGGTGTAATTACCGTCAGCATTTTTACTAAGTCCGACGGAGCCACCCGAAAGATTCCAGTCCGAAATAGCCAAGCCTGTCACCGCAGCCGGAGAACTATCTTTACCGATTAACATGCCAATAGACCTCGGATCCGTATCTCGGCCCGAATTTTCCGTGAGTAAAACACTCGGGAACTGATCCCCGAACCCTCCGCCATAAATTCCTGCAATCTCAGAGAAACTGAGACTTACTCCGTAAATACGTATGTCATCGAGGAACTCGGCAAACAATTCATTATTACTTGAATTACCAACAAATTTTATAGTGCTTTGCTCCCGACGGTCCGCATCTCCCACAAATTTCCCGTCAATGAAGAAATTGGTCCTGCTATCCCCAGCGATTGCCGCGAAATGGTGCCATCCTGAAAAGTTAAGCGGATTGATCTCATAGCCAGTTGAGCGGTAGCGGTTGTTTCCATCTGGATCGTCGCCGTCAAAAAAACAAAGCATACGGTCGCTTCCTCGAACCACAATAAAGCGATCATAATCCCGGCCTCCTTGAGTATAATGCCCTCTAAACAGAGTTGATCGTAAATTAGCCATGGGAGGTAATGGATTTTTCACCCAGACAGAAAAGGTCCAGTTATTTCCAAGTCCAACAGTTTTGCCGTTATCAATCGTCATTCGGCTAGCCGTGCGGGTTCGATCAAACCGGACTCCGTTACCAAATTTCCCGAAAGATGAGACTAAAGCCCCTTCATAGAGATTCGCCGTTCGAGCATTGGATGTTTTTCCAATTACAGCCCCCGAACCGACTGCATCATCATCAAATGGCCACCAAGCCAATAAGTCCTGCCCACGGGTTACCGCCCGATGCATAAGTCTTGTGCCTACGGATGTGGGCTCATTTCCCTGACTGTATTTATCCGTGACTTTTCCCACATCCAAGGAAATTTGTGAGTTTTGGTTCTCATTGATCAAGCTGAATGTAAAACGATAAGTTCCGTTGCCTTCATTGACCAGTGAGCTTGGATCGATCGAACCGTTGGAGATGGTAAGATCAGATGAGACATCGAATCCCAAGACATTGACTGGTTTTCCGTTTCTCTTGAAATGCAATTTGCCGGTTACTGAATTTCCATCGACCACACTCGGGATATCCAAGGTGGGAATGACTTGGAGATCACCCAGGCCATTTCCGTAAATTTGCAAAATATCGCTTTCAGAAAGCACATCATCATAAACCCGAAAATCATCCAGTAAGCCCTTGAATGTTCGGTCATTACGGGTCTCTTCCGTCCAGCGCCCGAATTGCAGGGCGAAGGTATTTCCAGTATCAATGTCATCCTTGGCCCAGTCTCTGCGAAGAGTCCCATTAACCAAGACCTGCACCCGAGTTCCCGTGTATACATGTGCGATATGCATCCACTTATCACGCATACCCTCAGAGACAAAAACATCTGGGTCCCAGCACCAATGCTGGGTTCTGAATCGTCGATAGTTGTTGGTATCCCAAAAACCTCGGATTCCCCACATGCGGTGAGTGCTATTGGGACATGAGCGTTGCCCCAGACCGTAAGGACCACGATTGCCATTATTTCCATTTTCAGCGTAGACCCAAAAGGTCAAGGTTCTCGGGTTACCTCCACCAATTCCCAAGTTTGATGCAAATGCGTTGGTTTCCACCCATGCGTTAGTAGGGAACCGCAAGGCACTTCCAAACTTGGCATTTCCTGAATCGAAAGAAACATTGGAAGAACCCCCGTCCCCGCTAAAAAAGTTTCCCACAAATCCATTCATATAATCAGTAACAGTGGTTCCGGAACCTTCATCGAAACTCCACCATGCGGTTAAGGCCTCAACTCGGGTAAGAGGCCTGGCGTATCCTACAGTAAAGGACAGGGGTTTACTACGCTGCCCGTAGCCGTCGATCCCAACCCCTTCCAAAAGCGAAACTGTGACTCTGCCAGGGTCTACACTTGAATTGAAATCGATCTGCCAATTTGCTCCAGACCCTGAAGTGGCGTGAAGAATACCGTTCTTGACGCTTAGGCGCGAAGTATTGAAATCGGTGAGCGGGTGCTCTATCCCGTATTTTTTGAAGGTAAGGTTGGCACTGATGGGATTGCTGTGAGTATTGGCTGGAAAAGAGGCTTCCACTGAAAGGGAAAGATCGCCGTGACCACGATTGTAAGTTTCTTTGGCCAGCGTTAAAGCATTGGTGGAACAATAGAACCGCATGTCATCCAGCAATCCAATAAACCTTCCATTGGTCGGTGCGTTCATTGAAGCAGTCCCCAAAAGCCAAGCATTGGATGGATTTACCTGAAGCGTGCCTCCTAAGTCAGCCGTATATCCTGATAAGGCCCCATCCAAGTAAACCTTTAGTTCGTAATCGTCAGTGGCATTTTCATCATAGGAAATCATGAGATGGTGCCACTTGCCCGTCGTAACTCCTGATCCAAGGGATATTCGTTGACTCCGAACCGCAGTTGCCATGAAAAGTTCGATACTTTGTCCCTTGGTCCCTATTTGCAGCGCAGATCCATTGATGTCACCGAGACTAAGCATGACATTCGAGACCTGCTCCGTCGACCATGAGAATCCTTCCTCCTTACGTTTAAACCAAAATGAAAGCTGGAAACGACCGGAATTAAAACTGGTGTTCACTTTTCCAAAATCCAGCATTTGTCCAGCCTTTTCAAATTGCAAAGAGGTTCCTTCAATGGCATCGGCTGCCCACTTTGTACCGCCTATCAATTGCCCATGATTGGAACCCACGCTATCCGAAGCAACTTGCCCGAGGGCCTCGTTGTACCACCACCAATTTGTTAATTCATTCTTCGCCAGAACATCGGGAACAACCCCTATTGTCCGGTTAATTGCAAGTATTGGCTCACTTCCATAAGAGGCGACACCCGATGAAACTTCCAGCTTTACTACGGAAGCGTTCGCGTCTGGTACGACTTGAAAGCTAAAGGTTTTATTTCCATCTTTCGAAACGAATGAACCGGCAACTATGCTTCCTCCTACCAAACTTGCATTAATTTCGGATTCCTCCAGTCCGCTAACGGCGACCGCATTCCCTACTTTGGTAAAGCTTAGATTAATTGAAAAAGGATTTTCCTGTGTTATATGCGGAGCAACCAGATTGCCAATAACTCCCATATCTCCGGATCCTCCGTTGTAGATCCGGGCAATTTCTTCATCCGCAAGTGCAGACGAATAAATTCGGGCGTCATCGATCGATCCGTTGAAATCATTTAAACCGGGAATACCACCCATGTACCAGTCGCCGAGGTGAAAATCGCCGTAAGCACCTTCAACGAATTCTCCGGCCGCAACCAGTTTACCGTTCAGAAAATGTCTAATTTCACCATCCAGTCGATTCACCACCAAAGCCAGATGATTCCATTTACCCTCATTCATTTGAAGATTACCAACCGCAAGGATTTCTCCTTCCGGGGTTGAATGATAGGCAGTACTTACCCCGCCCGATCCTGCTGATATTCCTGGATTTGTCCTCGAGCCGACTCTCATTAGCAAAGGGGATTTATATCCCAGTATAACGGTTCCGACCCGGTTACGGGAACCATGGCTACCAAGATTGTTCACAACCATTTCATCCTGACCGTTTGCATTAGTTCGGCTAAAATCCCCGTTCTTATCTAAATCGATCCAGATGGCACTTCCGTCATCGCTCCTGGTTCCGAAAGTGTTTTCTCCGGAACGCAGGAAGGTATCATTGCCAACCAGCAGTTTTCCAAACCAAACTCCTCCCATACTATCAACTCCAGTTAAACCCTGGGTTTTTTGATCAATAGCCGATCCAGTAAACTCAATTTGTCCGCCAAAGGTTTTGTCCTCAAATATATAACTTTGATTAACCATGAAGCCTGGGCCAAAGTGGTATAATAGCGAAGACCCTATTTCAAAAGGCCATGGGATGTTAGATTCTCCTGCACATATACCACTATCCCTGTAGCCGAATCCACCATTGTCTCCACCTGCCCAGTTGTTGGTGGATAAAGGACTACCTGTGGTATTGGCTTCTCCCATATAATTATCATCAATCCAAATTCGAACTCGTCCAGGTAACCCGCTACCTCCGATCCTCATCTCCCATCTTAGATCATGCAACCTACCATCTGTAAAACCTCCGGCCGCCAAACTGGCATAGGGAATGTCAAGTAAGGCCATAGTTGCCCCGGATGAACCTGGAGTGGCAACATTCGCGTTACCGGCTCCAGCTCGCAATCTCAAGTGCCCATTTTTAAAACCCAAAAAAGCACCGACCCCGGACCCGCCTTGTTCCCAAAGAATAAAATCATCATTGGCTGGATCCAATGGCTGTGTGGGGAAGGCGGTTAAAACTGAAAAATTGGCATCCTGGTTCCGCGTGACCCCATTACTTGCTACTCTTTCCCCAAATTTCCAGCTTTTTCCGTCAATGTCATTGATATTCGAATCGGTAAAGGTACCGTCAAAAATCCTTTCACTTAATCCCCCAGGAAAAACGCTTGTTTGCTGGGTACTTGAGGGATCAATTACATACATCGAGTTGTACTCTGATTCATCAACACGTCCGGGGGATAGCTTTGCTTGAATGTAGTCACCACCCGTTCCTTCCCACCAGCCAACTGCGAACTTATAATCCATTACCGGAGAAAGCTTTTTCGGTTTGGCCCAGATCGAAAGTGTGTGACTTTCTTCCCCCAGATCAACTGGCAAACCGGATCCTTCCCTGACCAATTTTTGCATATCGAACTGAGAAAATTCTGCAGAGTAAAGCCTTACATCATCTATGGCCCCGACATATCTCTGACCATTATTCCATCTTTTCCCAATACGAAATGAATAGTTGGTTCCTGTGCTTATGTCTGTGGGACTACCCCACCGGCCATAGAATTTGACTTCTTCGCCATCGGTGTAAAGCCGCACCAGATCTCGATGGTTCCCACCAACTGGATTGACCACCGCAACATGATGCCAAAGGCCATCGATGATATTTTTAACATAGGAGCGACGAACTGCATTGCGAAAGTGCATCTGAAGTTGATTACGGTAAAGCCTGAACCACCATCGCTGTCCGTTGACTTCGTCTCCCCAGTAAGCCAAAGTTCTCCAATTGGTATCGGTGGTCTTGATCCACATCGAAAGAGTGCGTGCAGCTGTACCCGTAATGCCTTGATAAAGTGGATTGGAAGCCTCCAAGTGGTCATTTCCGGTAAAAGTAAAGGCTTGTCCAAATCTTCCTTGCTCCCATTCTTCTTGTCCTCCAAAAGATGCGTTTCTTCCTTTACCTGAAATGTCTGACCTGTTGCCATCCAGGGGCCACCATAATTCCAAGTCCTCATGACGATAGGCCCTGGAAGGGGTAAGATTTTGTAACCCCAAGACTTTAACTGCATCTCCGGATCCGTCCAAAATCAGTGATTTAGTACCCAAAGCAGGTGGAGATGATGAATCGAGTGTGGGGTTTCCCAAAACAGTACCGACCGATCCGGAACCCGAATAGTCCTGTAATTGCGTTCCGTTAAGATCGTCAAAGGTCCACCAGCCAACGAGATCTTCAGATTTGGTAACAAAATCAGAGTAGACAATGACCGTGGACCCATGAGAATTGGATATATTTTGATCATCTCTGCAAACTCCTGCAGGCAATTCGATAAGTACTCGCTGAGGCTTGGCTGTTGCGTTCAAGTCGAAGGTATAATTCAGACCCACGGATTGCAGGTTTGATATTGTGCCACCCGTTACCTTGAAATCAGAAATGGAAAGGCCACTGACCTGCAATGAATTTTGAGAGCTGTCTTTGAAGCTGAGACCAACTGAAACAGGCATGGATGAAGTAGACCTTCCAGATGTGAAGGTGGGGGTTGCACCAAAATCCCCGGCGCCTTGTCCATATGACTCCTTTACGACACTTGGATGTAAGGCAGTCTTGTAAAAGCGTACATCATCGATCCATCCACTGAATAAATTACTTCCATCCTGAGTGCCTCCGACTCCAAGTTTGCCATCATTGCTGTCGACCGGTGTGAGTAAGTTCGAACTCGCGACCCATTCCCCGTCAACAAATGTATTAAAAGCAGTGCCGTCGAAAGTAAAAACCAACTGATGCCATTGATTAAGAATGAAAGGAATGATCCCGTTGTCATGATAAGTTCCGTAGGATCGAAGAATCGTCTTTAGACTCCTCCCATCCGGTTCAATCTGAATGAAATACGAGGAATAACTGTCTTCTTTTTTGGACAATAATTGAGTGTATGCATCAGGTTGACCATTGGTTTTGAACCATAAAAGGTATGAAAAGATCCCAACCGCCTTAATTTTATCATGAGCCTGTGACCAAGCATAAGCATCCCCCGCTTGCAAATTGAGGCTAGATTTTGACATTGCTGTTTGGTTACTTTCCAGCCCCCACTTGGCATTTGCACTAAGAAGTAAATCAAGTCCTCCACCAGTTACATCGTTGGTAACGCTTCCATTACCCTCATCGAATGTCCAACGGACGATTAAATCCTGCTCTTTGACCACGCCAAAGCTCCAAAAGTGAGCGAGCCCAAACATGCACAGAATAAAGGGCAGGCTAGGGACTTTGGACATGTAATTAATATAGCTTAAGGGAAGCAATTATTCAATATTCCAAGGTACAAATCTTCAAGGATAAAAGAAACCGAATTTAGTCCTAATTCAAAGGTCATAATCAAGATGGAACCGAAAAATAAGCGATCAGAGCCCGAGCAATATAAACCATGTTAACAAAAAAATGTATAGACTCATAAATCTAAATTAAAAGTTAATAAAATTATGCGGAATGTGACACAAATGGGGCGAAAAACATAGGGAAAGACGGACGAGCAAAAAGGGAACCTAAGAATCCAACGAGAATACATTGAATGGTTTTGATTAACAATTGGACAAAAACTTGGATAAGAAGTACTTAACTAAATTCCGAAAAATATTACATAGAAGGAATTATTTTTTTCATAATATGGGGCTTGATTTTCATAAAACCATGTCCTTCATGCTTTTAAAATTAAAAAAGTATTGAGATAAACATTTTTTAAAATAGAAAACTGCTTAATAGCATCATATTTGCCTTAAAAGTTTAGTTAAAACTTTTCCCGGACCACATTCCTCAAAGGTCTTCGCACCTGCCTTCCGCATAGCCAAAATTGTCTCCGTCCAACGAACGGGACTATGCATTTGTAGAACCAGTGTTTCCGCAATCGAAGAGGTATCCGTGTAAGGTGCTGCCGTTACATTTGCATAAACCGGGATCGAGGTTTCCAGGAAAGAAAATTCTTTCAAAAATTCACCAAACTGAAGAGCAGGTTCTTTCATCATTCGGGAATGAAAGGCTCCACTCACTTTGAGAGGAACCACCAATTTGGCTCCAGCTTCCTTAAGAGGACCAAGGGATTGTGCGACCTCATCCGCTGGCCCTGATATGACAATCTGACCGGGTGAGTTAAAATTAGCCAGGTCTATTAGTGACAGGCCCTCGCTTCTAAGCACTTCCTTAATTTTACAGAAATCAAGGGCAATTACCGCAGCCATACCTCCCCCCCTTACTTTAGACATAATTTCTCCCCGTTTGGCAACCATCCGAAGGCCTTCCGCAAAAGAAAAAGTGCCCGCATAAGCTAGGGCTGCAAATTCTCCCACAGAATGTCCAGCTGCCATTTTAGGAGCACTTTCCGGGTTGGTGCGTACCCTAGCTTGTAGATAGCTAACAAAATAGAGGGCAGGCTGGGTATATTGGGTCTGACCAAGCTTTTCTTCAGGCCCGTTTAAACACAAATCAGATAGGGAATATCCGAGGATTTCATTAGCCTCGGCAACTTCCTCAGGAAATTGACCAAACAAATCAGCACCCATTCCAAGTTTTTGGGACCCTTGTCCGGGAAATAAAAAAACGGGGCTCATAAGTTTTTATTCGAGCAAATGAGTTGCTCTGCATGCGAAATTATAAAAGGGTACACGGACGCATTTAACCGAAAGAAATAAAAAAAATGCAAGAACATCTGATCATTGATGGGAACAACGCCCTTTATGCAATACCTACCCTAGCCAAGTCGATGGAGAGAGACCGACAGGTGGCCAGGGCTGACCTGCTTCGTATGCTTGAACCCTTGCAGGCAAGAGAGAACTGCCTTCTAACCGTGGTTTTTGACGGGCGGGGTGGGAAAACTTCTCTATCCAAACATCAGGGTAATTCAGAATACTCAATCATTTACTCTTCATCATCTCAAGGTGCGGACGGGGTGATCGAAAGAATGCTAATAGCGGCGGAATTTCCTCAACATATAACCGTGGGTACCAATGATAACCTGATCCGCAATTGTGCCTACACTCATGGAGCCGCGGTCATGCGGGTTGAGGAACTGCTCAAAAAATTGGATAATGCCATATCCACAACCAGAAATTTGAGGGGTGTACCCAAAAAGAACCAACAGAAATTTGAAAACCGAATCCCTTTCCCCGATGAGTGATCAGATAGAAATAGCGGAGGCTCCCGGTCTCTATGGAACATTTTCAGTCGAGGAAAAATTGATTCAGCAACTCTGGAAAAATGGCGATTTTATGACCAACGATCTCCATACCACCGGAGGAAAATCTTTGAAAATCATTGATTTCGGCAAATGGAACCTTGCCGAAGAAGGCCCAGACTTTAAGGAAGCGAGAATCTCCATTGAGGGCCAAGAACTTGCTGGAGACATCGAAGTTCATTTTGAGGAAAAAGATTGGAAGGCACACGGGCATGATCAGGATCCTGCCTATGCACGCGTCATTTTACATGTGGTGCTCTTTCCAACCAAGGGAAAAGCCAGCCGGGCACTAAGTGAAAAGAATGAAAGAATTCCCACCCTGGTCCTACTACCCTTTCTTTTTCAAAGCTTGGAGGAATATGCGGAAGAGGTAGCGATGGAAAAACTGGCCGACCTTTCTGCAAAATCGATGATACCGGATCATTTTCCACAAAGCTGGGATGAATCCAGAAATTGGGCCCGAAAAAGATGGTATCAGAAATGCCAGCATGCTGAAACAAGACTAAAAAATGCAAAATGGAAGGATGCTTGCCACCAGTGGTTTATCGAAGTTCTGGGATACCGTCGGAATCGAACCCCTATGGCTCGTATTAGCCAGCTTTTTCCCCTCGAAGCCTGGCAGGCGGGACTCAATCCGGACGAGATTTATTCCACACAAAAGGATTGGAAATTACGGGGCTGCCGACCGGCCAACCATCCCCAAAAAAGACTCCGACAATATGCTCAACTGATGAATGAATCTCCTGCATGGATAATTTCTCTCCAAAAGATGGATTTCGTTAAGGAATCCTCAATCAAATCCGAATCAGGAATCAGTCGGAGGTCTTTGCAGATCAAAAAAATTGAGGATGAATGGGCCCAAAATATTTTGGCAGGAATATTCGGGGGCACCCGCGTGCACACCCTTATGATTGACGCCTGCTTACCCCTATGGTCAGTTTATCACGGAGAAAACAATTTTGAAACCTGGTACCACTGGTCTTGCGGTGACATGCCTGCTGTTTTTCGGAAATGGAGCCAGCAAGGGAGCTTACACTACCATTCTCGGCCCTACTGCAACGGCCTTGCTCAGGCAATTCTGGGGGCAAGTCTACAGCGTTGACATCAAACCGTTTGGGTAAAAACCCTTGCTTCGTCAGAAGGTTGAATTAGGGCTAGACTACAAATCTTTTAAAAAAAACTTATGAAAATATGTTTAAATACCAGCACGATTAAACCCGTTCCACTCCTGGAGAAAATTAAATTAGCGGGTGAGGCGGGTTACGAAGGGATTGAACTTTGGCTAAATGATGTCTGGGAATTTGTGGCCCGGGGAGGAGAGGTTGGCGAAATCAGCCGGGCCTTGGATGACCATGGATTGATCGTGCCCTCAGTTATTGCCATGCGCCAGTGGGGAGATTTTGAAGGCTGGGAACATCAATTGGTGCTCGATGAGGCGAGAAGACGTTTCGCCCTGGGTGCAAGGTTGGGAGCCCCGTTTATCGTAGCCACCCCTCCACTTGAAAATCCTGAAACTTCCCATCTGGCGGGCAGGTATAAAGAACTCCTGCAAATTGGACGGGAGGAGGGCATTCGGCCCACTTTTGAATACATCAGTTTTTTCAAATCCGTTCACACTCTAAAGCGTGCATGGGAAATCGTAGAGGAAGCGGATGATCCCGACGCCACCCTGATTCTCGATGCTTTTCACAACTGGAACAGCGTATCCACGCAAGAAGATCTCCTCGCAATTCCCCTCGATCGAATAAGTCATTATCATATCGATGATGCTGACCCGCGTAAAGCAGTCCTGACCCAGACTGATCGGGATCGGGTCATGCCAGGGGATGGTCAAATCAATCTGCGGAGGGAGATCCAGATTCTAAAAAATATGGGATATGATAGAACCGTTAGCCTTGAATTATTCAATGAAGAGTGGTGGAGTAAAGACCCGGCAGAGACCCTTCGGATCGGATTTGAACGAGTATCCGCCTTGATCAATGAGTAAAGAAAAATATCAAAGTATTGGCAGTGAGTTGCGTCCAACCATATGTCATGAAATTAATTTGCATTCGTGAGCCCGGATCAGATCAAAGAATTTGAAAAAAGTTTCCAAGAACTCGAAGAACCACTGATTGCTTATGCTTACCAAATCTTGCGGGAACGGGAAGTTGCCAAAGATCAGGTGCAGGAGGCCTTTAAGAAGATGATCCTCCAAGAGGAGACAATCGTGCAGCCCAAAGCATGGCTTTACCGCACAGTTCGGAACCTCTGTGTCAATCATCTGCGTAAAAATCAACGAAAGCATAAAGAGGAAGAAGAAAAACAACTCGATTTTTTCGCCGGCAAGCTAAACGATTCAAATGATGCAAACAGTCCAAATGAGAGACTAGAGAAATCTGAAAAAATCAATCGTGTGATACATTTTATTTCCCTTTTGCCAGAAGACGCGAGAAACCTGCTTAGAATGAAATTTAAAGGGCAATTAAATTACCTGGAAATATCCCAAAAAACCGGACTAACCGTAGAGAATGTAGGTGCCAAGCTTCAACACCTATTGCTAAATCTGGTTAACGACCTTAAAGCGGAAGAAATCATCCAATGAACGAAAAAGAAATCGAAAACAGAATTCTTGGCTATTTACTGGGAGAATGTGACGAAGAAGAAGCGTTCGAGGTGGAAAAATTGTGCAGGGAAAATTCTTCCTGGCAGAGCCAAAAAATTAGGCTCGGGCAAGTGATCGGACTGGTCGAGGATTCCCTGACAAGCGAAGCTGAATTCAGTCATGCTGACAAGGGTGAACAACTTTCCATTCAACAAAGATCCGAAATTAAATCACTTTTAGAAAAAAAGAAATCAGAGCAAAACACCTTGGACAAAGAGGAAAAAGACATGTCAAAACAAACACCACCCAAAAATTTAAAATTAATCTACTGGGCCCCCTTAGCCGCGGCTTTGGTTGCTGCCCTAGTCGCTTACTTTGGCAATCCAGAAATGGAGAGTGAGGGAAAAACTGATGCAACGAGTACCTCAACCTCGGAAGTTGAAGATAAAACCTTAGAGAAAGCTGCTGATCAGAATTCCTCGGTAACCCCTCCTGCCAAATTTAAGGCTTCTGATATCCTGCCCGCGAAGACTGAATTGTCTTTGCAGGAATCGATAAATGCCAGTGCCAATGAAGCCTTGGCCTCACGCACAAGCGAAACGATCAAGGAATTGGAACAACAAACGATCGAGCAGTTGCCTGACGGGAAGGAATTAATCAAGAGGATTATCGATAGCGATGCAGGTTTTGCTGATTCCTCCACAGTATCTCAACTGGTGCAAAAGGAAGCTCCAAAAACTTCCCTTGCGGATGCTTTCTCCTCACCCTCTTTCCCAAAAGACCCCGTAGCAAATCCTCCCACCAACCGCTCAGTACCAATACCCGAAGAGGGTAGCGGAAAAGAAATGACCAACGAGGAAAAGTCATTTAGTTCCACTGCTCTATCGATTCCTCAAAGGAAGATAAATTGGAAGTCAGTACTTCAAAGCCCGGAAGTTAGTTTTATCTTCAATGAAAAAGGCGATTCCCTTGGTAAAATTTTATCACTCGCTGGTAGTTCAGGTAATGAAATTCGCTTCAAGAGAGCAAACTGGCCCAATAAGAACCGTAGTTTTAAATTAACCCCAGGCGTTTATGAAATACGGTTATCGAATAAATCATCTGAAACCCTGATCGTAAAAGGAACGGTCTCACCATTACCTAGCGGTGAAAATTACCAATTTAGGATATCACAAGCCTGGCAACTAGACCCTGAGGAAAAGAGAAAATCCATTCCTCTGGATGAGTTGTTGCCCTAAAGACTGTGCAACCCTCGCCCGTCCGAACTCAGGGCCGCTTCCTTGAGCGATTCCGATAGGGTGGGGTGGGCATGAATAGTGCGAGCCAAGTCTTCCGCTGACCCACCATATTCCATATGGGCGACGGCCGAGGCGATTAATTCGGAAGCCCCGCGGGCTATGACCTGTATGCCCAGTAGCCTGTCAGTTTCTGCATCGGCCACGACCTTGACCATGCCATCCGTCGCCCCGGTCGCAAGTGCCCGGCCGTTGGCCGCCATCGGAAAGGAACCGCAACGTACATTCAGACCTTTTTCTTTGGCCTGGGTTTCAGATAATCCTACATTGGCGATTTCTGGATCCACATAGATGACTCCCGGCACCATGCCGTAATTAACATGCCCGCTCTGACCCGCAATGATCTCAGCACAGGCAACTCCGTCCTCTTCCGCCTTGTGGGCGAGCATAGGCCCATGAATTACGTCTCCAACTGCTCGAACACCTGACAGGTTGGTGTTAAAAGCATGATCCACCTTCACACGGCCACGCTCGTCCATGGCAATTCCAGCTTCGGGTAGACCCAATCCATCGGTGGATGGACCTCGCCCGACCGCCACCAGTACGCGGTCGACAGGTAGTTCATCGGTACCTTTTTCAGATTCTAAAGTGAGCGTGGCTTTATTTTCCTCAATTTTTGCGGATGTAACCTTGGTCGATAACCGGAAAGTAAGTCCCTGTTTTACAAATATTTTCCGGGCAACTTTGGACATTTCAGGATCCAATTGTGGACAAATCTCCGGGAGAAACTCAATAACTTCCACCTCGGCACCCAATCGAGACCAGACACATCCGAGTTCCAGGCCAATAGCACCAGCTCCAACCACCGCCATCTTGGAAGGAACTTCATCAAAGGCGATTCCGTGATCGCTGTGAACGATACATTTACCATCGTACGGCAAAAAGGGTAATTCGATCGGCTTGGATCCGGTTGCGATAACAATTTCTTTTGCTTCGTAGCTACCGGCAGATTTTCCATCCTTAACCTGAATACTTCCCGTGCCAAGAATACAGGCAGTGCCCTCGAGGCAGATAACCCCTTTTTTGGTTACCAATGAACGAACTCCTTTGCCAAGTTGATTGACCACTCCATCCTTTTTTTTCATCAGGACGGACAGGTCATACTGCAACCCCTTATAAATGATTCCATGAGAAGAAGCATGTTCCTTAATCTCATGAAAAATCTCCGTGGAGTGAAGTAAAGCCTTACTGGGTATGCACCCAACATTGAGACAGGTGCCACCGAGCCTTGGATTCTTTTCAACCAGTGCCGTTTTCAGTCCCAACTGGGCACAGCGTATGGCACAGACATATCCACCCGGGCCGGCTCCAATCACAATGACATCAAAACTATTTTGTCCACTCATAGGTTAGATTCCCAATGCCAGGCGGGCGGGTTCCTCGATTGCCTCCTTAATCTTCACCAAAAAGGTGACGGCTTCCTTGCCGTCGACCACTCGGTGATCATAGGAAAGGGCAAGGTACATCATTGGACGGGCCACAATCTCTCCATTGTGAACGACAGGACGTTTCTGAATCGAGTGCATCCCCAGGATTCCACTTTGCGGAGGGTTGATAATGGGCGTGGAAAGCAAGGATCCATAGATTCCTCCATTGGTAATCGTAAAACAACCGCCCTGCATGTCCGCGAGGGTGATTCCACCGGATCTGGCTTTTTCGGCGTAGCCGATGATCCCTTGTTCGATTTCCGCAAAACTCATCTGTTCACAGTCACGAAGCACAGGGACCACCAACCCCTTTTCGGTACCCACTGCCACTCCGATGTCGTAATAGTGATGCTCAACCAGATGATCACCTTCGATTCTTACATTGAGCCCGGGTACGGCTTTTAACGCATGCACCACCGCTTTAACAAAAAAAGACATGAAGCCCAGTTTAACTCCATTTGCTTTGACGAAGGAATCCTGGTGAGCCTTCCTAAGAGCCATGACTGCGGACAAATCGACCTCGTTAAAAGTGGAAAGTATGGCAGCAGTCTGTTGTGCCTCGACTAATCGGGAAGCAATCTTGCGACGAATCGGGGTTAGTGGCCGACGGGTAACTCGGTCTCCTGCAGAAGGAGTTTCCATAGCGACGGAGGGAGGTACGGAAACTGGATTTTCAGGCAATGAATTTTGGGCAGGTTGAGTTTGAGCCTTCAACACATCTCCCTTGGTAATCCGACCGTCCTTACCAGTTCCCGTCAAGGTGGATGGATCAATTCCGGTTTCATCCAATAATTTTCTCACCGCCGGTGAGTGTTGCTGAGCTTTCTCGGGTTTAGGAGACTCAGCCGAGGGAACAGGTACGGTTTTTGTCTCATCTGCCTCGGGCGGCTCCCTGACCTCGGCAACCTCTTTCTGGGGTTCTGGTGGTGTAGGTGGGGGGGATGTTTCTTCCACCTTATCGGCGGCTTCAGGGGAAGTGGTAGGTTCAGCGGACTCATCAATGGTGGCAATGGTGGCTCCAATCTCCACTTCATCGCCCTCCTGAGCTAGAAAATTAATAATCCCGGATACATCAGCCAGACCTTCTTGAGTAATTTTGTCGGTTTCCAGTTCATAAATCGGCTGGTCGAGAACAACATACGAACCATCTTGTACTTTCCAGCTGGAAAGTATTCCGGAGGTGATGGATTCCCCGAGTGCGGGAATAATAACTTCTTTTGGCATAGTAAAAATATCGTTTTCTATATTTATTTTTTCTGGGAATCCGATGAGCCAAGGGCGTCCGCAATAAGTTCTGCTTGCTCTCGTTTGTGCAAGGTAAGTGATCCCGTTGCGGGACTGGCAGTAGCGGAACGTCCTACGAATTGAGGTCTTATTTCGAGTACATTTTCAATGATCGGGGAAAGAAAAGACCATGCTCCCATGTTTTGCGGTTCCTCCTGACACCACACTAATCGCTCGATCTTGGAGTACGGTTTAAAAAGTTCTCGAAGTTTATCGGCATGAAAAGGGTAAAATTGCTCGACCCGTATAATCGAAGCTTTAGGAGAACGGATTGCCTCCCTCGCTTCCAGAAGATCATAATAAATTTTCCCGGAACACAGGACCAGTGTATGTGGGTTTTTGGGTGAAGTGGGATCGGGGATTAACTCTTCGAACCCGCCGCTAGTGAACTCTTTCAATTCCGAAACGCACAGTTTGTGCCTAAGAAGGCTTTTGGGAGCCATCACGATCAGTGGTTTGGCATACTCCTTAATTTTCTGGCGACGGAGGGCATGAAAATATTGAGCGGGAGTCGAAATATTGGCCACCGTCACATTATCCTCCGCACAACCTTGTAGAAACCTTTCAAGGCGGGCCGAACTGTGCTCGGGCCCTTGTCCTTCAAATCCGTGGGGCAACAACAAAACCAAGTCAGAAACCGCTCCCCATTTGTCCTCCCCACTCATGATGAACTGATCAATGATCACTTGAGCACCATTCGCAAAATCCCCAAATTGAGCTTCCCAAATGGCCAGCATACTAGGGTAATCTAAAGAATAGCCATAATCAAAGGCCAGAACAGCAGCCTCAGAGAGCAGAGAATTGTAGACGCAAAACTTACCTTTGCGGTCTTCCATTTCAAGCAGAGGAACATGGCGGGAACGATCATTCGAATCATACCAGGCAGCATGACGGTGACTGAAAGTACCGCGTTCACTATCCTGCCCGGAAAGTCTTACCGGAGTCCCCTCAAGCATTAATGAACCGAAGGCCAATTGCTCCGCCATGGCCCAGTCGATTCCACGCCCACTCTTAAAATTTTTGGCTTTGACCTCAATTTGTCGCTTAATTTTTGGATTTAAATTGAATCCATCAGGAAAACGGGTTAACGCTTCGGCAACTTTTTCCAATTCTTTCTTCGCCACTGCGGTTTCGACGGGGGCGAAATCGTATGGAATTTGACGAATGGCAACCGAACCTTCGAAGGTGCTCGATTTCTTAACCGTCCTTACCTTTTCAAGGGTGGCATCCAATTGACGGCGGAGTCGTTGATGAATCTCATCCGACTCTTTCTGGTTTAAATCTCCAGCTTTTACCATTTGTTCGGTCAAAATGCTTGAGATCGATGGCATCTGTTTAATTCTGTGATAAAGGATCGGTTGGGTAAAAGCTGGATCATCCGCTTCATTGTGACCATGCTTTCGATAGCAATTAATATCAACCACCACATCTTCCTGAAACTTCTGACGGTAGGCAAGAGCAAGCTCCGAGACCATCGCCACGGCAAGGGGATCGTTTCCGTTCACATGAAAGATGGGGGCTTCAACGATCTTGGCCACATCCGTGCAGTAAAGACTAGAGCGTGCATCCGTGGGATCAGTGGTGAAGCCGATCTGATTATTGACCACCACATGTATGGTTCCTCCGGTACGGTAACCAGGCAATTTCGAAAAATTAAAAACTTCAGCCACCACTCCCTGGCCGGCCATGGCAGCATCGCCATGAACCAGGATCGGTAAGACCCGCCGGCGTTCAGTATCGCCACGAAGTCTTTGCCTTGCCCGTGCTTTGCCCTCCACCACGCCATTGACTGCTTCCAGATGACTTGGGTTGGGGGAGAGGTGGATCACGACCTGCTGTCCACTGGCGGTGGTCCGTGCTGATTCGTATCCAAGGTGATATTTAACATCCCCGCTACCATGGGCTCCGTCGGGCACAAAATTCTCTGAAAATTCCCGGAAGATAAACTCATGGGATTTGCCCATCACATTGGCCAGAACATTTAGCCTGCCTCGATGGGCCATACCCATAACAATCTCTTCCACCCCTTCATCCGGACATTTTTGGAAAATTGAGTCGAGGGAGGTGATGAGAGATTCTCCTCCCTCAAGGGAAAATCTTTTCTGTCCCACATATCGGGTATGCAGAAAATTCTCGAATTCTTCTGCCTGGATGATTTTGCGAAGGATCCTTAATTTTTCATCATGCGGGAAATTGGGCTGGTTGTCATTGGGCTCAATCTTTGACTGGATCCACCGTCTTTTTTCCGTTGCCTGCAGGTGCAAATACTCAACTCCAACATTCCCGCAGTAAGTTTTCTGGAGGCGCTCCAAAATTTCACCCACTTTCATCCCGACACCACCCAGGTAGTTGCCGGTAAAACGGACTTCCTGCATATCGGTGGAATCAAGGCCTAGTCGTTCAAGGCTGAGCCTCGGGTTTTCTTCCACCATTTCCTTAAGAGGATCAAAAGTTCCCTGGGTGTGACCAATGTCACGAAATGAGTAGATCGCCCCGTAAAGACGGGCGTGTTTCTCGATCGCATCTTCCGTAACGGACGGAGCGGATTTCGCAACTTCTTTCGGAGGAGTCCCATTATTTGCCGGTGCCTCTGCTTGGTCAGATCCAAGGTGAAAGCCTTCGAAGAAAATTCTCCAGGAAGCGTTAAGGGAAGCGGGTTCCTTTAACCACTTAATGTAGTTGGAATCGACCTCGTCGACATTCCAGCGGGTAGCAAAACTAAGATTTTCCATTGGTATTGAAATAACTCTGTATTGTCTTACACGAACGAAAACAAGGAAAAGCTGAAAAAAGTTACCGCCCGCTTCATCCAGTCATAGAAGCTTTTTCTTCGAAAGTTATTATGTTTGGTCTAGATTTAATTACGAGGGACATCCCGTAGTGTAATTCAGGAATGTAAGGGGCCAAGATTTCCAGCACACCTGATGGTTGTTCAAAACCAGGCTTAGTTGAGGGATGAGGCCAATAAACAAAACTTGGATACACCTTCTTGTTTTTATCCAATGGATTGATAAGACTGCAGGCAAAAAAGGAGAAATTTTCAGGCGGTAAATCTTTACTCCATTTGATATCCGAAAAAGAAAAAGAGGGTCTCCCTAAATCGTAGGAATAAGGGCTAATATCGAGATTTAATGTACCTTGATGGAATGATTGTATCAAAGTCGAAAGATTCAAAAAAAGGCATTTGCAGGGCCAAAGTGCCAGACGGAAATCGAGAATCTTTTGTTTTCCCTGAGGCAATCCCATACCCGGGTACAATTTTGGCTAAAATTGTGGTTTGAGAAGGGGATGCTTTTGTCATTTAGGGACAGAAGCATTTAAAAAAACGATGGCCACTTCCTCCAGGACCAATCCTTATACGAACCGAATGCAGGCATCGCGGGCAATGGCCTACATAGGCATCTCCCTTTTTGTTTTTATAAATCCTTCCGTAGACTCCACAATTGATGTAGTGAATACCCAGAAAAGGCTTGGGATTTCCCTTTCCCTCATCGGACGGGGGTGAGGGATTAGTTCTCACTCTGGATCCAAAGAAGTTCCATCGATCAAGCCGTCCACGCGCCTCGTTAAAAGATGAGCCTGGACCGAGAGCCCATCTTGACCTTCAATGACCTCCGAAACCCATGTCTTAACACGCTCCTCTATGAAATTTAGCTTTTTCCCCGAATCGGGTTCTTTGGCCAAAGCAGTAAAACTAGTCTGCAAATCGCTCTGGGCAGCGTCTGTTTGACCAAGCATTTCCTGCATCGCTTGCAAAGACTTGCTCAGGGCATCTGAATTTAGTTCTTTTTTAATTACTTTTACCGGTTCGAGGTATTTTTTGGCTGGAGGTTGACGGATATTGGGAGCACTGGGTCCTGCTTTCTTAAATAATTTAAAAGAAGTGTCGCTATCCTCATTGCTAAACAATGGTTTCTGATTGAATTTCAGTTTGGCCAATCTTTTAAGTTCTCGCCGAAGTTGTTTAAACCTCTGCTTTGAACTTTCTTCCTGCTTTTGTGAGACATTACGGATTACATCCGCTTTCATAGTCGGCCCGAGTTCAGCAATTTTCTCAAGGATTTTTAAAATTTCCTCAAGGACGGCTTCCTGGGTCTGCAAAAAGGAAATGGCAGACTGCAAATACTCTTCAAGTTTTTCAGCGGTTTTGAGCGGCGCCTCATCTTCGGGAATCGGTAGTTTGGCTCGTGTGCTTTTGGAAATCCTAAGTCGCATAAAAATAAAATCCTATTGCAGAAATCTTGGCATAATCAAGCGGAAAGGGAGGCCCGTCCATACTCTTGTAATGAATAAATCCCTGATCCGATTAATTGCTCTCCCCGGTAGAGTGCCAGTACCTGTCCCGGTGTTATGGCTCGCTGCGGTTCAAAAAAGTTAATTTTGGCGTTTCCATGATTCATACTCTCCAAAAGAACAGGAGTCGATGAATCGCGGTAGCGGGGTTTTGCCAGAAGGGTAAGAGGCAAGGACAACTCCGGCTCTTCAAGAAAAGACAAGGCAGAAATTTCATAGGTGCGGCTCCAAAGGGTAGATTCTTTCGTGTTTTCAAAGGCAACAATAAGTCGATTTGCAGATTGATCCTTACCTGTAACCACATAGTTTTCAAAGTCCGCGTTGGAGGGAACTCCGATTCCTCGCCGTTGTCCAAGGGTGTAGCGATGAAGGCCTTTATGTCTTCCGACAATCTCCCCTTTAAGGGTAACGATTTCGCCAGGCTGGTCTTCGATGAAATTTGATAGAAATTCCGGAACCTTCACCTTTCCCAAGAAACAAATCCCCTGACTGTCTTTCTTATTAGCAACGGGTAAGTGATTCCTCTGGGCAAGATCACGCACTTTCATTTTATCCATTCCCCCCAAAGGAAATCTTGCATGTATAAGCTGTTCCTGAGTAATTCGCGATAAGAAATAGGACTGGTCCTTGTTTTTGTCGAGCCCTTCCCATAATTGCACTCGCCCGTCAACGGAGACAACCCTTCGGCAGTAATGCCCAGTGGCCAAGGCCTCAAAGCCTTCTTTCAGGGCATATTGAAGCAGGGCCCCAAACTTCATTTCCCGGTTACACAAGACATCCGGGTTGGGAGTGATACCATTGGCGTAGCCCTGAACCATGGGATTGACGACATGATGATGGTAGAAATCAATTAAGTTAAGAATACGAAAAGGAACCCCAAGTTTTTTTGCCACTTCTCGGGCATCCCTCAAGTCCTGAGCACCAGGACATTCACCAAGTATGTCTTTCTCGTGGTCCCAGGTCTTGACATACACCGCCTCAATCTCATATCCAGAATCCACGAGAATCATGGCGGCGACAGCACTATCAACCCCTCCGGAGAGGGCAACCAAGATTTTTTCCTTAGATCCAGACATCTCTAATATTGAATAGGAAAAATCTTAAATGTCGCAAAATTTTTCGATTGGCGGGTGATAAGAATTACCCTAATGAGCCTTTGGTGTATTTGCGTGGAGGTAAAGTATGGACCGGGAAAAACGGTGAGGGTTTAGTCTTTTTGGAAAAAGACTGGATGGGGAGTCGCCTGCCTGAGGATTTAGTTGAAGAGGCAGGACTTCTCGGTACCGACTTTCATCTTTTGGACAAAAAACAAAGAGCCAGACTCGCCGGGTATGCCATCTATGCAAATATTGTGGAATTCACGGCTGACCCCTTCGTTGCCGTACCAGATGTTGAAAACCAACCCGAATGGTTTGTGGCCTGTGACTTTAATAACTGGCTGCAAAATGGAAAATATGATAAAAAATGGCAGTTAATTCCAGACGAAGAGGGTTACCTGGTATGCTCAGTTAACCTCAATCTTCTCCCAATAAAGGATCATTTTTCATTTAAATTCAAATCCTCTTTTAACCAATGGTATGGTCCGCCAGACTTTTTCCCTTCCCAGGAAGAATTGGTCCCAGGGGCTGCAAATTTCGTTTTTGATTTACGAAGAACTGGTGATGATATTTTTTCTTTTCGTCTTATTGAGGAGGATAATTCGATACCCGTAAGAAAGTGGTTGTCCTTACGACCCGAAAATCTCGGCTATTCCAAAAATGGAAATACTCGAACATTCAGGCTTTTTGCCCCAAGGGTAGAACGGGTCGTCCTGCATCTGTTGAACCAAGCAAAATCCCCATCCATGGCAGTGACCTATTCGATGAGTCTGGGAGAAGACGGGGTTTGGGAAACTATTATAGATAAGTCGGTGGAGTATCTTTATTATCATTACGAGGTGATCCATAAAAACGGGCACCCTGAATCGAAGCCATTTACCAAGTGGGTTTTAGACCCATATGCCAAAGGCTGTACGGGTCGCGAAGGTCCCGGAATTCTCACCTGTAATGCTACAAATTCGGGATCAAACTTCGTTAATTCCTTTATCACTCCGGAGCCACAGGACTTAGTAATCATGGAAGGTCATATTCGCGATCTTTTGAAATATGCTCCATTTGAGTTATCTGAGTCGGAAAGGAGGGGATTCCGTGGACTCGCTAAGTGGTTGAAGTCCGAGGATTGCTACCTTCGTAAAATGGGAGTGAATGCCGTTGAATTGCAACCGGTTTACCAATTCGATTCCAGATCGAAGAGTGAATACCATTGGGGATACATGCCGGTCAATTTTTTCTCTCCGGCATCTGATTACGCCTCAAATCCTGAAATAGCCTCTAAGGAATGCAAGGAACTGTTTTCTGCTTTCCACGAGGCAAACCTGGCTGTCATTCTTGATGTTGTGTACAATCATGTCGGAATCCCCAATCACTTGCTGAACTTAGACCGGGAACTTTATCTTTCAACCGACGAATTGGGTAGACTAACCAACTACAGCGGCTGTGGGAACGACCTTTATTGCAATGCAGAACCCGTCAAAAAAATGATTATTGATAGCCTGAAATATTGGGTATTGAACTATCAGGTGGATGGCTTTCGCTTCGACTTGGCTGAATTACTGGGAATCGAATTGCTTGCCGAGATTGAATTTGAATTAAGAAAATTAAATCCAAAAATTATCCTTATTGCAGAGCCTTGGAGTTTTAGGGGAAGGTTACCTGAAAAAATGAATCAAACAGGTTATTCGCTGTGGAGCGACCGATGCCGGGAATCCCTGCTCTCTTTTGTGAGGGAAGGTAAGGATATGCGAAAAATTTACGCCCTTTTACAGGGAAAGCTTGATCCAGAAAATTTTTACCCTTGGCAATCCCTTCAATACATTGAGTCGCATGATGACTTTGCCTTCATCGACCGTCTCTGCAGCGACTGCGAATCGGGGGGCATGTATCCTGATGAAAGTGCCACTTCCCAGGCAACGCTTGCCATGATCATTCTGCTCCTTTCGCCTGGAATCCCAATGATTACGGCCGGACAGGATTTCCTGAGAAGCAAAAGAGGGATTCGCAACACTTATCAAAAGGGAGATGTCAATGCCCTTGATTATCACAGGCTTAAGAAATATCAAAATGTGAATAAGGCAGTTTGTGAAGTCATTGAATTCAGGCAGTCAAAACGAGGTTTATTCACTCGACCAAAAACTTTTAATCTCTGCGATTATTCTGAAAATGAGCTCCAAACCCGCGACATTTTCAACCTTACCATCAGACATAAACAGGAACGGGAAGAGTTTTTATTTTTATGCAACCCTCACCCATGCGATTCCGAAATGGCACTACCTTTGGGATGGGAAAACCAGCAAACCATTATACCTAATCCACCGATATCGAATAGCAAAGCGAAACTCCGCCCTTACGAGTATCGCCTATTAGGGAGAAAAAACTGCTGAACCTTTCGTTTTCTCCACCCTGGATGCAACCCCATATCTCAGATTACGGGTGGAATAACGGAAGCATTCCTTTCTCAAGTATGTCATAAGTTGTTCAATAACCAGACAAACGAGGGGGAAAACATCAGCTCGATCAGGTGGCAAAGCAGGAAACGCAGAACTTCTTTCATTCAGTGACATCGTACAAAATTCATCAGCCAAAGCAGAGATTTCATCCAGTGAAAAATGGGTGCATTGACCAACCTGTTGACCCGTGCGAGAAACGATAATTTTTCTTATGTAGTAGATTGCCCCACCGAGACCAATTAATTTTGCTTTGCCTGTCCTGGATAACCCTGTTTCCATGAAGATGTTGAAAATGGTTTCCCTGAGTGCTTTTTTCAGATCATCATCTACTGCATTATCCCGCTGAAAATTAATACTTTCGGCTAGGGCAAGAAAACCAAGAGGTAAACTTCTGGTGAAAATGGTTCGGCCATTGATGCTCTCGATTATCTCCAAGCTGCCACCTCCAAGATCAAAAACCTGCAGGTGTTTTTCTACTTGTATCAACGGATCACTGTTTACGCCCTCAGCAATCAGTTCGGCCTCTTGCAGTCCGCTTAATATATGTAGCTTGTGACCAAATTCCTTCTCGATGTGCTTGGCAACCTCATCCCGGTTACCCGCTCTGCGAAAAGCCTCTGTTGCTACGAGGATAAGATGGTCACTCGCATGCTCCCTCGAAATACATAATAATATCCCTAAAACATAACCTATTTGTTCCAATTGCCTGGGTAAGATCAGCCCTAGCTTTTGGGATTCCGCATTAAGTAATCGGCAGGGAAAACTTTTTTCTATGACAGGCGAGGGGGAGCCCTGCGAATCAAATTTGGCAACCAGAATTTTGGTGGAATTCGAACCGACATCTATAACCGCCACTTTAAGCTCATCTTTCTTGTCGTTCATAAAACAAAATCACGGGGAGCAAGGACTAAAGTAAATTCTCCTTTTTTACTGGAGTCCTGAGATTTTTGCCAAACGGAAGAGATGGTCCCAACTTCAATACTTTCATGGAGTTTGGTTAACTCTCGGGCCACTGCGAGAAACCGACCCTCTCCATAAACTTTTTGCAAGACTTCGAAAGTCGATTCCATTTTATATTTGGACTGATAAAATAAAAGGGAGCCGTCAAACTCCTCCCATTTTTGTAGTAAATTTTCGAATGCGACTTTTCTTTTTGGAGGAAAACCAAGGAAAAGAAAGCGATGGGTAGGCAAACCGGAAGCAGCCAAGGCAGTGATTGCCGCATTAGGACCCGGAATGGGAATCACTTCAAGATTATTTTTCCTGCATTCTCGCACCACACGAAAACCAGGATCGCTGATTCCCGGGTAACCTGCATCTGATAGCAAGGCAATTCGCCTGCCTTTGGTAATTTCGGCGACGAGAAATTGAGCCTGCTTCCTTTCATTCTCCTCCCGATAGGAGATCATTGGCTTACTCAGTTCAAAGTAAGCTAGCAGCTTGGTTGTTACCCTGGTATCTTCGCATGCGATAAGATCACATTCTTGAAGAATTTTTTTTCCACGATCGGTAAAATCTCCTAAGTTACCTATGGGAGTGGCGACAAGAAACAGGCAGCCGGCGTCCCCCATTTAAAGCGCGGTTATTTGGGCCTAGTAAACTTTAGCGGTTAAATCCCCCGCGATCAAACCCACCGGGCAAACTGTATTCCCAGCTTGCTGGACGCCCCTGAGGCATGCGATCATCATCGGGAGAAGCCGTAAAGCATCCACCAAGGGCAAACAGTAAGGATAATAGGAAAAAAAGTTTTAGAATGTAAGTGACTGGGTTCATCGAATAATTAGAGATTTTGTTCTTCTTCTGGAATGATGTAGATCGAATCACCAGGACGCAATTTTTGAGGTTCGCCAAATCTAGGCAGGATATAGGCAAGCAGGTAACCCTTACGGGAACTCTGCACCCGTATCCTGGCGGCTTCTTTCTTATCTTTCCAAACCGTAAATACTTCTCCCTGATTAACCCCACGATCCATCCCAAAAGGGAGTAATAGCATCCCTGAACTGGAATCAACGCGAGCTATGGTTGAAGGAGCTCCTATATCGGAGATTTGTTTTTGTTGGCTAACTGCCATCATATCGAGCTCATTCATTTCAGGAGGTCCGCCATCCTTTTTCCGAACCATAAAAGGATTGACCTCTTCAGAGATCGCATCGTCTGCAACTTCTCCTCCCTGTTGCTTAGCAAGCATCTCGTCGATCCCTCGTTTGTAGCCAGCGGCGTCTGCAAGCCTTATTTCTTCCTGCTTTTTGGAAAGTTGCTGCTTATGCTCTTCTTGCATGGCATCCACTTCAGCAAGATGTTTTGTGATATCTTCCTGCTTTTGATTTTCCAAATCTACAACTTGATTATTCAAGACCATGACTTGCTGTTCAGATGCCTGATTTTCTTTTTCTCTCTCCTCTTTTTCATTAAGCAAATCTTCCTCCACGCCTTTTAATTTGATTTGCGTATCCGCTAATTCATCCAAGGTGTCATCTTTGAGTTTTTTCTCGCGAGACCACATGTTTTGATATTGTCGTAATTCCTGATCCCGTTCAACCAGCATGGATCGGAGTTTGGAAACCTCTGTATACCGATCATGCCGGTCTTTATAAAACATACCAATTACCGTTCGTAATCGTTGATGCTGAGGAACTCCTTTGATAATAGTTCCGTCCTCAAGAGTCTTGTCAACTAATGGAAACTGAGTTTCATCTTCAAAGGGATCCATGAAACCAGCCGGAGATTCAAGCTTGGCATCTTTATTGATACGCCAGATACCGGATTCTGAGTCCCAATACATAGTCCCGGGGCCAAATTCCTTAGTCAACCGATCAAGGCGATCCCGGTAATCGGCATTTCGCAAAAGTGAGTCTTCACTCACCTTTAAATCTTCCAAGGCACCTGCAAGTTTGTTTTCCTCACCATCTTCGACTTGTTCATTGGCGTCGAAGGTATCATTAAAGATGGATTTCTTCTCTCCCAGGTCTTTCCACTTGGCTTCCTGCTCAGATTGCAAGATTGCGTAGGAATCGTCAACAATCTCATCCAGGTAGGAGAAGGACTGTTTGTTTAAGGTATCAAACTTGAGCCACAACATGCCACTGAAGGCAAGCACCCCAAGCAAACTGAACAATCGGAAAAGAACGGCAAGAACTCTCATAGGCTTGGAGAAATATGAATATCTATGTGCGAGGATGCAAGGTGAATATTAGTTCTTCGCTATGCGTAGATTCTGACCTGATAGATTTGAGCACGGTCCAAGCCATGGGTGGAAATGATTTCAATCTCGAGTCCTTTTGCGTCGAAAGGCTCAAAGGAGTGCGTCCGTAGAGCAACTTGATTGTCTTGGATGTCTGCAATCAAAGATGATGCCCCGTCATCACCCAAGGCGTAGATGCGATAATCTTTAACCAGAGAGGAGAAATTTTGTTGATTGAATGAAGCAGGTTTTGATGGATAAATAAAATCATAGGCAGGATCAAAACTTATTTCCACATCGCTAATTTTCTGTAGTTCCTCCCACTCAAACTCAAGAAACTCCGGATATTTAAAATCAGTTGGCTTGGATGCCCAAAGGTTTGGAAGTTGGTTGGGACGAATCCCATAGTTTGAAGTGTTAGAGGGAAGAAATGATTGTTGTCTGGGTGTAACCTCGATTTTCGGAGAGGCAGCGGGGTGGGGGGAATGGGGTAAAATGGGTTCAAATTCAGAAAAAAATTTTCTTTTTTCACCCGCCTCTTTTTTCCTTTGATCATGCAAGACAAATCCCACCAGTCCATTTGCGTACAATGGGACTTTAAATTTATCATCCGATTCCAACTCAAGAAAGTGCCAGGCACGGTGTTCGATTTCAAGTTCACAATTAATTTTCAGTTTCCTAATGTTTCCCACATATGATGTTTTTCCTGAGAATAAACAAACCCCAGGATTAGATTTATTGTAACCACTTCCTTCCAGTATTTTCACGGTGAAAATCTGATTATCTTGG
This sequence comes from uncultured Verrucomicrobiota bacterium, assembly GCA_902612125.1. Classification (GTDB taxonomy): domain Bacteria; phylum Verrucomicrobiota; class Verrucomicrobiia; order Opitutales; family Seribacteraceae; genus Seribacter. Next base: position 31,829 of record CACMBV010000014.1, read on the forward strand.
GCTAACAATTGAACAGACAACCGATGGATCATATTTGTGGTAACGGGGAACTGCAATCGACAACTTTTTGTTTCAATGATTTGGTCAACTCTATTTTCTAGATCCAAGCAATCTTCTAGGGTTGATGAAGCTTTGATCTTAGCTTTACAGGCAAGGTTATCATCATCTTCAAAATTATCCAGTTTAGAAGCGTGATTACGACGGTAAAAATGCCTGCTTATTTCTGACATGTAGGACTTGTCTGCCAGAGTTTTTGGAAGTCTTTTCTTCCTGATGCAAAGAGAGGCAATCATTCCAAGAGCAGAACCCATTTGGGATGCACATGAAGGATGCCCCAAAGTCCGAGAGGTCAATTCCGATGCGGATGAACTGGATCCAGCTAAGAGTAAGTTTTTACATTCATTGGAAATCATTGCCCGCAAAGGAATTTCAAAAGGTTTTGAAAGAGGCAATTCATCACGATTACAAGAAAGCAATGAAAAGCTGTTCGCAATGGAAGCACTTCCCAAAGCAACGGAATCATACCATTCTTTACCTTCAAATAAATCATTTATACCGAGCCTGATAGTTCCACTGGAACGATACGCAGGCATGGGTAAAGCCTTTTCAGAAATGTGAACCAATTTGTGACTTTTCATTACATCCGAAATGGAAGAACGGTTTTTAAGGTAGTCCCAGGCAGCCAAAGAAATCACCTCAGGGGATAAGTTTTTTTCACTTGAGATTCCTTCCCACTCAAGCAAGTGTTCACCGGCAAGGTTTTCCTGAAGTGATTTCATCAAATTAACTTGAGCAGTGAAATGATTTTCCTCCCAGATAATTTTCACCCAGTCCGGGCATTCGAATGGGTAATGACCCACGCCTTTCTCAATCCGTATAAAACAACTACAACTCGGATAATCCGGGGGCGGGTCAAATCTCTTTTTTGATGGTAATTCTTCCTTTTTATCCACACCCTTTTCACCCGGAATATCGCATAATTCGGCAATTTTTCCCATTCCCGTGCAATCTATGTAATATTTGCCATGAAATGCGTTCGATTTCTGCAAAGTATGATTCTTGGCTATTGCAGCACGAATTTTACCTTTTTCTAAATAAACTGAATCCAGTTCAGTGTTTCTGAAACAACGAATCCGGTCTTCCTTGGCCATCCAATCGTGAAGTACACGTGACTGTCCGATATAGGTTCCCTCGGCATTATATTTGAACAATTGATGCCATAACTCGTCCATTATCCCGGAATCCCTTGAATAAACCTGAGATTTATTGGCTTCAGTCCCCAGAGGAAACCGTTGGGAAATACCGGCTCTTCCTCCCCATAAGTGATTTTTTTCAATCAGACTGACCGTGTAACCTTCCCTAGCACCCATGATGGAAGCACAAATTCCTGACATACCTCCCCCAACTATAACCAAGTCTGACCTAACTGATCCGATTTTCACTAGAAGAAATCATAATGTATATCAATTTCAAGGCCAATAATTTATGCAATCGAAAACTTCCTAATAACTAACATTAAGTTTTATTAATAGTAACCCTTTAAAAATTTTAATATTGTCGGCAAATACAACGAGTTCTATAAAATGTATTTGGTGATCTCCTCTCATTTTCTACATTTTAATCACGCGAATTTAATAGTTTCGCCCAACATCTCATTCCAGCATGCGTAACATATTTCCTCGTTGGACGAACACCATCCCGGTTAAAATAATTGTTGCACTTAGCTTTATTGGAGGTGCAGTTACTGCGGGCATTACTTACTACGCAACTCCAAAATACACCCGGGTTGGTTATCAACCCACCCAACCGGTTGAATACAACCACGAATTTCATGCCGGGCAACTCGGTCTTGACTGCCGTTATTGCCACAGCGGAGTGGATACATCTTCTCACGCCAATGTCCCGGGAGCAAACACCTGTATGTCTTGTCATAAAAATGTAAAGGCAAATTCCCCCCTTTTAGAACCCATAAGAAACTCTTATTACGGAGAAGACACCAACAAAGACGGTCAACTTTCGGAGGATGAAGACCTCAACGGAGATGGTTTGTTGTCCGCCGGTCCTTCGGTTCCGTGGGTACGAATTCACAAAACTCCTGACTATGTATATTTCAATCATGCAATTCATGTGAATCGTGGAATAAGTTGTGTGGAATGCCACGGCAGGATTGATCAAATGGAAGTAGTCCACCATGCGGAACCGCTGAGTATGTCCTTTTGCCTCGAGTGTCATCGCAACCCTGAGAAATCACTTCGTCCAATGGAAGAAGTAACAAATTTAGCTTGGCATGCTCCTCATCAAGAAGGAGAATCTCACGACCTTGCTCAAATTCACGCAGGTTTGCAAATTAAAGAAAATTGGGGCGTTAATCCACCACTTAGTTGTACGGGTTGTCACAGATGATTCGGGAAAATACCAGTTCCAAAGAAATTCAAGGCAAGCAGTATTGGAAAAGCTTGGACGACTTGGCTGACACTCCCGGTTTTCGTTCGTGGGTGAATCAAGAATTTCCTGAAGGTGCCAGCCTAATGGACGGGGTGCAAAGGAGAGGATTTCTTAAAGTCATGGCTGCTTCCTTCGGTTTGGCCGGTCTAGGCATGACGGGATGCCGTCGTCCGGAGCACGCAATCTTACCTCATGGAAAAAGTCCTGAAGAACTTATTCCCGGAATTCCCGCTTTTTATTCAAGTGCCCGCCCGTCTTCCGCTGGATTCATCCCTGTCATTGTTGAGTCACACGACGGCCGTCCTACGAAAATTGAAGGAAATCCGAGTTTTGCATCGAGCGGAGGAAGCACAGACATCTACACTCAAGCCAGTGTTTTGGATCTTTACGATCCTGACCGGGCTCAAGGCTGCTTCATTAATCGAAGTGAAACCAAGGAAGCTGAATCTTCTTCCAGCTGGAAAAAACACTCATCAGCGGATATTACCGAAAGCCTATCCAAGATAGAGAACCTTGGTCAAGTTGCTGTTCTCGCTAATCATAGCTCTTCTGTAATCAGAAATTCCCTGTTTTCCCAACTGCAGGACAAAGGCGTTAAAATTTTTAATTTCGAAGCTGTTGATTTACTTAATCCTGAAAAAAATCTTGCTAAAATGCTCGGTGCCGAGAAATCTCTCAGAACTTTCCCCGATTTTTCGAATGCGAAAAAAGTTTTATCTCTCGATTCAGATTTTCTTGGAAACAGGGAACCTAATAGTTGCACAAATACAAAGCAATTTATGCAGGGCCGGAAGATCCACTCTCCTAAAGATTCCAAAAGAATGAACCGTTTGTATTCTGTTGAATCTGATCTCACCATCACTGGTGGGGTTGCGGATCATCGACTTCGCTTGTCATCATCTGAAATCGAGGGTTTTACCGCCCTCATCCTCATCAATCTCCTCCAATCATCCGGTAACCAAGATAAAAAGTTACTCGAGCACCTTTTCGAATTGTCCAGAGGTTTTGAAAGTCATGAAAAATGGGCTCAAGAATGTGCAAATGATTTACTCATAAACCCAAAACAATCGCTCGTCATCGCAGGCAGCCATCTGCCTGGTTCGGTTCATCTTCTTACTTATAAAATTAACCAGACCCTAGGTAACCAAAATACTTGTCTTCAATATTTAGAAGTAAATCACACCGCCGGAAATCTAGCATCGCTTTGTGAATCATTAGAAAATAAGGAGATAGATACCCTACTATTTATTGGTGGCAATCCGGTTTATCATTGCCCATCCGTTGAATGGACCGATTTGCTCAAGTCTGTCTCCTCCACATATCGGTTAGGTTCGGCGATTGATGAAACCTCACAAATTTGTGATTTTCATATTGGTCAATCTCATTTTCTGGAATGCTGGGACTTGGGCGAAACCTGGATTCATGATACCTATGTGCCCACCCAACCTTTACTGGCACCTCTTTTCGATACTCTATCTGATCTTGAAATTCTCTCCAGTTTATTCGGTAATATCAAGAAATCGTACGATATCGTTAAGGAATATTACGAGAGCAACGCAGATATCTCAGACAATTTTGAGGATTTCCTTAAAATTGGAGTCGCAAATACCAAGCCCTCCACTCTTAAGACTCTCCCTGATGCAGATTCTGCAATTTTAAAGATTAAAAAGAGAAAGTTCGAGCTTTCGGAATCCTCCCTGGAAGTTTTGCTTACACCTGATTTCCATACTTGGGACGGCCAGTTCTCCAACAATGGGTGGATGATGGAATGTCCGCATCCGATCACCAAGTTGACCTGGGACAACGCGATCCTTATCAGCCCTGTACTCGCCAAAAAATTAGAAGCGAAATACCCTGAACTTGGTCTCTTGCCCGATTCCACGATGCTTAACAAGAATGGGCAAATTGCCCCGGACACCGCAGTCTTCAAGGATGGTAAGCAAAAAGCACCTATTGTAATTTTGGATGTGGGCGATCATCACCAAATTTCAGCACCTCTTTATGTCCAGCCAGGTCTAGCGGACTATACCGTGGTATCCACTATTGGGCAGGGCAGGTCACGCGTCGGCCGAGTTGGGTCAGGTACCGGTTTCAATACCTGTTCGCTTTTGCATTCTGATGCTAATCGCATTAGCAGTGGAGCTTCCATAAAACCCACTGGAGAGTTTCATATTCTCGCTAATGTACAGGAGCACTGGTCCATGGAAGGCAGGGCTATAGTCCGGGAAACGAATGCAAAGTATTACGCGGAGCATGAAGATTTCGCACAGCACATGGGTTCCGAGTCACATTCACCGCCCATGTGGGGTAAAGATCAGGGAGCAAGTCTTGCGGTTAAAGCTAGTACTACCCCAAGAGGCAATTCAGCATACGAACATCCGGACCACACCTACGAACATTCTGAAACTTTTGGACGTCATCAATGGGGAATGAGCATCGATTTGAATCAGTGTACCGGATGCAGTGCCTGTGTGGTTGCCTGCCAAAGTGAAAACAACATTCCAATTGTCGGAAAAGATCAGGTATTACGCGGGCGCGAAATGCATTGGATGCGATTAGACCGTTACTTCAGTTCAGAAGAGAGGAAAGGGGCGGAACTGCCATCCGATGTGCAAGTTTCATTTCAGGGCGTCGCTTGTATGCACTGTGAGACTGCTCCATGTGAATCAGTCTGTCCTGTTAATGCAACAGTCCATGACGAAGAAGGGCTGAACGCAATGGCATACAATCGCTGTGTGGGCACCCGTTATTGTGCAAACAATTGTCCCTACAAAGTGCGCAGATTCAATTTTTTCGACTGGAATAAAAGAGACACCGACGAACTCTACAAAGGTCCTCTTGGGGAGAAAAATGATTCCCTTGTCGACATGGGTAAAAATCCGGATGTTACGGTAAGAATGAGGGGGGTCATGGAAAAATGTACCTACTGTGTTCAAAGAATTCAGGAGTCTAAGATTCGTGTTAAGGTTAATGCACAGAGAAAAGCAAAACTAGCAACAGGCAAGGACGGGGCAGATTTCACATTGGAGGAAAAGGATTTAAAAGTTCCTGACGGTACCATCAAGACCGCCTGTCAGCAAGTATGTCCATCCGATGCCATTGCATTTGGAGACTTAAGTGATCCTGAAAGTGTAGTGAGTAAATTAAAGAACAACCCTCGGGATTACTCTGTTTTGGGATACCTGAATACCCGTCCTCGAACCACTTTTCTGGCTAAAGTTCGTAATCCCAACCCCAATATGCCGGATTACAATAAAAAACCGCACGCCTACCGTGAATACAGCGACAAAGCTTACCCTGCAAAAAAGGATAAATCTAAAATGGAGAGCCAATCCTATTGATCATGGCAACGGTTAGCGAAAAAACTGAAGCACCCGCTATTCTGGCTAAGATAAAGCCAGCACCATGGAAAGACGCCCCCCTTGTAGAAAATCGTAGGTCCTTCCATTGGGTTACTGAAAAGATTTGTGGCATCGTCGAGTCCAAGACCCCAACTTGGTGGTGGTGGTGCTTTATCACTGCACTTTCCATTGCCAGTTTTACAGGTATGGGATTAGTGTACCTTGTTTCAACTGGTGTTGGGGTTTGGGGAAATAACAACCCTGTTAATTGGGGTTGGGCCATCGTAAATTTTGTTTTTTGGATTGGCATTGGACATGCCGGAACTTTGATTTCCGCCATTCTTTGTCTACTCAAACAAAAGTGGAGAACTTCAATCAATCGAGCATCCGAAGCCATGACTGTTTTCGCAGTGCTCTGTGCCGGCATTTTCCCTCTCTTTCATGTTGGCAGGGTGTGGTTTGCTTGGTGGCTTTTCCCCATTCCCAACGCAAATGCGATATGGCCACAATTTCGAAGTCCTTTGGAATGGGATGTTTTCGCCGTTTCCACCTACGCCACAGTTTCCATACTATTTTGGTACATGGGCATGATCCCCGATCTTGCGGTCATCCGTGACCGGGCTAAGGAAACTTGGAGAAAGTACTTTTACGGCATCCTCTCCATGGGATGGAGAAATGCTAACAATCACTGGAGAAACTTTGAAATGGCTTACCTTCTGCTGGCAGGTCTTTCCACCCCTTTGGTTCTTTCCGTTCATACTATCGTTTCCTTTGACTTCGCCGTAGCCAACTTGCCGGGTTGGCACACGACCATTTTTCCTCCTTATTTTGTTGCTGGTGCTATTTTTTCAGGATTCGGAATGGTGCTCACTCTACTTCTTCCCGTTCGTGCTATGTATGGACTGCACGATCTGATTACTCAAAAACACATTGATAATATCTGTAAAATTACATTGGCGACTGGCAGTATGGTTGGTTATGCCTATTCCATGGAATTCTTTATTGCCTGGTATGGAGCAAATCCATACGAGGGGTTTGCTTTCATCAATCGTGCTTTTGGCAATTACTGGTGGTCATATTGGATCATGGTTTCCTGTAATGTTATTTGCCCGCAGTTATTCTGGTTTAAGAAAATTCGGGAAAATACACCTCTGGTTTGGATAATATCTATTTTTGTGAACATCGGGATGTGGTTTGAAAGATTTGTTATTGCTAACACAACCCTCTCTCGTGATTTTCTTCCTTCAAGCTGGGGATATTACTCGCCAACTGTCGTTGACATCTTCACTTTCTTCGGCACTTTCGGCTTCTTTTCAGTTCTCTTTCTTCTTTTTCTAAGGTTCCTCCCTCTTATGCCCATGGCGGAAGTAAAATCGGTTATGCCCCAAGCGGACCCACACGGAGGTAAGCATTGATAATTTATGAGTACGGTCATGGACATTAAGTATGGTATCTCGGCCACCTTTAATTCGGCCAAAGATATATATATAGCGGCAGGAAAAGTCCGTGATAAGGGATACAATAACTGGGAATGTTACACCCCAATTCCAATCCACGGGTTGGATGGGCAGATGGGATATCCAAGATCCAAGGTGCCCTGCTTTACTCTCGCTGGTGGTATAACTGGATTTTTTACGGGTATGCTTATTGTTTGGTACATGAACTCCTTTGATTATCCTCTAATTGTTGGGGGCAAACCCTATTTCAGTCCAATTTTTCCGTTTCCAGTCTTTTATGAGTTAACCATCCTTTTCGCTGCCTTCGGAACTTTATTTGGGATGTTTTTTCTGAACCGTTTGCCTCGACACAACCACCCCATCTTTGAACACAAAGGTTTCGGAAGGACTGGTGATGATAGGTTTATGATCGTTATTGAAGTGGAAGACCCTCAATTTGATGAGCAAGAAACCGAATCTTTTTTGAAGGATCTCGGTGGCAAATCTGTTAACATTATTCGCGAACCCATTGATTAGATGAGATTTTTCATTCCGATTTTCTTCGTACTGGTTGTCACTATTGTCTCAATTATGGGATTCCGTGGCGATTTCACAGAAAACACTCCTCTAGAAGTTTTTCCGGACATGGACAGACAGGCCAAATTCAAGTCGCAGACACAAAATAATTTATTTGGTGACAAAAAGGCAGATCGCCTGCCTGTTCCAGGAACCGCGATTCGTGGTACCGCCGTTGAACTGAGTAATGTATTTTTGGAAAAGCCTTCCTTCCACACCTTAGCCTTTAGAACTGGTAAAAACGAGGATGGGTCCTGGGTTCAACAAATACCTGATGAGGCTTCAGTTGATATGTCGCTCATGCGTTTAGGCAAAGAAAGGTATGGTATCCATTGTTCCGTTTGCCATGGAGAATATGGAAATGGACAGGGTGTTATTTCTCAATTTGGACTCGCTCCCAGAAACCTTTCGGATTCTTCAAATTCAGGCACTTATTTAGAATCCGCGGCACCTTGGTCAGATGGCCAGATTTTTCACGCGATCAGCATGGGTTCCGCATCTGGAATTATGTTAGGACTTAAGGATAAACTTTCACCTAAAGAAAGATGGGCCATCGTACTTTATGTACGAGCCCTGCAGTCATATGTTAGCAATGCAACCGATCAAACTCTATCAGCAAGCAAATAATTGCAATGAGTGCTCTAGTTAAGGAAGATACTGAATCAGGATTTGATTTGCAGACCAAACTTTTGGGCGGAACCTTACTCGGATTGGGAGTTGGTTTAATTGGTTTACTGTACGGTTTGGCATCTGGAGACAAGAGCCCTTTTCTCGGCTGGCTTTGGGCTTCATCCTTCTGGTTAAGCATAGCCATTGGGCTGTTGATGTTAATTATGATTTTTCGGATCTTCAATTCTCGCTGGACTCCCATAGTCCGCAGACAGCAGGAACATGGTCTCGCTGCATTTCCTTGGCTGGGTTTATGTCTTCTTCCTTTGTTGCTTGTTGGATGGGTGGGCGGAGACCAGTCGGGCATACTCTGGACTTGGATTAACCCTGAGGCTCAAACAATTGAAGCACTTAGTGTAACCACCGTATCTGAAGATGTGCTTCACCAGAAAAAAGCGGGTTATCTCAACCTCGGCTTTTTTACCCTTAGGCTTATCGCTTATTTTGGGATATTTTGTGGACTAAGTTACTGGCTTAGAAAAGTCTCCTTTAATCAGGATAAAGATGGTGATCCGATGTGGTCACACATGGGTATGAAAATTTCTGCGGCTGGTATCCCAGCAGCTGCCTTAGCCCTAACCTTTGGTGCTTTCGATTTGTTTATGAGCCTTGAATACCAATGGTTTTCGACTATGTACGGGGTTTGGTATTTTGCTTCGGGCATACGATCTGCCCTTGCAGTCACGATTATTGCTTGCTTTTATCTTTCTTCCAAGAAGCGGGTCTTAGATGGAATCTACAAGCAAGCTCACCAGTACGACCTCGCCTGCCTGTCTCTCGCATTCACTGTTTTTTGGGCCTACATTAGCTTTTCTCAATATTTCCTCATCTACAGTGCCAATATTCCTGAAGAAACTTTTTGGTATGTAATCAGAGAAATCAATCCAAACACTGGCGAGCAGTCAGGGTGGTTTTGGGTTAGCATGGGACTAATTTTTGGTCACTTTTTCTTTCCTTTTCTCTATCTACTTTTCTATCAAAATAAAGTAAACGGTCCCCGTCTCGTCTTCATTGTTTCCTGGATTCTTGTTTTCCACCTGCTCGATTTATATTGGAACATCATTCCAGGGCGTGAAATCTCTCCCGGTGCCTATGTAGGGTACGAAGCTCGTCCAGTATTAGGCACGCATTTAATCTGGGGTCTCTTCAGTTTTGTCGGCATTGGATGTCTATGTTCATGGAGTGTAGTTAAGAGTTTTACTTCTCAATCCGCAGAAATAATTCCGATCCGGGATCCAAGGATTTTGGATTCTCTTCACCATCATGAGTGATTCTGATTTGAACAAAGCTGACGGTTGCGACATCTTCTTTTCGCTACTTATTGTTATTTTATTGCTTGCAGGTTTTTTTATCTTTCAATCGGTCACTGAACCAGATCAACCTCTGGAAGTGGACAATAAAACTACAAAAACCAGAATGGAGAAAATCGCCAAGCACGAAGCGATTGACTCAGTATACAATTTAACAATCGATACTTTTCATATGGACAATAATTCCTCTATGGAAAAAGTGATGTCCCAAGTTATCAATCAATACACAGGAAAGTGAAGAAAAATCCAGAACAAGAGATCGACCAGTCTGCTAGGTTTGCATTCTCTTTCTTCGTGGCTTCGGCAGGCTTATGGCTATTAGCCGCCGCATTGCTTGCTTACATTGCTGCTGCTAAACTTACTGATCCTCTTTTCTTATCATCATTGGAATTTTTCACATACGGTAAAATCAAAGTTTCTCAGGCAAATGCTTTTGTCTATGGATGGGGGGGGAATTCTATTTTTGCAGTAAGTTTGTGGATTATTGCCAGATTGTCCCAATCACTGGTTCGCGGATCAATCTTTCTCATTTTTGCCGGAGCGATTTGGAACTTATCGATAACCTTTGGCCTACTCGGAATATTAGATGGTCACATGTTGGGACACGAACTGCTTGAAATGCCAAAACAAGTTTGGCCCGCTCTGCTTGTTTCTTATTTAATCATCGCATTTATAATTTTTGTGGTATTCAGGAGTCGCAAGCAAAAGGTTACGATCGCCCCGCAATGGTTTATCATTGCTGCACTGATTTGGTTTCCCTGTCTTTTTTTGTTTGGATGGAGCGGATTGGAACTTAATCCTGGTCGTGGAACCCTGCAATCAATCCTTTCCATATGGTTTGGCCAAAATGTTATTTGGTTATGGTTAACACCCGTGGCCCTAGGATGTGCCTACTATATCATACCCTCTGTTTTAAACCGTCCGATTGATAAATACTACCTGGCAGTTTTTGGTTTTTGGTGCATTGCCGGGCTTGCTCCCTGGTCTGTGGTCCATCATTTGGAGGGGGGACCCGTTCCGATGTGGGTTCCTGCCATCGGTACTGTGATGAGTATCGCAATGGTCTTCCCAATTGCAGTCGCCTCAACTAATTTTCATTCCACGGCTTTTCAGGATGTCTCCAAGGTATGGAATTACTTGCCCTTACGTTTTGTTATTTTCGGTACATTGTCCTATACCATTTCCAGCTATATTGGAGTCATTTTTTCATTGCCAGCGGTAGCTAAACTTACCCAATTTTCAATCATCAATGAATTTCATTTCAATCAGCGAGTTTATGGTTTCTTCAGTATGATAATCTTTGGGATTGTTTATCATATTCTTCCGCAGATTACCGGTAGGGAAATCGGAACTGCCGCTAAAAACTTTCACTTTTGGACATCCGCCTTGGGAGTTTTCGCACTTTTACTAGCCTATTTGGTTGGTGGTTTAACTCATGGAGTTTTAGGGCAACAACCTTCTCTAGCCTGGGCAACTGTGATTGAATCCGTCAAGCCATATTTCCTGATAACTGAATATGCTTTCCTCATCCTAGGATTTTCCCAGCTCGTGTTTGTACTCAATTTATGGAAAGTCCTTGTACCAAATCCCTTTGCATCTTCCGATCGTCAAGCCAATCTTAAGACCGCCTGATGAATAATATATTTAAATTTTCCATTTATATTTTCCTGACCTTGTCCTTTGCTTGGTTAGCCTTTGTAGTCGGTGCCACAAACCAGTACGGTGACCTTGAGCCGACTGCTGAGAGTCTGGAAGAGGATGGTTCAATACCTCCCGACGCTGAATTATTTCCCAAATCCATGGCAGGTATTGCTCAGCTTGGAGCCAAAGAATACCTCTCACTCGGTTGTGCCACTTGCCACACCCAACAAGTCCGTTCCGAGGAAGCAGGCTTCGATGTTGAAAGAGGGTGGGGCAAAAGACCTTCGGTTCCACGCGACTACATTCTTCAAGAGGAGGTTTTGCTAGGCCATAATCGGGTTGGCCCGGACTTGGCAAATGTTGGCATGCGCGAATATTCAAGCGAATGGCTTCACAAACATTTGTTTATGCCTCAATCGGTGGTTGAAGGGTCAATCTGTCAGCCCAGCCCTTTTCTCTACGAGGAAAACAAAGAAGCTTCAGTGGATTCCATAGAAATCACTAACGGAGAAACCAACATTTTTATTAAACCATCACTACGAGCAAATCGAATTGTAGCTTATCTTGAGTCTTTACATCAGAATTATGAACTACCTGAAATTGCCTTCAGCGATATTCTTGAAGAAGACCAATCTGTAGAGATTGCTTCCGCAGTTGCCGAGCCTGAAACAATCGCAACGGCCTTTCCTTCATGGTTATCTGAACAAATGGAGTCAGGCAAAGAAATATATATGAAAGTAGGCGCCGGTGGTGGATTATGCTACACATGCCATCAAATTAACGGTCAGGGTATTCCCGGCGCATTTCCACCCCTGACCGGTTCTGACTGGGTGCTTGGGGACAAAGAAAGACTTATCAAATTATCTATCCATGGTCTTATGGGGGAAATCGAAGTTAACGGCGAAAAATATAACGGAGTTATGGCTGGTTTTGGGATACAAGCAGGAGGTCCCCCTTTGAACGATCAGCAAATAGCAGATGTACTCACCTACATCAGAAACGATTGGGGAAATTCGGCTTCTGCAATTTCTCCCGAGGAAGTCGCGTCCGTTCGAAACTCTGTTAAAGACCGTGCCCCAAATCAGATGTGGACGGCAGCTGAATTGCAAAGTAATAGTTCTCCCGATTAATTGTATCTTATGAGTAAGGAAAATCAGACGAGCGAAGAAATCCGTTCTTCCGGAATGAAAGATGATGAATTGGTAAACAAGCATGTTCGTTTAAATCAAATCAAACACGAACCTACCAAAGGTTTTCTCCAAGCACCGCTTATCTTTGTTTTCGTATTTGGGTGCCTCATTTTTGTCTGTTCTATTCAACTTGCTCACACCACCAATGACTTTCAGCTACACCCTCCCAAAGAAATAGTCGAATTAACCCCTGAAGAGAAAGAAGCACTTCGTCTTGATAGAAAAATTAGCTCAGGAGAAAAGATTTTCGCGGTGAGATGTGCTTCTTGTCATCAAGGGAATGGGTTAGGTATTGCTGGTCAATATCCTCCCTTAGCCGGCTCCAAATGGGCTACTGCAAACCCTGAAATCATCACCAATATCATTCTCAAAGGCTTAAAGGGAGAGATAGTTGTGAAAGGGGAAACTTATGGTACTTCCGCTGCGGTTAACATGGCTGCCGTAGCTATCAATGATCGCGAAATCGCAAATGTTGTTACTTATGTGAGGCAAGCTTGGGGTAATGATGCCAATGAAGTTTTTGAAGATGAAGTTGCTTCCACCCGTGCTGGCTCGGTTGAACAACAAGATCAATGGACTGGAGATCAATTGATTTCTATGTACCCAGATTCATTCTCCAATTAAGAACTAAACCTTTCTGATTGAGAAAAAGTCCGTTTAGGTTTTAATCCACACTCACCGTGTGGCCTGTTGTTTTCAAAAATATCCGAAGTGCTTTCCTCACCTTAACTCTTTGTGGGTTGTTTGAAGCAACAGGGAATGTAGAAGATCATTTCACTGAACTCACCGAAATTTTGGAAAAACTGGAAGAAAATTCTCCCGTTCTTATTGAAAAAAATTTCTTAATTCAGGAGCAACTTGGGAATCAAATGGTGGCCGATTCTGCGAAAGGGTTTTCCCTCTCTATCAATCTTTCGTCACAATCCATTCATGAAGACAGACCAGAGCAATCATTCTACCACCGATACCGGTCCTTTGGTTCCATCTACGCAAGAAAACCCTTGTTTCACTGGGGTGCATTGGACGCAAAAAGTAAAATTGCCTCAAGGAAAACTGAAATAACCAAATTAGCTCATAATGAAGCGGTTTTAGATATTACATCACAATCACGTCACTTATATTTGGATCTACTGCTTCTTCATAAAAAAGCCCAAGTCAAAAAGGAATCATTGGTCATTGAACAGGAATCTCTCAAACGACAGGTGAAACAGAAAAAACTTGGCCTAAGTTCCATTCTCGAAGTAAGTGAATCAAATGCATCCCTTTTGCAAAATGAACTACTCTTAGCTGACTTGAAACAAGCTTTCAGTCATTCGGTCAATCAGTTTAGATCCATTACAGGCTGGGAAGGTAATTTGACTTTTGAAGACCAAAACAAATCGATTCAGGAATTTCTTTCCGCCCAATTTCTTGAAGAGAAAACGCCAGACATGATTGCAGGGATTTCATCAGGAACGATCAAAAAAATAGAGAATGAAATTGAAATTGAAAAAAATAATTTAACTATAGCAAGCAGCCAATTAAAACCAAAATTAAATATCATTGGCGGATTTTATCAGGATCAAGTTGCCCTTGCCAGCAACGAAGGTAGTTTACTCCGAAATAATGTGACAATTGGTTTGGAGGCAAACTGGGCAATTTGGGATTCTTCCAGAAGTAATGGTCAAAAAAGTGCCGCCTTGGCTCGCAAGCGAAGCCTCGAATTCGCACTTCAAAGGGAATTGAAAAGTTTCCGTTTTTACATTGAAAACTTAAGGCAGAATCTCCTCTCCACTGCTAATCGTATTGAATTAAGCAACAAGTTGATGGATGTTGCCCGAAGTCGTTTTGAAACAAGCAGAATTGAATTCGAAGCAAACCGCATAAGTCTGAACCGGCACTTGGAGGCTAAAATTGCCCTGGACAAAGCAAAAATCAATCAATTGGAATCAATTTGCCAATATCTTAAAACAAAAGATCTTTATTTTAAAGCAATCGAGAAAAACCATGAATAAATCAAACATAATAAAAAGGCCCGCAAAAGCCGTTTTAGTTATGGCGGGAATTGGCTTGATTATGATCTTTGTTCAAATAGCCCGGATGCAACTAAGGCGCGATGCTGTTGTTAATTTGGTTGAAAAAGGTAATATTCTCGACTCCGTTAGTGGAAATGTAAAAGTACTGGCTGCACTCAGCTTTCAGCTACTTTCTGAAACTCAATCCAAGATACGATATACAGCATTGATTCCATTTGGAAAACCCATTCCGGTCGATGAAAATCAAACCATTTTTCTGATGGAGACATTTGATCTCGATCGGAGTTTAGAAAGAACGCAGCTTTCCATTTCTTCTCATCAAAAAAGATTGGAAACCGGTTCTGTCATTGAGTTACAACTTGAATTAGAGGAAAAAAATCTCATTGCTTTGCAAAACATTTTCAAGGAAAACGGGGATGATTTATCCGAGTTTGAATTAGAGTCAAAAACTAACCTGGTAGGTCGGTTAAGAAGGCAATACGAATTCGAGAAAATCAGCAATGAAGAAACCTCACAGGCGTTAACTTTGGAAGAAGGCGGGACCAAGGAAGCTTTAAAAAAACGCAAAATCGTAAGTCCGATCAAAGGAACACTGGTTTACTCAAGGGTCAAAAAAGGGGATACTGTCTTTAGTGGGCAATTATTGGGTGAAATTCAGTCTCATGAAAGATTGATTGAGGTCACACTTAATGAGGAAGATTTTTCCGGAATTGAAGAGGGCCAAAGAGTGGGTGTTACGATTTTTTCTTTTGGAAACGAAATTTTCGAAGGGGAGGTTAGTAGACTCTCTACAAGTGTAGATCCTACCACTGGATACCGAAAGCTCTATGTGGAGTTAGATACAAATAGAACTTTACCAGTGGGTGCATCCGGAAGAGCGGAAATCATTAGGCAAGAAATTCAAAATACTATGATCATTCCCAGAAAAGCACTGCTTGGAAATTCAGTTTTTGCCGTCCGTAATGGAAAAGCCACTCAAATCAATGTCGTGACTGGTGCCAAAAATATGGAGCATGTGGAAATAATAAAAGGATTAAAAATAAATGACCATGTGATATCGGAAGCCCCTCATCTTTTTTATGACGGGGAACAGGTAAGCTCTATCATTTTGGAATGATTGTAAAGTAAAGAGATGAAATCTCTAAACCTAGAATTAGCGTGGAGGTTTGTGCTTGGAAGGAAGCGTGCCATGACCATGAGTCTGTTAGGGATTGTTTTGGGAATATCCTTTTTTGTCATCACCCAGGCACAGACTTCTGGATTCGAAGCTTTTTTCATTAGAACAATCCTTGGTACCAATGGGGCTATCCGTATTTCAGACCGTTTTCAGGATATGCATGGAACGGTGCGAAGTTCATCCAAAGATGGCAGGACCAAATTTCTGTTTAATTCAAGAGAAGGTGCGAGGTACACCGAAGGTATTGAAAACCCGGTTCTTTTACGAAATGCTCTAGATCATTTTCCTCAAATTTCAGGTATTTCAGAAATTCTGCAAGGAAATGCCGTTTTGAGTGGAACTTCCAGATCCCAAACTGTTGAAGTTCATGGGATTGATCCATCGGAACATATGATGGTTTCTGATCTCGAAAATCAGATCGTTCAAGGTCAACTCAATACATTTGATTTACAACCCAAGTCTGTTCTGCTAGGAAATCGGATTGCCCAGCGTCTTCTGTTACAGGTTGGTGAACGAATAACGCTCCAAGGAGGAACCGGGAATATCCAATTACGCATTGCCGGAATTTTTGAGACGGGAGTAAGCCAAATTGACAAAAGCCGCGTTTATATTCACTTGCCCATTGCCAGAGCTTTCCTCGGTAAAAGATTTTCAGGTTCAATCTTCCAGCTCTCCATGTTTAACCCTAAAAAAGCTCCCGAGATTTCTGCACAAATTCAGGAAACAACATCTCATCGCGTAATAAGCTGGCAGGAGCGTGAGCAAGTGTGGCTCGATGTGTTCAAAGCTTTGCGTATCTCATCAGCAATTACGGTTTCCAGCATTCTTCTGCTCTCCGGCTTGGGAATTTTTAATGTATTTGCCATCATGGTAATAGAGAAAACTAGGGATATTGCAATTTTGCGGTCCATGGGATTTAAACCATCAGACGCATCAGCCGTATTTCTTTGGCAGGGTGGAATTGTTCTTACAGTCGGCATTATACTCGGAACGATTGTGGGTATCCTCGCAACCTACACAATTTCGAAAATTCCTCTCAGGATCCGAGGTATATTCTCCACTGACAGCTTCATGGTAAACTGGGATATTGCTCATTATGCTTGGGCAATTCTGATTTCAATTGTGTTTGTTTCAATTGCTAGCTTGATTCCGGCAAGAAGGGCAGCAAAGATCGAACCTGCCAAAATAATCAGGGAAACGCTTTGATGAATGATCGTGTATTGCAAAAACCCCTCATTCAAGCCACGAACCTCTTCCACTCTTTTAGCGAGGGTGAAGAGACCGTTCATGCCTTGCGAGGAATTTCACTGGAAGCCCATGCGGGAGAAGTGACCGCGGTTGTTGGTCCATCCGGTTGTGGTAAAAGCACTCTGCTCTATTTGCTTGGATTATTAGACCGGCCAGATCATGGGGAGATCCATCTTGAGGGGGAATCTGTTGCTCAAGCAAGTGATCAAAGACGCACTTTTCTTCGGAATCAAAAGCTCGGTTTTGTTTTTCAATTTCACTTTCTAATCAAGGAGCTCACAGTCTGCGAAAATGTTGCCCTTCCTCTTAGAAAAGCGGGAGTGCCCTTAAAAACCGCAACCAAAAGAGCAACCGAAGTCCTCTGTAAACTTGGCTTGGAGGATAAATGCAAACGATTTGCCAATAAACTATCAGGTGGTGAACAGCAAAGGGTGGCAATTGCCCGTGCTTTGGTCCATTCTCCGGCTCTCCTTGTGGCCGACGAACCAACGGGTAATTTAGACAGTACCAATTCGGAAAAAGTGTTTGAGCTCC
The DNA here is from genome assembly GCA_902612125.1 of uncultured Verrucomicrobiota bacterium. Classification (GTDB taxonomy): domain Bacteria; phylum Verrucomicrobiota; class Verrucomicrobiia; order Opitutales; family Seribacteraceae; genus Seribacter. The sequence goes on from CACMBV010000014.1 coordinate 49,411, forward strand.
TGCTTAAATTCGCACTAGGAGAAAAGATCGCGGTAATTCTGGTCACACACAATCCCGAACTTGCACAAAAATGCAATCGGATTCTGAGAATGAAGGATGGGCAAATGATTAAGAATTAGACCCAATCACGACTACAGGCCAGCTTTTCGTTCAGAAGAGGTAATACAATTACTGGATGGGATTTTACTGAAGAAGAAAATTTTAAAAAACTAACTATTCACTTAATACCTATTTTAGGCCACGGGCATTGAGGATCACTTGATGAGCTTGATTGATTTTTGCCAGTTGATCGTTTGCAAAGGATACAAATTCCCCCGGTAAGTTCTTACTCCTTAATTTGTCGGGGTGAAAATCAGCAGCCTTGCCTCGGTAGGTTTTTTTTAGTTCCGCTTCCGTGCAATCCCGGGAAAGTCCTAACACATTATAGGCTTCTTCAATAGTCAGGTTATCGCTTGAAGGATCGTGTTGGGGTGGAGCATACCCGCCGCGGACCCATGATCGAATGGTGCCTGTTTGAAGCTTAAGGCGTTCTTCACCTAATAGCAGAAATCGGACTTGCATCTCATTGAGTTTTTCACCGTTGGCACGGACGACTTCGAATAGTCCACCCAGAAAGGATTGACCAACGGTTGAATCATGCCCGATCAATTTCCCAACCTCCTTGAAGTCCTCATCAATTGATCTTTTACTGAGCTTCGCTTTACGAAAGACATTTTTACAGAATTCCATAGTTTTATCGTCTAATTCAAAACGCATCATGAGATTCTCAGTTACGGCAATCTCGGCTGCAGAAATTGCCCCATCAGCCTTGGCCACTTTAGCCGAGCATGAAAAGAAATAAGCGAGGTAAAGGATCCTCGCCTTTCTCTCATTATGAGGAGTCGGGTCATCATCGTCATACAAATGTCCAATAGCGGCTCCAGTCAGGGCTCCGATGGGTCCACCAAGCATTCCTACACCTGTGCCGATCAACTTCCCCCACCAATTCATTTTTGATGTAAATGGAAAAGGACTAGGTTCTCCGATAAGGCTCAGGATTTGGACCGATCGGTCTTCCGGTATTGGGAATCACCTGAACACAACGGTCATCCCATAATTCAATCATATCCATATCCTTGGCATTGGTAATTTCTAAATCAGGGAGGCCATGTTTTTGCAACCAATCTCGAATCGGAGGAATAGCGAGTTCTGGATTTTGAGCCCGTGCCGTGACAATCTTTACCCGATACCCCATATCTAGCCAGATTCTAAGCCTTTTCATCATCATTGGCACAGGTTTGCCAATAAACTCAAACCCTTGCCAAGGTTCGGCTTCAGCCAGGGTACCATCTAAATCTACCCCAATCCATTGCACTGATTCTACTTCCTCCCCAAATTTATTTTCGTCCGTCACCGGCAACCCTTTGGTGTGTGGAACAGATACCTCCAAATGAGTACCAAACAGCTTTTGTAAAAAGGATCCAAACATTGAATTCGCATAAAAGTTCTAACCTTGCACAGACCTTTTTTTCGAGCAAGATCAATAAGTGGAAATGACTTTAATGGCTGCAAATCTACCCGGCTTTTTTTCCATGGAAGGATTACCTTGGATAATACTTGCATGGGCATTCATCTACATTCTCCGGCCAATCACCACCGTTGTTCATGAACTCGGGCATGCCTTAGCAGCATTCTTATTCACTGACCAATCAATTCAAATAAGGGTTGGGGCAGGGGAGGGCAGGTTCCATTTCCGGGTGAACAGGATCGAAGTCTTCTTTGCCTCAAAACAGATGATTACAGGTCATACCGTTTTTTCAGCCCTGAATCTTTCAAAATTGAAAATGCTTGGCATTTTGCTTGCAGGACCATTTTTTTCGGCTTTTGCAGCAGGCCTGGGTATTTTACTGATTTACCAAACCAACTTTCATGTAGCTATCGATGCGGTCATGATTGGGTGGGTGTGCAGTCACCTGCTTTGTTTCATCAGAAATATGATCCCGATCCATTTGCAGAATCCTCATAGTAATGGCAAGACCGGCATCCCCAGTGATGGGTTGCAAATCTTCAGAATATTCAGATGAAACAAGGAAAAATTTTAGGTGGCAAGTTGCTGATCGTATAATTTACGGTAAGTCTGACAAGTCTCATAAATACGGTCATGCTTCCCATTTGCGATAATCTTGCCACGGTCTAAAACCAGAATACGATCCGCCAAGCGAACGGAGCTAAAACGGTGGGCAATCATTATGGTTGTTTTGCCTTTGATGAGAACCTTCATCGCCTCCTGAATTTTCTCCTCATTATCAGAGTCGAGAGCCGAGGTTGCCTCGTCCAGGATCAAAATGGGGGAATTTCGGTAAAATGCCCGCGCTAATGCTAATCTTTGTAGTTGTCCACCGGAAACCCGAGTGGCTTTTTCGCCCAACTTTTCCCCAAACTTCATCGGAAATTCCTCAATAAATTCCATAGAATTGGATGCTTGGGCAGCCTCTTTTATGGAATGAGTGGTATATTTAGATTTGCCAATTTCAATATTCTCCTGAACGGAAATATCGAAGAGAAAGGGATTTTGAGAAACCAATGATATTGATTCCCTTAAATCTTTTATTGCAAATTCCCTTATATCATTACCATTAATCAAAATCTCCCCGCTGGTAGGGTCCTGGAAGCGGCAAAGCATGTTGATCAGTGTCGATTTCCCAGCACCACTTGGACCAACCAAAGCAACTGATTCGCCTGCTTTAATTTCGAAATCCAACTGATGTAGAGCTGGACTTACAATTGATTCCCCTTGCTCTGGCTCATAAGTAAAGCAGACAGATTTGAACTTAATTTTATTAATAACTACAGGCATTTCCAAAGGACTCTCTCTTGGCTCAATCATTTCTTTTGCATGTAGAACTTCATTTAGGCGCTGGAGTGATGCAAGGGCTTCCTTGATTTTGTTATTTATGGCTCCGAGTTTTTTTATCGGATCATAAGCGATGTAGAGAGCAGTAATTACAGGAACCACGGCATCAAGCCTGACCGATGATTTAGAAGCCTGAAAGATTGCAAATGAAATTCCAACTGCAGTAAGAATTTCGATCAGTGGGGTTAATATGTGAGAATATTTTACCACCTTCATTCTGGCTTGGAGAAATTCTTCCGAAGATTGTATGAACCTTTGCTCTTCCCGGGATTCTAAACTGAACGCACGTACCTCCCGATAAGCAGATAAGTTTTCGCTTAATACAGAAGTCATACTCCCTACTTTTTCCTGCATTCCCAAAGCTCTTCTCATCAGCAATTCCCCAACCCTGCGTATCGGAAAAACACAGACAGGGATCACCGCCAGACAAAGTAAAATAAAGCTCATGCCCTCGCGCTGAATCGCCATGATTACCAAGGCAACGAGGGCACCCACAAAAGTAACCGGTTGCCTAACGAGATCATTACTTATTCCAAGCAAAGCTGACTGTAGTTGTGCAGTATCAGAAGTTATACGGCTGAGCAGATCACCCTCCTGATTTTTTTGAAAAAACGAAACTGGCAATATCTGAACTTTGGAAAAAACCTGCAGCCGAATTTTTTCAAGCACGCGCAAACCGCAGTAGTTGATTAAATAACCATTAAAATAACCACTTGTTCCACGAATTAAAAAAACGGCCGGAAACCATGCGATTAGGTATAGCAATTCAAAATTCGAAAGAGTAGGAGTCCCCGGTGCCTGGTCAGGAAAGATTCGGGGAAAAACCTGATCCACCATAAAAGGAAGACCAAAACCACTTGAAATTCCATAGATCAGTCCACAAAGCAAGGCACCAATGAAAGGCAACCAGTAAGGTTTCAAAAATCGAAAGTATGGAAAAAAACTTCGGTAACCAAGGGTCGATTCCGTGGAATCCTGTTTTGGCTTATTCATGATCAGCTTGAAGACGGCCGGTAATTTTAGTTTGTTCGCGAAGGTAATTCGCACTGTCAAAAAGGCTGTTCAACTGGGCATAATTCATCCGCCATTGCCAATTTCCGCTTGGCACCCCGGGACTGTTAAATCGAGCCTCAGAGCCAAGGCTTAGCAGGTCCTGAACCGGTACAATCACAAGTGGAGAGACGGTACGGAACGCAAAACGTAAAAGATCCCAGGATGGATGGTTACCCGAAACATTGAGGTATGATCGAAAATTTCCGCGAATTTCTTCGTCTGCCTGATTATACCAACCGCATGTTGTGTCATTATCATGAGTACCGAGGTAGAGCACTAAATTTTTTCCAAGGTTGTGGGGTAGATATAAGTTTTTTGAATCTCCATCAAATGCAAACTGCAGAACAGCCATACCAGGTAAACCAGCTTGGTCCCGGAGTAATCTTACTTCATCGGATATCAGTCCCAAATCCTCGGCCAAAAAGGGTCGGTGAGGAAATAATTGATTGATCTTAGACCAAAATTGAATACCGGGCCCAGTCTCCCAATGACCCTCCTTTGCATCACCACCGGGAGAGGGAATACTCCAATAATCATGAAATGCCCTGAAATGATCAATTCTGACAACATCGAAAATTTCTACCTGTGCCTCAAGGCGTTGAACCCACCAGGAAAAATTATCCTCTTCATGGGCTTCCCATGAATAGAGCGGGTTGCCCCAGGATTGACCGTCCTGATTGAAATAATCTGGAGGAACACCGGCGACATTTCGAAAAGAAGAGCTCACTGAATCTAATTGGAAAAGAGCTTGATTGGCCCACACATCCGATGAATCAGGTGCCGCATAAATTGGCAAATCGCCAAGAATGAAAATACCCTTATCATTGGCATAACTCTTCAGCTCATTCCATTGGGCGAAGAAAATATACTGGAGAAAAATGTGAAAATCGCATTCCTCCACATAAGCTGTTTCAATACACCTGATGTCGATCGGATTTCGAAACTCATCATCCCATAACCACCAGGGGCCATTCTGATGGAGTGATTTCAGCACTTGAAAACAAGCGTATTTCTGAAGCCAAGCATGATTGAGTTTAAAACTATCAAAACTTCCGTATTTCGTCTCCAACTGAATACGATCAGTCTGAAATTTAGAATAGGCAATCTGAGCAATGGGAAAAATCTCTCGATAAAGTAATCCATAATCGACATGACCAGAGGGTAGTTTCTGAAGAGGTTGTAAATCAATGTTGTTCAACAGTCCAATTTGATGCAAAGGTTTCCAATCAATAAAATATGGATTCCCTGCATTAGAACAGAAAACTTGATAGGGAGAATCTCCAAATCCAGTGGGACCCAGCGGACAAGTTTGCCAAAAGGAAAACCCTGCCTGCTCAAGAAAATCTATGAAAAGTTTAGCCTCGTCTCCGAGGGTGCCAATTCCCTGGTGACTCGGTAATGAGGAAGGGTGCAGGAGCAATCCAGTAGCACGGTTATCTAACCAGGGTGGCATGGATTGCGAAAAATCTAAATTAGACATAATGCATATTGTGCGAAATATATACCCGTTTTGTTCTAATCAGCGAATCCCCATCTTGTTGTGAATGGATAGTAAATTAAAAAGGCACGACCAATGATTTCATTTTCCGGGACAAATCCCCAAGCCCTTCCATCCAGGCTGTCAGTGGAATTATCGCCCATGGCAAAAAAAGCCTTTTGACCGGTTGGGTTTTCATTTGACTTAGGCACTTTGATAAGTGTCTGGTTGGTAAAAATTCCTTCGGCCCGGTATCCGGGGTAAGCATCATCAGGGATAGCATTGGAATCTTTTGCCAAATCTTGCACGCGTTTACGGTTGCGATCAAAAGCAGTTTTCCCGCTCAATAGTTGACCATTTCGGTAAACAATTCCAGGTACTCCTTTGCGGACATCGGTTCCATTGGTAAAAATGCTATCCGGTA
>CACMBV010000015.1 GCA_902612125.1 uncultured Verrucomicrobiota bacterium
CCACCTCCTTTTTATTATTCTTGCTAAGAACAATAACTCCGACCATTGCAGCGAGAAGTAAAAACCCGGAAATCTGAAGCGGAAGCATGTATTTGGTCATCAATCCATATCCAAAATTCTTTACCGAGGTGGAAAAAGAAAGGTTTTCTCCCTCAGTCATCGCCGACTCACTCTCAATTGGTAACCAAGCTGTGCTATCACCAAGCCATCCTGAGTTTTGAACAATGATGAGAAAGATGACTAAAAGCAGGGAAACTGTAAAACCGCCTGCAAGACCTGATATCAATTTCATCTTCGATGCCTTGCCCCCTTGAGGCCCAACATCCAAAAGCATAATGATAAACAGAAACAGAACCATGACCGCACCTGCATAAACCAGAATTTGAAGAACGGCTAAAAAGAATGCTTCCAAGAGTACAAATAAGGCAGAAACTCCGACTAAGGAAATAATCATAAACATAGCCGCTGATACGGGGTGTTTGGAACATACCATTAATATTCCACCACCAATAGAGAGCGTTGCGAATAAACAAAAGAGTATGTCGACAATATTCAAAAGTCTGGTGCCAAGAATGTGAGTTTAAATAACACACACTCTATAGATAAAATTAAGAACAAATCCTCAACCAAAAAAGCTTTTAGTGAGAGTTTCCCAGTACTTCTGCTTTCTTTTTCTTATCCCACTTGTAATGAGAATCGGGAAGAGTTCCTCCCAGCTCATAAAGTTTTACTTTATTATTGATCATCTCTTCGCGCGAATACCCTGAAGACGAGTACTCATCCTGCAAAAATATTGCCTCCTCAGGACAGACTTCCTGGCAATATCCACAATAAATACATCGAAGCATGTTGATTTCAAATTCCTCGGGAGCTTTCTCGACATGATCATGGTTATCATCATCTTCAGGCACGGACCCGGGAGTGATGCGGATCGCTTTGGGCGGACAAACAAATTCGCAAAGCTGACAAGAAACGCACTTCTCTCTACCATTGGGATCTTTGACAAGTGTGGGAACGCCACGGTAATTCTGGGGAATACTCGGTTTTTCCTCCGGGTATTGGAGTGTGACTTTTGGTTTATTGGGGATCATTTTTACCTACTGGACTTATGGGACTGTCAACCTCCAGGCACTAGCGGTTACTGCAGAATTGGACCCAAGTTTGACTTCCACACTTCTTTGCTTGTTGCTTGCCTGCGGTTTCATTGGTAAATCAGCCCAATTCCCGCTTCATGTGTGGTTGCCTGACGCTATGGCTGGGCCTACTCCAGTATCTGCCTTAATTCATGCGGCCACTATGGTGGCGGCTGGTATTTTCCTGCTGGTGCGAATCGAATTTCTATTCACCGCGGAAGCACTTAAATTGATTGGTCTGTTGGGGGCGGTGATGGGACTTTACGCTGGGTTTTGTGCCTTGACCCAACGAGACATCAAGAAAGTCTTGGCTTATTCAACGCTATCCCAGTTGGGATACATGGCAGCAGCTTTTGGGCTGGGATTGCCAGGGATTGCCTTATTTCACCTAATGACTCACGCTTTTTTTAAAGCCCTGATGTTTCTTGGATCTGGATCGGTTATTCATGCCTGTCATCATGAGCAGGATATTTTTAGCTATGGTGGTCTCAGAAAAAAAATGCCATTTACCGCTTATACTTTTTTGATTGGGGTTATGGCCATTTCCGGCGTTCATTTTCTTTCCGGATATTTCAGTAAGGATGCTATTTTGCTGGGTGCATATAATTTGGATCTGGTCATCTTTTGTATTCTTTATGCCGGTGCAGTTCTCACGGCTCTTTATATGTTTCGCCTGTATTTTCTTACTTTTTGTGGCTCAGCCCGGTCTCATGCTTCCGCCAATGCCAATGAGTCAACAGTCTTTATGACTGGTCCCCTCATGGTTTTAGCATTATTGTCCATTTTTGGGGGGTTTCACGCGTTATATCCTTCTCAAATTGTGGAGTTTATGCTGCCTGACATCAATCTTGTTGCAGACATGCCAAACCATCTTTGGATGAATATGTTGGGACTTATTGCCTGGGTGAGTGGATTACTGCTCGCCTGGAAAATATACGGGTCACAATCCAATGAGAGTGATCCCCTAGCCGCGATATCTCCAACTGTTTTTCAATTATCAACCAGCAAATTATTTTTCGACGAGATTTACTCCTTTTATGTTAATAAGATCCAGGATCCGTTTTTCCGCTTTTTGGAAGTTATGGAATTACTTTTAATCTCCGGACTCTTTGTTCGGGGAACGGCTGGAGTCGCTGGTCTTTTTGCCCTTCTTGGAAAATCTTTTTATTCGGGAAAGATTCATAGTTATTCCTTCTGGTTTGTTACGGGCACCTTAGGCTTTCTGGTTTATGCTATCTTTGGCGGAGGGAATAACTAGGAGATGAATATTTTCCAGTTATTGCTTCTTGGATCGATTATTATTCCAATCGCGTCCTCCTTAGTTATATTTCTATTTTTTCTAAATGACTCATCTCGGGCGAAACAAATCGCTTATCTTGCCTTTGGTTTTCCTTCTGTTGCCGGGATTTTATTGTTCCTAAGTTTTGATCCTGGTCATTCAGGATATTCCTATCAACTGCTTTATGACCGCATGGGTCTGCAAACCCTTGGAATTACTTTTCATCTTGGTCTTAATGGTGTTTCCGCTCCTCTATTTGCCATGGCCGGTTTTGTTGGGTTAGCTGCGGGTTTAGTTGCGATTAAGTCTAATGCTGACAGGTTGCCACTGTTTTTGGCCTTGTTGGCTTTCATGCAAGCAGGTTTGATGGGACTTTTTGCTAGTGTAGACCTTCTCTTTTACTACTTGTTTCACGAATTTGCCTTGATTCCCACCTTCCTCATGATTGGGTTGTGGGGAGGGCGGGACCGCCGTTCTATTGCCTTGGAAATAACCATATATCTGACCCTTGGTGCTTTGATTTCTTTGGGTGGACTAGTGGCCTTGAATGTACTCTTAGATGCACCAAAGTTTGATTTTCCTCATTTGACCGAGGCTTTGCTTGCAGATGGATTGGCTATTGGTACCCAGAAGAAAATTTTTGGACTTCTACTTTTTGGTTTAGGAATTCTTGTAGCCCTGTTTCCTTTTCACACCTGGGCACCTCGCGGATATGAAGCGGCTCCCTCCTCTGTATCGATGTTGCACGCTGGAGTCCTAAAGAAATTTGGTCTTTACGGACTAGTGCAGTTGGCATTACCCTTACTGCCTGCGGGTGGTTTGTCCTGGGGACCCTACATTCTTTGGCTCGCACTGGGTAATATTCTGATTGTGGGTGCCATCACGATTGCACAAACCAACCTTAAATCAATGATTGGTAACGGTTCCGTCATGCATATGGGTTATTGCTTTTTGGGGCTTGGTGTATGTTCATCTTTGGGAGCTGGGGCAACGGTCATGTTGATGTGCGCTCACGGCTTGTCCGTTTCATTAATGTTTCTTATTGCTAATTGTATTAGCAAGAGAACCAACACGCTGGAAATGAATGAAATGGGTGGACTGGCTGAGAAAACTCCCGTACTCGCCTGCTTTTTCGCGGCTGCAACTTTTGCAACAATTGGACTACCGGGATTTGGTAATTTTTGGGGTGAATTCGCAATTTTTCTTTCACTCGGAGAATACGAGGAAAATCATCTGGTGCTCGGACTCGCGGCGGTGGGGATTATCATTTCTGCAATTTTCGGCTTACGGGCAATGGCTAAGATATTCTTTGGGAATCAATCGGAAGAATTATCTGCATATGAAAAAGATCACCAAATTAAAGATCTTTCAATGGAAGAAATTCTTCCCGCCTCTTTCATTCTTGTCCCCCTATTACTATTGGGTTTGTGGCCCAAGTTGGTCTCCCAAGGAATCGATGCAAATATTCAGGCAAGATATGAAATTCTTGAAAACGGTGATGGTAGTTATGGCCTCCCCTCTTGCTGTCCTGTGGATCAAGTTTTGGATGGTACAGTGCCATCCAAATTACAAACCCTAAAAGAAGGGGAAGGGGAGGAGTCGGAGTAGTAATGGAAGCCTTCCTTATATTTTCAGAGGACAATTTATGGTCTGAAATCTGGCCAGAACTTACTCTTGCTTTGGGGGCAGTCTTTATCCTCTTACTAGACCTTTTTTCCTCTAAGAAAGAAAATAAAAGGTATGCATGTGGTGCCTTTGCAGTACTTTTTCAGGTATGTTTGATAGCATATCATTTGTTTGATTATCTTTTGATCAATCATACTTTTGAGAGATCTTCCTTCTCCGGAATGCTCAGGCATGGATTTCAAGGAGATGTCATGCGGACCTTTTTTCTCCTTTCTTCGATCTGCGTTTCGATTTTAGGTAATCGCTTCCTGAAATTACAAAATCTGCGTTTTGGTGAGTTTCATCACCTCACAATGCTTGCCACTGCGGGCTTGATGATTCTTTGTCAATGCACAAATTTAATTGTACTTTTTGTTGCTTTAGAAACGGTTGCGTTAGCTTTTTACCCCTTGGTGGCCTATAATCGGAACTCAATCAAGTCTCTTGAAGCAGGTATTAAGTATTTGCTTTTTGGTGCATTGAGCTCAGCCCTTCTTTTGCTCGGAATTGTCATGCTTTATGGGGTTGGCTCAAATCCTGAATCGTGGGGAGCGGTATCTCCAGTTCCATCCGGAATGGATTATCTAGCTTTTGATTATCTTGGTTTACTTTTGGAAGCAAACCAAAATAATTTGCTTTTGAGATCTGGGGTGGTTTTGGTTCTGGCAGGAATTGCTTTTAAAATTGGTGCAGCACCCTTTCAAATATGGGTTCCGGATGTATATCACGGATCCCCGAATCCTATCACTGCTTTTCTGTCCGTCTCTTCCAAGGCAGCCGGATTTTTTCTTCTTTTGAATTTAGTGAATGACCCTTTCAGTGGAATGTCTGAATTTTTACTCCCATTGATTGGCTTTGTGGCTACTTTCACCATCTTGTTCGGAAATTTAGCCGCTTGTGCCCAGTCAAAAATAAAACGAATGCTGGGGCTTTCTGGAGTGGCTCATGCAGGATATCTCCTGGTCGCGGTTATGGCATCGATGCATTTTGCTGGGGATAGTGATCGGGCTGTATGGGTAGTGTTCTTTTATCTGTATATATATTTGTTCGCATCATTTGTGGTTTTTGGAGTTATGACCCTAGTCAGTCTGTCGGATGATTCGGATCATGAAATGGAACATTATGAAGGATTGCTTCGCCAACATCCTTGGGCAGCCATTTGTCTTTTGATAGGAATTGGTTCCTTAGCGGGGATTCCTCCACTGGGAGGATTTATCGCCAAGCTAATGCTTTTCAATGTTGCTTTTGAGGCAAAGCTTTATCTATCGCTGGTTGCAATGGTGATTGGCGTGGTTGTCTCCATCTACTATTACTTCGGATGGATTCGCGAAATCTGTTTCGAACCCAAGCTCCGTTTTGATGATGTTGAAAAATCGGAAGACCCATGGACTAAATTGCATAATATCGGCCTTCTTAAATGGACAATTTTACTTTTCGCAATTATTTCATTCGTATCTGGTCTTTGGCAGGGACCGTTCGGAGATGCCTTCTAGCATTGCCTTTTTTAATCGCTTCGTTAATCGTGGATATATATAGCCCGGGTGGCGGAATCGGTAGACGCGCCAGATTTAGGATCTGGTATCCCTTAGGATGTGAGGGTTCGACCCCCTCCTCGGGCACCATTACTGTACGATCAGGTCAAAAACCTTCCGTGCTAGTTGGAGCATTATCCATCTGATCATCCCTGATCGTTTTTTTGATTAAGTGGTCAAATCTAGATGAAAAAATCATCACGGCATTGGAACCAATTTTCTTTGCTCTTAGCAGTTTGTCATTTCGCTGTAATTCGAATCCAAATGTGGAAAATTCATTTTCGTCTAGGTCTTTATCACTCTTTTCTTCCCAGAAAGAATTACCACTTTGCAAATTTAGTAAGTGAATGAACTCAAATTCAGTAATATTTTCGCTCCTCCTGTACACTTCCATAACTGACTTGCCCTGAACAAAAAGAACATGGAGATTCCACCCTTCGAGCATAGTAGATGTTTTAATGTCTTTGGATAGTGGTTTACGGCCATCGATAGTTTTGTAATAAATCCTCATGTCTGCTCGGTCGGGAAAATATTCCTCAAATTTGACATAAGGCATTCCTTTCCGCCTGTTTGCTAAGACTTGTTCTTCCCTGTATTGAAAACCGCCGGACCTTAGCAGTCTCTTTTCAAGAGTTAGGCGTTCATCTCCAATCCTCGCACCTAAGTGTTGACCGGTTTGCGTCACTATGAGAGTGAGTGTAAGTAAATTTACGATTTTCATTATTTATCTGAAGTTTATCTTAACTTTAGTAAGTATTCGATTAGGGTTAATTAAATCAAGTCTTGCTTTTGCCGTTCCCCTTCCCATCATGGAATCATGATTTTATCATGCCTTTCCGTTATCAGACAAGGTTGGTTGGGCATCCCTCTTTTCTTTTTGGGGATTGTCTCCTTGGCCTTTAGTCAACTTGCCCAAACCGCGGACAATGTCCAAGTCTCAGCTGAAGACTTAGTAACTAGTATAGGTACTATGCTTGTTACCCAAACGAAAATCATTACCAATTTAAACACGCAGTTGGGGGAAAATCCCACAACTTTGACCAAGAAAGAAATTGTTTCAAATTTGGAATCTATTTCAGGTCAGGGCGGTAATTCACAGGTTGAAGTAAATCGCCTGAAGTCCAATTTGCAAGGTGTCGAGGATGCATGGGCTACCCGAAGCAATGAACTGAAAAAGTCGATTCGGGAAACTTCAGGGAGGTTATCAGACTCCCAAAATATTTTAGAAGATCTCAAAGATAATTTTGCAGGTAGGTTTTCAGAAGTCCAACCTGCTCTCCAAGTATTAGAAAATGCTGTAAAGCGAACATCAAGCGAAACGCAGGCTTTATCTAAACTTATGGACGCAGCCAGAAATGATGCAAAGTTTGGTATGCAATCACTGGTGAAAGAGAGCGAGGATTTGATTGCCCGGACAACACCGGCTCCTCCAGTCATGCAACCAGATGTTCCGAAAACTTCCGTGGGGAGAAATGTCGCATCAGTGATTCAATCAAGGGAAGCCGTGTCCCTTTCTTCCTCGGATAGATTTAGCCCTTCCATTACTGCAGGGTCAAATATTTTGACCACGCCATTACCAGTTTCAACTAGCAATAACAACGGATCCAAAATCAGTAAACTAAAGTCCGAGCTCGCGGCCTCTAAAAATATCCAAACAGAACTTTCCGAAGACACCGCTCAAATGCAGATTGAGCTGCGACGAGCCTACCGTGATATTGTTTCGCTTAAATCAAACTTGGAAGAGTCCCAGCAGATGGTGGAGGCACTTGAGAGGTCAAAAAATGCACTTTCTTCAGGATCTATTGCCGGACAAGGAGTCTCAGCTAAGTCGATTAGCGATCAGATTAATCGATTGGAGCGCGAGCTTGATAATGCCCGCTCTGATTTGCGCCAGTCTAGGCAGTCACTGCTTATGGAGCAGGAAAGATCCAATTCGTATATTCGTTCAATCACAACCGAATTGGAAAGAACCCGCAAAGAACTTGACCTTGCCCGTTCCACGGCAGCGAATGCAGGTGTCGATTCCGCTCGTCTGCTGGCACTGGAAAGAGAGCTTTCCCAGGCCAAAAATGCCCTTCGTATGGCACAATCTGCTCCCAAAGAGGCTTCAACTCGTGATTTCCTCGATCTTCAAGATGAGTTGAGAAAAGCACTTGGGGAAATTGCTAGAATGCAAGTGGAAGTGGGTGAGAAGAACGATCTTGAAAACCAGTTACTTCAACTCAAAAGCTCACTCGAAGACGCTGCGGATTCCACTACTCGTTCCGCAAGTCCAGCCTATGTGAATAAACTGCTGCTTGATTTGAATTCCGCAAAAAAAGAAGTCTTGCAAGCGAAAGAAGAAAACCGCCTCGAAAGAAATGCATTAGCCGAGCAGGTACAGGAACTAGAAGACAAATTAAAGTCTTCTAATCTGCAACTTGTTGAGACCAAAAAGCAATTTGATGAAAACAAAAAACAAATGGCAAAACGAGAATTTGACTTTGCCAATACAATTCAATCATTGGAAGAAGACGCCCAAGTTGCACAGGAAGCACTTCGTGAAGCATCTTTGGGAAAACTGCCTGCGATACCTTTTGTCAATGAAATGGAGCAAAACCTTGAAGATTCAGAGAATCGGATACAAGAACTTTCTCGTCGCTTTGATCTTGAGCAAGCCCGGGCAACTGAAGTGATTGACGGTTTGAAAGTCGAACTTGATAATGCTGTATTAAGGCAGAAACGTGCCATAGAGCAATTGTCGCGTAGAGAGCTAGAACTTAAGGGAAAGGAGGAAGAACTTAATCTTGTGTTAGATGAGAAGCAAAAACTTGGGGAAGAACTTGAAGTGGTGAAAGTTATTGCAGGCCAACTACAAGATTTAAATCAGGTGCTCGAAGAAACAAAAGATGCTCAAAATAAAAACAACCTCAATACTGACGAGGTAGTCCTATCACTTCGCGACGAGCTCAATAGAGCGAAGGTTGAACTCGTTTTTGAAAGGGAAGAAAATGAACGGATACAATCTGATGCAGCCCTTGAAATAGCCTCGCTTGAAGAACAGTTGGTACAAACGCACAATAAATTATTATCCGAACAGGAAAATCTGGTTAATCAAACGGACGAATCACAAGATTTGGTTCTCGATTTGAAATCTGAGTTAGACAAAGCAAGGGAAGAAATTGCAAGAATGAAAACGGCTGGCTTGGGAGAATCCGTTGCGACGAGTCAGGCGGTTTCTCAACTCCAAGAAGCTTTAGGGACCATTCGAATACTACAGGAAAGTTTAGATGAAGCTGAAATGTACAATGCTGAAATCGATAATCTTAGATCGGAATTGGCCGATGCAATGACCAAGCAGATTGAGACAATTCAGGAAAACGACAGTGAGAAAGAAAAATTACTTTCAAATATCTCGGATTTGGAAGCTGAGCTTATGATTATGAGAGAAGAGGGTAAGGGAGCCACTCTTGAAACCAAGAAAATGGTTGCAAAGCTAAATCAGGACTTAAAAGTATCCCAAGAAGAAATTACCGAACTTCAGAAAAGACTGGAAAATTCTGATGATGCTAGCATTACTGCGTTTGTTCTCATGGAAGAGGAATTGTTGGAGGAAAATGCGGCAAATGCAGATTTGAGGGCACAACTTGAATCGCTGCAGGATGAGAAGTCCCGAACGATTGAATTATTAGAAAAAGAATTATCTGAATCCGTTGCCAAGCTTGATTCTTTCCAGGAAGAAAAGAATAATGAAACAGTCGATTTACAAAAAACTAATGATGATTTAAATGCTAGACTTAAGGAAGTGGAAGATAGGAATTTAGCCGGTCTCGCTGAACTTGAAAATGAGCTAACAGATTCTCTTAACCAAAAGGAACAAGCTGTTACCGAAAACCAGAATCTTTTGTCTAAACTTAAAATATCTCAGGATGGTGAGCCACAGGAATATGCTGTAATCATAAAAACCTTGGAGAAACAACTAGAAGAAGCGTCTGAAAAGCTAAATGAATTGCCAGAAAATGAAAATCTCAAGTATCTAGAAAACAAATTGGAAGAATCACTGCTTTCTTTAGCGGAGCTGGAAAGTTATCGTAAAAATGAGCCGGTTGCGGATGATCTTATGGCAAATGAAGCTATTCAAAAGCTTGAAGCTGATTTGATCGAATCGGAAGTTAATGTGTCAAAATTACTGGAAAAACTATCCCAAGACAAGCAAGTGCGGGAAGAGCTGCTGAATGATTTAAAAATAGCTGGTGAGCAGATTTCGAGGCTTGATGCTGCTCGTAATCAGTTGTCAAGTGAAGAATTACCGGCTATGGGTGATGAGCTTGAAGCCTATAAATTACTGGAGGAACAATTGGTATCCTCTCAGCTTGAGGTCGAGGCTTTGAGACAGCAAAATGAAGCAGAAGAGCAGGGGAGACTTGCCTTAGAGAAAAGACTGGAAAGGGCAGTCAGCTTGATTTCCCAGTCAAAACAAAATCCCGTCGAAGGAGGAGAAATCCTGCCGGCTGAGTTGGCTCGACTAAGACAAGAGCTAGAAAGTAAAAGCATCAATATATCTGATCTGCAAGAACAGTTGAATCTTGCGATCAAAGAACTTTCTCTAAAAGAATCAGAACTCGAAATTCTTCAATCATTAGAATCCGAACCAAACTTAGATGAAAATGCAAAAGATAAAGAAATTGCAAAATTAAACAAAGAACTCTCGAATCTAAAAGAATCCCTCACTCAGGCCAGAATTGAAATTATTCAGGCAAATACCCCTCAAGCGAGTCAGGACGATAATGCAAATCAGAAAGAAATTGCTCAATTGAATCAAGAGTTGGCGGACTTGAAAGATACCATGCTTCAAGATAAAGCAATGTCTGTCCAACTGAAGTCTGATCCAGAGCAAGTTACCAAATTAGAGGAACAATTGCAGGATGCAGTTGCAGAAGGTCTTGAACTCCAAGTTGCACTAGAAGAGACTCGCAAACGTATGGAGATTTTGGAAAACAAAACTGCTGCCTCTAACCAAAAGCAATATGATGAGCTTATCCAACAAGCGAAGGAGGCTGAGCAAAAATTATTTACGAAAATCAGTGATCTCACAGAGGCCCTTAGAGAATCTGAACGATTGAGAAAAGAAACTGAAAATCTTCTTGATTTAGCCAAGGACCAAACCCCCAACCTCCAGGATGTCACCAAAGATCCCAGGTATCAGGAACTAGAAATTGAAATTTCTTCTCTTAGGCAGGAACTTTCCAGTAAACCTAGCTTAAAAACTAGCGAAACCTTGGTGAAAATAGAAGAATTACAAATACTACAGGAAGAGATGCGATTGCTCCAGCAGGACTTACTTAATGCCAGAGACCTTGAGGATCCAAGAGTCGCTGATTTACGGCGAAAACTTGAGTCCAGCCGTGATGATGCCCAAAAACTCAATACGGAATTTAAGAATGCAATGGAGGAATTTGGTAAAATTAAAGATCAGGTCACCTCTTTGGAAAATGAAAACGCAAGGTTGAGAGATGTTTCCCTAAATGTCGCTAAAAGTGAAGCAAATCAACAGAATGAATTATTACAAAACCGGATCAATACCTTGAGCAATGAGAACTCAAATCTTTCCGTCGAATTAGGCGTCAAGGAAAACCGACTTACTGAATTGCGTGAGCAACTTGCCCAAGCCCAATCAGGAATTCCTGGACTTACCGCTGATAGTGCTGCTTTAAAAGCACAAATCATTCGACTGGAGGGCATGTTGCAAGCAGCCGAGGATAGACGAAATAAGTCAAAATTCGAAGTAGATGCCGTGATGCAACAATTGGCCTTTTCTGAAGATAGAGCCAAAGGGTTGGAGGAAGAGTTGCGGAATGCACAATCTCAACTTCGAAATTTGCCTGCTCGGATACCTAGTCTGTCTACTCCAAGTCCAGCAGCACCTGTTGCAGGCGTACCATTTTCTTCAGGTTTGCCTTCTCTATCTAATGAACAACTAACAGAGCTCAGCAACCTGAGAATGGAAAATCAAAGACTTCAATCTCAGCTTGTATCAATGACCAACCGCCCTGACCCAGATCGTGCTCTTTTAGACGAAAAGATAAGGGACCTCAATCAACGCAACATGTCCTCACAAGTGCAATTGGATCAAGAGAGGGCTCAAGTTGCTTCCTTAACGAAAGAGTTGGAAGATGCCAGAAATATAAAGCAGGAAGTCTTGGACCGAGGCCGTTCGGCAGCGATGAAGGTCGAACTTCTGAATGATGAGTTGGCCAATGCAAGAAATAGAATGCAGTCCCTTGAAAAAGCATTAATCGGTGCACGGGAAGCCATTCGCGTGTTGCGGAGTGGTGGTAATTCCTCGAATACAATTCAGGTTTCCATTCCACAAAATAGTCCCTCCGTTAGCAATGGAACGATATCCCAACCCTTCTCTCCTATATCCAGCTCTTCTATTAATAGAAATCAATTTGCTGAAAGTCCCGAGAGTTCCTTAAACCCTTTTGGACAACCCAGAACTCCTGTAACTCTGCCCAGTGCCCTGCCTTCCACTTCCTCCGTTCGGAGTATCCCGGAGGGTGATGCATCTCTATCCATGAAAGTTGAAGTGCAATTCCTGAATAATCGAAACCGTCCGGCTGGTTTTACGGAATTTTTTCTTACGGAGCGAGATTTAGATCAAATTCTGGCAGACGCAGGGATAAGGTTGCCAGAAATTGAGGGTATAGGTTCCTATGCAGAGTACTGGGCTCGTTCAGTACAGAGGGGCTATCGATTTCCCGGTGCTGCCGCATCAATCCGGAATGCTTTGGCAAATGAAAGCATCCTCAGGATCAAAACCAATTCTTTGGGTGAAGCAAATATTGAAAATGTCAAAGCAGGAAGATACTTTTTAGTCGGTTGCTCTACACTCGGTCAAGTTGGAGTTGTATGGTCTAAATCGGTGGATCTTTCGAGCGGGGTAAACGATTTGAACCTCAATCTCAGAGATGCTGCATGGGCTGAATAAAAAATTACAGCCTAATCTTTGAATTGTTTTAGAATTCTTAGATACCTTACTGAGTCCAAATCACCGAGACTCTTTGACTGCTCGAAATATTTATGTGCTTGTTCGTAGTCGATTTTGACCCCTTGACCCAGAAAAAAGAGGATTCCTATATGCCTGATTGCAACCGGGTTATTTTGGGCAGCAGATTTTTCAAAGTAGAATTTAGCTTCTATAAACTTACCAAGTTTATAATTTTGAAGACCAAGCCTAAGCAATGTCTCAGTTTCATCGTCTGGGTTGTCAAAAATCTTTGGATTAATGAATTCCTGCTCTTTGAAGACGATTGGTTGTTCAATATTTTGAGAAATCTTCTTACTGGGAGAAGACTGATTATTGTCCTTAAATTTTGTTGAAATCGAGCTAGAAATATTTTGGTGAAAACTCGTTTGCGTATTCGGTAACTTGTAAGAAGCGGGGGCAAGTTCCGATCTGGCAAGTAGGTTTTCATATCTGCGCAATTGTAACGCAGCATCAGCTGAGCCTTTCTGTGACGCTCTTCGAAGCCATTGTACGGCCAGTGCCAGGTTTTTGTCAACGCCATCCCCTTGGGCTAGTTTCATTCCAAGCACTAATTGTGCCATGGCAAGTTCAAGGCTGGCGGACGCGTGAATCCAACGCATTGCAATTTCATCATTCATAGGCAACCCATCTCCCACCGAATAAGCCATGCCCAGATAAAACATGCCAAGGGGGGATTTTGATTTCGCTGCTTTGGAACACCATTTAATGGCCAGAGACGAATTTTTGGCTGTTCCAATCCCAGTAAAGTAAATCATACCAAGAGTTGCCTGGGCGGTTGCAAAACCTTCCGCCGCCGATTCTTCGAGATGTCTCAGTGCTTTGGGGATATTTGCGGGGGGATTATCAATTTCCATCATTCCCAAACAAAAAAGGGCGAGGGCATCTTTATTTTTGCCAAGTTGCCTAAGATTCGTGTGAAGATATGCCTCATCATACAAAAAACGGCCTTTTGGGATGTTGCCCTGCTCCAGTTCGAGAGCCGCCAGCGTAGCTAAACCGAGAGCACCTTTTTTTTCGGAAGCCATTTTGGCCCATCTTTCTGATTCTTCCAAGTCGATGGAGAGTCCGTATTCGCCGTGTTGATAAAATAAGGCGAGAACTCCTTGATAATGAGCATCACCATTAAATGCTTTTTCTTGAATAGTTGCAAGTGTCTCTCCAAGGGGGTTTGCTTCAAGCCAAAAGGCAAACCAATATGAGTTAAACCATAAAAAGTAGGACAGAATTTTTACAATTTTATTTTTTTGGAGCATAAAACTGGTCAGAAGGATTTGAGAAATTTCATTATTTTTGAATGGTTTTACCCATAAGCAAGATTAATTTTTATTCGATTTAAAAATGATTTTCTTTATCGTCGGTGGGATGTTTATGATTTGTCCTAAATGCGATTTTGAGTGGCACGAACAGGATGGAGAAATTTGCCCAATTTGCTCTTATGAACCGGATGAGAGTTCGATCGACCAAATAAGCCAATCTTCATCGCAAAAAACCAAGGCTGGGATATTGTTTGATTCGAAGAGATTATGGGTTCAGGCTTTGGCAATTATAAGTATCGTCTGCCTTTTCGTCCTCTGGGCATCGGCTGGATAGGATGTGGGTTGCTAATTATTGGATGGGTCGGGGGAATTATTCGCATTTGGGATAAAGGGAGACTCAAAAGCATCCTGAAAATTATAACCTCCCTCAAAATCCTCCAGAGAGTCATTATCGGTTCTTCCCAGAATGCCAAATTCAACTAGATTAAACACGATATTTCCAAAATCCCTACACTGTCGAATATTCCAATGGTTCATTAAAGTGAGGGTCATAGGACCAAAGCGATCCAAGGCAAAGGAGCGTATTCCCTCAAGCAATTCTTCTCCGGAAACATGACCTTTGTTCTTTCTGGAATTTTTATCTAACGCTTTCAAAGTGTGATCGAGAGCTTCTCTTATAAAGAAATAAGCTCCTTTTGCATACCTGTCGTCCTTTTGGTGGATTTCTTTTATTACTTCAGGAAAGTTCTTGTCGCTCATTTGGGGGTACGATAAACGATGTATTAGAATCTAATTTAAATTATCGATCAAACATCAAATGTGATGAAAGTAAATTATTCAATGGCGAAAGGGCGGGCGTCTCCACATTGCATTACCTGGATTTATCGGAAAAAAAGATACCGTAAATACTTCAGAAGTAGGTTGGATGCCTTACGCTTTCGAAATGAAAAGGAACAGGAACTCGGAGTTGCTCAAAGAACAGGTATAGAAAATGAGCTCCTTTTTTGGCTGCTGGGAGAGATCAATGATAAACTCAATAGGATGGAGGAGAAGATAGGTCTTTTGGAGAGATCAATTCTCAACCAGGAGGAATCACTACAAGAAATCAAAAAACCGCCTGCACCCAAAATTTTGCGAATTTCAGAAGCTGCGAAGGTATTACGGGTATCAAGTCGCAAACTCTATTATCTTTTGGATAAGGGAGTTTTCAAGAGATACAAGCTACCCCACACACGCACCACCTTTATAAAATTGAATGAAGTTGAAAAAGCACTTGGTACCGAAAATATCGAAGATTTACTTCGGTGAATTTAGTTTTGCCAAGTTTTATCCCTAGATTATAAATAAATCCATGAGTAAATTTCCAAGTGGAGTAATCACAGGCGATGGTGTTCAGGCTATTTTTAATGATGCACAAGATTATGAGTACGCTTTACCTGCCGTAAATGTAGTTGGAACCAATTCCGTGAACGCGGTCCTCGAAACGGCAGCCGCAGTTAATTCTCCTGTAATGGTACAGTTTTCAAATGGTGGCGGCTCTTTTTTTGCCGGAAAGTCTCTTGACAATGCGGATCAAAAATCAGCAATTGCAGGATCGGTTTCAGGCGCAATGCATGTTCATCAGATGGCCGAAGCATATGGAGTTTCTGTCATTCTGCACACTGACCATGCTGCCAGGAAGCTTCTTCCTTGGGTGGATGGGATGTTGAATGCTGGCGAGAAGTTTTATGAAAGTGAAGGTAAGTCACTTTACAGTTCTCATATGTTAGACTTATCAGAGGAACCCATTGACGATAATCTATCCACCTGCAAAGAATATTTTGCGAGGATGAACAACATTGGGATGACTATTGAAATTGAATTGGGGGTCACCGGAGGGGAAGAAGATGGTGTTGACAATACTGAAATCGACAGCTCTAGGCTTTACACCCAACCTGAAGAAGTTGACCAGGCTTACGAAACTCTCATTGAAGTGAGTCCTCGTTTTACAGTTGCTGCAGCCTTTGGAAATGTTCACGGGGTATATAAACCAGGTAATGTTGAATTAACGCCCAAGATCTTGCTTAATTCCCAAGAATTCCTAAAAAATAAATATGGATTAAGCGACAAACCAGTCCACTTTGTTTTTCACGGGGGTTCCGGTTCGTCAAGAGAGCAAATCAGGGAGGCTATCGGTTATGGTGTTGTTAAAATGAATTTAGACACCGACATGCAATGGGCCTTTTGGGATGGGGTTAATGTTTATTATAAAGATAAAAAAGATTATTTACAGTCTCAACTCGGTAATCCTGAAGGCGAAGACAAGCCGAATAAAAAATTTTATGATCCAAGAGCATGGTTGCGTTCCGGGGAAGTTGCTTTTGTTGATCGTTTAAAAAGATCATTCGAGGACTTAAATTGCATTAATCGCAACGCGTAAAACCCAACCAATCATTTTCGAAACTATTTCATCTTCTTTAAAATACTTATTTACTTTATTATGTGCTTAGATAAGTTGAACTAAATGGATAACGAAGAAAATTTACCGAAAAGAATAGTACGCACCATCACCTTGACCAATGACGACCTTATGCTATTGGACGGTATTGAAAGAACAATGTCTCGTACTGGCCAACGAATCAAGACAGATTCTAAGTTAATTCGGGCAGCGATTCAAATTGCTTCGAAGTCGCTGAATAAGGAAGAATATGATCTTATGGAAATTGCTGAGAAGGTAGTGCGTGAAGATGGTAGAACCCTCAGTAAACTTTTGGAAAGAGAAAAACGCTAGCCTAGTTTTCTAAATACTCTAAAAATAAAGATATTTTTTCTGTATTAAGAATTATTTCGCCCCTTCCATTTATTACTTGAAATTTCTTTTCTTGACCACTTCTACTAATAAATAACGGCCGGGCAGGTAGTTTTGAGATAAGTGCAAAAGAGGTTTTTGTTTTTGGGATTCTCAACGAAAGAAAACCTGTGGCCTCCTGACAGATTGCAGTAAGGGCATGGGCAATGCCTTCAGGTGCGTTCTTTGCTATATTAACAAAGCCGGAAAGGTTTTCTTCAAATTCGATCATCCATTGCTGGTCTTTGGTCAAATGATGAAGTTTGGAAAAAATTCTTAACAAAGTAGAGTTTCCGGAAGGTGTCGAATTATCATACCAAATCTTTTTCCGGCAGGGCATAGGAGTTTGACAGTTTTTTTCAGTAAAAAAGAAACCAGGGTTTTCAAAATCTTTAAATTTTCGGATAACCTCAAAGGTAAACTTAAGGGCTTTCTCAAGGTAATGATTCGGACACTCCTTGCATGAGTGAGAACCGACGCTTTGGAGATCGAGCATTGCCTGAATCCAGAAACAGTAATCATCTAGATTGCCCCATGAATCAACTGCTGTTTCCGGGTAAAGAAAACTGCGAATACGGTGGTCATTGATTTGAAATTCCCGAGTAATCCATTCCTCAAGCTTAACGGCATCATCCAGAAGAGTTTTATCACCTAAGGCAATAGCTGCCTCGATAAATGCAGAGACCAGCAGGGCGTTGTGAGCCAGCAGTCTTTTTTCGTCTCGCATGCATAATGTTCTCTGTCCCCTGATTTCTTTGAGTTTCTCAACCCATTGCTTCTGCTTTTCGATGCTTACATGTTCGTTTGCGATTAGTTGGGGAAGTTTTCTATTATGTGCATTGGACAAAGGTGGTAAAATCGAGAAAAATTGTTGGCCTTCATCCATTCCCAATGCAGTGATCATATCTGCTTGTTCCCATTCATACAAACCTCCTTCGATGCCATCGGACTCAGCTGATAAAGAAGATGCATAACCAGTCGCGGGGGAGCCCATTTCTCGGTTGAGCCAAGTAATGATTCCCCTAATTACAGGGTTGTGACTCCCGTCTTTTTGCGCTCTTTCGACCCGCGAGAAAGTGGAAAGAATAAGAGCATTGTCTGAAAGTATTTTTTCGTAATGCGGTTGAGCCCATTTTAGATCGGTACAGTACCGGAAAAAACCTCCGCCTAAATGATCATGAACCCCACTATCTGAGAGTACTCTCAGAGTCTTCGAGATACATCGATCAACTGTTTTCAATTTTTCATCCCTGCTTCGGAGATAACTGCTCTCCTTCATGGATAGAAGAAAGTCCAATTTCATTGGTGCGGGGAATTTGGGAGGGGGGGTGAAGCCCCCATTTACTGGGTCATGTAATTTACAAAGCTTATCTATCGCTAGGACGAGTAAAGTGTGATCCCATTCTTTTGCTGAAGAACAATCAGCCTGATTTGCGTGACAAAGATTTGCAATTACGTTCTCCGCATTCTCAATTAACTCATGTTTTGCGGTTCGGTAATGTTCGGAAATCCGGATAAGAACTTGCGACCACGGTGCAAGTCCACTGCCCAAGTCCTCTTTGGGAAAATAAGTGCCCCCCCAAAACGGACGACCATCAGGAAGACAAAATGCATGTAGAGGCCATCCTGCGGTCTGATCAAACATTCGCACGGCTTCCATGTATATATGGTCGATTTCCGGCATCTCTTCTCGATCGATTAGTATGGAAATAAAGTGGTTATTCATCAGTGAAGCAATGTAGTCGTCTTGATAGCAGTTTCTAGACATTTCCTGACACCAGTGACAAGCGGCGTATCCGATGGATAGAAGGACGGGTTTATCCTCTTTCTGAGCTTTTTTAAGAGTTTCATGGGACCATGGTAGCCATTGAACTGCCTTGTTTGCATGCTGTTTCAAATATGGGCTCAGTGGTGGTGATGAAGAAAGCGACATAGATCTTATTCTTTAGAGATTCAACAATTACCCAAGCCCAAAGCGAATGTTAATATTTTCACATTGTCCCAAGTGAATTCTATGCTTAATCAGGTAAGCATGAGCAAAATCCGTATATTGGCAGATCGAGTTGCCAATCAAATTGCGGCCGGAGAAGTGGTTGAACGACCCGCGTCCGTGGTTAAGGAATTGCTTGAAAATAGTCTGGATGCCGGTGCATCTAGAATTGAGTTGGAGTTCCGCAATGGGGGGAAATCATATATTCGAGTGGAGGATAACGGTATAGGGATGTCCCAAGACCAAGCCTTATTGAGCTTGGAAAGGCATGCAACGAGTAAGATTCGTGAGGCGAGCGATCTGAATCATGTGCGTTCGTTTGGTTTCAGGGGAGAGGCTTTGCCGGCGATTGCAAGTGTTAGTCGTTTTACTCTGAGGACTCGATGTAAAGAGGAAAAGGAGGGAAGTGAAATTTTGATAAATGGCGGGAAGATTGTGCATGTTAAAGAGTGTGGAATGCCTCTAGGAACAAGGATTGAAGTGTCACATCTTTTTAATTCTGTTCCTGGAAGAAGGAAGTTTTTAAAAACAGAAATTACTGAGTCCACGCACCTGATGCATCTTGCAAAACTTTATGCACTGGCTCATCCCCATATACATTTCACACTTTTGGAGGGTGGGAGGACTATTTTCAAGTCCCCAGCCTGCAACGACTTAACCGAGAGAGTGAGCGAGATTTTTGGAAAAGGGTTTGCTGAAAGTTTGACTCATATAAATGCTCAAGAAAATGGACTTCTGCTGAATGGTCTTGTCGGAACGCCCGGTCAGAGCCGACCCACCCGAAAGGAACTGATCTTTTTTGTCAACCAGCGTCCAGTTGACAGTAAAACCCTAACCTATGCCACCATCGAAGCATTTCATACTTTCATCCCCCGGGGGAGATTCCCCCCAGCTATTCTTTTTCTAGAAATAGATCCAGCGAGTTTGGATATAAATGTGCATCCTTCCAAAAAAGAAATCCGCTTTCGTGAAGAGGCAAAAGTAAGGAATTTCTTTCTCTCTACTTTGTTAAATCGAAATCGTAATTTTAATTTGCAAGCATCGATAAAACCGAATGAAGTTAAATTGGAAGTCGACTCTTTATCATCAAAGTTGGTCCCTCAAATCGATCCCAAAGCCCTCGAAATGTACGGGTTGAACCAAACTATGGCTCCTAAAGCTCCGATTGATTCCCCGGAGAAAGATTTTGACCGGCTTGTGTGGCCATCAGATGAGCAGCCAAATACTGTCATTACTAAGAAAGAGAGTGACGATGATCAGCTAATTCCTGAAAGCTTTGTTAGCTCTCAGGGGGCAGGTTTGGCAAGTTGGCGTCTGATCGACCGAATGAAGGGAGGCCTGGCACTTTTTGCTACCGCGGAAGGTTTGGTTGCGATGCATGGAATAGCTGCCCATGAAAGGGTGAGGTTCGAGGAATTACAGGATTGTCTGGAGGGAAAGGTGCAATGCGAAAGTCAATCCCTCTTACTACCTGAAAATTTGCAGTTAGATTCAGTGGACTCAGATTGCCTAATTCAAAATTCGACTGCGCTGCAGAAAATAGGGTTCGATGTTGAGGAGTTTGGGCGGAATTTTTTTCGCATTAATGGATGCCCATCCTGGTTATCTCCCGAACGAAGCCTTGTTTTCATAAAAGATTTCTTGGAGATTTCTCGGGAACAAGGGTCGAGTCTACAGACGCTCGACATAGTTCAGGAAGCCATGGTTCGAAAATTCAGCTTTAAATCTTGGGAAAGTGAAGGGTTTTCTGACCAGGAAATGATTCTATTGGCTAAAGAACTTCTGCATTGTAGGAATCCCTACACTTGCCCAAAGGGAAGACCAACTTTTTTTGAAATTCCAATCCGTGATTTTGAAAAAAAATTTCAAAGAAAAATTTAATTTCATAATGACTTAAAAAAATGCTTTCCCTTGTCCTGATTTCATAGAAGAATCACTCGATGAATTCTTTCTTACTAAAATTAAACGCTCCGCTTACATCCACTCTGATCGCATCTTTTTCTCTACAAACATCTTGTGAAGTTTCTAAATATGGAAGCAAAGCAAAAGAGATGGTAATTCAAAGTTCGTCCTATGTTAGCGAAAAAAGTAATTCTGCCTATCAGGTATCCAAGGAAAAATTAGGAATGACTGAATCCAAAACCCCTAAACCAAAGCCGATGTCCGTAGCCAAGACAAAGTTTGGAGAAATGACCGATGGGTCCATTGTCAGCAAGTACACCTTGAGTAATGCGAATGGGATGAGAGTTGGAATTCTTGATTATGGAGGAACTGTAAAGGAAATTTTTGCCCCTGACCGTAACGGTAAGTTTGCTAATGTATCACTAGGTTTTGACAACCTTAGGGATTATCTTGAGAAAAGCCCATACTTCGGATGCATAACTGGGAGGTATGCTAATCGCATTGCGATGGGACAGTTTGTATTGGATGATAATAAGTACAAGTTGGCTACCAATAATGGACCTAATCACTTGCATGGAGGGGATCGTGGTTTTGATAAATATGTATGGAGAGCCCGTGTTCTTAACATAGGCACTGGTGTCGAGTTTACCCGGACCAGTCCTGATGGAGAAGAAGGCTATCCGGGTAATTTGAAATGTAAAGTTAGGTATATCTTAACTGATGAAAATGAACTGGTCGTTGAATATGAAGCCCAGACCGATAAAGCCACTGTCATAAACCTTACCAATCACACTTATTTTAATTTGGCCGGTGAGGGTTCCGAAACTATTTTGGAACATGAACTACTTCTCCCTGGGGATCATTATGTGGCTACGGATAACACCAATATTCCCACTAAAATTGCAGCAGTGCAGGGAACCCCTATGGATTTTCGAAGTTTTACCAAAATCGGAAAACGAATCGAATCATCCGATGAACAGATTGAATTCGGTAAAGGATATGACCACACTTGGCTGGTCTCCGAAAACAAAAATGAAGACGGCTTGCACCATGCAGCAACTCTCAGGGATCCAAGCACGGGAAGAATTCTCGAAATTCATACCGATCAGCCTGGAATTCAGTTCTATTCCGGAAATTACCTTGATGGGTCCATCACCGGTCACGGAGGAAAATCCTATCCATTGAGATCAGGACTCTGTTTAGAAACCCAAGTTTTCCCTGACAGTCCCAACCACCAAGGAGAAGACGGTTGGAAGTCATGTGTTCTTCACCCCGGAGATGTTTATACTCATAAAACTGTTCACCGCTTTTATGCTGAATAGCTTAAATTTGAAGATCTCATTACTCCCAAAAAATATGGCCTGTCCTTTGCCAGTATGAATCTATGATTAAGGAAAATTCGGGAACTAATTCAGTGATTATGGAGCCTGCTCATCATTCTGCAAACAGTTTAAGAGATGCTATTGAAAGGCATTTACGCCTTACTTTGGCCCGTCATTTAAAAAATGCATCCAAAAGAGAAATTTGGATGGCCACATGTTATGCAGTTAGAGACCAGATAATTGACCGCTTTATTCATACTCAAGCCAAACATAGTGAAGCTAAAACAAGGCGTGTTTATTACTTAAGTTTGGAATACTTAATGGGAAGATTGCTAAGTTCAAATTTGTGTAATGCAGGAGTCTTGGTTGAAGCTAGAATTGCACTTAATGATCTCGGCTACGATTTAAATGAATTAGTGGAAGAGGAGCATGATATGGGTCTAGGAAACGGTGGCTTGGGGCGACTGGCTGCATGTTTCTTGGATTCGATGGCTACCATGGATTTGCCCGCGATAGGCTACGGTATTCATTATCAGTTTGGTTTGTTCCGGCAGAGTTTTGATAAGGGCAGGCAGATAGAGAAACCTGATGACTGGCTACGGGAGGGGAATCCATGGGAAATTGCCCGCCCTCAGTACGCTCAAAAAGTGAAATTGTATGGGCAGGTAGAACATGGTTACGATGATTTGGGTCATTACCGCCCGCAGTGGATAGGCTTTAAGGAGATAGAAGGAATACCCTATGACTTAGCCGTCGTAGGGTACGCAACCGATACGGTAAATTTCCTGAGATTGTGGGAATCAAAGTCCTCGCAGGAGCTAGATTTACGGGTCTTTAACCAAGGCGGGTATGTCGAGGCGGTGCGGGAGAAAGCCATGGGCGAAACCATTTCAAAGGTTTTATATCCTAATGACGAAACTGAAAGTGGGAAGGAGCTGCGGCTGGTCCAACAATACTTTTTTGTCAGTTGTTCACTGCAGGATTTACTTCGTCGTTTTCGAAGGGAGCATCAGGATTGGAAAGATTTTCCTAAAAAGGTAGTCATCCAACTTAATGATACGCACCCTGCGGTAGCAGTCTTGGAATTATTAAGATTTTTTCTTGATGAGGAGGGAATGTCATGGGAAGAGGCATGGTTTCTGGTCCAGAATTCTTTCGCTTACACCAATCATACTCTTTTACCCGAAGCTCTCGAAACTTGGGGTGAAGCCCTTTTCGGTAAAGTGCTTCCACGACACTTACAACTTGTTCTGGAAATTAATCGTCGTTTTGAGAAGGAAATTCGTACTCGATTTCCGGGAGACGAAGAGCGTGTTCACCGCATGTCAATTGTGACCGATGGCCAAGTGCGGATGGCCTACCTTTCAGTGGTGGCTAGCCGCTCGGTCAACGGAGTCGCGGCCCTTCATACCCAGTTGCTCAAACAAAGATTAATGAGTGATTTTGCGGAGATATATCCTGACCGTTTTAATAATAAAACCAATGGGATAACCCCGAGAAGATGGCTGCTGGGATGTAATCCGGAATTGGCGAAATTAATCGACGAGGTGGTCGAACCAGGATGGTTGACTGATCTTGCGAAATTGAGGGGATTGGAGAAAGTTTCCGGTGATTCTTCCTTTCAGGAAAAGTTCATGACGGTCAAACTTCGAAATAAGCAGTTACTTACGGGGATTATAAATCAAAAATTCGGATTGCAACTTGATTCAGATGCGATTTTCGATTCCCAAATCAAGCGTCTTCACGAATATAAAAGGCAACATTTAAACCTGCTGCATATTCTGACGCTCTACAGAAGACTTCTTAATGATCCTGTTTTGGAAATTAATAAGCGGGTCTTCTTCTTTGGAGCCAAAGCCGCCCCCGGTTATCACTTAGCAAAGGTTATTATACATGCAATCAATCTTGTCGCGAGAAGGATCAATCAGGATGAGAGAATCAGGGATTTGCTTAAAGTCTTTTTCTGGCCAAACTACGGCGTTTCTGCCGCTGAAAAAATTATTCCGGCCACTGACTTATCTGAGCAGATTTCAACCGCAGGCAAGGAAGCTTCAGGCACCGGAAACATGAAGTTTGCCCTTAATGGTGCACTAACCGTGGGCACATTGGACGGAGCCAATGTTGAAATCAGAGAAGAGGTTGGGGATGATAATATTTTCATTTTTGGAAAAACGGTTGACGGTATTCAAAACCTACGGGATGCAGGATATGATCCCCGTTCATATTATGAGAAAGATGAGGAGCTTAAGGCTGTGATCGATTGGCTAGCTTCTGATTTTTTTTCTCCGGAAGAGGGGCCGGTTCTGCAAGATCTGTCAAAAAGCCTTCTCGAGTGGGGAGACCCCTATTTTATTTTGGCTGATTATCGTGACTATGTGGAGGCTCAGGAGAAAATTAACTCGGTTTACAGTGACAAAGGCAAGTGGGCTGAGATGGCAATTTGTAATGTTGCCGGTTCTGGAAAATTTTCATCGGATCGTACTATATCCCAATATGCTGAAGAAATTTGGAACCTGAATCCCATCACTTAAAATTGATGTTCCGGTTTTCAATAAAATATTTATTATTAATTCTTCTCGTTCCTTATCAGCTTTGTTTATCGGGGACCCCAAATGCTCCCTTCTTGCCTGGTGAAAATCTTGAATATTCTCTTAAGTGGGGATTTCTTCCGGTGGGGTTTGCAACGATGGAAGTCGGTCCCCGAAAACAGGGCGGTGAAGAGCCTTGGGAAGTTCGCTTTTCAGTAAGAACCAACAGTTTTGCTGATAATTTTTACAAAGTAAGGACCCATATTACCAGTTGGGTCGACATGAATTTTACCCGGTCATTAAAATATCAAAAGTCACAACAAGAGGGAAAAACGAACAAAGAGATCATAGTTGATTTTAACTACGAAAAGGAAAAAGTTATTTTTAGTGAGAACAACCAGTTACCCCGAACCTTAACTTTAACCCAAAGCGTCTATGATCCATTGTCCATTGCTTTTGCTTTTCGTTTTATTCCAAGTAATCAGCAGCAAAAGAAAACACTTCCAGTATGTGACGGGAAAAAATTCCTCGATATCAGATTAAATGTCGGAGAAAAAGTAAAGATTGAAGTCCCCTACGGAACTTTTTGGGCAAATGAAGTGGTCCCTGACATGAAGAACTTAAGTGGCGTATTTAAAAAGAGTCCCAGGGGAGTTTTAAAGATTTGGTATTCTGCAGATCAACAAAGAATCCCGATTAAGATAAGCAGCGAAGTGATTGTGGGTAGTTTTACTGCACAACTAGTAAGGGCAAAAGGATTGAAAATGAACTAATATCAATCGATATCTATGGGTTTATTTTGCATCAGTTCGACAAACGACCTTAAGGCCGGTGTTAAAAGTCTATTTTTTTTGTGGATAATCGCGAGGGGACGGTTGTGCATCCCTCCTTCGAGTTTATAAGTGACAAGTTGCTTTCTTTCCGACTCCGTAAGAACCGTACTTGCCGGTAGAATGGCAATACCGGCGTTGATTTCGATCGCACGTTTGACCGTTTCAACATTATCAAATTCCATTGCGATATTTACTTGGATTCCCGCACGGTTGAGTATTTCATCGGTGGCTTTGCGGGTAGGAATGTCTTTTTCAAAGGCAATAAAATCCATGTTAGTGAGGTCATCGATGGCAATAGCCCTTTTCTTTGTAAGTTTGTGCTCAGGGCTCATCACTATAATAAGTTCATCGTTGGCAAAGGAAATGACGGTCAATTCTTTATGCGGGGTTGGAAACGCGACTAATCCCAAATCAGCATTACCATGGAGTACATCCTCATAAACTAGGTTGGCTCTGCGATATTCAACCCGAGCATTTACCGAAGGAAATTGCTTGATGAAAACTTTCAGATAGGGAGGAAGTTCATGAAGACCAATGCTATTTACTGTGGAGATTTGAATTGTACCACTTACGATGTTGCTCATTTCCTGAATCTCGCAATTCAGTTTTTCGTACAAACCCAATATATCCTTGTATGTTGTGTAGAGCACAGTTCCCTGTGGGGTTAATCTGAATTTTTTTTGGTTACGGTCAATGATCAGCATATCATAGTGAGACTCCATAGCTTTGAGCTGCTGACTCACGGCTGATTGGGTGACTTCATTCAATCTTGCCGCCTTGGAAAAGCTTTTTGTCTCGACCAAATCACAAAAGGTTTTGAAATTTTGAATATGCATAATTTATATTTATTAATTAAACTAATTCTAAGCAAATTCTATATTCGATAATCTTATGATAAGTAAAAAAGAATTTTCTAAAAACTTACTCTCTGTTAAGCAACAGATAGATAGAGCATGTCATAAGTTTGGCCGATCTGCAGAAGAAATTACTCTTCTTCCAGTGACCAAAAATTGGCCAGTTGATGCTGTCACCATGTGTGCAGACAATGGAATCAAAAGAGTAGGGGAAAATCGAGTTCAGGAAGCCATTGAAAAGATGGATAATGTGTCCGAAATCGGTTTTGAGTTAATCGGTCATTTGCAAAGCAACAAGGCTAAATTTGTTGTGGGTAAATTCACATGCATTCAAAGTGTTGACTCTATGAAAATACTAGAAAAATTGGGTAAATTTGCTGATAATTACCAAGTCACTCAACCCCTATTATTGCAAATTAATGCAGGGAACGACCCTGCTAAGTATGGAATTTCTATCAAAGAAACCCAAGCAGTTCTGGCAATGGCTCTGAGCATACCATCGTTACGAATCGATGGATTTATGGCGATTGCTCCCTATGACCCCGGAAACAAGGACACAGCTAGGAGGTGTTTTGCCAACCTTCGAGCACTGCGGGACTCGATGGAAGAAAAGTACAATCAGCCTTTTCCAGTTTTATCCATGGGAATGTCGGGTGATCTTGAGGAAGCCATTGCAGAGGGGAGTACCATGATTCGGGTGGGTTCTGCATTATTTGGCCAGCGTTAATCATACCATGAGAGATTTCTAGTAATGCTTGATCAATGGCACGGATGATGCCAATTTATTCAATAAAGTAATGACAACAAAGGATAAACAATCGACTTGGCCTTCCGAAGAGGCAATTCTCAGCTTGCTGGATGACGAGTCTGTCATTGTTTGCAATGCCATCGTTAAATTGTTCGAGGGTTTTCCGAAAGAAGGCCGAATATTCCTGAAAAAAATTAGCCATGATTCCAATGGCATCGTTGCAAAACATGCTAAGGAATTGCAGATCAAGCTAGGCTGGACCGATGGAAAAGAAGATTTTTTGAAATTTATTCGTTCCAAAAGGTACGAGCTGGAAACTGGCTGGTATCTTTTGGATAGAACGATAGATCCTTCCGCAGATTCAGTCCGCTCCAGCCTGCAACTCGATCAACTTGCAGATCGGGTGCGAGAATTGATCGCTAAACCAATAGATCCTAGGCAAATTTGTATGGTGATCAATCGGGTCCTTTTCCATGAGTGTGGATATAGGGGAGCGGGTCAAAATTTTGAAGATCCTGAAAATAGTTTTTTACATCTCGTGCTTGAGAAAAAAAGAGGACTCCCCATTACACTATCCCTCATTTATCTGCTGGTAGCAAGAAGAGTGGGGTTTGAACTTGAACCGATAGGTCTACCGGGAAGATTTATGGTTGGATGTTTTTCCGGTGAAATCCCTTTTTACATCGATGTATGGGCAGGGGGAAAAATGATTGATCTTGAAGACATGGGTTCTTACTTGGGTATATCGATGGAAGAGTCTTCCGGAAGCATTCTGCTTCCGGTAACTGTTTCGGAAATGCTAACTCGTGGATGTAGAAATTTGCTGCACCATTATAAACTCAAAGGAAAAAAAGAAGAATCCGAGATGTTCAGCTCATTTGTTGCGGAGTTTGAAAAAATTCGCAGTCTCGAAACTAATGCGTGAGATTCCCTTTTCTCTCGAAGAGCATCCATGTTTTTCCTCGCCCAAAGTTGGTCTAGCGGTACTGGGGCATCCGATTGCTCATTCGATTAGTCCGGTCCTTCATAAGGCGGCATTGGAGGTTTTATCGACAAAGGAGCCGTCCTTTTCACATTGGACATATGAACGGTTGGATGTGCACCCTAAGGAGCTTCGCAGAGCTCTTGATCAATTGTCAGATGCAGGATTTATTGGGTTAAACCTGACCATTCCGCACAAAGTGGAGGTTCTTGATTTTCTCGAACATTTGGACGATGAGGCTTCGATAATGGGTGCAGTCAACACGCTAGCTTTACACGGTAACAAGTGGACAGGATACAACACGGATGGTTACGGGTTGAAAATGGCCTTGGAGAAAGAATTAAGCTGTGATTTAGTAGACGCAAAGATTTTTATACTTGGTGCGGGGGGTGCTGCCCGGGCAGCGGCAACACAGACTCTGCTCTCGGGTGCGAACTTGGTGCACATTCATAACCGGACGGCCAAGAACCTCAATAATCTGACTACTCTATTGCATCAGGAGTTTGATTCCGAGAGAATTATTGGAAGTACCTCACAGACCCTCAATGATGCCGATTTTTGTGGAAAAGATTGGATTGTAATCAATGCGACTTCCCTGGGTTTGAAGCTAGGAGAACCTTCACCTCTCTCTATACCCTGCAAACAGTTTGGTAAGCAAAGTGTGTTTTACGACATGATTTATAACCCTCCTCGGACAAAATTTCTTTGCGAGGCTGAGGCAAGTGGTTTCCGAAATGCAAATGGCCTTTCCATGTTAGTCTACCAAGCTAAAAGAGCCTTGGAGATCTGGTCAAATCGCGAAATATCCGCAGAGACCATGTTTGAAGCCGCGAAATCTCATTTCGGTGATTGAGTCAACTCTTGAAATCTTGGCAGACCCGGTTCTTGCTTTAATTTTGGGTTTGGTTTCGGGTGCCATTGTAGGAAGCTTTCTGAATGTCTGTATTTCCCGGATTCCTCTAAGCAAATCGATTATATTGCCTTCCTCTTCTTGTCCGGAATGTGGCGATAGGGTTGATTGGTTTAATAACATTCCGGTTTTTTCATGGCTTGTCTTACGAGGGCAGGCAAGTTGCTGTGACTTTAAGCTTCCCTTGCGGTACCTCGCCGTTGAACTTTTTACGGCAATCCTTTTCGCTTTCGTTTTTTTTAAGTTTGGGGGAGTGGGCGAGTTTGCTCTTCTCTGCACTGCTCTTTTTTTTGGCTCTGTTTTAATTGTCGTAATTGGCATTGATTTTGAAACTATGACAATTCCCGACCGGTTTAGTATTGGTGGGGCTCTTGCAGGCATTGTTTTTTCCTTTTGTTTCCCATCCCTTCACGGCCTCTCTTCTGACCCAATTCTGATCGAAAGGTTGTCTGCGGTGATAATCTCAGTATGCGGCTTGCTGGTTTCTTCGTCCTCCTTGTACTGGATCGGAGCCACTGCGGAGAAGCTCATGAGCAAAGAGGCTCTGGGTCAGGGGGATGTCAAACTGCTTGGCTTTGTGGGTGCATTTTGTGGCTGGCAGGGTGGAATATTCGTTATTTTTGGTGGGGCCCTTCTCGGCACATTCTTATTGATTCCGGTAATGATTTTTTCAAAATTAAGGAGAATATCTCTAACTAATAACAAGAATAATCAACTGGGGTGGGGGATGGAAATTCCCTTTGGACCTTTTCTTGGTCTAGCAGCCCTAATTTACTTTTTGGGAATGCAGGAATTTGTGGACGGTTGGTTTGAAGGAATCACTTCCAATTTCATCTTTGTATTTTCAGCTTTGTACTCCTTTTTACATTGATGAAATCATCATTTCAAGAGATGGTAAATCCTACTAAATTAACACCGATATTACTTTTATGAAAAAGCTTCTTGTTGCGAATCGTAGTGAAATTGCAGTTAGAATATTCCGCTCAGCAAACGAATTAGGTTTACGTACTGTTGCAATTTATGCAGAGGAAGACCGGTTTGGCGTTCATAGGTTTAAGGCCGATGAGGCCTACCTAGTAGGTCAGGGCAAAGGCCCCGTGGCCGCGTATCTTGATATTGATTCAATTATTTCCATTGCAAAGGCAAAGAATGTTGACCTGGTCCACCCGGGATACGGATTTTTGTCTGAAAATGCGTCTTTTGCCCGGGCCTGCGAAGAAGCTGGGATCACTTTCATCGGGCCGAAATCAAACCTTCTCGAAAAAATGGGCGATAAAGTTGCGGCCAAAAAAGCGGCTGATCGTGCCGGTGTGCCCACTCTTCCTGCCACGCCCAATCCAGTCTCAAAGCCTGCTGAAGCTTTAAAATGGGGACGGAAAATTGGATTTCCCCTCATTATCAAGGCTGCGTTTGGCGGTGGCGGACGTGGTATGCGCGTGGTCAACAAGGAAGAGGATCTGAAATCCATGCTTGAAGAGGCCCAAGGAGAGGCAGAGAGGGCATTTGGGAATGCGGCAGTTTTTCTTGAGCGTTACATCGGGCGAGCAAAGCACTTGGAGGTACAAGTGCTCGGAGACCGCCATGGCAATGTGGTGCATCTTCATGAGAGAGACTGTTCCGTGCAGCGAAGATATCAGAAAGTGGTTGAGGTTGCCCCCTCCATTGGACTTCCTCAACAGGTTGTGGATGATCTTTGCCATGCTGCAGTTGAACTGGCCCGAAATATTGGATATGACAATGCTGGCACCGTCGAATTCCTACTTGATCAAGATACCAAGGAATGGTTCTTTATTGAAACGAATCCAAGGATACAAGTAGAGCACACAGTTACCGAACAAATTACAGGAATTGATATTGTTCGTTCTCAAATTTTAGTGGCAATGGAGCATAAATTGCATGAAAAAAAGATTGGGATACCTAGGCAGGAAAACATTCCACGCAATGGCTGTGCGGTTCAGTGCCGGGTAACCACCGAGGATCCGGAAAAAGATTTTAGCCCAGATTATGGAAAAATACTTTCCTATCGTTCGGCCGCCGGTTTCGGAGTGCGATTGGATGGAGCGATGGGTGACACCGGATCAATTATCACCCCATTTTACGATTCGCTCTTAGTTAAGTTAACCACATCGGGTCCGAACCTTTCGCAGGCATTGGACAGGATGCATCGAGCCTTAAGCGAAATGAGGATTAGGGGAGTTAAAACCAATATTCCATTCTTGGAAAATGTCATTACTCATGAACAATTCGTGAAAGGGAATGCCACAACCCGAATGATTGACATAACTCCGAGCCTTTTTAAATTCAAGGCCAGAAAAGATCGGGCTTCCAAGCTTCTAAATTATTTAGGAGAGGTGATTGTGAACGGCAATCCACAAGTCAAGGGACGCCCAAGGGTACAAAATCCGCTTCCTCTACTTGTTCCCGAAAGTAATGAAACGGATGCTCCTCCTCGAGGAACCCGAGACCTGCTGCTTGCCATAGGTGCTGAAAAGTTTTCCAAGTGGCTCAGAAACCAAAAACCCTTGATGATTACGGATACTACATTAAGAGATGCTCACCAATCTCTGATGGCCGCCCGTATGCGTACTTTTGATATGCTTGAAGTGGCTGATTTTATCGCCAAAAAAGTTTCCGGTCTTTTTAGTTTGGAAATGTGGGGAGGTGCCACCTATGATACTTGCATGCGGTTTCTGGGGGAATGTCCTTATGAACGCTTACATTCCCTTCGTGAAAAGATTCCTAATGTTCTTTTCCAAATGCTTTTGCGGGGATCAAATGCTGTCGGTTATGCTAATTATCCCGATAATGTAGTTCGTGAATTCGTAGTCCATTCATCAGAAGCGGGAATGGATGTTTTTCGTATCTTTGACTCCTTGAATTATTTGCCGAATTTAAAGGTGGCCATGGAAACCGTTGTCGAAAAAACTCCCTCCCTTTGCGAAGCTGCGGTCTGTTTTACGGGTGATTTTACCGATTCTGCAGAAGAGAAATATGTTCTTAATTATTATGTGGATTTGGCTAAGGAACTTGAAAAGATGGGGGCTCACATTTTGGCAATTAAGGATATGGCAGGGCTGTGTCACCCGTTAGCGGCTAACAAGTTAGTGAAGACATTAAGGAGTGAAGTGGGGATTCCCATTCATTTTCACACTCACGATTCGAGTGGTATTGCATCGTCTTCCGTGATTAAGGCGGTCGAAGCGGGGGTTGATGTGGTCGATTTAGCAATTTCATCGCTTTCTGGGTGTACCAGTCAGCCAAACCTAAATTCGGTGGTTCACGCTCTGGGGAATGCACCCCGTTCTACGGGTCTTGATGTAGTTGCTTTAAATCAGCTTTCGATTTACTGGGAGGCAGTCAGGCAATATTATTCACCCTTTGATACCTCCCCTCCGTTTGGTAGTGCAGAAGTTTTTCAGCATCAGATGCCCGGAGGACAATACACCAACCTGCGAGAACAGGCCGGGGCCTTGGGGCTTGGGAAAAGATGGCCGGATGTTGTCGCAACCTATCGGGAATGTAATCGAATTCTTGGTGATATCGTGAAAGTTACTCCGAGTAGCAAGAGCGTGGGAGACCTTGCTATTTTCCTTATTACCAAAGGCGTCAAACCCGAAGACTTAATCAATTTACCTGAAGAGACAGGCTTTCCGCAGTCGGTCATCGATTTATTATCGGGCAATCTTGGAAAGCCTAAAGGTGGGTGGCCCAAGGAAGTACAAAAAGTTATTCTTGGTAAGCAAAAGCCTATGAAGGGCAGACCGGGTGCCTCCGCTCCCAAAATGGACCTAAAGAAAGAAAAAATATCCTTGCTTAAGCAATTTGGGAAACATTGTACAGATGATGATTTATTCTGTTCAGTGATGTATCCTAAGGTTTTCAAGGAATTTCAGGATTTTAAAAAGAAGTATGGGGATGTCTCTGTTCTTCCTACCTTGGCGTATTTTCATGGACTTAAACTAGGTGAGGAAATTTCCATTACAATTGAAGAGGGAAAAACTCTCTTTATCAAATTACTGCACGTAGGAGAGCCTGACGAAAAAGGGATTCGTTCCCTAACCTTTGAGCTGAACGGAAAAGCTCGAACAACTCTGGTGCAGGACAAAAGCGTCAAAGGGGATGCCAAGGCCAAGGAGAAAGCGGATCCGGCCAATGACAGGCATGTTGGTGCCCCCATTCCTGCGATTATTAGCAGTATTGCCACCAGTGTGGGTAAATCCTTGTCCAAGGGAGATAAAGTTGCCGTTTTAGAAGCAATGAAAATGCAAACTACCATTTATGCTTCCACAGACGGCACCGTGGATGAAATTTTAGTTCAGGTTGGGGACTCAGTGGAATCAAAAGATTTAATTGCTCGACTTCGATAATCAGTAGGCTTTGGATAAAGCTGTACCAAATGTAAATTTTTGTGTTTTTGATCCGAACGAATTTTTTGCCAAGCTTCCCTTATGTGGTTGCAACCTTACTTTTTTCAGTTTTTTTACCTGCCAAGAAATTACTGGTTCCGGAATCTATTCTTGAACGAGAGATTTGTGCATCACTTGGTGTTCAAGGTCATGAGTTGACTGAGCAATTGGTTGCCGAGAAACTGATTTCATTGGAATTGAACAATGCTGATTTGCGAGACCTGAGAGGACTCGAAGTAGCCGCCAACTTGGAGGTTCTTGTTCTCCGTGATAATCTTATTGATGACCTTTCACCAATCCGGAATCTTCCCAAATTAAGAAAGCTAGATTTAGCAGGAAATCGTATTAAATCGTTAGGTACACTTACCCAGTTCCCAATAATCGAAACGAGATCAAAGATTCTGCAAATTCAGGACTCGCTTCAGCAAAAGAATCTCAAGGATGAGCAGAAAACTTCGCTGATTTTGGAGTTAACGGAACTAGCAGAAAAATTTAAATCCAAGAATTACACTTTACTCGAATTAAATCTTTCCAATAATCGTTTGCTTGGGATTTCTGGAATTGAGATGTTTGAGGGCATTCGTTGGCTAAATATTGCGGACAACTCCCTGATCGATCTTGAGGGACTCAACAAACTCAAATCCTTGAGTACCTTATACCTGCAAGGTAATCAACTCGGTAGAGTTGAGGGATACGAAGATGTTAATCGTAATAAGATTTATGATTTGGGTGAACCTGTAGTTGATCAAAGTGGGAATGGAAAAAGAGATACCAATCCTTTAGTCGAGATCAGCTCTTTACCCGCACTCCGTAATCTTTACTTATATGATAATATGATCAAAAATGTTGTAGGCTTGCAGGATTTGCCTTCACTTTCCGTGCTTCTTTTATCAGGTAATATCATCGAAGAGATCAGGGAAATTGGCAATCTAAAATCAGTTAGGAGGTTGTCCCTTAATAGCAACTTTATCTATGACTTAACCGGTTTGCAGGAACTTACCAACCTGAGTCATCTGGATCTAACTGAAAATAGAATCTGCGACCTTCGACCCGTCGGAACACTTCAGCAACTAAAAGAATTACGCTTACAATCTAACCATATTCTTAATATCACACCTCTCGCCCGCCTTCAGATTCTGCAAACTTTATCTTTGGCTAAGAACATCATTTTTGATCCTCATCCTCTGCACAGCCTAAAAGCGCTTCGAAGCCTCAAAATTTCGGATAATCATATCGATTTAAACAATCCAAGATTTGAGAAGATGTTTGATTCGCTTAAGGAAAGCGGTTGCAATGCGGAATACGGAAACCAATATGAAAGAAGTTATTCGCTGGAAATGTTGGTCGAGTCACTGGCTTCCTTTTCTTCATCCAACCGTGACTTGGGAAGGTTTCTCCAAGAAAAAGGGTACCTACGGTTTATTGATTATATATTGGATCCGAAGGTCGATGATAAGACTAAGGAAGCCATCTATCTATCATGGGACGAGTCATTCAAAAAGGGGGCGAAAATGGATGAACTTGAGTTTCCCGAAAAGTGAGCATTCCTGTTAGTTCTTAAAATACATCAAGGCGGCCAATATGACTGAGACCACAAATCCGACTAAATATATAATTCCTTTAAAGAATTTTTGAAGTGCATTTGATCTCATCAATTTATCAACCTGCTTTAGGTAGTGTTGCTTTACCCTTTTTTTCAAAGATCTCTTTTTCTTTTGTACCACTATATAATTCCAAATTTTAGTATATGCTTTTTTCCTGTATTAAAATGAAAGCGGATTCTGTTAAGGATAATTCCAGCTATGTCAATTAGGCAAAGAACAATTCAAAAGGAAAGATCGATCAAGGGAAAAGCACTTCACACGGGGGATGAAGTTACTCTTACAATTAAACCTGCAGAATCAGATGTCGGATATCTCTTCCGGAGAATGGACTTATATGGCAAGCCAGAGATTAAGCCACTGACCAAGCAGGTTGCTGACTTGGTTCGAAGCACAACTATTTCCGACGGTAACGCAAAAGTGCATACAATCGAGCATATGCTCAGTGCCTTATCCGGATGTGGTGTCGATAATGCCATTATTGAGTTGAATGGGAGTGAGCCTCCCATTTTAGATGGCTCAGCTAGACCATTCGTGAACCTATTGATGGAGGCTGAACCGGTTGAACTAGATCAAGAGAGGTCGTTTTTAGAAATCAAGGAGCCTGTTTCTGTGACTTCGGGCAATAGATCAATGATCGCACTGCCGTATGACGGTTTGAGGATAACTTGTACCTCTGCCGATGATCGTGGAGTTCATGTTCAGCACTTATCTTTGGAAATTGATCCCGAGACATACATCGCCCAGGTAGCCCCTGCCCGTACATTTACCCTTTATGAAGATATTGAAGAGCTCTTGAAGCTAGGTAAAATTCGGGGAGGTAGCTTGGATAGTGCCATTGTCATTAAGGGAGACAAAATTATGTCAAAGGAACCTCTCCGCTTTGAAGATGAATTCGTCAGGCATAAAATTTTGGATATTGTCGGCGACCTTTGCCTTTTAGGAAAACCCTTAAAGGCACACATTATTGCTGTTCGTCCAGGTCACTCCCTTAATGCGGAACTTTCTTCAAAGATTTTGGAATCAACCACAAAGTCAGAAAATTCCGCTAAGGGTGTTCTTGCCAAGAATCACCAAAAAAAATCCTATGTTATGCCTGATGAGACTGAACTTGATGTTAGACGCATCCTTGATGTTCTGCCTCATCGTTTTCCTTTTGTTATGATTGATCGTGTTGTATCAATTGATGGAAATGAATCCCTTATTGGTATCAAGAATGTCTCTATCAATGAGCCCTTTTTTACCGGGCATTTTCCTGGCCACCCAGTTATGCCTGGTGTTTTGCAACTTGAGGCAATGGCCCAGGCCGCGGGCATCCTTTTGCTCCGCCGGGGTTCCTCAGAGGGTAAGGTTGCCTTTTTTATGAGTGCGAACAAGGTAAAATTTCGACAGCCAGTTGTACCAGGGGACCAGCTTGAAATAAGAGCCAATCTTGTGAAGGTCAGGGGAAATAAGCTGGCTACGGCTGAAGTTTCATGCCTTGTAGCAGGAAAAGTAGTCTCATCCGCAAGCCTCATGTTTGCAATAAAAGAAGCTTCACAGACTTAAAAATGGCAGTTGATATTCACTCCTCTGCTATTGTTGACCCTCGGGCAGTCCTCGGTGAGAATGTCCTAATTGAAGCTTTCACAATTGTGGGTCCCAAAGCTAAGATTGGGGATGATTCAATTTTGCGTCATCATAGT
This sequence comes from uncultured Verrucomicrobiota bacterium, assembly GCA_902612125.1. GTDB lineage: Bacteria > Verrucomicrobiota > Verrucomicrobiia > Opitutales > Seribacteraceae > Seribacter. The sequence goes on from CACMBV010000015.1 coordinate 36,484, forward strand.
ACGGTGGATGGCGATGTTGAAATGGGGTCGAATAATGAGGTATTTCCTTATGCTATGATTGGTGGACTTTCCCATGATCTCAAGTATGAAGGAGGTATCCCCAAGCTTAAAATAGGATCAAACAATGTATTTCGCGAGTATGTGACTGCCCATGTTGCCACAAACGAAAACGATTCCACTATAATTGGCTCAGATAATTTCTTTTTAGCTTACAGTCATGTGGCCCATGATTGCATCGTGGGCAACCACTTGGTCATGAGTAGTCATTCCGCCCTCGGCGGGCATGTTGAAGTTCAAGATCATGTTAATATGGGATGGGGAGCAGGGGTGCATCAGTTTTGCAAAATAGGCAGACATGCCATGATTTCCGCTTGTTCAAAGCTGGTGCAGGATGTCCCTCCATTTATGCTAGCTGACGGTTCCCCTGCAGAAGTGCGCTCGATTAACAAGGTTGGTATGGAACGATACGGTTTTTCTCCCGACAGGATTGAGGAAGTGAGAATGATTTTTAAAACCCTTTATAAATCCAACCTTAATAGATCCCAAGCGATTGAAAAACTGAAAGGTTCAAATGAAATAAAGGAAAAATCTCTAATTCTCGAATTCATCGACTTTATCTCTACTAGCGACAGGGGGATAGCCTAATTTTGGGACTCAGGATTTTGGCTCAATTCATCAAGCAATTTCCAGTTATAGATACCCGTTGAGTGTCCATCTGAAAAATGCAGACGAATGGCATAATTTCCGACTTTTACGAAGGTGCTGACTCGAATTTTCTCTTTGGGCAAAGGGAGTGTACGCCTCGAGAGATTTCCAAAGACATCGGATTCTCCTTTATTTTCTGCACTTGGTGAGTGCACACGCAGGGTCTTGGCATCGATAAATGCTTCAGATCCATTCTGCCATTGAATCGCCAGATAATTACCGACTATTTCAATCTTATTGGGTGAAATAGTCACAAAGCTGAAGCTGAAGAAAGATCAAACAAATGAATCCAAGCTATGTCCGGCGGAAGGTGGGTTGGAGGGATGAGAACCAGTCTGATAATACGGATCCAAGACCTCATTTTGAAAAGACCTGCTTGGATCCTCAGCTAATTCAGCCGATTTATTAAATTCCTTCATCTCTTCGCGAATCATTTTCTCCTGAAGATCTTTTTCTTCTAGCTCTCGATCTAAGCTTCTTTCATCCCAGTAACGATCATTGTGAAATTGACTGGGACCCGGTTCATCAGGTAACGCACTTGGTTTTACTGTCTCCCAATCAGGTTCTCGAGTGCAATCAATTCCTGCATCATCGATGTTATCAACACTTTCTGGAGGTTCTCCTGGCTGTTGACATATAGGGTCCTTAGGGTTTTGTTCCGATAACATTCCCGAAAGATCATAGGCTTCTGGAAGTTTGGTTACCCGGTTCAAAGAATCTTGACCGATCTCGGGAACTTCTACATCCGAATGATCCTCGTTTCTGAGTTGTGCTTCTCTTCTCGTATTCTCGGATAAGTTTCCGATGCTATCGTTGTTTTGAACTTCCATCAATTCACTATGTGAAAGAAAATAAAACTATGCAAATTGAAATCAACCGTTTAAGGAATGATTCTTCTTTGTAATTGCATCTAGGTAAAAAATTTGCATTCTGTAATCCATGTCTAGAGAAACTGTTATTTTGGAATGTACTGAAGCGCGGAAAGAAGGGAAACCGCCTTCTCGCTACATGTCCACACGGAATAAGAAATTACAGACAGATCCGGTTGAAAAAAAGAAGTACAACCGTTTCCTCAAAAAGCATACCCTTCACCGCGAAATCAAGAGCTGATTTATTCGATTTCCTCCATTAGTTTGGATGCGATTTCTTTGAACGCTAGACTCGCACCACAATTTGCGTGCGAAATGACCACGGGAATTCCGTGATCTCCGCCCTCGCGAACATTTGGATCAAGGGGTACCTGGCCAAGAAGCCTAACATTCAAATCTTGTGATGTTTTTTCACCTCCACCCCGTCCGAAAATAAAATTCTTCTCACCATTTTCGGGGTTTTCCAGAAAACTCATATTTTCGACCACCCCAAGGATGGGTACATTGACTTTTTCAAACATTCTTGCTCCCCTTCGGGCAACATCCACTGCGGCCTTCTGGGGTGTAGTCACAATGACCGTACCATCGAGGGGAAGAGTTTGAGCAAGGGACAGTTGGGCATCGCCAGTTCCGGGAGGAAGATCGATAAGAAGATAATCAAGTTCTCCCCATTCGACATTATTGGCAAACTGTTGAATTGTTTTCATGACCATAGGACCGCGCCAAACGACCGGTGATTCTTCGTCAATAAGCAGGCCCATGGACATTAATTTAATTCCAAAACTTTCATTGGGGGCCAAAATATTTTCGTCAATTAGTTGGGGTCTTTCCGTAGAACCAAGAAGCAAGGGGACGGAAGGTCCGTATACATCACAGTCCATCAAGCCTATTTTGAGGGGGGTTGGCAATGTTTCTCCCAACCGGGATAGGGTGCAAGCCAGATTAACAGCAAGGGTAGACTTACCGACTCCTCCCTTCCCACTGGCAATGGCAATGATTTTATCAATGCCAGAGATTCTATTTTCATCCGAACTGGTGGGAAATGAGGCTTCCTTCTTTACGGTAATGCCTACATCAGTTTGGACTATCTCTTCATATTGACCAAGCGCTTCTTCTATTTGTTTTTTTAATTGCAGGGGAAGTTGAGGTTCTGAACTCGTTAAATTTATTTTCACAAGAGCTTTTCCATCCTCAAATTCAGCCTCATTCACCAACCCAAAAGAAACAATGTCACGAGAAAAACCCGGGTAATTTACCTTTTTTAAAATTTCTAATATTTTTTCTGAGTTCATGGAGTGGGGAGAAAAAACTGGAATAGGAATAACTTATTAAAAAAAAGTCTGTTTTTATATTTAATTCAATTTTTAGCAAAGGAATAAGATTTTCGCTTGCTACAAAGACTTCAATCTAGATGTTCTGAATTATGGTGGGAATAAAATTCAATTTCGATTTTCAAGCAATTTCACTCGTTGAGGTAACCCTCATTCTTTTATTGCATATGGCTTTTCTTCCGGGTCCTCTTGTTGGCCAAGGAAATGCACCCATAGTTCTTGGCTCTATTGAAAGTGAATTAGAAAAGAAACAGGTTCCGGTTGATCTCGGTAACACTCCTCCAATGATTTCTTCCATAGTGGGCAAAGCTATTAAGATTCATGGCGGTCTCCGTATGACATCACCTGGAGAAAGTCGGTTTTCCGCAACTTTTATGTCTAAGGGACAGACATTAATTGAGGTTTCCATTGCTTCGAAATTCTCCAAAAAAATAACTTCCAGTTACAGTTGCGATGAGGCCAATATTAATCTTTCAATCGCCAAAGCTTGTGATCAGTTAGTCCGCGAAGTTCTTGGGGTTCCTGGTTTTTTTGGAGGAAAACTTTGTTTTCTTTCCAATCTTTCTGGAAAAAAAGAGATTTTTGTTTCCGATGCCCTAATGACCACAGCCCGTCCCCAAACTTCATTCGGTAAAATAACATTTAATCCGAGCTGGGATAACCAAGGGCAGGGAATTTTTTTTACCAGTAATCGCCAAATCTTTAATAATGTTTTTTATTTAAACCTGAAAAACCGAAAATTATCGACCGTAGCTAACTATCGGGGAAGCAACCTGCGGGCTGTGCAAAATCCCCGATCAAATCAGGTTGCCTTCATCTTATCAACCTCGGGAAATCCGGAAATCTGGTTGGCTTCCTCCCCCACTTCGAAACCAAGCCGTCTCACTCGAAACCGGAGTAACGAATCAGGACCGTCGTGGTCTTCAGATGGTAGGAGACTGTTGGTCACCTCGGATAATCGCGGGAAACCTCAGATTTATGAAGTTTCAGTATCTAGCGGCAAATTAACTCGTATTCCCACCAATATAAGTTCCCATTGCACCGAGCCCACCTGGAATCCCCGTCAAACCACAAAATTTGCTTTTACTGCCGCTGTGGGAGGAGGATTTCAGGTCTGCGAGTATGATTTTTCTTCCCGACAAACTAGAATTTTAACCAAAGGCATACGCCACAGCATACAGCCGTGCTGGGCGAGTGATGGCAGACACCTCTATTTTACCGAAAGATCCACATCTGGGAGCACCAGAATTATGATTTTAGATACCGAACTTGAAGGTGCTATTCCGGTGGCCCTCCATGGTGCAACTTTTGGCAACTGCTCACAGGTAAGTTTTTATTACCCGAATTGATTAATATTGTGCTCGCTCCAAGGAACGGGCTAAATACATTCCAATTGTTCATGTTGAAGGTCAATTTCTTACTTATATTCCTTTCCACTTCACTATTTGGAAAACCTGTCAAAATTGACTTGGCTAATGATTATTCCGTTACCGGGCAGCTGGTAAAATCAAACCTTACAGAAGTGTTTGTAGACTTGGGATACGACATCATTAAAATTCCCAAAACGGCTATTTTCCGAATGGTTGAGCAGCAAGGGAGGCAAACTATTGAAAAGCCACTTTTTCAAAATGAGCTTTTTGTTGCTTCTCATGGTAAAAGAAAGTTATCTTCCCTGAATAATCTTGTGGATGAACTGGGGGAGGCTGTTGTTTTAATCAGAACTCCTATTGGTTTGGGTTCAGGTTTTCTCATTCACCCAGATGGATATGTCGTGACTAACGATCATGTGGTGGCTGGGGAGCGACAAATTTCGGTCACGCAATTTAAGGGTAGTCAAACGGAACTGGCGAAAAGGAATTATGATAATGTGAAAATAGTGGCCACGGGTGGTAATCTGGATCTTGCCCTGCTCAAGATTGAGGAACAGGAAAAAGACTTGAAGTTTCCTTTCGTCGTCCTTGGCAATTCGCCAGATCTTAAACAGGGTCAGAGGGTATTTGCAATTGGTAGCCCTCTTGGGTTGGAGAGGAGCGTTTCCGAGGGAATCGTCAGTCTGCGAAATCGGATTATCTCAGATCGTCTACATATTCAGACAACGGCGGAAATTAGTCCCGGAAATTCAGGTGGCCCCCTTTTTAATTATAAGGGAGAGGTGGTCGGGGTAAATAACATGAAAGTGGTGACTCAGGGAGCAGAAGGACTAGGCTTTTCGATTCCGGTGGATTCCCTGAAGATGTTTCTAATGAATCGAGATGCCTATGCGTTTGACCCTCGTAATCCCAACGCTGGGTTTCGCTACGTCACTCCACCCAGCCAAGCAAACTAATCTCCAGAACTCCCTCACCATGAATCCATTTTTTTCTGTACCGTTTTTTTGCATTCTTTTTTCAATAACTATTTTTGCAGACAAAGAATCCCTGATTTCATTTCTACCTGAAGATACATTTATGGTGCTTGAGGTGGACAACTGGGGAGAATTGCGGAAAGACCTTCAGGCTGGTCCTTTGGGTGAAATACAGAAGTTTCCTTTTTGGCAGAAAATAAGTGATAAGATCGAGAGTGAAATGCAACGAGGCCAGAATAAAAGATTCAAGTCAAGTTTGATTGAGGCAAAAGATTCTGTTTTTGACCCCCTTTTAGATTCAATAACAGGCAGGATGGTCTTGGGAGTTTCCAACTTAACCGTTCTTTTGGAACGTGAATCCATCAGGCTTGAGGATGGATCCACAGAGAGTGTGCAAAAAATGCCTTTTTTCGCCTTCATTTCAGAGTCATCGCTATCACAGAATGATTTTGCTGAAATTATCTCAAGTCTCGAAGATCTGGCTGAAAATACGGAGATTGAGGAAGAAAAAATCGGCAATATTTTTACCTATTGGATACTTCAGGAATCTCATCAGAATCGTAAGGATTTCGATGCCAAAGAGGCAGGAGTATGTCTTGCACTGGAAAAAGGGAAACTCTTTATACTTACCGGAGGTGAGGCTAGGGTGGATTCCGTTATCAATAAATCTTTCAAGGATGGTAAATCTCTAGAGGATAATATTTCCTTCAATGATTGCTTTGATGAGATTGAAAATGGGCAGGCCAGGATCTTTTTTAATTTCAAGGATGGTATTCGTAAAATCATGGAGAGTGAGAGCAAAAAAACGAAAATTCCCCGCAATCCTTTCGGAATTGAAACCAATGGATTGATCAAGGGTATGGGGATGGATGGCTTGAACCATCTGGGTCTTCAAATAAATGCCAGATCAAAGGAATTTGAAATTGCCTCCTCTTTGGGATTGAATCACCGAAAAGGAATTCTTTCGTTCTTTACCCCAGTCAAAGGAAATCTGGAGAATCACGCATTCGTTTCCAAGGATGTTCTTACCGTTAGTAATGCAAGAAATGATATGGGCCAACTCTGGTCAAGGTTGGAAAATATACTTACGGAAATAAGCCCAGCCGTTCACTTGCTGGTCACTTCTCAAATTCAGGCGTTTGAAGACCAGTCTGAGGTTGCAGTCAGGACGGATCTGCTGGGTTCCCTCGGTGATGAAGTGGTAAGCCTTTCTTATTCACATCATGATGACAACGAGTTGAAAGATCTATCATCTCCTTCCTCCACTATCTACGCCATTCGCCTGCAGGATCCCAAACTTTTTGGCAGAACGATGCGTGCCATGGTTGATTCAGTTAGTAAAGGAAATGAACTGTTTGAAGAAACTGAGAATAAAGGGGTGACGATCCGTGCGTTGCGTGGCTTGAAGGGTGCAGGATTATCAATTGCCTATGCAATTGCAGATGATTGGCTGTTGATTTCATTGGGTAAGCTGAGATTTCTTAATCAAGTCATTAACCGGATGAATAATAGCCGGGGTTCGTTATGGGATAATTCTCTAGTAGTCAATGCAATGGAAGACTTTCCCCGGGACATACGGCAAGTGGATTATGTTGATTTCAGCAAAATGTTTTCCATTTTGGAAGTCATGCTGACTGCAATCCCCGAGGATCAATTCGATTTTCTCCCGGAAGATTTGGGAGAATTCCCATATTTCCTTTTAGGTTGGACCAAAGATTCGGATAATGGATTGATTTCGAAGGCAAAATTTTACCCTTTTTCTGAGTGAAGTTCATTCATTTAAATAATTTCTTTATTTTTCTTTTGCTTAGCTTCGAAATTTCTCAAATTCAGGCAAAGCCTATTAAGCTCAGCAAACCGGAAGTTGTTTTGACCGGTTGGAATGCCCGTTGTCTAACCCATGCTGATTTGAACGGGGATGGGTTGACAGACTTGGTTTACTTTAATCTTGATAAATCCTACCTAGAAATCCTTTATCGGCTTGAAGCAGGAGCCTTACCTAAAAATGTTCGTCCTCTGCGGAAAAATCGATGGGAACCCATTCTTGAAGATGCGAAGTATCAAGTTGAGAGGATTTTCATTACCGGAAGTATAACCGATATAGCAGTGGGGGATCTGAGTGCAGACGGCTTGCCTGATATAATTACTGCAAGTCCGCAAGATGGGGTGAGGATCTATTTTAGCGAAAATAACGCTTCATGGAGTGTTCCTCTTGAAATTGAATCTGAAACAATTCGATCTTTTTCTAAATCCCTCTGTGTGATCGATGCAAACGGTCGCAACGATTTGTACCTTTTCACCGAACCGGGACTTGAGAAAGTTTCTTTTCTGGAAGGAAAACCGCAGTACCCTTCTTTGTTGTATCGCGAGGGAGATAAGCGTGCTTATGGGGTTGAACTGGTTGATCTGAACGGTGATGAAATCCTTGATTGGATGTACCTCGTGCCGGGAGAAGATTATTCCCTGAAAGTGAGGTTGGGACATAGGCATGGTTTTGGACCGGAATTATCCTTTGATATTTCCCTGTCCTCTTTTCCCACTCCTTACGGCGAGTCCTCTGACGGGAAGCGGAAAAAATTTTGCTCCATCGATTCCTTATCCCGGGAAGCCGTGGTGTTTTCATTTTCCTTTGAAAAGAACAAAATTTCCGCCAAACCTTTTGAGGTTATTTCCTTTGATGTTTTCTCCACAACCAACAAGGAAAGCTCTTGGACCATGGGCGATTTTAATCAGGATGGTATCGATGAACTGGTATCGGCTTCCCCGGAAAAGGGAGAGGTTTTACATTTGCTATCAAATGAGGAAGGATTTTCAGGAATGATAGATTCATCACCTTCCATGCGGGGTATTGCCCAACTTTCAGCAATCAACCAAAATGGAAAAACGAATTTGCTGGTGCTAAGCAGTGAGGAGGAGATGTTGGGCATTGCTGAATACAGCCGGGAAAGCGGGTTCAGTTTCCCCTATATGATTAAAGTTGAAGGGGTTCCCTTGGCGGCTCTGCCATCGGTAACAGGGAAACAAAAGGATGATAAAATATTGGTGCTATGTGAGCAGGATTCAGATTTCATTCTCATAACTTTTGTCAGTTCCGAAAATGGTTCAGGATATGAAGCTAACAATCAGTATGAAATTGAAGAACTCAGGCGAGAACCTGATTCACTTTTCAGTTGTGACCTGAATGGCGATGATCTTCAGGATGTTTTGATCCTTTCCAATCGTGATGCTCCAGTTTTCTTATTGGCGGATCAAAAAGATGGATGGCAAGCAGTGGCACAAGACTCGGTGGTTCGTAAGAGTTTCATGAAAGGGCTTGAACTCGAAAAGTTATCAAAATTTAACGATCCTATTTCCAAAAAGGATCGGCTTTTGGTTGCAGGTGATGGGTTTGTTCGCGTAATTGCCTGGATTGAAGACGAGTTATGTGTAGTGGAACAGCTTAATGCCAAAGATCAATCGGGCGAGTTATTCACGCCGGTTAAAATTGATTGGGAGGGCAAGGGTTCCGATGAAGTCTTTGCATTTCATGAGGATGGCTATTGGGAAAGATTAGATTCTAAAAATACAAGCGTCCAACAGACAAATCGGTGGGAGAGTTCATTTCTTGTACCTTCAGATTTTTGCCTTTTTCAATCGGCCGAGGGTGTCAAATTATTATCGCTCGGAAAAAGTGGCCTGCAGGTGATTTCACCAAAGATTTCACAAGACCTTTCCCTCGAGGTAGAATCAAGATACCTTACCGATCTGCCAAAAATTCGTCATCATGGAATTGAGTGCGGGGATTTTAATAAGGATGGAGTCGTAGACCTGGTCTGTCTGGATGGAAAGAAGAATCTCTTGGAGTTTGTTACTTTTAATAATCAGACACAAAGCTGGGAAAGCATTCTGCATTTCGAAGTATTTCAGAAAAATTTGCATTATCAGGGCAAGAAAGGCGGGCTTTATGAGCCGCGGGAAGGACTGGTATTGGATCTTAATGGGGATGAATTGGACGATCTGGTTTTTCTAGTTCACGACAGATTGCTTCTCTACAAGCAAATTGATTCTGCCGTAAAATGAAAATCCTGGTTCTTGGTGACATTGTCGGAAGGCCTGGCAGAAATTTCCTTTCTCACCATTTGCAGTCTTTTCTCTTGGAAAATGATATTTCACTTTGTATTGCCAATGGCGAAAATGCAGCTGGCGGGGCTGGAATTACCGCTAAAACGGCAGAGGAAATCAAAAAAGCAGGTGTGAATGCCATCACCCTTGGCGATCATGTGTGGGATCAGAAAAATTTCGAAAATGAAATCGATCAATTGGATTTTGTCTGCAGACCTGCAAACTTACCGAATTCCAATCCTGGTAAAGACCATCTCATTTTAGAACGGGCAAATACCAGGGTAGGTTTGTTCACCGTGCTGGGCAGATCCTTTATGGGACCCAAGGTCGCTTGCCCCTTTTTCACAGCTGACAGAATCGTAAACAATTTACAGACTCAGGATGTCGAACAGATTATTTGTGAGATTCACGCAGAAACCACATCTGAAAAAGAATCCATCGGGTGGTACCTCGATGGCCGGGTCAGTCTGGTTTTTGGAACCCATACCCATGTTCCCACCATCGATGGAAGAATACTACCCAAGGGTACGGCCTACCAGACAGATCTGGGAATGACGGGTCCGCGTGAATCTGTTTTGGGCAGGGAGATTGATGCTTGTGTAGGGCGTTTTTTGGACGGGATGCCGCGTAAGTGCCCCGTGGCTGAAAAAGATGTCGGAATGCAGGGATGCGTAATCGAAGTGAGCAATGAATCACCTCGAAATTCAGTTAGTTATCAAAGAATTGAAATTCGAGACAATGAAATCGATTAATTCCTGCGCCCACCAAGTAGCCCAAGTCTGAACATCCAATAGAGTAAAGTAATAAGTGAGGTAATGAAGGCAGCCACATAGGTCATGGCTGCTGCGTTTAAAACCTTTCTTGCACCATCCAACTCTTTTTCCGTGACATAATTTCCCTTTTGCAGACATTTCAAGGCACGGCTGCTGGCATCAAATTCAACGGGTAAAGTTACGAGAGTAAAGACAGTGGTGCATCCGAAAAGTAAAACGCCCAACCAGGCAAGGGATAACCCGCTCGCGGATTGAGCCCCGCCGAGAAAAAAGGCAAGCATGATCACAATCATGGAAAGCCCGCCCCCTAGATTGGCCACAGGTACCCACGCAGAACGAAAGGAGAGCATCGCATAAGACTTCGCGTGCTGAATCGCGTGTCCCACTTCGTGAGCCGCAACTCCGAATGCTGCCATGCTGTTTGAGTCATGGACCGATTGACTGAGTCGAAGAGTTTTCGTACGTGGATCGTAGTGATCAGACAGTTCACCACCGACCCGTTCAATGCGTACATCATGTATGTTGTTATCCTTTAAAATGCCCCGGGCAACCTCCGAACCTGTCAGTCGAGACCTCGTGGTGTATTGGCTGTATTTGCGGAAGCGGCTCTTAGTAATACTTGAGGCATATAAGCTCAACGCCATGCCAATTCCAATAATGAGCAAATATATGGGATCAAAAATCATCGGTTGAATGGGTTTCTAGTGGAGGTTGGTTATTTGGATGCGTAGATCTTTTGAAAAGATAAGATGCTGTTTTTCAAATTTTCCGAGGTGGTGGAATCAGTCGCTTGTTTGCACTTCATGGCAGAAACCATCACATCATGAGCCCCTTTTAGTAACTGCTCATAGTTCTTGGCACTCGATTTGACGCGCTGGATCAAAAAATACTCGGCGATGATTTTCTGTATCTTGGATGCGTGGGAATCCTTGGTCGCAACCCAGCGAGCGAGTTGGTTGTGAGACAAGCCATCATCTTTGGATGACAACTCGAGGATGAGCTTGCTTGCTTTTTCGATGGTTGATTGGTCTTCGAGCATTTGCATGAAACGCAAATCATCGGTGTAAACTCCGCACGGAACCTGGCAATGACCGAATAAAGAATTCACATAGGGGACGAACAAAAGTAAGACTGATAAGAGGTGGATTTTTTTCATGGTTTTATAAAATAAGCGTTTGTTTGACATATAAATAACTATGACGGTATGAATTTTTGCCAAGCAAAAGTCTAAGAAAATAACAAACTCATGATCCTCCAAGGCTTTGACATTGCTCGGCAATGTGTTTGTACTTATCTTAGAAAAGTTTGCGGGAGTAGCTCAGCTGGATAGAGCATCGGTCTTCTAAACCGAGGGTCGTGGGTTCGAATCCCACCTCCCGCGCCATTAGGAATTGCCTGGAAGAGTGGCGCAATGTGTGGAAATTCCCTATAAATAAAGGGATTTCAGGGTCCCGGAGTCTTTTGCTCTTACAATTCAACAAATTTTCATTTTGGTACTTATAGAGAATGACTTTGCAATATTTTGCAGAAAAACTGACAACAAACTGACAACAAGAATAGGGGGGGGGGGTTCGCCGAATAATCACCGCTCGATCTTATTATCCATTTCAACCCCCATGTCAGTTTATGCATTACGCGCGGACTGCATTATTTTCATTCGCCTAAAAAGTTACAGTTGCCAATAGGACAATAGTGCCAATAGGGACAATAGGTCATGAATCACCCTTCAGAAAAGTGGAGAAACAAGGAAGTCTATCCGGAGGAAATTAAGGATAAGAGTAGACGCTTCTTGGACAGAGACATTCGATTCGCCTCAGTTGATCAGAGTGACGAGGATGATCTTTGGAAGTGCCTAACTTGGGAGTTGTACAGAACAATCGACTTTTGTGGCGAAATGCCGCATTCTTTAGACGCCGAAAAAGAGTTTCCTTTCTACATTTCAGGTTTCCCGCAAAGAGCTTATCTTAGCCATGATCTTAGCGAGAGAAATGGGTGGGAAAGATTCGTTGGTCAGCGTGAGGACACCGACGAAGACCGCTTACTGTCAAATTTAGGCATGGATACAAATATCTTTGATTACAATCCGATATTAATTGATGAGGATGGCAATAAGACGACTAGTAAGAAGATAAAGAAATTTAGGAGTTTAAGAAGTAAATTACCTCTAGAACTTTATGTTAATCCCAACTGGACGAAGGAAAAATTGAAGAGTCTCTTTGATTCTCAAATTAAAGAAATTTACGAAGAGATTCAGGCAATAAAGAGTCACCTGGAAAAAGCACGCAAAATCATCCCCCATGTACATGTGAATTACTTCTCCAAATTAAAGGAAAAAGAGTTTCGAAAGTTAGTCGAACAACGGACAGACGAAGTTTGTAAAATTATGAAGAGTGATAAAAAATACTTCGAGTTGAAAGCCCATGAATTTGAGCAAAAAAACAAATCCTTGATTGCTACTTACAAATCGAGGCTTAAGCACCTTGGACACTACAGGTTACTGAATTGTGTTGGACTAAGTTGGAAGCAAACCAAGCTTGAATTTGGCAAGAAGGATTTCAAACCATTGCAAGACGAGAAAAGATTCAGAGCCACAATAAGAAGATTCTTGAAGGGTTTGCCGTGTAGCTGAATAGCAAGCTTTCCCTTTATAAATGAAGGATCCGTGGGTACCGTGGAATTGGGGGTAATTCCGTCGTACCGGGGAATATGGATTTTTGAGGAAATTAACTGTGTATGACAGAAGTACATAGAAATTCTTCTCAAACATTAGTGCAAAGCGGTCTGTTTAATCGCAAACAGATCGCAGATTACATTGGAGTGTCCGAACGGACGGTTTCCAACATGGTGCGACAAAGGCGCATCCCTGTAATCAAATTTGGAGGTAGCGTTCGGTTCGATCCTATCAGGGTTCGTTCTGCACTCGATAAGTACGAAATCGAAGCAATCTGAATTACTAAAACAAGAAGGCCGAATCGCGGGAACGAAACGGCCTTGAATTTAATGGAAATTACTATGGCAATATTAAAACAATTACAGGGTAAGAGCAAGGTGGGATTGTCCGATCTTAGAGATTATCCGCTAAATGGAATCCACCATCATCACATGGTTCTAGCGACCTTTTGCAAAGGCGTTGGAATCGATGAACACAAGGCCCAGGAATTGATTCATCAAAAGTTTCATGGACAAACCCCAAGGCGGCCCCTGAAATCGAACGAAATCGAGGATGCGGTCAGAAAAGCGTATCGAAGTCCGAGCAAGTTGTCTTTCAAGAAGATGAGTGGCGATGTGATCATCGAGAAGGTATTCACCAAGACTAGTGACAACAGTTTTTGGAACAATGAGATGCCAATGCCAAAGGTCGAAGCAAACCATGCATCAATATCGAAGGCGGAGACCAAGACACCCTGGACATTGGAGGATATGTTTGAAGAATCTCCCTGCCGGGTATCAGATTGTACACCTGCTCAGATAATTCAGATGCTCTTCGATCCCGAGGATTTGATATGTTGCGGTTCGGTCACTTCCTTTGCTTCGATTCAAGCACGGGATTGGTTATCCAAGTCATTTGTGGGTGAGCAAATCGTACCCAACCCATCGAGGGTTCCGGTTGGTGTCAACAAGAGCGGAAAACCTTCGGCACATTGCCGCGATGCTACGGGTGAACGACGCTATCTAGTAATCGAATCCGATGATGAGGATAAGACCTTCGATCAGAAGGCATGCGTCCTGAGATTCTTGCGCGATGAAGTTGAGGCAAGACTCGCAATGGTCGTCCATACGGCAGGGAAGAGTCTCCATGGATGGTATCATTCATCTGGATGCCCCAAAACGGATTGGGATTTCATGAACCTGGCATGTCGATTGGGCGCGGATCCGCGAATGTGGTTACCCGAACAGTTGGCCCGAACGCCCAATGCCCTACGCGATGGTAAGGGACTGATCCAAAAATGCCTATACCTTGATCCAAGATGAATACTGAACATATTTCAAAAGTGGTAGAATCGTTGGATGAAGATGGTTCTATTCTGTCAAGTTTTCGCGCCGACGAAGAGACTCCCTTTCCCGTGGAGGCTCTGCCCGAAAATATCCAGAGAGTCGTAAGCGAGCTTGTACGCGTCTACAAGGCCCCTGCGGACCTTGTAGCGCCACTCCTGCTTGGTTGTGCTTCATCCTGCTTGGGAAAAGGAGTTAAGATGCATACTCATCATAACGACTCGACCTATGGGCTGCTCTACTTGCTCATATGCACCTATCCTGGCATAAACAAATCGACCGTACTGAAGTGGTTGCAACGCCCGATGCTTGACCTGCAAAGGGAGGCTCGCAAAAAGCAAAGGGTGGATGTGGAAACCGCACTTGCTTCAGAAAGTAAGAGCAACAAACCTCCAACTAAGAAGGAAATAGATTCCGAGATTGGAAAAGGAGTGACTACTCTTATCGTCGAGCATTCCTCGCTGGAAGGACTTGCAACTTCTCTCAAGTACAACAACGAATGCTTGGCTGTTATTTCTTCGGACTGTTCGGGTGTGGTTGATGATCTAAAAGGGGCTAAAAGCAACGGGTCTTTTCAGGGTAGGCTTCTTCTCAAAGGGTATGGCGGCGAAAGCTACGATACTAACTTTAAGGTCGCTGCCGATGAACATCTCCAGGAGGTTCGTTTGTGCGTCACTTGGGCAGGTACAGAACATTCTCTAAAAGACTTTGTCGCTGACCCAAGAATCAGAGATTTGGGTCTTCTCTCCCGCTTCGTCTTTGCATTCGTTGACGAACCTATTCCCAGGCGCGACGTTGAGCGTCGACAGGTGAGCGAGCAAGTTACGGAGATATGGCAAAGTGTTATCACAAGATTGCTGCATGCGTTTTGGCGCTCCGGTCAACCCGTTATCGTGGAGATGGACGACGAAGCTATTCGACTTAACGTCGAATTAGACAACGAAAGAATCGACCACCACGATACCCTTAGTCACTTATCCGGATTGCCCGAGAGGTGGGCGGAGAATGCCTTGCGGATTGCCCTCGTGATTCATTGCATGGAATATAGTGAGCGTGCTGGCTCTTACCATGTGGACGGTTCCACAATGGAGCGCGCCATACTGATCATGCGTTGGTTCATCGGACGAGAGATGGCTTGTATGGAGTCCTTCGATGAGACCGAAAACATCCGGGAGGAATGTAAGGCGAAGGTTTTCAAATTCCTACAAGAAAAGGGTCCCACGACTCTTCGGAATCTTAAGAGGAAATACAAAAAATTTCCCAAGAAGGGTTTCGTAAGATTGATCCACGAATGGGTAAGAAGTGGAGAGTTGGTCATGTGGGAGGCAACTAGGGGCAATCAATCTTCACCAACCCTATGCATTACGGGTGATGATCGCATGCCTACCGATAAACCCATGATAACCGATCCGCTATAAAACACCTCTGCCAATAGCGCCAATAGCGCCAATACAAGACGGGTCCCTGGTCTCCGCGTGAGTGGGAGTGTCGCGGGAGCGGCAAATTCCACCAATTCATTGACAATTCGATCGGATCGTACAATCATGCTAAGAATGAGGAGATTCGGGCAGATTCTTACGCTGTTCATGGTTGCGGTTTTATCCGCCCATGCCGTACCTGCCGTCCTCAATTATGCCGGACAGGTCGCGGTCAATGGCGAAGCCTTTGAAGGACAGGGTTTCTTCAAATTCGCCCTGGTCAATACGGATGGCACGACCACTTATTGGAGCAACGACGGAACAAGTGTGGACGGATCGGAACCTCAGGCTTCCGTAACAGTTGCTGTAAACGGAGGCTTATATGCTGTGCTTCTTGGCAACACCGCCCAGCAAGGCATGGGTGCGATTGATCCGCAGATCTTCGTTCAACACGGCGATGCAAAACTCAGGGTTTGGTTCAGCAATGGGGTGAATGGGTTTCAGCAATTAAGCCCCGACCGACCCTTTGCTTCTGTTCCTTATGCATTCTCTGCGGGAATTGCACAGTCCGCTGTCATTGCGGATGGCTCGATCAGCAAGTCGATGCTTGGGAATGATGTAATTGGTGACCTGAACAGGACAGTAACCATAACTCGTGATATGCTCCCGCAAGATGTGATTGCAGATCTGAACCGCACCATCACCCCACAGATGATCCAATCCTCTTCAATCACCGCTTCCCAGATGGCCCAAAACACCATCACCACCGCCCAGTTGAACGAGCAAATCCTCAAATATTTAAAGCCCGAAATCACCCTGCAACCCCAGGCTCCCGGACTGATCTTCAACGGGCAAAGCATGAACCTGTCCTCGCAGGCAGAGGGAAAGTTCTTGACCTACCAATGGCACCGGAACGGTCAACCGATTGCGGGGGCAACGGGTAAGTCGTTTAGCATCGCCGAGGTGAACGGTACCCGGCACGATGGGAATTACTCCGTGGTGGTGAGCAATGATTTTGGCTCGGTCACCTCCACTCCG
>CACMBV010000016.1 GCA_902612125.1 uncultured Verrucomicrobiota bacterium
TTTGGCATGGGCAATCTTGACCGTGTTTTGGTTGGGGACATTAAAATGATTGGAAATTTCCCCATTTAGTTCCGCAGGGGCTTCCATGGGGTTATCCTGTTTTGAACCCAAAGTCAGCCCAATGTAAAAGACAACTCCGAGGGAGATTGCCCACGGCAGGCCGATTTTGAAGAATGAACTCATATGTGATTTATCGATAATTCATTACAATAAAAAGAGCAATCAGGAACAAAGATAGCCCAGAAATGAAAATTATTAATTAAAAATATGAATTATATCCTGATCACAAAATTGGAGCAATTTTAGGACAAACAAGATATATTATGTTTGCAATTTGTGAATCGGCATGATAAAAGCAAAAATACAAACTGCTTTTTTAAGCACAAAACTAAAACAACAAACATATATATGAAAACTAAATTATTATCTTTAGCAGGTATTCTTGCTATATTAAATGCGAAAGCAATAGAAATTGGACCCACAGGTAGTGGTATCGAACTATCGGGTTTTGTCGATCTTGCCGCAACTGACGGTGGCGGAGCCGGCGGTTCAGGTAACACCGGGACGGTTGTCGGGCAGGTTGAACTTAATCTCGACTTCACTTCTGGCCCTTGGTCTTCTTCTGTTGATTTCGATTTCTACGATGCACAATCAATAGATTTCGACGGCGATGGAAATATTGACCCAGAAGATTCCGTTGGATATCTCGAAGAAGCTACCGTCACCTATGATTTCGGAAATGGATTCAGCATCACCGGTGGAAAAATGCTGAGTTATCTTGGTTTCGAAGCCTACGATCCAACCAATATGTATCAATTCAGCTACGCATACGATGTAGATACTGAGGGAGGTCAGGATATTTACGATGCCTATGATGTGGGTGTATCTGTTGATTATGGCACAGACGCTTTCAGCATTGGATTGTGGACTAGCTTAGAAGAAGATGCTGGTTTTGAATACGCATTAGCTTACACAGGTATTGAAAATCTCACCGCCAAAGCGATTTGGTCTGATTTCTCAGCCGTAGCAGTCGGTTCAGGATCGTATCAAAAATCTACATACTGGATTAGTTATCAATTAGATAAATTACTTCTTGCAGCCGAAGTCGCAGAAAAGGACTCTGACGATGGAACCGCTGGTAATGATGTGGAAGGTACGCTTATCATGGCTAATTATGCAGTCACTGATTCCGCCGCCCTTACTCTTCGTTATTCAGAGCAAGAAATTTCTGGTCCTACTTCTGCCACCAAAACTTATGACGGTAGTAAGTTTACAATTTCTCCTAGCTATGTTTTTAATGACAATGTAGCTGGCTTGATCGAATATAGCAGTTATGACGCCGACACCGGTACTGAGCCGGAAGAGTTGCTTGCTGTAGAACTCATCTACACCTTCTAAAACTTTCAGTCTAGTACGTTTGTTTAACGGGTGGGCACTGGTTGCCCACCCGTTTTTTTGGCAAAAATTTTATCAGAGTCGCTGAATTAGATGTATCAAAACCATGAATTCAATTTATGGTTAGTAAATTTCTGCTTTTTGAATGTAAAATAACTTTTGGCACGGAAAATGAATCAATCTTAAAAACCCCTAGATCATTTCCTTTTCTTGGGAAAATACTAATATTAAATCGTAAATAAATTAATGAAAAAAAATAAACTTAAATTAGCAATTGTTGCATTGCTTGGTTTAGCGTTCTCGATCCCTCAACTTCATGCGGTAAAGATTGGCGTGCTTCATTCCCTAAGTGGAACCATGGCAATCTCCGAGACTTCATTGAAAGATGTAGTTATGATGGCCGTTGGCGAAATTAACGAAGCTGGAGGCGTATTGGGAGAGAAAGTGGAAGCTGTGGTTGTTGACCCAGCCTCTGACTGGCCCCTCTTCGCTGAAAAAGCAAAGGAGCTGATTACGGAGGAAAAAGTTGCCGTAACTTTTGGTTGCTGGACTTCCGTGAGCCGTAAATCCTGCCTGCCTGTTTTCGAAGAGGAAAATGCCTTACTGTTTTACCCCGTGCAATACGAGGGAGAAGAGCAATCCTTGAATGTTTTTTACACAGCTGCTTCCCCAAATCAACAATTGGTTCCTGCCGCTGAGTATATGGCGAAAGAAATGGGATGTAAGAAATTCTATCTTCTGGGCACGGATTATGTATTCCCCCGTACCGCCAATAAAGTTCTCAAGGCTTATTTGAAATCAGAAGGCGTGCCCGATGAGAATGTTATGGAAGAATACACCCCCTTCCACCATCAGGACTACCAAACCATCGTTTCCAAGGTTAAGGAATTCGCCGCTTCCGGGGATGCCTGCATCCTGTCCACCATCAATGGTGACAGTAATGTTCCCTTCTACAAGGAATTTGCCAACCAAGGGCTCACTTCCGATGACTGCCCCATTATGGCCTTCTCCGTTTCGGAAGACGAACTACGTGCCATGGATGTACCTCCTCTTGTCGGACACCTGGCTGCATGGAATTATTTCCAAAGTGTTAAGTCACCCGGAAATGCCGCCTTCGTTAAGAGCTTTAAGAAGTTTTGCGTGGAAGCCGGTCTGCCCGGTGGTGCCAAGCGTGTAACCTGTGACCCCATTGAGGCAGCATACTTTGGAGTTTATGTCTGGAAAGCAGCGGTCGAAAAATGCGGCTCTTTCGATGTTGATAAGGTCAGAAAAGCAGTCTACGGCTTGGAATTCGATGCTCCCGGAGGTAAGAAGAGCATGCATCCAACCAACCAGCACACCCTCAAACCCGTTTACATTGGCGAAATTCTTAAAAGTGGTCAGTTTAAGATTGTTTATGCAAGTGACGGGCTAGTCTCCCCGGACTCATACAGCTCCTATCTCTGGCCTGACGGGGATTATCCAAAACCAACCGGTGGGCCAAATGGGGACGGATCCCTCTAATTAAAAATCTCATAAATTATTCTTAATTGGACTCGGGATGAGTCATCTCATCCCGAGTCTTTTTATTTTGGAAAGTCCTTCCGCTATTGAACAAATTTTACTCATTACTTTTGTTTTTGGGATTCATAACGATCTCTTTTGCCCAAGATGAAGATATTATTACGGTTGAGACAGAGGGTGAAACGAAAGCTCAACCCAATGGTTTGCTTTCCCAACTCCCCATACTTGCCTCGGGGGATGATGAATTAATAGCTGAAGCAATCACCAAGCTTGCCAAGACGGGAGACACAAGACTCGAAAATTTTTTCGAACTCTACCGCCAGGGGAGCGTCTACAATTGGCCTACCGAAGACGGTGAGGTACGAATCGTCGTCAATTTGGAGACTGAAATGGACGATGATTTTAACGAATTTGCTCCCTTGGTTGAACCTATTACCGGAAAACCCTTTTTGATTGGTGGTAAACAGGCAAAGCCCGATCTTTTCGATTTGGAGGATATAAGCCCCGGACGGAAACTTCGTTCCCTAGTTAATTCATCAAAGTTTCTTATTCGTTTATTCTCGCCTGATTATGAAACAAAAATATCAGGGGTCAAAAAATGTGGAGATCCCCCTTTTATGGTAGAGGCACTGGGGTCTCTTGAGGATATTTCCAAAGATCCGGGAGAAAAGGAGAAAATCCGTTGGACCGCGAGCGAAAGTATGGCCCTGATTGATTTTGGAAAAAAAACCGAAGAATATACCGGGTTGACCGGGAGGGTCGAGGCTCTCGCCAAACTGGGGGCTCTCAAAAGCCTGCGGGCCCTGGCAAGAATCGCTAGCTTTGAGAAAGAAATTCAGGAATTACAGAGTTCCGGAAAGATTAGTTCCACGGAGTCGGGCTCTCTTTTGAAAAAGACCACATCCATAAGAAAAGATCTTGAAAGTCATAAGGGCTCGGTTGAATTGGCTGGTAATCTTTTCCGGGGGGTCTCCTATGGCAGTGTCCTGATTCTTATCGCCCTGGGACTTGCCATCACCTTCGGTTTAATGGGTGTGATTAACATGGCACACGGTGAACTTGTGATGATTGGTGCCTATGCAACCTATGAAGTGCAGATGTATTTCGGACATTCTCCGGAAAATTCAGTAAACGAATACTATTTTTTCGCCCTGCCCATCGCTTTTATTGCCTCCGCCGCAGTAGGACTTTTGATGGAAAAATTTGTGGTTCGGCATTTATACAACCGTCCGCTCGAATCCCTTCTGGCAACCTGGGGAGTGTCCTTACTACTCATTCAGTTAGTCAGACTAAGGTATGGAGATAACATTGGAGTCAATGCACCAACCTGGGCTCGGGGGGGCTATGAGATCTCTCAGGATGTGGTTTTACCTTTTGCTCGGCTCTACTTGCTGGCTCTGTCAGCAGCATGCGTGGCTTTCATCTATTTTATTATCCGTAAAACCCGAAAAGGGATGCTGATACGGGCAACCATGCAAAACCGGGACATGGCGAGCAGTCTGGGCGTCCGTACCCGCAATGTCGACCGCTTTACCTTTGCCCTGGGCTCAGGGATTGCCGGAGTGGCGGGATATGGTTGGACGATTGTCGGGGGAGTTACCCCCGATATGGGGACCAAGCTTTTTATCGTTGATTCCTTTTTGGTGGTGGTGGCCGGGGGAGTTGGAGAATTAGTCGGAGTTTTATGCTCCGGTCTCGGGATTGGCGTGATTACAAAACTTATTGAACCTCTTGAGTTCGGTGGTTTTACCATCGGCCCGGTTTGGGGAAAGGTAATCTTACTTGCCTTGATCGTGGCCTTTATTCAATACAAACCGGCAGGACTCTTTGCACCCAAAGGACGCCTGGGGGATAAGAAATGAAGAATTCCGACGAAAAGATGATTGAGAACAAAGGCTCTTTTGGGGCACTCTTACTGATTGGATTTGCAGTCCTGCCTTTTCTTTACGGGGAAGGAATTCTCTCAATCGGTGATATAAATATGCTGGGTCGCTACATGTCTTTTGCTATCCTGGCCTTGGGGCTTGGGTTGCTATGGGGGTATGTGGGTATCCTGAGTCTTTGTCAGTTTACCTTTTTTTGCCTGGGTGCCTACGCAATGGGTATGCATCTAGCCCATCATGGAGGTCCGGAAGGGATAATCGATGCCAATGGTTGGAAAATCCCTGCCTGTCTCTTTGTGGTTTATCCCTATGATGTGGGTGAATCATCCGGGGATGCACTGGTTCCCGGTTTCTGGAAACCTTTCTGGAATCTTCCCCTTACTTTACTTCTTGGAATACTCATTCCCGGTATCACTGCTTTTTTACTGGGCTATTTTGTCTTTAGGAGTCGGGTAAGGGGGGTTTATTTTGCCATACTTACGCAAGCGATAGCCGTTGCGGGTTGGTTGGTTTTTTGCCGGAACGATGTCATGCTCTGCGGAACCAATGGGTTGACCCGCTTTGATGTGATTGCTCCTGCCGAGTCTTTGCATACCTTTAATCCAGTAGTTGCCAAAGACAGTTGGATTGCTTCGCACGGGGCTAGCATGGAGTATGATTTAAACGGAGACGAAAAACTCGACCAATTAGACTATTCAATCGCTGATGTCGGTTTTTCCCTTTCTTCGGAAAGGGTACAGCTTTGGCTTTACTGGATTACCCTTACCTGCCTGTTCGGATCCTATCTGCTTTGCCAATGGATTGTAAAGTCGAGGCTGGGTAAGGTGCTCCTGGCAATTAGGGATGATGAACCCACGCTCCACTTTTTTGGGTACAAACCCCATGTCTATAAGATTTTCGCCTTTTGTATTGCAGCGGCACTCGCAGGTCTTGCCGGGATGTTATTTGTTCCCCAGATGAAGATTGTTACTCCTTCTAACATGGAGGCCTATCGATCCGTTCTTGTGGTTGTCTGGGTGGCCGTTGGTGGGAGAAGTTCATTGGGTGGAGCCGTCCTCGGTGCTTTGAGTGTAAACCTTTTGTATAATTATCTTACTTCTGAACAGGACATCTTATTTTTCAAATGGAGTCCGGATTACTGGCCGATCCTTTTGGGCTTACTATTCATTGGCGTGGTCCTGTATCTTCCTAACGGATTGATCGAACTGGTTGACCGGTTCAGAAAAAGGTTTTCCTCTCCCGTAGTCGCCCCAAATTCATCTGAGAAATGAGCACAATGGAAACCATGGAGGATCCAGACAAGGAAGTGGTCGCAAATTCCTTGGCAAAATATGCTGAATTTCGCCCAAGTCTGGTCCAGTCATCCATCTGGTCCAAGAAATTTGTCCTCTTTGTCGAGAACCTTTCGGTCTCGTTTGACGGATTTAAAGCTGTGGATATCCCCCAATACGGCATAGAGCATGGAGAATTAAGGGTAATCATTGGCCCTAACGGTGCCGGTAAAACCACCTTTTGTGATCTGGTCAGCGGAAAGACCAAGCCCTCAAGTGGACGAGTCTATTTTGATGGGAAAGAAATAACCCAAATGGAGGAGTCGGATATTGCATTGAGTGGGATCGGTCGTAAGTTCCAAACGCCCACTGTTTTTGACAGTTTGACCACTTATGAGAATCTTCTTTTGGCCTTGCCCGGAAATCAGGGATGGAAGAACAATTTGCTTCGGCCCGAGTCCAGGGAGGAGGTCGAAAAAATAGATGAGATTCTCGAAAAGGTCTCCTTGATTGATCAGCGACAAATGCCGGCCAAATCCCTGAGCCATGGACAACGTCAATGGTTGGCAATCAGTGCATTAATCATATCCAAACCCAAATTGCTCCTGGTCGACGAACCAGCCGCTGGTTTAACGGACTTGGAAACAGAGCAAACTGCGGACTTACTGCTTGAACTCGCCCAGGAACATACAATCGTGGTGATTGAACATGACATGGATTTTGTCCGCCGACTTGGTAAAACGGTCACTGTTTTGAATGAAGGGAAAGTTTTGGCTGAGGGAATGATTGAAGAAATGGAAAGAAACGAGGAAGTGATGGAGGCATACCTCGGCAGGTGAATATGGAAGTTTCCGAAACAGATACCAGTGCTGATGAAGCCGTTCCATACCTTGATGTATCAGGCTTGGAATTTTCATACGGTGAGGTAAAAGTGCTGTATGGTCTTGAGTTTCAATTAGCCCCCCAAAGCATTGGTTGTGTTATGGGAAGAAATGGTGTTGGAAAGACCACCTTTCTCCGAAATCTTGTGGGTTTGGAAAATTCATCGGCTGGGAAAATTTATATCGATGGTTCGGATGCGACTAAATTAGAAGCGCATGAACGGGCATGCAATGGCATTGGCTATGTTCCGCAAGGTCGCCAAATTTTTCCACTCCTTACTGTGGAGGAAAATTTGCTGGTCGCTTTGGAAGCTGCCGGGTCAGCTGAGAAATCAATTCCCTCATCAGTCTTTGAAACTTTTCCTGTCCTCCATCAGATGAGAAAAAGGCGCGGCGGTGATCTATCGGGGGGGCAGCAACAACAGCTTGCAATCGGACGGGCCTTGGTTACAAGGCCGAATTTCCTTGTCCTCGATGAACCCACCGAAGGAATCCAACCAAATGTCATAACCATGATTGGAGAGGTTATTCGTAAATTGGTCGACGAACAGGGTATGACCATTTTACTGGTTGAGCAATATGTGGATTTCGTTCGTAAGTATTCAGACAGCTTTGCGGTCATGAATCGTGGCCGTTTTGTGGCCCAAGGATCAGTTGATGAGCTTGACTCTTCTACGATTCATAAGCACTTAAGCGTATAGACAGAAAAATGCACCTCACACCCAGAGAAAAAGATAAATTAATGATTGTGGTCGCGGCTGACCTGGCCCGCCGTAGGAAAGACCGGGGAGTTCTCTTAAATTACCCGGAAGCCGTTGCCCTTATTACTTATGAAGTCATGGAAGGGGCTAGGGATGGCAAAAGCGTGGCAGATTTAATGAGCTATGGCTCCACCATTTTAAAAAAGGATGAGGTGATGGAAGGAATTCCTGAGATGATTCACGAGGTGCAGGTGGAAGCAACTTTCCCAGATGGGACTAAATTAGTAACCGTTCATAACCCGATAAGATGAAACCCGGAGAAATCATTACCTGCAAGAAAAAGGAGTTTATAAATGCCAATGAACACCTTGAAACCATTTTGCTCAAGGTGAGTAATCTGGGGGACCGTCCGATTCAGGTTGGAAGTCATATCCATTTTTTCGAGGTGAACCGGGCTCTTGAATTCGACCGTGAGCATGCTCGCGGCTTTCGATTAAATGTGCCAGCCGGAACCGCTGCCCGTTTTGAGCCAGGAGATTCAAAAGAGGTCGAATTGGTGGCCCTCGCAGGTAAGCGGGAAGTATACGGCCTGAATAATTTAACGGGAGGGAGTGTGGACTCATGAGCCTACAACTTACACGCAAACAGTATGCTGAAATGTACGGTCCCACCGTTGGGGATCAGGTACGATTGGGAGATACCGAGCTTTTGATTGAAGTCGAAAAAGATTTAATCGCAGAAAATGGAGGCTATGGAAATGAGATTAAATTTGGCGGAGGCAAGGTCATTCGCGACGGGATGGGTCAGTCTCCACTTGCCTTGGGCGGTGATTGCCTTGATCTAATCGTCACCAATGCAACCATTATGGATCCGCTCCTTGGCGTGATCAAAGCGGATGTGGGTGTGAAGAATGGCAGAATAGCCGGAATCGGTCATGGGGGGAATCCTCTCATTCAGGATGGGATTGATCCCAAGATGGTTGTGGGTGCCGGAACGGAGGTGATTGCAGGTGAAGGGATGATATTGACCGCGGGTGGTTATGACTCTCACATACATTTTATCTGTCCACAGCAAATCGAGGAAGCTCTTGCCAGCGGAGTTACCACCATGACCGGAGGAGGAACGGGTCCCGCAACCGGAACCAATGCCACAACTTGTACGCCTGGAGCCTGGAATATTGGTAAGATGTTACAGTCTGCGGATGATTTTCCGATGAACCTTGGATTTTTAGGGAAAGGAAACTCCTCCAATCCGGAAGCATTACGTGAACAGGTAAGAGCCGGAGCCATTGGGTTAAAATTGCACGAGGACTGGGGAACCACCCCGGCTACAATTGATACTTGTTTAACCGTTGCCGATGAAATGGATGTGCAGGTTGCGATTCATACGGATACCTTGAACGAGGCAGGCTTTGTCGAGGATTCAGTCGCTGCAATTAAAGGCCGGGCCATTCATACCTTTCACACAGAGGGGGCGGGCGGAGGACATGCACCCGATATTATTAAGGTGTGCGGGGAGCCAAATGTGCTTCCATCATCTACCAACCCGACCCGACCATTCACCGTGAATACCATCGATGAGCACTTGGATATGTTGATGGTTTGTCATCATCTCGATTCGAAAATTCCCGAAGATGTGGCATTCGCCGAGTCCAGAATAAGACCTTCCACGATTGCGGCAGAAGACATTCTTCACGATCGAGGTGCTTTTTCGGTAATGGCCAGTGACAGTCAGGCAATGGGCCGGGTGGGGGAGGTGCTCTGCCGGACCTGGCAGACAGCGGATAAGATGAAAAGACAATTTGGTAAGCTGGAATCTTCAACCCATGGAGGTGCCGATAATTTTCGTGCTCTCCGTTATCTTGCCAAGTATACCATCAATCCGGCCATTGTTCACGGTATGTCTGATGAAATCGGATCCATTAGTGTGGGTAAGCTGGCCGATTTGGTATTGTTCAAACCTGCGTTTTTTGGGGTTAAACCGGAACTGGTTCTCAAAGGTGGTTTGATCGCCTATGCGAACATGGGGGATCCCAATGCTTCCATTCCGACACCCCAGCCCATGCATTACCGTCCCCAATTTGGCTCTTTCGGGAAAGCGAGAACGACCACATCTGTTACTTTCGTAAGCGAGGCATCATCAGAAAATCAATCATTACAGGAACTCGGTTTGCAAAAAGCAATCATCCCTGTTCGTAACACCCGTGATATTGGGAAAAAAGATCTGATTTTAAATGATTCGTTACCCAAGATAGAAGTCGATCCGGAAACCTATATCGTCAAAGCAGATGGAGAGGAATTACATTGTGAGCCGGCTGAAGTGGTTCCCTTGGCTCAAAGATATTTCCTCTTCTGATAATGATAATCATTAAGAAGCTATCTCCGAATACGTATGGGGAATGCGAGGACGGAATTTCCCTATCCGTTGAAAGAAGGGTGCTCGCCAAAAGAAGGTGGCGCGGTCAGGCTCAAGATGGAACTGACTTCGGCTTCGACTTGGAAACCCCACTCAGGAATGGAGTTTGCTTCCATATGGAAGAAGATCGAAATTATGTGATCGATCAAAAACCTGAGGCCGTTTTCCGGGTACCCTATTCCAATCAAAAAGAAGCTGCCCACCTCGCATGGCAGGTGGGGAACTTACATTTTCCGGCTCAATTTAAGGATTACTATTTAATGGTGGAGGGAGATCTGGCAGTACGGCTTATGCTTGAGCGTAATCAAATTCCTTTTCAGGAATCAACGGAAGTATTTCAGCCCCTTGTGGCTGTTACCTCTCACCATCACGGCAACGGGAAATTACTTAAATATTTTAATATGTGGTAGGGACTTGCATCCATATTTTGATGGTAGAGTTCGATTTATTAGACATATAATCCATGACTGATCCAAAAAATTTTGAATGGTTGGGAGGTTTAATTCAAACCACGGATACGCTTTTTCCCAGTGGAGGCTACGCTCATTCCTATGGACTGGAGGAAATGGTCGCACTCAACAAAGTAAAGTCAAGGGAGGGCTTGGAAGATTTTCTTATCCAACAAATCTTGCCGGGCTTGGAAAAACTCGAACTTCCCTATGTAAGATATTCTCTGGAAGCGGTTGAGAAGAATGATTTAGACGAATTGGTAAAGATCAATGAAGAAATTTCAGCGTGGAAGTTGACCCGTGAAGTTCGCGAAGCAGGAAGTTCGCAGGGAGCACAATTATTGAGAATGATTCTTGAGATTTATCAGTGCCCCATATCTGAACAGTTTAAACAATTACTTCAGGAGAAGGGAGATCCATGCCAGCAAATTACAGCCACCGCACTACTTCGGAATGTACAGGGAGCTCCATTGACCTCTTCCCTGGTTGCCTGGATATACCAAACAGTTTCAAATTTTTGTTCCGCATCGATTAAATTGTTGAGACTGGGCGAATTAGCCTGCCAAAAAATCATTCATCGCTGTCTCGATGCGGAAAATATTCGTAGATTACTTTCCAATTCTCAGAAGGTGAACAGGGAGAAAGCCGGTTTTTTTAATCCTATGCTCGATTTGGCATCCGCCCGTCATGAACTCGCCTTTTCCAGACTATTTATATCATGACTGAAACAAATAATAGTGAATTCAGTCGTCCGGTCCGAGTCGGGATTGGGGGACCCGTGGGTTCCGGTAAAACCATGCTCACATTGCGTTTGTGTGAAGTGCTCAGGGATCAATATTCCATGGTTGCGATCACCAATGACATCTACACCGTGGAAGATGCCCAGTTCCTGGCACAGAATCAGGCGTTGCCTGAGGATCGGATAATGGGGGTGGAAACGGGTGGATGCCCACACACCGCAATCCGGGATGATACCACCATGAATGCGGTGGCGATCGAGCAGTTACAGGAACGACACCCGGATGCAAAATTAGTGCTTCTCGAAAGTGGGGGAGATAATCTATCCGCCACATTTTCTCCTGAACTTGTGGATGCTTTTATTTTTGTCATTGATGTGGCAGAGGGCGATAAAATTCCCCGAAAAGGTGGACCAGCCATTCGGTACTCCGATCTTCTCATCATCAACAAAACGGACCTGGCACCCCTGGTCGGTGCTGATCTCGAGATTATGGACAGGGATGCGAAAAAAATGAGGGAAGAGCGTCCTTTCATCTTTACGGATCTCAAGACACATAAGGGTTTGGATGGTGTCGTGGACTGGTTAACCAAGGAATTTTTATTCTAGAAATTATGATATTCATTGTATGAAACCCCTCGGGATTAATGGTGGTGTGCATCTCGGATGCCGTACCAATGAAGACGGCTTACCCTATCTTTCGAGCCAAAGGTTTTCACCACCCATTCATCTAAGTAAGCCTTATTTTGATGAAGATACGGGTTCATTATTAATCAATTTATCCTGCCCAACGGCCGGTCTGTTGTCGGGTGATCGTATGGTATGTGATATAGAAATATCAGAGAGTGCTTCCATGGTGGTGACGACTCCCGGTGCGACTCGATCTCACTGCATGCGATCCGGTGTGGCAAAGGTAGATCAAAAGTTCAGGGTTCAGGATGATTCTTTTTTGGAATTCAATCCAGGTTCATTAATTCTGCAAAAATCGACCTCCCTTGAGCAAAGGACATTGGTGGAGGTTGGCGAAGAGGCCGGAGTCTTGTTTGTGGAGAAAATGCTCCCAGGTCGGATTGCCCATGGTGAATCCTTTTTATTTAAGAAATTTTCCAACCGTTTGAGAATTCAAAAAAATAAGCAACTCGTTCTCCTGGAATCATTTACATTAGAGCCGGAAAACGACTCAGTTAATCCGTGGAGGAATTCGTTTCCTACCCCATTTTACGGATGCTTTTATCTGGTTTCTCCAAAGGTATCGAATGAGCTTCCTTGCCGTCAGGAAATTCACGATATGAAAAACGAAATTCTAATTGTTGGATCGACTACCATGCACCACAAGGCGGGATGGATGGTGAAAGTTTTGGCCGGGGATCCCTATGAATTTAGAAAAGCAATGAAAGAAATCAGGGAGATCCTTTATCAGGCGATTGGTCGATTACCCACAAGTTTCCGACGGTACTAATGAAACAATTCACTTTTTGACCATGATTCCTGAAACCCTTCTTATTGCCGGTAGTGCCGCATCCGTTGGGTTTATCCACACCATTCTTGGCCCGGATCATTACCTGCCACTCGTGGCCATGGCCAAAACAAATGGCTGGAGTGGGCCCAAGACCGCAACCTATACTGCATTTTGCGGTTTCAGTCATGTGTTGGGTACCATTCTCGTAGGTTCCTTGGTTTTCCTTCTTGGCTTGGCCTTTTTTAGTATGGAGACCGTTCAAACCATTCGTGGAGATTTCGCCGGTTGGTTCCTTTTGCTATTTGGTGCCGTCTATTTTGTTTGGGGGGTAAGATGGGCAATTCGTAGAAGCCGATTAAATAAAGTAGCAACGCAGATGGAAGCAAAGAAAACCAGTTTTTCCAGGTGTACTCCCTTTGCCCTGTTTATATTTTTTATCCTTGGGCCCTGTGAACCTCTTATCCCGTTGATGTCTTTGGGCTCTGAAAATACGGAGATTTTCTCTTCGATATTGGTGGTGTCGGCATTTTGCGGAACCACGGTGCTAACCATGCTTTTTTGCGTAATGTTTTTTTACTACGGGATCTCTCGTTTCTCCCTTTTTATGAAGTTTGAAAACTACATGCATGCGGCGACCGGTCTGATCATTTTTCTCTGTGGCTCCGCCATTCAATTTTTGGGTGCGTAAGATTGAATGAGGAACATCCCAATGAGCCCTACCTGAAAAGGAACGAAGTTAGAATTCCTTGGATATGCTCAGACCAATTACGCGTGGAGAGCCTGCTACACCTGGAGTTCCAGGAAGATTATTGACCAATGAGGTATAATATTCTTCATCTGTGAGGTTTAAGCCAAATACGCTGAATTGCCAATCATTCCAATCGTATCCAAGGTTTGCGTCCAGAAGTGTATAGCTTTCAATTTTGTCGGTAAGGTTGGATCCATCATAATTCCAATAGTGAGTATCACCTATGGTTTTAGTTCCAATCTGGCCATGCAGTCCATAGTCGAACTCATAGTTGAGGGAAAGGGCAAGAGTGTGTTCAGGGCTGAAGGATACTTGTTTTCCGACCAACCCTGAACCGTCAAACTTATCGTATTCAGAATCACAGAGTCCGTAAGCTACAGAAAAGGTAAAATTTTCAGAGGGCTTTACATAGCCTTCAATTTCAATTCCTTGGGCAGTCACTTCATCTGCATTGTCTACATAGTAATCTGTGCTCAATGGGTTAAGGTCAGGTAGCTCGAATTGATAGTTCTCAATATCGTTAAGATAAGCGGTTATGTTCAATCCCCAAGATTTTGTAGGAGCAAATAGTAAACCGATTTCATACGAAAGTGTTTCCTCCTCTTGAAAAGTAATTTGATTACCAGTGACAGTGTAAGCAGAGAAGCCTCCAGGTTTTTCTGAATAAGTCACTCGCAAGTTACCAGTTAATCCTTCCGTGATTTTTCTTTCCCAATTAAGTGTGGGAGAAAAGGAATCAAAGTCATTTGAATCAGCGACAGTATCTGAAAAAGGAGTCGGTATAAAAGTGTTCAAAACAGGGTCAAAGACAAAGTTAAAGCCGTCTTTTGTACGATCCATTTTCTTTTCGAAATTGTCATAACGTAGACCAAGTGAAAGGTTATCGTTTTCAGTATAATCTTTTGCAAGAAAGGCGAAAATTGCAATGTTATGTGATTTTAGATTGTAAACGGTTTGCTCGGTTACCCCGAAAGATCTGGTAGCATCCCCATCAATTTCACTATCTGAATAAAAAGCACCAAGCACCCAATCGATATCTGATCCTTCTTCAGATTCCAATCTGAATTCCTGACTCCACTCAATTTGATCCTGAATGATAACCGATGTTTGTGCAGGGCTTGCAAAGGTATTGACGGTGCTTGTATCTAAGTCTACGCGATTAGGGTTCATGCTCCAGTCGTTTCGATTGGTAATCGAGAAGAAAGTATACCCATCTAGATCAGACTCTACAATCAAATATTGCTGGTTTCGATCGATCTCAGTGGATTCATCAAAATCCGTTGAACGATCGTAAAAATCGCCGCCATCTCTTTTAACAAGTGGTTGTGCTCCAAGTTCATGAGTTTCAAAGTTGGCTCCGAAACCGATCTTTGTTCCCTTTCCTCTGTCTAGAGAGAATCGAAGAGATCCATGCCAGGTTTCGGAGGTGTCAGCATTACCAGAAGCATTATTTATATAACCATCGGATAAGACTCGTTGTAGGGCAACGGAGTAAGAGAATCCGTCTCCGTCGATAGGACCGCTACTGTTTATCTTATATTTTTGGGTATCAAAAGTTCCGTATGAAGCCGTAATTCTATTAACTTGTTCATCGGAAGGAGCCTTGGTTTTGATGTTTATAGAACCGCCAGTTACTGATTTTCCGAATTTATATCCTTGGGGTCCTCTTAGTACTTCAATGCTGTCGACATCATAAAGTGTCGAATAGTAAGATGAAATATCCGCTTGTGGAATACCATCAACATAAAGTTGAACGCCAGCAGGACCGAATAGTTGAGTATTGGCAATTCCTCTCATAGTGATAATATCACCATAAGATTGAATGGAATTATTGTTGATGTGAAGGTTGGGGGATAGGCCTGAAAGATCGACCAAGTTGTTAATTTGACGATCCTCTACCTGATCTTGGGTTAATATCGAAGATTTGGAAAGATCAAGTTTAGGGATACTGGCACCTTCGATCGCAATCTCATCAAGAACTGGGGCATCTGCATTCGTTTTATCTGCCTGACCAAGAAGCAGTGTTACAGAAATTAAATTTAGAGAAAGGGTTGTTTTTACTTTCATGAAGCAATGGAAAGTGATTATTGATAAGGAGCGAGGCAACCTGAAAGGGGAGGGCAATCCAAAATAAATCCAAAAGTCTTCTTAAGAATAAGTTTGGATTATATTCGAGCTTCAAGTTGAGCCATTATGGTTGATCCAATGTTCAGGGATGCGGTGGCAGCGGGGGAAGGGGCATTGCAAACATTGATGACTCGATTATTATCCTCAATTAAGAAATCATCCACTAGAGCACCTCTGGGCGAAACTGCCTGTGCCCGAATGCCAGCAGGTGCTGAAACAAGGTGGCTTGCTTCAATTTCGGGGATTAGCCGACGAAGAGCTTTGACAAAAGCCCCCTTATTGTAGGAACGCCACATTTCTCCCCATCCCATTTTCCAGTGTTTAATCGCCATTTTTTGAAAGCCGGGATATGTGATGGATTCCAGGAGATCCTTGAGATTTAAATCAAATTTACCATAAGCCTCGCGACCAAATGCGAGTACAGCGTTGGGCCCACATTCGACCGTGCCGTCAATCATGCGGGTGAAATGAACACCAAGAAAGGGGAAGGCAGGATCCGGCACTGGATAGATCAGGTTTTTGCAGAGATGCTTGGCGTCTTCCTTTAACTCGAAATATTCCCCTTTGAAAGGAATGATTTTGGCCGGTGGTCGTTGACCACCAAGCTTGGTCAGTTTGTCGGAATGAAGGCCGCCACAATTGATCAAATGTTTGCACTCAATTTGCAGTTTGTCTGTCTCAACAACAAGACTGGTTGTAAGGTTTCTGATTTTGGTCACCTGATGACCAAGAAAGATCTTATTTTCTTCTTTCTCCTCGATTATTTCTCCAAGGCGCAGACATACCTGTTTGTAATTTACGATTCCACATTCGGGTACATGGATGGCTTGCACTCCGGCTACATGGGGTTCGATCTCCAACATTTCCTCGCGGGAAATAATTTTACAATTTACTCCATTTTCCTGGCCCCGCTGGTAAATATTTTCCATACGAGGCACTTCTTCATCATTCAGGGCAACAATTATTTTTCCACATAGCTCGTGATCAATTCCCTGTTCTTTGCAAAATTGTTCCATCGCTTGCTTGCCGTTTCGGCAATTCATCGCTTTGAGGGAACCGGGCTTGTAATAAATACCCGTGTGAAGAACGCCGGAATTGTGTCCCGTCTGATGCTTGGCTAGAGACTTTTCTTTTTCCAAAACCACCAGATTTAGTTTGGGATGTTTTTTTGAAATTTGGTAGGCCGTAGCTAACCCGACTATACCACCTCCTATTATTCCAACATCAAACATGATCGAGTAAACTTAAATTAATCTAATTGGATGTTTCCGTATGATCGGTCGAGGTGGGTGTATCCTCCGTCAGGATAAAAAATTTGACCCGTTGTGTGAGAGGATCGGGGGGAGGCAAGAAACACAACCGCATCCGCAATCTCGCGATCAGTGGTCATCCGTTTTCCGAAAGGAATATTTTCCTCGATGGAGTGAAGCGTTTTGTTAGGATTTTCTAAAGTGTCTAGCCATCGTTGATACATGGGAGTCATGACTTCCGCAGGAATTACGGCATTCACCCGTACCCCTTTATCTGCCAGATCGAGTGCCCACTCGCGGGTCAGGGCATTCATTGCTCCTTTTGAAGCTGCATACCCAGATGTGCCACCCTGGCCGGTCTCGGCCACTTTGGATCCAATGTTGATGACTGCTCCTTGATTGTGCACCAGTTCATCCAGTGAATAATGGGTCAGGGCAAATACATGAACCAGGTTTTTACGCAGGCTGTTAAGGAAGTCTTCAGTCGGTGAATCCAAGCCGACGCCATCATTAGTACCGGCGTTGTGTATTAGGTAGTCGATTCGACCGGTTGTTTCGATGGTTTTTTGTATCGCTTCCTTGCAGGCTGATTCTTCGGTGAGCTCGGTGGGGATGCAAAAGATCTTTTCCTGATTAGCCCCAAGCTCTTCGATCGAGGAATTAGCAATATCTGGATTCCGATCAAGGATGGCAACAGTGGCTCCTTCTACATAAAAGGATTTCACAATGGCGGCTCCAATTCCCTTGGCCCCACCGGTAACAACCGCAACCTTCCCCTCGACTTCGAGATTCACTTTGAGGCAACCACCTTTTGGGCGGAAGACCCCAGTTGATCAATACCAAGCTCCACAAAATCTCCCGCTTTCAAATAGACCGGAGGATCCATGCCCAACCCAACACCCGGAGGAGTCCCTGTTGAAATAATATCTCCGGGTAATAAGGCCATGAACTGACTCACATAACTTAGCAGAAAAGGAATCTTGTAATGCAAGTTGGATGTGTTACTTGACTGCATGACCTCTCCATTCACCTTAAGCCACATTTGCAAATTGTTTACATCTTCAATTTCTTCGGGGGTAGCGAGGAACGGACCAAATGGTGCGAAGGTGTCACAACTTTTTCCCTTGACCCACTGACCAAATCTTTCCAGTTGGAAGGCACGCTCGCTATAGTCGTTATGCAGGGCATAGCCTGCCAAGTAATCCATTGCATCTTTCTCATCAACATAGCTAGCCCTTTTTCCAACGACAAAAGCAAGCTCGACTTCCCAGTCGGTTTTATTGCCACCACGGGGTAGAACCAGTTCATCATTGGGGCCACAAAGGGCACTGCTTGCCTTGAAGAATAAAACGGGTTCCTCCGGTATTTCCATTCCGGACTCCGCGGCATGATCATCAAAATTCAGTCCGATGCATACAATCTTACTGGGCCGTGCAATGGGTGCTCCGTAACGCTCTCCCTCCGGAAAGACAGGCAGATCGTTTTCATTTTCCATCACCCACTCCTGAAGGCGTTGCAGACCATCGGTTTCAAAAAATACCTCGTCATAATCTTCGCCAAATGTAGAAGTTTCCACCTCTTGGCCATCTTTTAAAATGAGTCCCGGTGCTTCTTCTCCAAGTTGTCCTTTACGAATAAGTTTCATGATTGGTTGATTATTTTAGACTCATTACCCCACCGTCAATATCATACACTCCTCCAGTGATGAAAGAGGCATCAGAGGAGCACAAAAAAGAGGCAAGGTTGGCAATTTCATTGGGTTCTCCCATTCTGCCAATGGGCTGGTATTTTGAGAGTTCC
Source organism: uncultured Verrucomicrobiota bacterium (assembly GCA_902612125.1). Lineage (GTDB taxonomy): Bacteria > Verrucomicrobiota > Verrucomicrobiia > Opitutales > Seribacteraceae > Seribacter. The sequence continues at coordinate 18,619 of CACMBV010000016.1, forward strand.
TCAAATTTTTGCTTCCTTTCTTCTTCTTCCGGATAGTATTTTTTGAGAAAGCCATCGACAAAAGGTGTATGTACCCGGCCCGGGCAAACACAATTACAGCGGATTCCGTAATCGACATAATCACGGGCAACACTAAGCGTCATGGCCAGGACGGCACCCTTGCTGGCAGAATAGGCAAAGCGATCGGCAATTCCCAAGCGGGAGGCAATGGAGGCAAGATTTAGAATCACGCCCGATTTTTTTTCCATCATTGATGGGACGATGTTCCGTAGACATAAAAACATACCCTTGGCATTCACTTCCATCACTTTATCAAAATCTTCAACGGATGTGGTAGTGGCGGTTCCCACATTGGCAATGCCTGCATTGTTAATCAAAATATCGGGTGATCCGAATTTTTCTGAAACTCCTGACAGTGCATTTTGGATGCTTCCTTCATCAGTGATATCACACTTGAAAAAACTGGCTTCCTGTCCCTTGGCAAGGATCTCCTGAGTGGTTTCTTCGCCGGTAATCTCATCTGCTTCCCAAATGGCAACCTTGGCCCCTTCCTCGGCAAATCGTCTGGCTATGGCTTGCCCGATTCCTTTTCCTCCTCCCGTGACAATGGCTGTATTATCATTAAATTTGCTCATTAATAACGATCCCTAAAGAGACATTCCACGTTTCCAAGGTAAGAAGTCATCCCTTCCTTGAACTGTTGATTTGGTTTTCTTGTTTCCCGAGGCGTATTCAATCACTTCGTTAAGTAATTTTTCTCCGCTCGACTCCACGGTTTCGCTCCCATCGATAACGGGACCGGTGTCAAAATCGATGTATTCGTAGAAAGACTTAGCTGTTTTGGAATTACTTGAAATTTTAATCACGGGAGCAACCGGATTCCCCGTTGGTGTGCCAAGACCGGTCGAAAAAAGGATTAGGTTAGCACCAGCCCCTGCGAGTGCAGTGGTTGATTCCACATCATTACCTGCCGTGCAAAGGAGACTCAGCCCGTCCTTTGTGACCCAGCCTGGAAAGTCCAATACATCAACCACTGGGGATGTTCCTCCCTTGCGGGCGGCTCCTGCAGATTTCATCGCGTCGGTTATCAACCCGTCCTTTACATTACCAGGAGACGGATTCATGTGAAAACCGGAACCTGCTTCTTTTACCCGGAGTTCATAGTTACGCATGATCTCAATAAAGCGGTTTCCAATCTTTGGATTTGCACACCGGTTGACAATTTCCTGCTCCACCCCGCAAAGTTCCGGGAATTCAGAAAGAATTACACGCCCTCCCATCGCAGTAAGTAAATCTGCCGTATGACCCATCACCGGATTAGCCGATATTCCGGAAAATCCATCGGATGCCCCGCATTCCATGCCCAGGCAAAGCTTGGAAAGGGGTGCAGGAGTTCTTTTCAATTGATTGATTTGAGCTAAACCTGCATATGTCCGGCGAATGGCCTGCTCCATCATTTCCCGTTCAGAGGGGTATTTCTGTTGCTCGAAAACAAGGAGTGGCTTGTCGAAGTTGACACATCGCTTGGCAATTTCATCTTCAAGGATCGAAACCTGGGCGTGCTGGCAGCCCAGGCTCAGGACGGTAATACCACTGACATTGGGATTGCATGCATACCCGGCAAGGAGGGCACAGAGTTCCTCGGAAATACCGCGTGTCTCTCCGCACCCAAGCCCGTGAGTCAGAAATTTGATACCATCTATGTTTGGAAATATGGGGGAACATTCATGATTGGTTCTTTCGGGCAAAGAGACTGAATCCGGGTTTTCGCCTCGACTGTACGCATCAGCAAGTGATTGGGAGAAAACCTCGTATTGATTCCGTTTTGATAAACCCAATGCCCGAAGCATCGATGATTTGAGGGTTTCAATATTACCATTTTCACAGAAGACCATAGGGACGACCAACCAGTAGCTGGCGATACCGACGGAACCGTCCGATCGTGCAAAGCCATTAAATGTGTGATTTTCCCAATTTGAAATGGGCGGGGCCTCCCAACTGAATTGACCTTCACTTGACCGGTAATCCTCTGCCCGGTGGACCACATTTGACTGGCGAATTCTTTCACCCTGTGAAATTTTTTGAATGGTTTCACCCACCAAAACCCCATAAAGCCGAACCTGTTCTCCGCTTGCTAATTCGACTGGGGCAAATTTATGTTTAGCCGGAATGTCCTCAGTTAGTTTGAACAAAGTTCCATCCCAATTGATGTTGGTTCCTGCCTCTAAATCCTGCAGGGCGACCAGAAGATTATCATGCGGAGAAATTTGGAGGAAACTTTTTGGTAGTTCGGGCATTGAATGGGGGATCCGTAGAAACGGCGAAGTTAAGATCTACATAGTAGTTGATCTTTATAATAATCAAAGAGGAGTAAGTACATAATAGACAATCTTGGTTAAGGCATATCTATTTCTGATCTTCTACGATAATCGAGAGCTCATAGACGGCAATCTCAATTGCTTTGATCAAAGTCTGCTATTCTCTAGCTCAACTCGTACTTAGTCGAATTTGATCCAATCTTCCGACTTAAAGTCATAATACCTCAGGGAATTTCTATCTTTTAAAGCAAGGAACAACCATCCTTCCTTTGAATTTGAAAAACAATGGGGGAACGCAGAGGCATTCGTCCAAACCCAACCGAGTTCTTTTGACCAGAGCCAAAAGCTGCCATTGTTTGATTCGCTGAAATAGAGCCATTGTAGTTCAGTGTGATAAATCCAGGGAAAGGAAAGGTCGTAGAAATTACCAAACCAAGTTTGATTCTTCCACCTGCCATCCAGTTCTTCTACCTCAAGGTCGATGGCGGTGTTGGGTCTGTATTTCCATGCCTTTGTCGCGTTGGGATCAAAGAAAATGGGCTCGTCTCCAATTTCAAAAACTTGGATATTTTGGGTATTCAATTCCTGCCAGTTATTGAATGATCCTGATCTTCGGGAATTACTTTTTTGGTTTTCTTCAAATTCCTCTCGGGTCCCTTTTATCCATCCATCTGGTGCCGTCCAACCACCGGTTTCACTTGTCCAGCTTTCTCCAGTAGTTGGGTTGTAATAGGGGACCAGGACCTGAGTAACGACTGCGTCTTCCGAAGGTGGGATGAAGTTGAATGGATTACTCGGTCGTGAATCGCTGGCAGGGGTGGGAATCCATTCTACACCATACTTTCCACTTGAAATGGCAAGCCCGGTGGAAGTTGCAGTAAAGTTTTTTAGGTTTAAGTAAAAGTTTCCTGATAGGGAATGCGTAGGCCATTCCAATAACTGGTGGCTGGTATGAATACCTGATATGCTTTTCCCGAGAAGAATGGTTTCTTCGGTAAGCAGCTCCTGAATATTGTGGGAAGCAAAGAGACTATCGATTCGCAGAAGAGATCCATTATCCTGGACCCGGAAGGCATCCACTCCTTTCTCATTTCTTTGGGAGTGTGCAATATATATGAAATTGTTATCGATTGCGATGGGGCCGGTTGTTTGTGAGAGGTCCAGTTCATCCAAAAAATAAAGGTTGGACCCATCATATGCACAAACGGTCATGGATCTTCCAAACTCTTTTAAATTTATGGAATTTTCTAAAAGGAGAGGGGTGGGGCGATAATTCCCCAACTGAACATCCTGATTTTCAAAATAGAGATAGCCTGTTCCATCCGCCCCTTGGTTGGGTTGTGCTCCGGTTAAAACCCCGGGTGCGGGAATGGCGGCATCAATCATGGGACTTTGCCTGTCGGAAATGTCTATCTGGTAAAGACTCGAATTATTCTCTGATGCCATGATTTGGTTATTAACATAATGGTCCTCTGTTTTGCTGGCCGCGTATAAAAGTTTATTGCCCACTTTAAAGGGGCCATTCATTTGCGATCCATCGATTAATAAACTGGTGTTGCTTTCCAAATCAATGGTGGCGTTGGTTAGCCCCGTTTCGAAGGAAAAAATTTGAATATCAAGTACGGAAGTAGAGTTGAAGGGGGATGGGTAGTAAAAATCTGATGCTGATCCGGTTGATACCCGAAGAAAAGGGGAAATATCGGTTCCTGAAGTAGCTTTGGCTGCCCAGCAGATCTGATTATTTTCGAGCAGAAAACCTTCAACGGCCGTGGGGGAGGGAGAATTCGTTATCTTCGTTTCGGACTCAGCCAAAAGTTCGATTTTCTCTTCATCGACCTCGAAGATTTTATAAATTAACTTTCCTTGATTATGAATTGCCAGGTGAGCGAGATTGCCATCGGTAAGGCTGCCCAGCAAATTACCAATCCCGGCATCGATTTGATAAAGGAGTTCATCGAAATCCGTTGTTGGAGTAAGCCGGAGTGTGACATTTTGCTCTTGTGAGATGTAGCCCCAACCCCAATTGTTTGTCGGTGCACTTTCGATTTGCAGGGTGTTTACCCCGAATATATGCGTCCGTTGGGTCTGCCAGGCCAGAGGCAGTCGTCTAACTTCAAAGGCATTGTTTGTGTCGAGGATGTTGCTGACCACAAGCTCTTCCTCTGAAATCGAGAATAGATAGTGCCCAGTGGCATCCGAAAACGATCTTCTCGCTACAATCCGATGATCTATCTGACCTCCCTTTTCCAATCGACCGTTTTCATGCTTCAGGATTTGTAGTTTATTAAGCTGGTTTCCTTCCGCCCAAGTTTGGTAAGGAATAAAAAAGAGACCTTCCGATGCCACCTTGCCAATTGCTTTTTCATCGTAGTTCGCCTCACTCCAGGTATATTCATACTCATCCCCCATGTAGAACCGCTGAGAGAGGAATGGATTTGATTTATCCGAGATATCGAAAAGTGAGGCAGTAACCTGGCTGTTCTCCACTCCCACGGCAAACAATTGATCATCCATTACCTCCAGGTATTCTGACCATCCGGGCACGATTAATTCAGAAAGAAGGGTTGGGTTCGAGGGATTCCGCAGATCCACAATGAATAGCGGATCGACCCGCAGAAAGGTAACAAGGTACGCGTAATTCCCATCGAATCTTGTCGCATAAAGAGTTTCTCTTTCAGCTAATTCAAGTGAACCCAGTAGCTCACCTGTCTTGATATTGAAATTCTCCAGGAGGGAGTACCGACTATTCCAATTACTGTTTCGATTGGCTTGTGAGATCAGGGTAATCGTATCCCCGCTAATCCTGATTTTAAATTTATCGAGTATCTTGCCTCCAGCTTGAATGATTGAAAGTTCCTGAGGTACTTTTGAAAAATCGTTCAAGTCAAAAACCCGAGCCAGGTGGCCGTTGTAATAATCCTTTGGGTCACGAGTCACGACCACCAGATGATGATTGGTCGCGTAGGTAACCTGTGGGCTTCCCGCCAGGATGATTTCGCTTATTTTTTCGACTTCTTTTGGGTCTTCTAAGTCAAAGGAGGCAAGAACCGTAGAGTAATTAAAATTCCATCCATTCCAGGAGGTAGTTTCATTCTCCCATTTTTCGCATACGATATGAAGTTTTTCTCCGACCACTCTGCTATCACGGTAGTCACCGGCTAATTTTATGTCGGTGACTTTACGGATGATGTCATTCTTAAATTGCAGGATCTGCAAGTTGGAATGGTACGGCCAAGCCTGGTGGGGCGGAGTTACAGAAAGGAAAATAAACTCACCATCTTCACTCACATACATTTGTTCGCCAGATGCGGGCAGCCTGTATCTGGTAATAAATTTGGGTGCGGTAGGATTACTCAGCTCGAGAATTTGAAGCCCTCGTCTTTGGTTAAAAAAATAAAGTGTGTTTCCAATTATTTTCCAGATGTCAGATTCCTTGACTTCACTACTTTCATCTTCAGTCAACGAGTCTAACGCAGATTCAGTTCTTGCCAGAAAATTATTTCTCTCCGCAGGGTCAGTTGCCCGGTTGCTGAAATCACTTATGCCAGTGTAAAAAGAGTAGGGCAAAGGGTCATATCTATTCCATTCGAATCGAACTCTATTCCTTTGCATATTATGCGGAACGCGAAAGTAGATCGAACCATTTGCATTCTCCGGAATATGACTGGTTTGCCAAACTTTCCATTCCTGTGATTCCTCATGTTTGAACAAAACTCGCACTTGTCTTGAACCTGCAGGAATTTTTACATCAATGATCTCTCCTTCTTGCAGAAATAAAAAAGAAAGATCCCACTTTTTTGGAGCGTTACCAAATATCGGTAAAGAAAGGAGCAAAAAAATACTAGCTACTCGAAAGTAGCTAGTATTTGATGAAAAATTGAAAAGTGATTTAGAGAACAGTAGTGAACAGATTGCTTATGATTTTTTTTGCCAACTCTTCAAAGCACCTTTGGGATTACTGGAAACATCACCCCTGCCATTTTTGGTAATGGTCTTTCCTTCCTCGGAAACAATGACAAGGGAGGGGATTCCACGGACTTCGAACTTTTTCGCTAGGGCATTGGCTTCATCCGAGCGGTGAGGAAGGGTATACCATTTCATATCCGCTTCTTTCATATAATCCAATTGCTCCTTGGGAGAAGAGTCCGAACTTACAAAGACCACTTCGAAATCCTTTTGGTTTTTATCGCGGAATTTTACCAAGTTGGGTGTGAATGACCTGCATGGAGGACACCAATGGGCGGAGAAATAAATTCCTACTGTTTTACCTGCCAGTGCATCCTTGGAAACCTCCTTGCCTTCTGAATCAAGCAGGGTACCGGGGAAAAGTTCTTCCAAACCTGCACTTGGCCCGCTCGCAGGCTTAGATAAAAGAGAATTAGCAAAAAGAACTACGAGTAATAGAGGGAATGTAAGGGATTTAATTTTCATAATGTATGAATATTATTCTAGATGGAAAATGATAAGTAATGCAAGTGTTTGAACAAATTTTACAAAGTTTTTTCTTGTCAGAACCCTTTCGTTTTCGATTCTAATAATTGTCCCAATTTTTACCCCTACAAAAAATCATGAGCTTATCTTCTCTCAAACTTCACAATGCAATGTGGCCCGGTCTGGTGGGCAAAGGTGATGACGATGGTCAGGAACCACCTATAAGTTTGGAGCGTATGCTTGATCTTACCGCAGCAGCGGAGGTCAACGGTCGAAAGTTTGACGGAATCGATTATTTCTTGTTTCTTCCTCACACCAACCCAGAGGCAAGTGATGACGAACTAAAGTCAATCGCCGATCTGATTGTTAATAAGGGGTTTGATATTGGTTCTTTGGTCGCACCGGTCTGGCCAGGAACAGTCGGTGATTCTGCGATGGGTACCGATGAACAAAAGGGAAAGTTTCTTGACGCGGTTAAAATGGCTTGCCGTATCGCCAAAGTTTTCAATCAGCATGGTGCCCGTAAGGGAGGTGTCATTCGTATTGATTCTGCAGAATTCGGGGTTGAGAAGTGGAGAGAAGATTCAAGCACCAACACTGCTAGCATAGTATCGACATTTAAGGAGGCTGCCAAAATCGCCGCCGATCATGGAGAGCGTTTGGCAGCTGAAGGTGAAATTTGCTGGGCTGGCATGCACAGTTGGAAGGATATGCTTGATATTCTGGAGGGAGTCGGAATGCCGGATGCCCTTGGTTTTCAGGCAGACTTAGCTCACACCTATCTCTACCTCATGGGGTACAATGCTCCCGAGCATGCCCTCTTACATAATGGCTACGCGGAGGAAGAATTCTGGCCTGCCTACGAAAAAATGACCGACAAGTTGGGGCCTTGGACTATCGATTTTCATGTCGCCCAAAATGACGGCGAAGTTCATGGTGCCGGATCACACGACAAAACCGGGAAGCATTGCCCCGCGGATGATCCAAATGGCAAGTTGGACATTACCCGCTGTTCCCAGTATTGGCTCAAAGATTTTGAGAGTCGTGGGATCAAGCATATTTGCTGGGATGGATGTATGTTTTCCAATGAAACTTTAGAAAATCCATCGACATGGAACACGATTTTGAAGTCCATGATTGAGGTAGTTTCCTAAGACAGCACTACAATTTGCCTAGCCTGTCTTTCAATCGATAGATTGATGATTCTTTTGGACCTAAAAAGGCATCTCTTAGCGGCATTTTCGCTGTTTTTTCATCCTTTTGGGGTTATGCGGAGAAACTCTCAAGCTTTGAGAAGAGAGAATTGCCACGCCTTCTCCAAATGGACTGGACTGAACTGGCCAATCAACCAGTTTCGGGAGTGCTTGGTTATGACCATAAACATTGGCGTAACCAGGTTTCGATTGCGGTAATCCGTCCAGATGAAGTTTTGGGCGGAGGGCACCTACTGCTGGGTGACTCTTTTCGAGGCGTTGGGGGAATGCTTTTAACCCGTGGTAACGAATATGGCGATTTTGTCACAATGCGTAGGCCAACTTGGATCGTGCCGAAATTATTCCGGGGGCCGGGTACTTCCCTCTGGGGAACCAATGCGGTGAGCGGAGTCATTGATGTTACGACCAAATCAGCACAATCAACTCAGGGGAATTCCGTTCGATTGGCGATTGAAAGTATGGGAACTTTTCTTGGAGAATTTGTTTATGGTGCTAAAGTTGGAGACGACGAGTTCTATCGGGTTTGGGTCCGTGATCATCGCAAGGCTTCCCTGGTTGAGAAAAATATATAAAAAGCGAGTTATGCCCGTATTTGGAATCCCATCAACTCCATTTGGATAAACCAATCTTTTTAAAGGGGATCCCAACCTTGATGATGAGGTAATGGATGCTTACAAAATTGGTTGGACTTCATCGCCCATCGAAAAATTTCTTTGGGAACTTTCTCTGTTTTACTAGATCCCAAGGATGCCGTCTTTAGTGGATTCCCTATTTTTAAAGCATTTCATTATGCTTCGGTCGGAGGTGAGCTAATCTTTAATTACATTCCCATTGATTTTTGCGAATTGCAGGGATCTTTCTCTTACTCTAGCGGAGAAAAGGAACTGACTTCCTCGCATCGATGGCTTCCCTCACCTCAGTGATTCATGCGAAGAATGATTTGACACTGATACACAATCTTTACTTCACCGGTGATCGAATTTTACCATCTTCATGAAATATATTGCCTATCGGCAACTACATGAGATTAAACCTTTGCCTGATCCTGCAAGTCAGGAAGGGATGGCGAGTCGGACTTTTCGGACAGGATTTACTGTATCCTGATTATCCGGAGAATATGAATACAGATTTAGAAGTAGAACTCACCCGCATTAAGAGGAGGTTCCTTTTATATATTAGGACCGATTTTTAAAAGTGAGAAAAACGGTATTCAGATCCACATGGCAAGTGTTTTCTGCTGTAAAGTGGGATAGGCTAATTTCACTACTTGCTGTTTTTCTGTTCGTCTGGCTCGGATCCAAAAAAATGTGGGCAGATCATGATTCCAATCATATCACCAATTTGAAAGCCGCATTTATTTTAAGTGCATTGAACCATGTTCGTTGGCAAGAAGTTGATCTTCCCGCTTCTCACTTGAATGTAGAAATGTTAGTCGTCGGGAAAGATATAAACAAAATTACTGAACGATTATCAAATGTGATGCGAACAACTGAATTTAAGCTTAAGAATTGCAGTGTTGAAGTAAAAAATATTCTATCGCTGAAAGAAGCAGAGGATCAAATGGGCAAAAATGGTTCTAAGCTTGTTTTATTACTCGATTCAGAATCTGAATCGTGGAGTAGAGATAAATACCCGAATATTCCTGGAACTCTAATTATGGGTGAATCGAATAACTTTGCACGAAAAGGGTTGGTACTTACCCTTATTCAAGAAAACAACCGTTTGAAAATCGGAATTAATTTGAAAAAAGCTGAGTCAATGAAACTTAAAATAAGTTCAAAATTACTGACCCTGAATCGGGTTGTTTTTCAGGAAAAGTAGATCTGAAATCCTTCTTCAAAAATTAATTTATTTGAATCTCACTTAATAACATATTCACATTTTCTGCTTTTTTATCGAACGTTTTACACTTATTTCCTATCTACTACTTTTACGGGAATGCAGAGGGGAGGATGCCCCATGGTTTTTTCCCTAAGTATAAATACAAAAACAAGGGAAAAAGGATGAATATTACATACAGAGAAGCAAAAAGAATATTGGCTAAGCAGGAAGAAGCCCGAGAGGTTATTAACAGTTATCGGGGGATGGAGACACTGGGTAAGCGTCTACAACTCAATAATAATAAGGAACTTATTTTAAAGCTCTTTGAAATCGAAGAGGATGAATCAATTATTGAGGTTTTCACTCATTTAAAAGCTCTCTACGAGGAGCAATGGGGAGACGCAGAAGCAACTGCCCCACCAGAGACACCCGGCGATATCATTATTACAGAGGAAAGTAAACCCAAGAGCCAGTCGCGAACTAAAAAGGAAACTGCCCCAGAAGAAATTGTAGAGGCGTAAAATTTCCATTTTCCATTCCTTTCTGTTTCATTTGGCCTTCGCGTAATGTAATTCGATAGTTGTTTTTGAGAGTTTTGCTTGCATATTTTTCTTTCCGTTAGAAAGGTATATTTTCTCGTGAATTTAACCGGAAGATACCAAACAAAACAGTGTCTGTCGGGAAGCATTTTGCTTTCCCATCCAAATCTGCGGGACCCAAACTTTGCGAAAACCATTGTTTTTCTCTCTGCCCATTCCAATGACATGGGAACAGTTGGGGTAATCCTAAACCGCCCATTGGGGCAGACTCTTGCTCAATTGGATAACCAATTTGAAGTAGGTTCCTTTGGCCAAACCCCGGTTTTTGAAGGCGGACCGGTGGAGAAAGATAAACTGATAGTCGCTGCGTGGGAATGGTTGGACTCTCCCACTTCTTTTAAGTTATATTTTGGCATTGATCTTGAAAAAGCGGAAACTCTCAGAACGGATAATGAGAAAATTAAGATTGCCTGCTTCTTGGGACATTCCGGTTGGTCCCCCGGTCAATTGGAAAATGAACTGGATCAAAATTCATGGATTGTATCCTCCTTAAACCATGATTTATTTTCAGAAATGGATCAAAAAAGTAAAATGTGGAAAAAGTTAGTTGGTGGTTTGGGCGACGACTTAAAATTGCTGGCTGACGCTCCAGATGACCCTCAAGTCAATTAGTCCCAAGGCTAGTAATTTTTTTTCACTTTATCTTCATCAAAGAACTTGGCACTCCGTCTGCTTATACTCTTAAATTACCCCTTAATGACTTTTTGTCAGTAATCTACAACACAAACTATGAGTAAACATAAGTTAGAATATATTTGGCTTGATGGGTACAAACCCACCCAAAGCCTTCGTGGTAAAACGATGATCGCTGAAGATTTCAGCGGTAAGCTTGAAGACGCTAAGCAATGGTCTTTCGACGGATCATCCACTGAACAGGCTGAAGGTGGTTCCTCTGATTGCCTACTGCAACCTGTTCATGTTATCCCTGATCCAGACCGTTTTGGCGGTAATGGATGGTTGGTCATGTGCGAAGTCCTTAATCCGGACGGTACTCCGCATGAATCCAATGGACGGGCAACCATTGATGATGATGACGATGATTTTTGGTTTGGGTTTGAGCAGGAATACACCCTGATCGATCTGGAAACCGATTTACCGTTGGGCTTTCCCAAGGGTGGTTATCCCGGTCCACAGGGACCCTACTACACTTCAGCGGGTGCCCGAAACACCAAAGGCAGAGATTTGGTGGACGAGCACTTACACATTTGTCTTGAGGCAGGCCTGAATGTCGAGGGTATTAATGCCGAGGTTATGATGGGGCAGTGGGAATACCAAATTTTTGCCAAGGGTGCTGCCAGTGCCGGAGATCAAATTTGGCTTGCCCGTTACCTCCTCGAGCGTACCGCAGAAACCTACGACATTGCCATCGATCTTCATCCTAAGCCGGTCAAGGGAGACTGGAATGGATCCGGTATGCACGCGAACTTCTCGAACGGAGCCATGCGTGATGAGGGCGGTGAAGAATTGTTCAAGAAAATCTGCGAAGAATTCGGCAAAAACATTGAGCGTCATATCAGTGTTTATGGAGCGGATAATGATCAACGCTTGACCGGTCTACACGAAACCCAATCCATTGACAAATTCAGTTATGGGGTTTCTGATCGTGGTGCTTCCATCCGCATTCCAGTGGGCACCATCCAAGACGGATGGAAAGGTCGGTTGGAAGACCGCCGTCCGGCATCGAACGGCGATCCATACAGAATCGCAGCCGCAATTATCAAAACCACCAAGGAAGCTCTTGCGTAACTAAGGTTTTAAAATTCTTTCAAAGGGCGGTGGAGGAATCCATCGCCTTTTTTTATTTTCTTTTTTTCATTACAATAACGAATTCATCCTGTTCATTCTTGATAAACCGTAGGACTGCATAATGGTGGGAACTTTGTGGATATAATTTAGTTTTCCTTTTTCCATGCTCGACCCATACAGCTTCCACTGCCTGAGCCCTGTCACTTTGCAATACGCCAGTCCTTTTTACTTCCCCTTTCTTTCCATGTGTTGCCACATATGACCAGCCTTTATCTTTCCATTGATTGATGATGTCATCGGGATTTTGAGAGCATCCGAGCAGGGCAAGCATTGAAAAGAAAGAACAGATAAATTTATCCATGGCCTTTGGCGAGAAGCTACACCTGCGGAAGAGTTATATTTTACCAGCCGGTCGTTTAGACTTCTGCAGTTCATGGTTAAATTTTTCTCCCAGCGTCTTTAAGCGGCTGGCAATTTTTGGAAATTCATCTTTAACATCCGTCGATTCTTCAATATCAGAATGTAAGTTGAACAGGGATAGACCAATTTTCGCCTGGGAATAGTTGGTGGGAATCCCGCCAGTCCCTCCGGGTTTACCGGCCATTGTTCGGTAGCCATGGGGAAAATGAAGTTTCCACTTTCCCTGTCTCACGGCCTGTAGCTGGTTGCCGTAGTAAAAATAATATGCTTCGTGGGGAGACTTTTCATTGCCAATAAAAAGGGGCCAAATATTCTTTCCATCAATACGGTGGTTGGGTAAATCAGCACCGATCAGTCCAGCTATTGTTGGCAGTAAATCAATCGTCATCGCAGGCTCCTTGCACTCAGAATTGGCTGGGATGGTCCCCGGCCACCAGGCAAGCGTTGGTTCTCGGCAACCACCTTCAAACATGGTCCCTTTGCCCTCTCGTAATGGAGCCGCTGACCCGGCATGATCCCCGTAGTTTAACCATGGACCGTTGTCCGAGGTAAAGACAAACAGGGTATTCTTGTGCAGATCATGCTTGCGGAGAACTTTCATGATTTCTCCGACTGACCAGTCCACCTCCATCATCACATCCCCAAATAAACCTGCTCCACTTTTTCCCTTGAATTTATCCGAAACATAAAGAGGCACATGTACCATGCTGTGGGGAAGATAGACGAAAAAAGGATTTTCTTTATTTTTTTTAATGAAGGACACCGCTCGTTGGGTATACTCCTTGGTGAGTTGCTCCTGGTCCTCTCCAGTAACTTTTGGATTAATCACTTCATTACCTTCGACCAGTGGCAGGTGGGGCCATCTCTTGAGCCTTTCTTCCATGGGCAGATGAAGCACGCCCGGGTGATAGGGCCACATATCATTTGAATAGGGAAGACCGAAATAATCATCAAACCCGTGTTGCATCGGCAAAAATTTCTGATGATGTCCCAAGTGCCATTTTCCGAAACACGCCGTAGCGTATCCTTTTTGCTTACAAATTTCCGCAATGGTTATCTCACTTGGGTTCAGACCATGTGCAGACTTGGGTCCCAGGGCTCCATTGATCCCGATTCTTACATTATAACAACCGGTTAAAAGCCCTGCCCGGGATGCCGAGCAAACCGCCTGAGTGACATAGAAATCAGAAAACTTCCTTCCTTCCTTGGCCATCTGATCAAGGTGTGGGGTAGGGTAGGCTTTGGCACCAAACGCACCGATATCGGCATAGCCCATGTCGTCCATGAACATGATTACTACATTGGGTGGTTTTTTGGCAGATGCTAAGGTTGCCAAAAAAATAAAAAGAAAATTTGCAAATATCAATTTCATGAGCGTGGGTGTGATTATGGAAACTAAAGGGATAGTAGATTTTATTCGTCCTTAAAATGACTTGGCAAGATTCTATTCAATCTTGCTGTCACCTTTTTGTATCAATCTCCTGTCCCCTTGAACAAATGATTGTGATCAGGCATCCAACTTACCATATTCATGGTTACAAGTCTCTGCGGGGAGTCTTTAACTACACATCAAAAACACAAACGAAAGGAACTAAACATGTTGCAATACATGAGATGGGACAAAAATCAGCGTGGGATGGCGGATTCAATATCCATCCTGTCATCCAAGCGGGCGGAATCCTTAGTTCGTAAATTTTACCAAAATAAAAAAGAAGAAATGGAGGCCGATCCTTTATGGTTTTGGCAAACTCTCCTCAAATATCGAAGAATACCTCCCTCACTTGGTTAGTTGAAAATGTCCATGGGCAACGAAATAATTTGTTCGGATTTGGAAAATTGAACCTTTTGCAAAACAAAGAGTCCTAATTCCACCCAGGATTTTTATAAAGCCCTTCTTTCTATTCGGGAAGAAGGGCTTTTTCTTGGACCGGATTACGCATTTCTTCCCGTAATCCCTCAATAATGCTTACCGGATAGGACTTGGATGCCCAGTCTACCATGAAGTTTGGAATCCGGCCCCGTGGGTCCGAAAGGTTCTCAAAAGTTACCTGCATTCGATTTCCATCCAAAGGATCAATCCGATAGCGGGTAAAGCTTATCTTTGCCCGGACATTCCCTTTGTCAAGGGTGGCGGATGGATGATTCACCGATTTCATTTCCAGAAGTATCTGGGATGGGCCTTCTCTTAAAATCTTAGACTCAAAGACCACTTCGCGGTTTTTTATCGGCCAGACTGCATTGATCTCCTGTTTGAAAACAAAGTGAAAATCTGTTTTTTTTTCAATCAGTTTGCCTTCATTCAGGTCTTCAACCCAAAACTTCCAGCGGTTGGGGTTATGAATAACCCCAACCAGTTTTTCCGGTGTACCTTCGATCATGCCCACCCCCCTAAAAGCGGTTAAGTCACCGACCTCTTGGCGGTAAACTTTCACTTCCTTTCTTTCCCGTACAAATTCCCAACCGTCCGCACTTTGATCCTGCGCTAACAAATAGGAGATGCTTACTAAGGTAAGCGTTGAGAAAAAAGCTGGGGAGAGTGGATTCACAAGAAATGAAAGGTCAACTCACTACATTGCCGCTACTAAATTGGCAAGTTATTCGTAAGAACCAGTGCCGTAGTTGAAGGTGTGGAAGGATCCATCCGATCGTAAGAGGAAATATAACCAGTTTACATCTTCCCAGTTGTAGATAAACGGGAATACATCCTTGCTTGTCCATAACCAGCGACGCTCAGGCGACCACAGCCATACGGAATTGTCTACGGTGGGGGACACATAAAGCCAGCCGAGTTGTAAGTGATAAAGCCATCCATGTCCATAGGGTCTAAATGTACCTAGCCAGCTTTCACTGACCCAACCTTGCCCGTCCGGTTGCTCGATTCCCCACCAGGCTGAAAAAGTATGGTTTCCATCCATCGTGAGATTACCGTCGGATAGGGACGTGTTTCCATCCATCGTCAGATTACTGTCTACGGTATGAGGTTTTGCCGTGACCACGATTTCAAAAGTTTTTACGAGCGATGCATTCCATTCGTCAGACAACTTTAGATTGATTAGCAGAGAAGGGAGCATCCTTTCGTAGGGAATGGCTTGGGTGATCATCAGCGTGTGATTTTCATCAATTGCAAAGAGATCATGATCCGTCTGATTTGTGTCCAAAAATTGTAATGAAAAGGATGCGTTCCTATCCTGAAGATTAACTATAAATTGTCCTACTTGAGTACCGGCAGTTGCATTCCATTCCACCACTGAACGGGTCAGGTTCAGGAGGTTGGGAGCCAAGCTGGCGGTTGAATTCACATCCCTCGGATTGGATCCATAGTTGATTTCGTATAAGTCAGGAAATCCATCATTGTCATCATCCAAATCAAAGAAGTCCTCGATGCCATCCCCGTCGAAATCTTCAATAACGTTTAACAGGGAAATGGAAAAAACTCGTTCGATCGAAAGATTATGCTCATCGGCCACTCCAATACGTATCGAATAGTTCCAATCATCCGTCTCGTAATCGAAAGTGCGGGTCGTGCGTAGACTGTTATTTCCATCGATAATGAATAAATGATGATCATTTGTTCCATTTCCATCCACAAAAGATATGCTCAGCGTGGAATTGGCGTCCGCATCGGTTGCATTGAACTCGCCAATTACGGTGCCCGCCGGCAGATTCTCAAAAAATCCGAGATTGGAAAGCACGAGTGAGGAGGGTGGGGCATTGGGCACCGACTGGCGATCAAATGGATGGGTCCCTTTCGCCATTTCCTCAGCATCCGAGAAGCCATCATTGTCATCATCCAAGTCGTAATCATCCTCCACGCCATCACCGTCGTTATCCTCAATCACATTGTTTACAAGTATTCTTAACCGTTTCTCGTCATATCCTCCTTTACCGTCGGTGGTTCTAATCCAGACAATATAAATGTTATCGGCATTTTCATCCTTCGGGTCTTCAAAATTAAATTTTGGCAAACTGTAGGAAAATAATCCTGAAGTGGTATTCAAATCGAAAAGGGCACGATCCCCTCCCGCGGTTTTAAAGAAGCTCAGTATATCACCATCCGGATCCGTGGCATTAACTTCGATATTGAGACCGGTATTTTCATTAATCCTAATATCCTGAAAGAGTGCCCCGCTTAGATCTTGATTTCCAATATGCGTGATGACGGGTTGTTCATTCTGATCGATCAGATTTACGGTGAAAGTCTTTTCAAGCGATGCATTATGTTCGTCCGCTACCCGTACCCGGATGCTGTAATTGGATTGATTGTTTTCGTAGTCAAAGACCACTGCCGAAGTCAGGGTGCCATTGCTGTCTAAGGTAAAGTATGTATTGCCGCTTGAACCGTTCCCATCAATGAGCGTGAACAAAAGTGTCGCATTGACATCCGGATCGGTCGCATTAAATTCGCCGATGGTCGTACCAATAGGCTGATTTTCCGAAATGGTCAGCGGGGATGTAGTGTTTAAATCATGCGGGGTTGTATTGGCCACGGAGGATGCACTTGCCGGGTTAGAGCCATAGGCCACTTCTATGGAGTCACTGAATCCATCCCCATCGGAGTCAGGATTTTGATCACTGGTACCGAGAGCCTGTTCCTGAGCATAAGTCAGTCCATCATGATCATCGTCTTTATTGGGGTCATGGATTGCTTGAATGGTGAAATTCTTTTCCAGTGAGGCGTTATCATCATCTGCCAATCTTATGCGAATACTAAAGTTTCCTTCACTGGTGAAGATTTGAGTGGATTTCAATTCACGGTTATTTATCGTGAAACGGTGGTTGTCGGTAGATCCGTTCCCATCGGTCAGATTAATTCCATAAGTTCTTAGAGCATTCGGATCATCCGCATCATGGGGAACTAAAATACCCACAAGCTCGGAAGCGGATTTGTTCAGATATACTACCTGATTGGAAAGAACGAGATCGTGGGGTGCCTGGTTGACCTGTTTAAAATAGAGGACACTCGTAGAAATCCGTGAGGAAATCCCCCCATCCTCCACTAGATCAAAAATTGTGGCCTCCTGCCCAAGCCCATTTTCCTGATCATTATTAAACCCATCCCCGTCATTATCATCGGTTGGACCAAACCCGAGATTTCCAAACTGGTTAAATTCATACCAGTCCATTACGCCATCGCCGTCGCTATCTTGTGTGGAGGGAAAATAGTGGGCCACCATGGTGGTTTCTACTGCTGGGTTGGCGGTCACCTGACTGAGAGCCACGCCCGTGGGGCCGAATTTTCTCTGCCCGTTTACGGTCCAATATCCAAAATGATACCCATTACTGGATCCATGAAGATTACCGGTGCTCACGGAGGCATTGATTTCCACATATCCTTCCACCGTGTTGACGAATCCTACGGGATCACTCTTGATTATGTATTTTACCATGGAGGTGTCCGCGTAGACGAAATCACTGGACACTCTGGATGAAATTCCGCCATCTTCCACCTGATCAGGGATGGTGGCTTCCTGCCCGAGTTCACTTTCCTGCTGGTTGGTAAATCCATCCCCATCATTGTCACTGTTGGGCCCGACCGACAAGTTACCGAACTGGTTATATTCAAACCAGTCCATCACCCCGTCTCCGTCTGTATCCTCGGTGCTTGGAATGTAGTGGGCTACAATGGCGGTCTCGGTACTAAGAATCTGACTTACCTGACTCAGGGCCACCCCGGTGGATCCCGCCTGTCGCAAGCCATTGACCGACCAGTAGGCAAAATGATAACCATTGCTTTGCCCATGGAGATTATTGGTGCTCACGGATGCATTTACTTCCACATAGGCATCCACCCCACTGATAAAACCAATCGGATTACTCTTGATTGTGTAGTGCACCATGGAGGTGTCCGCATAGACAAAACCCCCTGATATTCGAGAGGAGATGCCCCCATCTTCCACCTGATCCCGAATGGTGGACTCCTGCCCGAGTTCGCTTTCCTGTTGGTTGGTGAATCCGTCCCCATCATTGTCATCTGATGAGGATGAATTGAGATCTCCAAAGTTCCTATATTCATACCAGTCCATGATTCCGTCACTGTCTGAATCCTGAGTGGATAGGAAGTAATGGGCGGTCAGGGTGGTTGCTTCACTGATCGTAACCGTTGCCTGAGTTACGGACCGACCGCCTGTATCCGCAAGCCGGATATTTCCATTCGACCAATATCCGAAAAAATATCCATTGGAACTTAGGTTAGGTAGTACCGTTTGCAATGAGGTGCCGGTCTCCACCACCTGAGTATTATCCAAATGACCTGTAGGGGAGGAAACCTGTTGCACTTGAACCAGGGCTCCATTCAGCAAGCTAATGAGGCCAAGCATGCCAGCAGTAATGGCCAGTGCCTTTTTCATCAGGATGTTGAACATCAACAAGTCTCCTCTATGAAGGGCTCGCTTAAGTTAGAAACTAGAACGGAACAGAACGGCCCCCCCGGCACTCCATTTGTCAGGCGGAGGATCAAAATAATCAGCTCCCACAATCGTAAACCGGCCCGAAGTGCCCACGGAAATACCCATCCGGTCTGAACTCTTACCATTCGGATGAGTCAGGACTTCGAGCAGGCTGACGCTTCCATCCGTTTTCACTTTGTAGATGTAGGCTGACCCGGAAGTACTGGCTATCTCCGAATTTTCATTGTAAGCACCCACCACCAACCGATCTCCGCTAAGGTCGACAGAGTATCCAAAGTAACCATATGAAGATGGATTAGGCGAATGCAAGGTGGCAGTGAGTTGGGCGGTCCCATTTGCATTTATTTTGTAAAGGTAAACAGCCCCTGAATAGCTCTGAATATGAGATCTTCTATCTTCGCCAATTGCTAAAAAATTTCCGGATATGGAAACAGATCGCCCAAAGTATGCACTACTACCTGGCGTCGGCGCAGTGAGTGTGGCCGTGCGGGAAATATTTCCCGATCCATCCGTTTTGAAAAGGGTCACGGAACCTGCATTGCTTCGATTGGAACCTGAAACCAGCACATCATCATACATAGCTCCAACTGCAATAATGTCATTTTCAATGGCTACGGAATTGCCGAACCGATCATTACTTATTGGATCTTCATGGGTAAGTTTGCTCAGTTCAGTGATGGTACCGTTTGCTTCCCGCCTGAACAGGTAGGCGGCTCCGCTACCGCTGTTACCGGCAATATTCTCGTCGTATGCACCCGCTAGAATCAGGTCGCCGGACATATCCACGGAATAGCCAAGTAGGTCGCTACTTGTAGCATCCGATGCGGTAATTCTCGCTACCTGATTGGGAGTACTGCCATTGAAGTCAAAAAGATAGATCGCACCCGCTCCGCTTATGTTATTCACATAGGCATCTTTCGCTCCCACAACGGTGCTGTTTCCATCCAGGGCAAAGGCTTGACCAAACCCGTTTGCCTGGTTGTTGGATGTGGAATTAGGAACGATTTGATTGAGATATTGCAGGCTCCCGTTGGTATCATTGGCATCGTAGTGGTAAAGCTTTCTCTGATTGGAATCACCAAATCCGATGACCACCCGGTCTCCTTCAATGGCCACCCTTCTTCCAAAGGATTGATTCTGAGTGCCATTGATGTCAAAGGGAGTGACGGCAAAGTTTGGAATGGGTAGAGTGCTCGCCTTGACCACCCACCATGCCCGTGACCCGTGATTTCCGGTGTCAAAGCCAAACTCATTTATTTTGTTTGGCAAATTACGGGGCATGATCTGCCCGGTCGGCGTCCAGGCATTGATTCCACCGGGCGTGGATGCCTCCTTCGCCAGGCTTAGTTCCGCCTGCTTGGCCCATCGGTGTCCGATAGCATTCATGAAGGCATCCTTGCCTGCCGGCGATACCTGCAGGTTGGTTTCCAAAAGAACGGTGCCGTTGGTGTCCTTAATCTTGTCATTGGCGAGAGTGACGGCAGAAGATCCCGTTGCGAGTAAATATTTAAAGTAGTTCGCGAAGTCGCTGTCCTTGATGGGTGAACGGCTGATGGTGACATTCCCGTCGGGCAGGGGAAGCTGGAGGAAATGAAGATCTACGGGCGAAGATCGGCGAGCATCCTTACAAAAAACCTCAAACTTCAGGGTGCCTGTCTGGTCAGGCCAGTCTCCTTTTACATTCCATGATACCCGGTGGACCTGGTTTGTGGGGACGGGTGTTCCAATTTTTGATCCGGTACCATCCACCCATGCCGTGGGTATAATCCATGATTCGGGACTGGTAAATTGTCCATTCTTAGCTGCCAGAATTCCGACCGTGGCATTGGCATCATCAGGATCCACGATTTCAAAGTCGATATCTATGATGTTCGTGCCTGAGCGTTGAGAAATTGAACGGATGGCCGGTTGTGGAATCACATTCCTTGTGGGTAAGCCCTTGGTCCGGTATGCCCGCTTCCAGATTTGAACCTTGTTGTTGTAGCTGACAATCAGATCACCCTCAGGAGTAAAGCAGGTGCGGGAGTTGTAATTGATATTGTTTAGGTAGGCAATTTGGTTTCCATCCTGATCCCGCAACCTTTGATACGAGAAAAGAGAACCGTCCTTGCTTACGGAGACATATCTTTGAGCATACGATGTATTAACCCGCTTGATAAAAGTACCATCTTGCTCGAAAAAATGTAAGTAATAGCTGTCACCCACCACAATAGTCCCGTTCTGTAAGGAAATGATATCAAAAGGATTCCTGAATTGCCCGGGAGCACTTCCAGAAGTTCCAAATTTACGGATAAAGCTACCGTTTCTATCCAAAACCTGTATACGATGATTGCTGTAGTCACAGATATAAAGATTCTTGTCCCTGCCAATGGTGATGCCAAAAGCTTGATAAAACTCGCCTTCACCAGAACCGGTTGATCCGGAACTAGAGATGGTAGCGTTTCTTCCTTTTCGCCAACGAAATGAACCATTGTTGTCAAGACAGGTAACAGAATAGTATTCGGAGATATAGATGGTTCCATTTTCATCGAGTACAAGATCTCTTGGGTAGTAACGGTTGTTGGCAATAGGAATCGATCGAGCCAGGGATCCGTTCAGGTCATAGACTTTTATTTTACGACTAGTGTTTTCGCAAACGACATAGATTTGTCCGATTCCCGTGGCATTATTCTCATAATAAGCAACTCCTGATGCAGAACTCAGACTCCATTCCTTGGCCAGGTACCAATTATCCTGTTCGCCGGCATGGGTTTTCCAGCAGGTAAGCAGTCCGAAAATGAAAGTGGATAGGATGTTGATTCTTTTCGTTCTCATAATGATAAAATGACTAAGAATTTTCGTAAAAGATGAAATGGGTGTAAATGTGTGAAATAATTTTTTTATAGTGTACAAGTGTATTAGCACATGTCTATCATTTCTTTCATTATTTCTGTGAAAGTTTCTTGAATTTGAACCCTTGCCATAGACTGGAATCTTTTGATACTTAGCATTCATGCTCGTCTTGATTCTCCTATCCAGTTGTGCTCTCTGCTTTCTTGCCTATCAGTTCTACGGGAAATTTCTCACCGATCGTTGCAGGCTCGATGACACTAAGGCCACTCCCGCGGTGGAAAAGGAAGACGGAGTGGACTATTCACCAACCCGGGCTTCCGTCCTGTTTGGGCATCATTTTTCTTCGATTGCCGGGGCCGGGCCGATCGTCGGTCCGATTTTGGCGGCCATGTATTTTGGATGGGGGCCCACCTGGGTATGGATTTTGGTCGGGGCAATCCTTGTGGGTGGCGTTCATGATTTTGGCAGCACCCTGATGTCTGTTCGCAACGGGGGCCGTTCGATTGCGGATACCATGCGTGGACTGGTGGGGGCGGGGGCCGGGAAATTATTCATGATTTTTGTTTTACTCGCTCTGGTCTATGTGATCATTGTATTTCTTGATCTCACTGCCAATACCTTTGCCAAACAACCGGCGGTGGCCACGGCATCGGGTTGGTTTATTGCGGTGGCGGTGATTTTTGGGTTTCTGATGAAGAGTGGAAAGTTTTCGCTCGGACAGCTCGCCCTGATCTTTTTTCCCCTGACCTTTGCCGGGCTTGCCGTGGGTCATTACTTTCCGATGGTGGAGTTGGATAAATCATTATGGATATGGCTGACCCTCGGGTATTGCTTTGTCGCCGCTGTTCTTCCCGTTGGACTCCTCCTCCAACCGCGTGATTTTTTAAGTGCCGGTTTTCTCTATGCAATATTAGCGGTTGGACTGGTGGGGATGTTGTTGTCCGGGGAAACCATCCAAATGCCTGCATTTTCTGGCTGGGAATCAGATAAGCTGGGGATGCTTATGCCCTTTCTCTTTATTACGGTTGCCTGTGGTGCATGCAGTGGGTTCCATAGCATTGTATCGAGTGGCACCACTTCCAAGCAGATCAAAAAGGAGAGTGATGTGCGTCGAATCAGTTACGGGGGGATGTTGGTAGAGGGTATATTGGCCGTTTTTGCCATGGGCTGTGTGGCTGTGCTCACCATGAGCGAGCGGGAAGCGGGCGGTACTCCCGTGGGAATCTTCGCGACCGGAGCGGCCAAATTTTTTGCGGCGGTTGGAATACCCATTCAATTGGGAGCTGAGTTTGCCATGCTTGCCATCAGTACCTTTTTATTGACCACTTTGGACACCTGTACCCGATTGACCCGATTTCTGATTGAGGAATTATTTTCCTGGAGGAATGAAGCGAGCCGATTTCTCGGTACTGCGGTGGCCCTTACCTTGCCCTGCCTACTTGTTTTCCAACAATTTCCCGGAACCGATGGCATCCTGCAACCCGCATGGAAAGCCATCTGGCCCCTCTTTGGGGCCACCAATCAATTACTCGCTGCCCTTGCGTTGCTTACCTTTGTGGTCTTTTTAAAAGCATCCAGAGTGGGCTATGGGTTTGCCCTGTTGCCGGCAGTGGTGATGATCATGATGCCAATGACGGCCCTTGCCCTGATGGTCCAAAAATTTGGAATTTCCACTTTGCTTGGGGGTACCTCCGCTGCCATGTTTCTGCTCGGCCTTTTTCTAATCATTACTTCCTGGAGGCGACTCATCCGATCCAAGGCTGGGCCCTTGCAAACAGAACCTGGCATTTAGATTACAACAGGAGGAGAGGCATCCTCCTTGGTCTTTACATCGGTGAACTCATCAGAGGCAGACTGAATCGTGTTCACCAGTTTTTCAGGTGATGTTCCTTCGGTTCTGACCAGTTATTGAACCTTTTCGGGACCACTGTTAAGGAGGAGGTCAAATTTCCTCCCCCAATTCAATTTGATCCCCACGAGTTTTGATTCATCATCATCTACGATCATCTCTTTTTCACTCATAAAAGTAGGGAAAAAGCCGAATTCAATCTTTGTAAGAATTTCATGAATTTTTGGTCAAAAATTCTTTCAAATGAATAAAATTAATAGATAATTGTCTGCTTTGATCACAACATCTAATCATGGTTTCTTGGTGATGTTACAATTTTCTCGATTCAATTCCCAAAGTTGAGTAATAAATGATTTGGTTTGCCCGAGTGGCGGAATTGGTAGACGCAGCGGACTTAAAATCCGTTGGCCGCAAGGCCGTGGGGGTTCAAGTCCCCCCTTGGGCACTCTTTTGCAAGGCATAGTAAAAGGGTGCTGAGACTTGTAATTATAAGTCATTCAGCCGATCCGGTGAGTCGCAATCTTCTCTTTATTGGAAATTTATGCATTTTCATTCAATTGCACGAAAATGAACATTTTAGGAAAAAGTTGGCTACAATCTGGCTAGAAAAAAAGGGGGGGAGGGGGTCTGTTGACATCCTCGGGCAACATCCTATTATCAATTCATACCCGGATAAAATTTTCACAATTGCGATTTTGGACGAAAACTCGAAAAACTCAGGGACTTGACGATTTCCTGAGGAGGTGGTTGGGTGCAGGGATGAAAATTAAAACATTTAAACCCTCCTTTCATTTTATTTATGGCGTAATTATTGGCGTTTTGCTTTGTGCACTTGTTGGGCAAACTAATAGTCAAAAACCGCTTTACAGATGGGATGGCGGTAAACAATATGAAATGAACTACAAGACTGGAAAGTGGACTGAGGTAAAACCTGGGTCCACAGGTTCCGTGGCATCAACCAGTCAACCAACGCAAACACTTACAAAAGTAGTCGATGTGCGAATCGTTGGCGTTAAGGGTCTTACAGGGATTCCTGTTCGGATTGAAGGTCAGTCTGGTACCATAAATGTAAGTATGAAATAGCCTCCATTACCGACCAACCCCAAGCCAATTCTTGACGATGCTGGGAATAATTGGTTGGATTCGGTGATGGGTTTTTTGAAGAGACTAGACAAGGGTTGGTATGTTTTTGCGGTTCTTTTGTTACTTATGATAGGGCGGTTTGCTTACGTGAACTCACGGGATTTGCCCCTTCCTGAAATAACTCCCGAACAAAGGAAGGCAATGGAAGATAGGATGAGTAAGGGGACGGTGACCATATTCAATTCGTCCCGGTCTCTTTTGGCAGGAAAGAAAACTCGCGAGAACAATGCTTCCGAAACTCAGGATTTGAACCGGACCTCTCCCATGCAATCTCCTTAGGAAGCCTGCACACCAACGACAAAGCCGTTTTTTTCCTTTAGCTCAAACTCGATAATCTAACTATCGAGCCATCCTTACCATCGTCAAGAATCGGCTTACATCCTGCAGCTCATAATTGAAAAGAGAGGAAAAAACACACTATTGCAAATAAGATGTAGAGTATCACCGTTAAGCCAAATCCAATTGGATTTTTTTTCTTTTGAAATCAATCTGGTGTTCACTACCTAAAGAGACCGCTCCATTTTTGATGGCGAAAAATACAATACCCAAGAAAAAAAGTCCCGTCGTAATGGTTAAAATCCTGAGTATGGACGGTTCCATTACAATAAATTTCTATTATGAGTCTGAATAGTAATTGGAAAGAGTCTTCACTGTAGTACCAAGCTTTTTCTTAGTCTCAAAGGATTTTCTTGTTATGTCAGCAAGATTGGAGATAAGTCTACTGCTAAACATTTGCACCATGTTTGCATCATGCAAATCTCTTCGCATCCTCTTTGAATCATGTTCCTCAGCATTAATCTTTATCTCTCGCTTAACTTTCTCTGCTTCCATTCTCAAAAGCATATACAACGAGACGCTGTTTTGGTAATGCTTGTATACATCTAGCTTAAATTCCTTTGAAACTTCTTCTTTCGTCTTTGCCATTCATTCTTTTCTTATGCTTCACCTTCCTAGGCAAGACCATTGTCTTCACCATATGAGGTCGATACCTGGGTAATAGAATTGGCTAACGAATCTTCAATTCAATGCTTTTTTGGAGCAGAACGGACAAGGCCCATGACCTAAAGCCGGACAGCTATGGTCTGATTCTTGGTCTTTGCATGTTGGATGCTTGAGCGTCCACTGATTAGTGTCTATTGTCTATATGTTTGAGATATCACCAGGTGGGTTGGGGTCGTGCAGAAAAACATCTCAGATATGATCATATCATCACTTCTAGAACGAAATTTTCTGCAGTGATAGCTTTTTTACCTTAATCGCAAATGCTTGGAAGGGGCTCAAGAGGAATTGGTTTAGTAAGTCGTAAATATTATATCACGGTGATCTGTACTCTCTGATGAGAAGTCGCAACCGATAAATGGATGAGGATACTGTGGAGTTTAAGCCTGACAAGTGTTAGTCTTTTACAAGCCGCCATTTTTTTCAATCAATCCTTTTTTATGTCTGTTTTAGAAAAAAGATAAACGAGTCCTACAGCAAAAAACTGAGCATGCTAATACCCTAAACCCAATTGAAAAAATAATATAACTCTAGATGTATGTCAGGGCTAGCATTTACTCCACCTTCGGTTCAAACCCAACCTCTTAATGAGAATTATTATGAGAATATGATCCAAACACTCTATCACCAGTCATAAATAATCCCTATTTCCTCCTAGTCATCACTTAATCCGAGCGTCTCTTTTAATATCTTAAAGAAATACCTTACATTCCATAAAAATGCTATAATTCTTAGGCAATGCTAAGGATATCCTACCTTACACAAACCTAAGTTTCCTGATCTTTTTCATTTTTCACCTGCTAAAATAAAAGTTGATCGAATCCATGTACATAGAGTGAGAAGGAAAAATCTCATCCGTTGACTTCCTGACGCTCCATCTCCTACACTCCGCTCATGCAGGTTTATGTCCACCTTGCGGGAAAGAACTATGGTCCTTATTTCCTTGAACAGCTTCGTCAGTATGTCCAAGCAGGTAACTTCAGGGACGATGATCTTGCCTGCTAC
>CACMBV010000017.1 GCA_902612125.1 uncultured Verrucomicrobiota bacterium
TATTTTTCTTTTTCTTGATTTGTTGAAGAAACCCCAAACAACTAACCGTTAAACTTCATTTTAGGAAGGGAGTGAAAATTCCTTCGATTATGCAAAAAAATTTTAGTTTTTATTTTAAACAGCCTTTTCTCGTACCTGAGGGCCCCCACGTTGAATCATTGTGAAAAAAATATGTTCCTGCTTCTCGGTTTTATTTGGGAAAAAAGACAAATTTCTCTTATCTAAAACTAGTTTCACTCCAAACCTTACTTCGATGAAATCATTTCTATCTCTGGCTTTGTTGGGCTTTTTATTTTACTCAATCAGTCTGGCTGATAAACCAAACATTGTCTTTTTTATTGCGGATGATGTATCGCAGAATGATTTCGGATGCTATGGTCACCCCGTGATCAAGACGCCAAATATTGACGCTTTATCTGCCAATGGAATGCGTTTTGACAACGCTTATTTGACCACAAGCAGTTGCAGCCCCTCAAGGTGCAGCATCATCACGGGCCGTTATCCACACAATACCGGAGCTCCTGAATTGCATGTTCGTTTACCTCTGAAACAAATCCGATTTCCTGAACTTTTACGCGAGGCTGGTTATTACACTGTCCTCTCGGGCAAGAATCATATGTTCGGAAATAAGGACCGTGCCTTTGATCGGATCACGGGAGGGGGAGGTCCCGGTAAGGAAGAGGATTGGGTCGGTCATGTAAAGGACCGCCCCAAAGATAAACCTTTCTTCTTTTGGTTTGCCTCGACGGATGCACATCGAAACTGGAGTATCAACGAAAAAGCACCCAAGTACGATCCTAAGGATGTGATTATTCCTCCCTTTATGGTCGACACTTCGATTACTCGTAAGGATCTGACGGGTTACTACCATGAAGTCAGCCGCTTTGATCATTACATCGGATTGGTGACTGCTGAGCTAAGGAAACAAGGTGTTCTTGAAAATACCATGATTGTCGTTGCTGCCGACAATGGCCGCCCTTTTCCCCGCTGCAAGTCGCGCATGTACGACAGCGGAATCAAGACGCCTTGGGTGGTTCATTTTCCTAAGGTCATCAAAAGTCCTTCGGCTACCCAGAGCTTGATTAGTGTGATTGATCTGAGTGCCACCTGCCTGGAACTAGCTGGCTTAAAGTCTCCTGAGTGTGTTCAGGGACGAAGCTTTCTGCCTATTCTAAAAAAACCGCAGACAACCATAAGGGAAGTGGTGTTTGCGGAACACAATTGGCATGTTTACAGAAATCATGAGCGAATGGTTTGCTTTGGGGATTATTTATACATTAAGAATAATTTCCCCAACCAGCCCAATCTTTGTTACGAATCAGATGATCATTACCCGGCAGGTAAGGAACTGTGGAAAGCACATGCCGCCGGCAAGACTCAGCCGGACCAGCAACAAGTGTTTGCCAATCCGTGTCCACCCGAAGAACTCTTTCAGGTTAAGGAGGATCCTCACCAGTTAAGGAATCTGATCGATGACCAAAAGCATACCAAGGCCCTGAAGCAGGCCCGTGCACTCCTTACAAAATGGACTGAACAAACGGGAGATTCCATTCCCGCCAACCCGACTCCCAACCGTCACGACCCTCCCCGGATTGAAAAGGGAAAAATCTTACCACCAGGAAAAGCTGGGACCAGAAACCCGCATGCCGAAATGCCAGGAGCATCCGAAAACGCCGCAACGATCAATCACCCCGGCCCCATCAAACTTTAGTTTTCCACTATGACCAAGTTGTCAGTAATGATATTGCTCACAGGACTCTTTACAGGGTGTGGGAAAAACGATTTCATTATTGATAGTTTGGATCAGGTATCACTAAAAGATGTAGAGATCATCGCTTTTCCCGGAGCCGAAGGTGCAGGCAAGTTTACCAATGGAGGCAGGGGCGGGGATGTCTACCATGTAACAACACTCCGTGACTCGGGCACCGGATCCTTTCGGCAAGGAATCGAATCAATCGAGGGACCGCGTACTATCGTATTTGATCTCAGCGGCACGATCAGGTTGAAAAATGATATCAAGATCAAAGACGTGTCTTACCTGACCATTGCTGGGCAGACGGCACCTGGAAAAGGGATAACCTTTGCGGACCGAGGACTGCGGATCGATAATTGCAGTCATATCATCGCACGGTATTTTCGCATCCGCCTTGGTGATGAAAACAAGCCCCATGGAACAAGCCCGGATTGCATCACGATCGAATACAGTAATCACATCATTCTCGATCACCTTTCCTTAAGCTGGGGCATTGACGGAAACGGCGATTTCCGGGGACTCAAGCATTCGACTCTCCAATGGCTGATCTTCAGTGAGGCCCTTCACGACAGCCTGCATGAAAAGGGTCCACATGCGATGTGCACCTCATTTCGGGAGAGTGCGGGGTTTGCGACCTTGCATCACAACATCTACGCAAGTAGCCGAAACCGGCACCCATCCACCGCAGGGGGATCCCAAGTCATGGAGTTTGTTAACAACCTCAATTACAACTGGAGCGGTTATCACAATCTGTCGGGCGAGCAGTACAACCTGCTCAACAATTACTACAAGACCGGTCCGATCAAGGGGAGCAGGCTTCCCATCCGCTATAAATCAAAGGCTCTCAAGTCAGTATCCCACGGATACCTCTCAGGGAATCACTTTGAAGGGTTGCCTGACGAATACAATCAAGACAACTACGCAGCGATGGACTATGAATCTTTGGGAACGGATGGAAAATACAGAGGCACCACTCGGGGGTTTTTCGAGACATTCGATCGTTTTGACGCAGGTAAGTACAAGTTGACCTCAATTGAATCAGCTCAAGATGCATACGAGTCGTGCCTCAAGCATAGTGGTTGCTCCCTTGTACGTGATGCCGTAGACGAACGTCTGATTGAAAGCATAGGAAACAATACAGGGAAAGTGATTGATTCTCAGGACGAAGTCGGAGGTTGGGACAGGTATCAATCAATTGTACGCCCGTCTCATTTCGATACGGACGGGGATGGCATGGCCGACGAATGGGAAAGGGCGTTGGGCTTGGATCCTAATGACCCATCCGATGGGAATGATGATCGCAGTAACAACGGCTTTACTAATCTTGAAGAGTACTTGAACAGTTTGGTAACCCAGTAAATCAGTTGCAGGCTAATTTACTTCTTCTTACAACCGCTCTCATTTGGGGATTTGGGTTTGTGGCCCAGCGGATGGGGATGGATCACTTGGGCCCCTATGCTTTTAATGTGTGTCGTTTTTTGGTGGGAGCTCTTTCTCTTCTAACGCTAATATTTTTCTTGAGGAAAAAAGAGAGTGGTTCCATTGAACTCAATCCATCCCTTTGGAAGTTTTCGATATTTGCCGGTTTTGCACTCTTTGGGGGAGCAACCCTTCAGCAGGTGGGTATTCAATATACCACTGTGGGCAAGGCCGGTTTCATTACCGGCCTGTATGTGGTGATCGTCCCCATTCTCGGACTATGTCTCCGACAGAAAATCGGAAGGTGGACCGTCATTGGATGCATCTTGGCCGTGCTGGGTCTTTATTTCCTCAGCATCAAGCAGGACTTTTCCATGGGATGGGGGGAGACTCTGGTTCTTATCGGAGCGTTTTTCTGGGCAGTGCATGTGCAGGTCATTGGCGCTGCCAATAAACGAAACCTCAACCCGATCAAATTAGCACTTGTTCAGTATCTCGTCTGTGCCGCTCTTAATTTGTTACTCAGCTTGCTTTTTGAAACTTTTCTTTTTGATCAAGTAATCCTTGCCTCGGGAGCCATCCTTTATGCAGGTATAGTTTCAGTGGGTATTGCTTTTACATTACAGGTTATAGCTCAAAAAAAGGTCGATCCCAGTAGGGCAGCGATCATTCTCAACCTGGAAGCAGTCTTTGCGGTACTGGCGGGCTGGCTCTTTTTTGCCGAAATCCTGTCGGAGCCTGAATTTTTGGGTTGTCTTCTGATGTTTGCCGGCATGATGCTATCGCAACTCCCCTCGAAAAAGAAGCAATGAACTCCCCAAAATAGGATACACAATGAATAGTCATGAAATAGATTACGAATTGATTGGCGACGATATGCAAATCGTCGAAATCGAATTGGATCCCCGTGAGACGGTGGTCGCGGAAGCGGGAGCCATGAATTACATGGAAGAAGAGATCACTTTTGAGGCAAAGATGGGCGATGGGTCCCAACCCAATCAGGGATTGTTTGGAAAATTGCTGGATGTGGGCAAACGTGCCCTTACCGGAGAATCGATTTTCATGACGCACTTCACCAATAAGGGGGTGGGCAAGAGAAGGGTCAGCTTTGCCGCCCCATATCCGGGTAAAATCATTTGCGTCGATCTTCCCATGTATCAGGGCAGTCTTCTCTGTCAAAAGGATGCTTTTCTCTGTGCCGCCTTTGGTACTCAAGTCTCCATCGCTTTACAAAAGAGATTGGGAGCCGGATTTTTCGGGGGGGAAGGATTTATCCTGCAAAAGCTTTCTGGAGATGGAAAGGCCTTCGTGCATGCCGGAGGGACTGTAGTGAAAAAGGAACTAAATGGAGAGACCCTCCGGGTGGATACCGGTTGCATCGTGGCTTTTGAAGAAAGCATAAAATACGACATACAAATGGCAGGCGGCTTGAAGTCGATGGTTTTTGGAGGCGAAGGGCTCTTTCTTGCCACTCTAAGCGGGTTCGGAACGGTTTGGATGCAAAGTCTTCCCTTTTCCCGCTTGGCGGATCGGATCATCCAGTCCGCCCCAAGTGGCGGAGGTAAAGCCAAGGGAGAAGGATCCCTGCTTGGAGGATTAGGCCGCTAGGTCGACGGAGACTGACCTTTAGGTGGAAGATGCGGAACGATAAATTAATTTCAGGAAATGGTCGATGAATTGACCAAAATGAAGGCTCATTACCCGGTGAAGGAAGCTAAAGTATTGAAGCCTGTAATTCCCTGGGTTTAATGAGTTTCATGACCTCTCATATGTTATTATGCGTTCCTATTTTCTTGTTCGTTTTTTTTTATCAAGGCAAAGCATATGATCCACTTGAGACTTTTGAGAGCATTGAGACTCTTGACCGGACGATGAAGGATAAATCCCGTGACCGTTCGATACCCCTAAGATTTTACTTTCCTGAGGGAAAGACAAATTCCCCGGTAATCCTATTTAGCCATGGGCTTGGAGGAAGCCGGAATGGATGTTCGTATTTGGGAAAACATTGGGCAGGTCGTGGATATGTCGTAGTATTTATGCAGCATGTCGGGAGTGATGAATCGGTTTGGAAAGATGTGGGTCCCCTTCGCCGAATGTTTGCTCTTAAGAAAGCCGCCTCCTCCAAGAATTTTATGCTTCGGGTGAAGGATGTTTCCGCCGTTTTGGATCAACTGGAAAACTTGAATCAAGAATCGGATTCGCCTTTATCCGGCAAGTTGGATCTTTCAAGAGTTGGCATGTCCGGTCACTCATTTGGTGCACTGACGACTCAAGCGGTTTCTGGAGAGAAAATTCCCCTCTTAGCAAGCGTGACCGAGCCACGAATCAAGGCTGCGATGCCATTGAGTCCGGGTAGTCGAAAGATGGTCAGTCCCGATGAAGCGTTTGGGGAGGTCAGTGTTCCCTGGTTATTGATGACGGGCACTCATGATCTCGTATCGATCGGTGGGCAAACCATTGATTCCCGTCTAGCCGTCTTTCCGGCTCTTCCGAGGGGGAATCATTATGAGCTTGTTTTGCACAAAGCAGAACACTCGGCCTTCAATGACAAGGCTTCTCCTAAGGATAAACTTCCCCGAAACCCAAATCATCATCGGGTAATTCTTGGACTGAGTGCTGCCTTCTGGGATGCGTATCTCAGAAACGATGCAGAGGCAAAGTCGTGGTTAAATGGAGATTCTTCAAAGGACATCTTGGAGAAGCAGGACCGATGGCAGAAAAAATAAGCGAATCCAGTACTTAGTTCTTTTCTTAGAGTGCCTTTACTTTGATATTTTTTACCAGAACCGTACTGCCTGGGTCATGGGCTTGCAGACCGATCGTTCCTTTTGAAAGTCTGCGGGTTCCCTTGGCATCCTTGCTTTCATTGTAGACCACCACGGTTTTGCCGTCCACTTTGGTTTCAACGCGTTTTCCTTTTACGATGATTTCGTAATGGAACCATTCATTGTCCTTGGCTGGTGCTTCGAGATTCTTTTTTACAATGTATACGCTGCCTGTTTTGACGGGATCCTTTTGGGTTTGATTGATCTGTGCCTCATGTCCGACTGGCCAGCCCCTGTCCTGATATTGGGTGTGGAAAAAGATTCCTCCGTTTGACCCCGGTTTGGTCATCACATCAGCCTTGAAATGAAAATCGGTCATGTCCTTGCCCTTACCGGTGTAATAGACCATCGATGGTTTGCCGTGACACTTGATCGCACCGTCCTTGACGGAAATACTCTGCGGATTCCATTTATCGATTTTCCAATTGTTTAGGTTCTTCCCGTTAAACAAAAGTTTCCAACCATCCGCTTTTTCGGATTTGGATAGGGCATTGTCAGATGCGGATAGTACGGTGGCAAATGAGAAAAGGACTAGGAGAAGAGAAGGGGTTAATTTTTTCATTCGAAAACGGATATTGAAAGGTTTAGGGAAAAGCAATCGCCCAGTTAAATTCTTAGATTTTTAAATAAGAGTGGTTCTTGCAAAAATCTTTTTTAAGAAACAATTCAACAAATAGGGTCATGACTATTGATAAATCCAAATACTTAATCCAAGAATGTTTTAAGTGAGTAGATTTCTTTATGTGGTTATTTTTCTAGTTCATCCGTTCTGCTTCGCTGAAAAGTAGCCCGAACTGTCCGAAGAAACCTAAAAGCAACTCGTGGCCTTGGTTGAGGCAAACGATTATGTCGCCGTAGTCGAAATAAACAAAGGTACATTCACAGGGGCATTCATGGTGCACGACAAAGTCAAGGTCTTGGCCGAACTCAAGGGGAAGCTGGGCACCACCGTTCTTTTCTCTTCGATTAACGCAGACAAAAATGCACTCTCCCCGGTCATTGAACCACCAAAGAACCGGCTGCCGATTCTTACGCCCGGTACCTATTTTACTATGGTTGAAGCTCACGAGATCACCAATTCGTTTTTGGATATCAAGGTTCCTTTCTTTGGAAGGGTGGGGAAGCCCCCTAGAAGTTTCAACTATTTCATCCTTCACAATAATAATGATCATCGTGCATGGCCCGTTGATTACGACGAAGCGAATTGCCTTCGCACACTCGCAGGGAAAAGTACCAGTTCTGATTAGTAGTTATGAGAAAATAATCAAAAGATAGAAAAAGTGTCATGAATCAAAATACGGAGGTATAAATTGAGTTTAAAGTCATAATACTACTAATCTTTATGATCAGTCTTATGAGTATAAATATCTTCTCTAAAAATAATAATCCGTCTAATCACATTCATATTTTTCGCGAAGGGCGGACTGAATTTGGCGTCTGCACCACATCTCAGGATTGGTGTTGGAAAACTTTTTTAAAGGATGGAATAACGGAATATCCGATCCTTGAATTCATTGCGATTTACAAAAGTAAGTGTGGCAGGCCAGCAACCATCAAGTTTTACACTAAACAAGAATTACCGAAGGGGTGCAGTTGCTCTTTGTGCGTAATGAAAATGTCATTCGGTCATTAATTCGGGTGTTGTAGCCTTCTTTGTCGGATGCAGACGATGTCCTTCAAGAGACCTTTTTGACGGATTCGCGAAAGGCATCCAGTTTTGAAATCGGAACGAATTTTACGGCCTGGGCATGCTGGATTGCCTGTCTGAAGGTACTCCATCTGAAAAGATGGAAATTTTTGTAAAACCCCAATAAGATTTTTCCGTCATGATATTTAAATCACTCTTTCTTTCCTTCTTTGCATGTGCTCTCTCTTTTCTGCATGGAGAAAAACCACATGCGTTATTTGTTGTGGGTACTCATCATTATTCCCCCCAGAAATCGATGCCGATGCTCGCATCCGAAATCGAGCGTCTCGGTTTTAAGACAACCGTAATAAACCCGGAGTGGGATCCTGAAAAAGACGATAGGGGATTGCCGGGTTTGGAAGCATTGAAAAAAGCAGACTTAGCCATTTTCTATACCCGGTTTTTAAAAATTGATGATCAACAACTCGTTCATATCACCGATTACCTGAAGTCAGGAAAGCCAGTGGTGGGTTTTCGGACGAGCACGCACGGTTTTAATTATCCGGATGAACATCCCAATCAAAAGTGGAACGATGGGTTTGGCCGGGATGCTCTTGGTTCACCCTACCGCATTCATCTCAGTGGTCCCACTCGCCTGAAAGTGGAGCAGCGGAGGAATAAACACCCGGTTTTTACCGGTGTTCAAGCTGATGAAAATTGGGAATCCCGGGGTACGCTCTATCTGACCAAAATGGAAAAAGGAACCACACCTCTTTTATTGGGGACTGGGCACCCAAGGGACAAAAAAGCTGCAGTACGAACAAACCGATTTGGTACGCATCATCTTAAGCCGGAAATGACGGATGTGGTGGCATGGACATGGACAAACAAATGGGGAGGAAGAACTTTTTCCACTTCCCTCGGTCATCTTAATGATTTTGGGGATCCCAACTCGGTAAGATTGATAATTAACGGGATGTTTTGGGCGGCTGATCAGGAAGTTCCAAGTGCGGATACAAAGATCAATACCTTCGAAATTACATCTTCAAAGAAAAAGAAAAAATCAAAGTAATGTAAACTTCTGAACTGCGTCTATTCGGGTGACCTAGAAACATGAGCTTATATTTCCAAAAGATGAAGTCGTTTTATAAATCATTGGTCATTGGCCTTGTCTTGTCCTTCCCTTTTTTCACCGCAGGTGCACAAAGTACCCAAAAACCAAATATCATATTTTTTCTCGCAGATGATCTGGGCCGGCATCAGATCGGGGCTTATGGCAGTACCTTTTATGAGACCCCGCATATTGATGAGTTGGCCAAAAACGGGCTGAAGTTTACCAACGGTTATTCTGCAAGTCCGGTATGTTCTCCCACCCGGGCAAGTATTATGACCGGAAAATATCCGGCCCGTCTTCATCTGACCGATTACATCCCCGGTCGTAGTTCCAAAAATTCAAAACTGATCACCCCGGACTGGAAAAAAGAACTTCCTCTTGGGGAGATAACCATAGCGGAAGTCCTCAAAGATGCGGGGTATGCAACCGGGCATTTTGGCAAGTGGCACCTCAATAAGGACAAGAAATATAAGCTTGGCCGTCCGGGGGATCCGGGCTCTCAGGGTTTTGATGATGTGCTGACAACCCATAAGCCGGGCGCAGGTCCCAAAAGCAAGTTTGATGAGGACTGGCATCATGTGCAGGAGATTACCGAAAGATCGGTTGCATTTATCAAAAAGAATAAGGATCAACCCTTTTTCTGCTATGTTACCCATAACAGTATTCATGACCCTGAGATTGAGAAGAAGTCGCTGATCGAGAAATATGCAAAGAAACCTGAATTAAAAAAACTTAAAACCAATAATCCGAAACAGGCCGCCATGCTCGAGACTTTGGATAGAAACATAGGCACGATATTGAATACTCTCGAGGAGCTTGAATTGGAAAATAATACCCTGGTGGTTTTTAATTCAGATAATGGACAAAAGGGTAGTAAGGAGGGGAAGCCCTTAAGAGGTTCGAAAGGGGATCTTTACGAAGCCGGTATTCGTATGCCCTTGATCATTCGATGGCCCGGAGTGGTAAAACCCGGGACTGAATCATCACAGCTTGTAATCAGTAATGATTTCTTTCTCACCTTCTCCGACCTTGCGGGCGGTATTTCCAAGGAAAAGGATATCGATGGGGTCAGTCTA
The DNA here is from genome assembly GCA_902612125.1 of uncultured Verrucomicrobiota bacterium. Lineage (GTDB taxonomy): Bacteria > Verrucomicrobiota > Verrucomicrobiia > Opitutales > Seribacteraceae > Seribacter. The sequence goes on from CACMBV010000017.1 coordinate 9,815, forward strand.
CTGCCTGTTCTTAGGGATTCGGGAGCGAAACTTACCCGTGAATCCCTTTGTTGGCACTATCCGCATTATCACGGTCTTGGCATTGCCCCTTCCGGAGCCATTCGTAAAGGAAGCTACAAGCTGATTGAATGGTTCGAGAAGTCGGCTTACGGAGAAGATGGAGCTTATGAACTGTACGATTTGATGAGCGACCCCGGTGAAAGCAGGAACCTGAGTGCCAGTATGAAAGATAAAACGGCCGAATTGAAAAACGAGCTGGAAGCATGGCGAGACCGGGTGGGAGCTCAGATGATGCCCAAAAGAAAGTGACATTGTAAGTCCTTAAGTAATAAATATTGTACCTTTAAAAATTTAATCATGAAATTAAAATTAGTACTAGCCTTCCTTCCTTTTTTATTTATCGCCTACGGTAAGTCGATTGATCCGAGTCAGGCCGATTGGCATAAAAAATATGTCAAACAGCAGAATGCTCCGGACCCGACGGATATGCTTTTAAATTCCGACCCGGAACCCGATCTGAACAAAGGCTTTATGGATCTTTTCAATGGCAAGAACCTGAAGGGCTGGACCCCAAGGGGAGGTACATGCAAGTTTGAGGTTGAGGATGGGGCGATCGCCGGCACCTGTATACCCGGCTCTCCCAGCACTTATCTTTCCACCAAGCGGGAATATGATAATTTTATTTTCACCTGCGATATGAAGTGGCTTGTAAACAGTAACTCCGGGATCATGTTCCGGGCTAAGATGAAGGGAGAGAGTCAGGTATACGGACCGCAGGCGGAAATGGAAGAGGAGAACAAGGGTCGCGGGTGGTCCGGTGGTATTTATGGACAGAGCTGCGGGGGATACTGGTATCCCTTGTGGCTTGAGGAACACAAAGAGATTCGCGCTGCCCGTAAGAACGGAGAATGGAATCGGGTAACCATATATGCCAAGGATAAAGTAGTGAAGACCTGGGTTAACGGGGTACCCGCCGCTCACTGGGAAAATGATGAATACCTAAAGGGCTTCTTTGCCCTGCAAATTCATTCCGGCAAGCAAGGTAAGGTTTTGTTCGATAACATTCGGGTCAAGGAATTGAAAAGACTACCCCAAAAACCATACAAAAAAGAGGAAAAAGAAAAATAAGAATTACGAAGGGATGGTGGTTCTTTTCGATTAGTCTTACTTTTTCGGCTTCTTGGAATTTTTCTTCAGCACTTGGCTCGCAATTTCCTTTTTAGGTAACCATTTTTTAAACCTGCTCAGGTCTGAAGTTGTGGCTAAATTCTTCCATTCATAGGGATCTTCGGCGTGATCGTAGTATTCCTCGGATCCGTCGGCATATCGAATATATCGTTCGGTTGCCGTACGCACCGAATGGTTTCCACGCCCATGAGTGGTAATGGCGGGGTGTTTCCATTTAGATTTCGGATTTCGCAAGAGTGGAGAGATGTCATGACCGCTGACATGGTCAGGTTTCTTAATCCCCGTCAGCGAGCATAGGGTGGGGTATACGCTCATGGTGTCGACGGGCTGACTGCATTTCGTACCGGGCTTGGTAACCCCCGGAGCCACCCATATCATCGGAATGCGGGTGGTTTCTTCCCAGAGGGCAAATTTCCTCCAGTGCTGTTTTTCGCCAAGTGACCATCCATGGTCACTCCAAAATACGATGATCGTATTCTTGCGATCGGGACTTTTTTCAAAGGCATCGAGAAGCCTGCCCACATTCATGTCGGTGTAGGCACAAGTGGCGAGGTATGACTGGATTGCGGATTTCCAACGCCCGCTTTTCAAAAACTTGGCATGGTCTGCTTGTGGATTGGCCATTTTAATTCCCGCCGGGGGGATGTCGTCGAGATCATTCTCTAGGTGAGGCGGAAGCTTGATTTCATCGAGGGGGAAATCCTCGTAATATTTGCGTGGAGCCACAAAGGCCAAGTGCGGTTTGTAAAGCCCACAGGCGATGAAATAGGGTTTCTTATGCTTTTTGGAAAGTCGTTCCACGCAGTAATCTACCGAATGCCAGTCCACAATATCATCATCCTTTAAATCCGGAAAAGTTTTTTCAATGTGGTACCCGTCGTACTTGTCGACTCCCGGACCATTGCTGGATAACTTACCTTTATTCATGTAATCACTCCACTCCTCTTCGAGAGCATCCATTTGATGGTAAATCTTACCGGCTCCGGAAACATAGTATCCGGCTTGTAAAAACTGGGCGGAGAGGCCTTCGCCGGGCTTTTGGTATTTTCGCCATTCGTGTCCGTTCTTGTAGCACCCGCTTACCCATGGGCGTCGACCGCTCATCAGGGCGCAACGCGAAGGTTCGCAGGCAGGCACGGCGGTGTGGGCGTTGGTGAAGGTGGTGCCCATGGCGGCTAATCGATCGATGTTCGGAGTCTTGGCCTGTGGGTTGCGACCCAGATGACTGACCCAGTGGTTCAGGTCATCAACTGCAATGAAGAGGACATTCGGACGATCATCGGCTGAAAGTAAGAGAGTGGAGATTAGCCCTGTAATAAGGATTAGAAAGCGATGGGTCATCATGAATTTTGTTAGGAATCATAGGATTGTGCTCTTGTCAGTTTTACTGAATCGAACCATCTTTGAAAGATGTTTTTTAGATACTCATCCATTCTTTTTTTAACGACCCTTTTTCCCCTGAGTTCATTTGCCCGGGATCAGGTAAGCCCCGATGAAATTCTTGAGTACAAAAATACTCCACAGGGAAAACTTTTTCTCCATACCTATTATCCGGATAATTGGAAAAAGACGGATAAGCGACCGGCGGTGGTCTTTTTCTTTGGGGGTGGATGGAATGGGGGAGCATACACTCAGTTTTCCCGCCATGCGGATTACCTGGCATCCCGTGGAATGGTTGCTTTTGCTGCGGATTATCGGATCAAAAGTAAACATAAGACTGAGCCAAAAGCCTGTGTGAGTGACGGCAAGTCGGCGGTTCGCTGGATACGTGGAAATGCGGCGAAATTAGGAGTGGATCCAAAAAAGATCATTGCCGGGGGAGGATCCGCCGGTGGCCATGTGGCTGCCACGACGGCCACGATCCCAGCCTTTGATGAGCCAAGTGATGATCTATCCATTAGTCCTAAACCCCAGGCCCTGTTGCTTTTTAATCCCGTGATCGACAACAGTGAAAAGGGATACGGATACTCCAGGGTGGAAGCGTACTGGAAAGAGTTTTCCCCGATGCATAATATTAAAAAGGGAATTCCCCCAACCATTTTTATTTGCGGGACGAAGGATAAACTGATCCCGGTTGACACCGGAGAGCTTTTTAAAAAGAAGATTGAGAAAGTCGGTGGGCGTTGCGATCTCCATTGGTACAAAGATGCAAAGCATGGTTTCTTCAATGCGATGTTCAAGGAGACTATGCAAGAGGTGGATAAATTTTTGGTTTCCCTGGGGTATCTCGAGGGACCGTCCACTCTTCAGTGATTTGATTCCTCAGGGTTCCCGAAGAATGAATCGTGTATCTCGGGGGTCATCTCTAATATCGCTCGGATGGTTCGCCTTGGCGGTTGTGAGCGAAGCGAGATTAGCCCTATCCCAAACCTATGAAGAAAAATTATAAATTAACCACTGGGTTTTCCAATGTTGGTTTTAGTATCCGATGGCAAGCCTTACTCGGGAAACGGATCGATCCGATTGAGAGCGGCCAGGGTGCTTCCCCGCAATATTCGAACAGTGGAGCTTCCCTCTTGATGCGGAAATAGCCATTGGAAAAGATGTTCCGGAATGGCTTCCGAGAATTTGAGAGCAGAGACTTCGTCCTGCCATCGAGTCTCCAAAAGCAGGGCAGCTGATCCGTCATCGAATTGCCACAAAGCCCATCGGTCGCCAGCCCATTGACCGGCAATTGTTCTCGCCACATAGCTTGAGTTCGGTTGGGCAAGCCAGGGAATAAGCCCGCCAATTCCCAAAACATCAGTCAGGTCGGGAGGTTCATCCATGAACTTCATGGCAAAATCAGCGGGAACGGGATCTCGTGCCCAGAGCGATCCGTTTTCATACCACATGGGACGTAAGAATTCCATCATGGTGGATGGTGGGCGTTGGTAAGCAGGCATTAAGCCCGAAAGAGGACCCGTAGGTCCGACAAGGAAATCAATGAAAAATGGGCCCACAAAAGCAGGTAGTGAATACCATCGGTTTAACAGAGTGGTTTCGGGAAATTTAATCCCAGCCGGTCTGAATTGAGCAGGTGCGGGAATTTTAGGAGAAATACTTTTGGCGGTTGCGTATCTTCGAATGATTGTTTTCCGGATTCCGGATATCAAAGATTCTCCCGCTCTTCTTGCGTCTTCATTTTTTTCGAATCTACTTTCTTCCCCTTTTGGGTTTCCCAAATTGTTTTGAAAGATGATTGCCTCTGCAATTGCCCCCACCACACTGAGTCTGACAAAGGGATGATTAAAGGGGACTGTTTCCAGTATCAAGACGCTCCTACCTAGAGGATCCGATTTGGCGACATGTTGTCCAAGTTCAAAACCTGTGAGTGCATCGAGCCAATCAATGTTTTCGGGGATGAGACCAAGGATGGAAAATGCTTGTACCCTGGCTTCTCGAATGGAACTGGGATAGGTGGTTTCCAATTGATCAGTAACATTTTTGGTAAAAATTTCAGTACTTACTTTTTCAAACCTGATTGAATAGAGTGGTTTTTGATCCATTATTTCGGTTACTTCCCCCAATAGTTCGGTGGGTGTGACTGGCGGAAGGAGAGCGGCACTTTGGCTGTTGTTATGGCCATTTGGCGTGGCGTGACCTGGAGCCCTCTGGGGTGCTTCGCCGGTATGGGCAGTTACTTCAGCATTTTCTATCGAGTAGACGAATCCTTGTTTCTTTCCTTCGTGAGTACTCTCTGGGCCCGTGATTCGAAAGGTACCGGTTACCTGCGAAGGTTCCTCTATAAAGGAGTAGTTGGTTTCAGAATCATTATTTCCCTGAGTAACAAAGACGACCTGTCGAAGGTTGGGCGGAGTACAAAAGGTACAGCCGACATAGCTTGGCACCATCATACAACGGCTCATATCTTCCAGGCTGTCAAAAGGAGCCATGAAGGCAATAAGGCTAACTTTTTTTCCATCCAGTTTTTGTAATTCATCAGGAAAGGAAAGTGACATGTCGATTAGGTCTGTAGGCCTTGCTTCAGCGAGAAGGGGGAAGTCAATGACTGCAACGGAATCAGGGTAATTTTTAGCATCCAAGATCTCTGCATGTTTCTTGTTATTGGATTCAAAATTTTCATCTTCTGAAGGTGAAAAATCATCAAGTAAAACAAAGGCCCCCAGACCGGTGAGTAAAAAAGCGAGAAATAAAAACTTGATGGATTTCATTATCATAAATGATGAAGGGTCTTTATTCTGAAAGTTGAAGGTCGTCAATGGGTGTTCTTCGATAAGAAGAAATTGCCGGGAAAGTGGAAGCCAATGCCCCACTGAGAGCCATAATCAGAAGTGCGTAAAGTTCATCGCTTGGTATTCGCCAGGGATTGAGGATCAGTCCGGTAGCTTCACGAAAGTAATCAACCGCGATGGCCATGCCCCCATGCCCAATGAGCAATCCGAGCAGGATTCCTCCTCCAGTGAGGAGCAAGCCCTCGGAAAAGACAAGAGTCGCCACTTCTCTTCTGTAAGCACCCAAACTCCGAAGAATGGCAATGTCTCGACGCCGGCGCTCCGCTGCCTGATGAAGAGTAATCAATACCGTCAGGCAGGATACGGCTACCACAACTCCAGCTATGGCCAGGAGTATTTTTTGGACCGGACCCAGGATTCCCTGTTGGAAACGCATGATCTCATTGATTGGGATTGCGGCGATACCATCGGTTCCTTCCCGTATTTCATCGGCCATCCAAAGGCGAAGCCCAGGAGTCTCTAGTCGTACGAGGATGGCGGTCGTCTCCCTCGTTTTATGATCTGCCATAATCGCGGATCCCTGAATGGCAGAATGGAGGAGATCTTCCGTTTCATGAATCTCCCAGACTGATTTTAAGGTTCCGAATATGGCTCGGTCTTGGGCGGTGCCGGACGGAGCAAGGATTCCACTGACCCGGTAAGGGAAGTCACGATGTACTTCGGCTCCGGCAACCTCGATTAATCCATGGGTGCCAAAGAAGGAATCACCGATTTCCAGTCCGCTAGCTTGGGCTACCTGGCTTCCTAGGACTACATCAAACCGGTCTTGAAATACATCACCTTCTGCCAGTTCAAAGAATAAATTTCCTTCCCGGTCAGGCAAATCAAAGAAATGCTTTTCCGTGCCAATAATTCGATAGCCCAAATAATTATCACCGAGCCCGACGGGAGCAGCCCATTCAACCCTCGGGTCACTGCGGATTCGTTCATATTCCTTGTAGGGTATATTACCCGTGGGCGAGTCAAGGTGGTAGACGCTGGAGAGCACAAGCTGGAGCGGACTTCCTTTTCCTCCGGCTACGAGGTCATAAAGTCCGGCATCTCTCGACAGTGCTCTTTCTGATTCATGTCGTAGGGCAAGCACTGCACAGACCAATGCCACGCCGGTGGAGATTCCAAAGATCGTTAGCAAGCTGACGAGCCAGCGAAATTTTAGGTATTGCCAAGCCATGAAAAAGAAATTCATGACCCTGTAACCTCCTCATCCGCTGTCAGTTCCTTGGGTTTAATAAGTTCAGAACAATCGAAGTTATTTGGCATCTCCCTTGCGATGGATGGATCATGGGTTACCAAGAGCAGGGTGCGATTATCCTCTTCAGCTATTCTTTTGAGAAGATGGAAAATCTCGAGGCCTGTCCTCGGGTCAAGAGCACCTGTGGGTTCATCTGCCAGTAAAATGGGTGCATTGCCGACAAGGGCACGAGCAATGGCGATGCGTTGCCGCTGTCCAACTGAAAGCTCTTCAGGACGTGCATGAAGACGATCACCCAATCCCACCCGTTCAAGCACATCGATTGCTCGTTTTTTTGGATATTTTTGACTACGATCACTGAAGCGTAATCCAATCAAAACATTTTCCAAAGCGGTGAATGGAGAAAGAAGATGGAAGGTTTGAAAAATCATACCACAGTGAGTGCCGCGGTGTCGGTCAAGCTGAGCCGGAGATAGTTTCATGAGATTTACCCCATCGACAATAATTTCTCCTTTGTCCGCTATCCGCAGTCCAGAAACCAGATTGAGCAGGGTGCTTTTTCCACATCCACTCGGCCCGGTTAGGGCAACTATCTCACCTGCCGTTACTTCAAATGCAGGAAGTTGAAACTGGACCGATAGCGAGTGATCCGTTTTACCAAGGTGAAGAGATACCTTGTTAAGTCGGATCATTATCGTATTTATTCGCTTTCTTCGCGATGAATATGTGGGCGAAGGACAAACAAACCCGTGGTTGTATTTTCAAAAATAAGTTCTCCTTTTGCGGCAAAGTCCGCTCCCATTAACCAGGTTGCATCGGTTTCTGTTGCACCTGGAAAAACGAAGTAATTTGTATTTCCTTCCACAATGGTCGAGGCTCCCGACTCATCCTCATTTCGTTCATGATCACGCACTGCAAGGATTACACGCTTATCGAGTGCAGGGAAATTGAGTGTTAGCACAGTCTTGGATGGCACGAGCCAGGGATCTCCCTCATAACCACCCCTTTTTAGCCAGACTTCCAGGTCTCCGGCGTCATCATGCAGTTTAATTTCAACGGTTCCGGTTTGTTTCCCGTTATCATCGAATATGGGATATAAAAAGCCACCGTTTGTTCCTTCGTTCGCGTGAATATGGGGCATGCCTGCAGCTTCAATTAACTTTGCGATCACCGGATGAAGCCCAAGCACTAAGTTTCCCAAAGTCAAATTATTCAAATCATCATCTTTGAGGCTGGTTACCAGGTTTTCAAGATCTCCTAGCAGAAGTTCGATCTCCTGGGGATTAGCGGCGTTGGGTGGAATCGAGTCAGAAGTTACCGCCAAACCGGCAGCTAGCAATTCGGCGTGTAGTTCACGAACTGCACTTAGATCCTTAACTCTGACCAATCCATCAGCCTGAAACGCAAGATTGTCGAACTGGGTAATTTCAGGCCAGCTAACGGTTTCATTTTCATTTTGAATATCACTGCGCTCGCAGGAAATAAAGGTGAGGACGGAACTCAAAGCTAAAAAGAGGGTTGTTTTAGTCATGTTTGAATAAATTAATTAATGCAAATAACTTGCAATAAGAATTTACACCCCTAATGATGACCGTCAATTGATTAAGATCAACCAGATATGTATTTCGCTTCCGACAATGACTTCGTAGAGAGAATAGACACAAACGTGTTGATCATAGGAGCCGGGCCGGCAGGGATTGGAACGGCTTCCGCATTAAAAGAAGCAGGTGTGGAGGAGATGTTGGTCGTTGATTCCCGTCAAATCGGTGCCTCTTTTATAAACTGGCCCAAGCAAATGTCTTTGCTCACTCCATCTTTTCACTCCAACTCTTTTGGTTTCACCGACCTTAATGCGATTGACCCTGAGACATCCCCCGCTGATTTCCTTCGGACTCAGCATCCCACTGGTGAACAATATGCAAAATATTTACAGGCGGTTGCCGGTTACCATGAACTGGATGTTCGTTGCGGTGTGGAGGTAAGTGCCATCTGTAAAAAAGATGAAAAATTTATTGTTACCACAAACCAGTCTGACATCTTTGCTGATATTATAATCTGGGCGGCCGGTCAGTTTTTTTACCCGAAAGATTCAGTTTTTCCAGGTGCAAACCTTGCCTTACATTCTTCAAAAGTTGATGACTGGAGCGATCTCCAGGGTGATGAATTTGTGATTATTGGTGGTTATGAGAGCGGGGTGGATGCGGCGTTGAATCTTGTAAACTTGGGGAAATCTGTCTGCCTGTACGCTCGTGGTGAACCCTGGACCTCCGATCACCCGGATCCGTCCCGTTCCCTGAGTCCACGAACCCTTGACCGTCTGAGAGGAATTCTGCAGTCTCCCGAGAAAATGAAGAACCTCAATCTCTTTAAAAATGCCGACATCCGAAAGCTGGAAGAAAGTCATGGCTGGTGGACTCTTTATGATCAGGATGATATACCTTCAGTTTCCCGTACCCGACCGATTCTTGCCAATGGATTTCATTCCGGACTTGGTCTGGTAGCCAGTCTTTTTAAGCATGATGAGAATAATCTTCCTGTTTTCAGTGAGGCAGCGGATGAGTCAACCATTACCAAAGGACTTTTTTATTCGGGACCTGCACTCGTTCACCGTAACTCTTTGTTTTGTTTTATATACAAGTATCGTGCTCGTTTTGGCGTGATTGCCCGCGAGATTGCACTACGACTTGGCAAAGAGAATGTGGACGAAAAACTTAAGTCGTACGAAAAGGCAGGTTTCATGAATACGGATCTTGATTGTTGCACGGAGTGTGAATGTGCCATTAAGCCTGAAGAAGCAGCCCCTGAGCCGGCCGCTTTCTCTTGATGGTAAATGCGGTGAATGCCAAGCAACTACTGTTGCCGGCTGGGATAATCACGGGACTCCTCGCGGGAACTTTCTTTCCCATTGTTACTGAATCAATAAGTAATCTGGTAAATCCACTTGTTCTGACCTTGTTAGCGTTGCTTTTTTTTGAGATTCGTTTCGATCCGATTTCTAAAATCGCCCGAAATCGCCTTTTCATTTGCCTGGTATGGTTGAGTAACTTCCTTATAATTCCCTTGTTTGCCTGGGGTTTGTCAGTTCTTTTTTTTGCAACGGAACCGGCACTGTATGCAGGTTTGCTGCTCTATCTTCTCTTCCCCTGCACGGACTGGTTTCTTGCCTTCACCCGAATGGCGAAGGGAGATGTTTCCCTCGGTTCGGTGCTGATCCCCCTTAATTTAGTTACCCAACTTTTGTTTTTCCCCCTTTATTTGTCTTTTTTCATCGGCTTGAATACAGATTTCAACCTATCCGGAGTTTGGGGCACTTTAGGACGGTGGTTTGTGTTGCCATTGCTGGGTGCCACATTTCTTCGTTTTGTTTTTGCTAAAGTACTTTCACAGGATCGTTTCTCTACCTTGCATAAATTTACTGGTTCCTTGATTCCATGGGTTCTTGCGGGTTTGGTTTTTTGTATCTTTTCTTGTCATACCCAGCAATTGACCTCTCATCCCAAAGTCTTTCCTCTTGTCCTTCTGGCTGTCTTTATCTTCTTTATTTTGACTTGGATACTAGGAGAACTGTTTGCTTGGTGTTTCAAGCTAAAACGCCCTCAGCATGTCTTACTTGCAATGTCCACAACCGCCCGTAATTCTCCCTTGATGCTAGGTTTGGCTACCGTTGTTCTTCCCGAGCAACCTCTTGTCTATGCGGCACTCATCATTGGCATGCTCGTTGAGTTTCCCCACCTCGCCTTTCTTACCCATGTATTTCAACGACGAATAAATTTGATCTCAAACTCAGCCCAAAATTCAGCGGTGGTTTAGGTGTATTTTCCTGTTGTCTGTTACAGATACAGATCACTCTCATCCGGTGTTGTATCATGTTTTTTTCCCAATCCTTATTGCAATTAAATTGCAATAAGGAAGATTTCGACTTACTCCGCAATATTCTAACTATCAACTCCACCTAAATTAATATTAAAACATGAAAATCGCTTATGTATTCAAAACTAGCATGGCTAGTACTTATCAACTCAGTTCCATGATATTACCCCAGTTGGAGAATGATTCACACATAGTGGATGTCGTGGGAATGTTCTTTTTTGATGATAATATATTTTGCCTAAAGCAAAATGATTCCGTTGGGGAAAGATTATCCAAAATTGCCCGGGATCGAGGAATGTTACTGATGGTTTGTGATCAATGTGCGGTCAGAAGGGGATTAGCAGAAGGCACATTTGAACAGTGTGGCAGCGGTGATGTGAAAGCCAAAGGTCTGGTTGAGGGCGTGGTGGCAGGCTGTTTTCCTCAGTTGTACACAGCCCTTGGATCTAATCCACCTGATCAGGTAATAACCTTATAACTTCATAAAATCTTAAGTAAAAGTTTAGACCAAGACAATTTTCAAATGAGTTTATATCAAATGCTTTTCGATTAAGCCAATACAATGAATGTTTTCGGGAATCCTTTTCAAAAAAAGCGTCTTTTTTATTGAAGCCAGGATAAAGACCAACGATTATCTTAGCCCTAAAAGTTAATCTTATGTCAAAACCCGCCCCAATCGAAATTCCCTTTGCTGCTCGCACTTCAGTTGAACAAGTGGAGGAAAGTAACCAATTAGCGCCGAAGTTTGACGAGAATGGATGTATACCATGCATTACCACCCATGCTGAAACTGGTGAAGTTTTAATGTTTGCATTCATGAACTCGGAAGCACTTCGACTTTCCATCTCTACCGGACTCGCTCATTATTGGTCGCGTTCCCGGCAAAAGCTGTGGAAAAAAGGGGAGACATCCGGCATGTATCAACATATTGAACGAATTCTCATCGATGATGACCAGGACTGTGTAATTCTGGAAGTAAAATTAACTCCGCCCGCAACTGGAGGTAATGAAGCCTCATGCCATGTTGGATATCGTTCCTGTTTCTATCGTTCGATTCCAGTGAAACCTGAAACGGCGGAGGACCTAAAGCTTGAATTTGTGGAAAACAATAAGTCTTTCGACCCTGATCAGGTATATCCGGGAGTTCCCAATCCCACACGCCTTTGAAAGAGTTCTAATTTATGATGACTCCTGAAGAGCATATCAGAACCGTCCGCCCGCTTTTTGAAATGGGCTCAGAGCTTCCCCAGAATCCTGAGGTAGAACAAGATATTCAGGATCGGAAGGGAGAAGCTAAAAGAGTCACAAAGCGTCTAGCTTCCATATTTGAAGAGCATAAGGACGCTGCCCTGCCATTAAAAATAAATCTCGGTGGCGAGGATCTCCAATTAGTTATCAGTGCTTTACGAGATCATGCCAGGGGCGGAGAGGGTTCCCCTGTTCCCGGTTCAAGGGATGAGATACATGGTTATTGTCTTAATCGTCTGTTCGATGAGCTTGTGGAAGAGCCAAGTAATATTCTCTTCACCACCAAAACCGGTCCAGATACGATGCGTTATGATGCGATGAATGCAGCTTTCTGGATCGAATGCCTTGATTTAATGGAAGATACATTTTGTTCGTAATTGCATGATACAGGCTTTATCAAAACTTCCTGTTACCGTCCTTTCGGGATTTCTAGGATCAGGCAAGACCACTTTACTGAACCATATTTTGAATAATCGGGATGGAAGAAAAGTGGCGGTGATTGTCAATGATATGTCAGAGGTCAATATTGATGCCAACTTGGTTCGCAATGGAGACGCTTCCCTTTCTCAAACTGAGGAGCAACTGGTAGAAATGTCCAATGGCTGCATTTGCTGCACTCTACGCGAGGATCTGCTGATTGAGGTAGGAAAGCTTGCAAGACAGAATCGTTTTGACCATCTCGTAATTGAATCTACGGGAGTGTCCGAACCCATGCCTGTGGCCGAGACTTTTACCTTTGAGGACGAGAACGGATCTTCCTTGGGAGAAGTTGCCGCCATAGACACGATGGTCACTGTGGTGGATGCCCCCAATTTTCTCGAGGATTTTTCCACAACAGAACAATTGGTGGACCGAAAGCAGGCTGTTGATGAGCAAGATGAGCGAACCATTGTTGATTTGTTGTCAGATCAGATAGACTTCGCAGATGTTATTCTGGTGAATAAGACTGATCTCATTACATCCGATCAACTGCACCAAGTGCATGGAATGATCCGGGCCCTCAACTCGAAGGCGTTAATTCACGATACAGTTAATGCAGAAGTTCCGATTGAAGAGGTCCTGGGCTCGGGAAAGTTTGACCCTTTGCGAGCGTCCCAACACGATGGATGGCTTGAATCTTTGGTTGAACACACCCCGGAGACCGAGGAATATGGGATTGGTAATTTCGTCTATGAGCGAAGGATCCCCTTTCATCCTCAACGTTTTTTTGACTGCCTTCAGCGTGAATGGCCGGGAGTCATTCGATCAAAGGGAATATTCTGGCTCGCCACCCGACTCAAAATGTCAGGAGTCTGGTCACGGGCGGGTTCGATTTCAAGGCATGAAGGTGGTGGTTATTTCTGGGCGGCACTTCCTCGTAATTACTGGCCCGAAGACCACAGTCACATCGAACGGGTATGGAAGCCCGGTAATGGAGATTGCCGCCAGGAGATCGTCTTGATCGGATGCGATATGGATCAGGAGGCTCTTAGTTCCATGCTTGATGAATGCCTCCTTACAGAGAAGGAGCTATCCACCGATGAGACCACTTGGCCTTTGCGTTTTAACGACCCTTTTCCCTTGTGGGATGCCGGAGTTGAAGTGGAAAACTGAAGGAATCAACCACGCTCTCGAAAAAGTTTTTGGTCGATTCACTTACTTCTTGCTTAACAATAATCGAAGATTTTTTAGCATCAATAAACAATTCCCTTCGAACTCTTAACTTATGAAATTAATCACTCGTTTATTCCTCCTTATCACGCTTTCCTTCCTGACATTTTCCTCCTTGTCTAGTGCTAAAATTAAAAGAGTCGTTTTTCTTGCAGACAAAGGAAAAAATACTGATGTTCACGCTCATGAAAGCGGAAACGCCATCCTGGCCAATGCTCTTGAAGAGAGTGGTCTTGGTTTTGACACCGCCGAGTACAAAGGCTGGCCTGAAGATCCAAAAGCTTTTGATGGGGCCGATTCCGTGGTAGTTTTTTGTAACGGTGGCAAGGGACACCTGGTTATGAAGCACCTCGACCAGTTTGAAAAATTGATCGATTCAGGAGTTGGTTTTGTTTTTATGCACTATGCGGTGGAAGTTCCGATCGGCAGGGCGGGTGTCCTCATGCGTGAAGCCATGGGTGGATATTTTGAGACTCACTGGTCAGTCAACCCTCACTGGACGGCTGAATTTAAATCGCTTCCCAAACATCCGATTACCCGTGGAGTTAAACCTTTCACCCAGAAGGATGAGTGGTATTTCCATATGCGTTTTCAGCCTGAAATGATGGGCGTTACACCCATTCTTTCAGCTCATCCACCCAAAGAGACCATGGACCGCAAGGATGGTCCCCATTCCAATAATCCTCATGTTCGTAAGTCCATGGCAGCAGGAGAAATTCAGCATATTGGCTGGGCCTATGAACGCCCAAACGGTAATGGACGTGGTTTTGGCACCACCGGTGGTCATTACCACAACACCTGGGCAAGAGACAATTGGCGTACAACAATACTCAACGCGATCGCTTGGACTGCCGGGGTGGAAGTGCCCGAAAATGGCGTTCCTTCCATTGCTCAGTTGATAAAGTAAGATCGTTTTTTATGATTACCCACCAGCCTATCATTTAGGTCGGTTCTACAACCCAAAATTAAAGCCAAGGAAAATAATGTTCAAAACTACATTTATAATTTTTACTGCCGTTGTAGCTTACTTTTCTATGTTTTCATCCCTTTCCTATGCGGATGATCCCAAAGGTTCTTCGAAGATAAAGCTGCTTTTGATTGACGGACAGAACAACCATGACTGGAAGAGATGTTCTCCGGTTATGATTGATACTCTTAACGCTACGGGTCGATTTAGTATCGAGCGGGCAACCATAGCCAAAGAGGACATAGCAAACTTCAAACCTGATTTCTATAAGTATGAAGTCGTATTGTCTAACTACAATGGAGAGCCATGGTTGCAGGAGACCCAAGATTCCTTCGTCAAGTATATGAAGAAGGGTGGGAACTTGGTTGTGGTTCATGCGGCGGACAATTCCTTTCCCAAATGGAAAGAGTTTAACGAAATGATCGGACTTGGTGGCTGGAAAGGGCGCAATGAAAAGGATGGTCCTTATGTCTATTGGGAAGACGGTAAGATAGTTCGCGACGAATCCAAGGGCAGAGGAGGTTCTCATGGTCGCCCATGGGAATACAAAGTGGTCGTGCGTGAAAAGAAACATCCCATTACCCGCGGACTCCCCCCTGAATTTCTGATGGTGAAGGAAGAGCTTTATGATCGTCTTCGTGGACCGGCCAAAAACATGACCGTTCTTGCCACTGCCTTTGCTGAGGGCGGCTCGGAAAGGCATGAGCCCGTCTTAATGACGATCAAATACGGGAAGGGCCGGGTATTCCATACCGTCATGGGTCACAGTCATACTTCCATGGGAGGTGTTGCCTTCCAGGAGACGCTCATCCGAGGAACGGAATGGGCTGCTACGGGCAAGGTTACCTATCCCCCAGTTAATGCATCTGTCTTGCCAGCGGATCGTGCAGCTTACCGTGACATCAAGGATATCAAAGCCCTGAACTAACCAAGCTCGGTTACTTTAGATTACAGCGTAAAAGAAAACAGCTTACTTGTTACTCTTTCTCAGTCTCTTCAGTTCGACCTTACGAAATTCCACGGGGTGGCTCTCCGATTGCAGGGAGATGGTCCCGCTATCAAGAAGGGTGCCGTCATCTAACTGAGGTTTGGTGTAAGCAAGGACGGTTTTCCCGTCGATCATGTGCTTAATCGATTTGCTGCCTCGAACCTCAATTTCCACGGTTACCCATTGGTCTCCATGATAAGTTTCACTATTGCTGCTGAAACAGTGACGCTTCAAAAGTTTGTTATCCATCATCACATCGGTGCCCGGGGTGCATAAATTAGCCGTCGTTCTCTTCCCTTTCCCTTTTCCACCCAGAAATTGGACTTCAATGGAATTGGGGAAGTCCTGATCCTTTGTCATGCTTTCAGGGGTCTGCCCGTGAAGCATAACTCCACTGTTCCGAAATGCCCAGTCCTCTCCACCGGGTGCCTGCTCTCCTAAAAAACGATACTCGATCCGCAGTAAATAATCTGAAAAAGGCGTTTTGTAAAAAATATGTCCGTAGGTTTTGTTGAAATTCTCATACTTATCGTAGGATATATGAATAACGCCGTTCTTGACCGAAAAAGTATCATTGTGGTTTATTCCGGCATTGTGCCCGCGGATCTTGATAGTCCACCCTTCTAAATCCTTACCGTTGAAAAGCTGAATCCAGTCTTTCTTATGATCATCAGCAAAAAGGGATGACCAAAAAAAAGTGAGGGTTACAGCAAGAAGGTAGGCTATTTTCATAGAATTAATGGACGATTTAGCAGGAACCGCAGCAACTGCCCCCACTGGATTTTGATTTTGAGAACATCGATAGGTTGGATTCATCGGGCTTTGGTTTCTCAAATGAAATAAGTCGACGAACGGGTGTTTGAGGTGGAGTTTCACCAATGCAATGATCAGCAAGCGAGCAAAGTTCTGCCCAGGTGCTCAATTTTTTCTTTATGCTATGGCGAACCGAGAGGGTAGTGCCGTTGGCATCGCAGTGGTAATCATAAGTAATCATAGGCCGGTTATGTCAGTTGTAGATAGGTAATTGGAGTAAATTTATGAAAAATTTAGCGATTTTGACTAGTGTAAAATTACAAAAAATTTAAAACTCAGTTTATCCGGGACTTTGGGAGTTTGGTATTATTTTGGAAAATTAGGGAGGAATTCCCGGAATTAAGACATTTGATTTATAAAAAAAAACTTTTATTCTAGATTATTAAATGAAATTTAATTTCAATCGTCGTACTTTTCTTCGTGGGGCAGGGGCGTTAATCGCCCTTCCCATGCTTGAGTCCATAGGTTTTCGCCGGTTTGCATCTGCGGCAACCAAAACTGCTGGTTCGATACCTAAGAGGGCGGTTTTTATGGGCATGGGTTTCGGAGTGACCAAGCAGACTTGGTATCCCGATCAGAAAGTTACGGGTGCGGATTACCAATTGTCCGAGGGCCTTAGTCCTCTGGCCAGGCATAAGAAAGATTTTACGGTGGTTCAGGGTTGTGCAAATAAGTTCAGTAATGAAGCTCACTGGGGAAGTACTTTTTGGCTGACCGGAGCCAACCGCTATTCAGTCCCCGGTCAAAATATGGCCAACAGCATATCCGCAGATCAGGTGGTCGCTGAGCAACTTGGTCAACAAACCCGTTTTACATCGATTCAGCTCGACAGTTCGGATGGAAGTCAATCGGGTCATGGACCTGGTGCATCTTTAGCATGGGACAAGCGGGGAAAACCGATTGCCGGATACAATGACCCGCTGAAAACTTTTCATAAGCTTTTTTCTGCGGAAGATTTGCCCCTCGAACAGAGACAGGCAGCCATCGATGAGAAGAGAAGTGTCTTAGATGCAGTGCTAACGGAAGCCAATCGGGTGCAAAAAGGTCTCTCCAGAAATGATAACAATAAGTTGGACGAGTACTTTCAGGGTATCCGGGACATTGAAACCCGGTTAGGTAAGGATGAGGATTGGCTGGATAAGCCAAAACCCAAGGCACCGATGGACGAACCGCCCGTCGGCCTGAAGGGAAGAGAAGAAATTGAGATGATGTACAACCTCATCATTGCCGCTTTGCAAACCGATAGCACACGTGCTTTGACCTACCGTATGCCAGGTCAGACCCTTCTTAAAAGTATGGATTTCACTCACAGTGCCCATAATGTCAGTCACTACTCTCCAGGTGAGCGTATGGAAGCATCCAAGGCCCGTGACAAAATGCACAGCACTTTGCTCGCTGGCTTTATGGACAAGTTGAAGTCAACTAAGGAGGCAGATGGCAGCAGTCTTTTTGATCACACCTCCCTGGCATTTGGGTCAAATATCAGCAGTATCCACTACCTGGATAACTGCCCGACCTTGCTCGCGGGTGGCGGGGCCAACTTGAAATTGGGTGAACATTTAGTTCTTCCGAAGGATACTCCACTCTGTAATGTCTGGCTTACCATGCTTCAGGGAATGGGAATTCAGGCGGATCGCCATGGTGACAGTACCGGGGTGGTCAAAGAACTTCAGGCGTGAACGGTAAAGTAGCCTTCCTTTTGGCCGGTTTTGGATTGGCCGGCACCTCTATCTTTGCAGATGAGCCCCAGGCCATCGTGCCCGAAAAGCATCTCGATCTCCTGTTCAACCATTGTATGGATTGTCACAATGCGGATACCCGGAAAGGAAAGGTAAACTTGGAAGATCTTCCTCTTGAGGTAAACACCCTTCAACATGCCGAACTTTGGCAAAAAGTTTTGGACGTGCTAAATTCCGGGGAAATGCCACCTGAGAATAAGAGACAACCGGAAAGCGTGGCCAAGGCGGACTTTTTGGGAGATCTGGCCAATACTATGGTGCTCGCCCGTAAAATACTCTCCGACTCGGGTGGACAGATCACCATGCGCCGCCTCAACCGAAGGGAGTATCAAAATACGATGAAGTCTCTGACCGGGGTTAGCCTAAATGTTGATTCGCTTCCTTCTGATGGCGGTTCGGGAACCTTCGATACCGTGGGTGCTTCCCAGTATATTTCCAGCGATCAGTTCGAACAATACCTGGAGTTGGGGCGTACTGCGGTGGATGAAGCCTTTGAAAGGCTAAAAGTCACAGCGAAAGATAGCTTTATTTTTCGCGTTGAACCGGAAAAGACTATCAACGAGCGGGAAAAAAAATCTCTGATTCGTTTTGAGGAGAGTGCCAAGCGTTTTTATGCATGGAAGGCCAAAGTGGATCAGGTAGCTAGTGCTCCAGAAAACCGTGAATATATGGAGAATTTTCGCATGGAATATCCAACTTTCGAATTAAATGCCCCCCGTTCCCACAAATTTTATTTTTCGGCCGGGCAGTTGATCGGAGCCCCGGATGCAAAGAATTTCGGGTTCAAGGACGATTTCGATGCCACCTTTACTTTCCAAAGTGGTTACGATCGACTCCATGCCTACATTTCTCATTATCATAGTCTTCCCAAGGGCAATCAGGGAAGTTACCTCAAACTCGGTTGGGGAATTCAAAGAGTGGATATCCTTCCCCCTAAACATAAGATCGTGCCCGGTTCCTACCGAATTCGGATTCGGGCAGGGGCCGTGGAAGAATCTCCCTTTTCTCGCCGATTCATTGATATCGGGCATCCTCAGAGAATTAATCAGGTTGCAGAAGGTTTCTCCGGTCTTCCCATCAGCACTCATCAGGTAACGGGTACGGTCGAATATCCCGAGATCATCGAGACTTACATCGAGGTTGGAAAGGACACGCCGAGAGAATTCGCGATACGAGAAAAGCAGCACTCCAGCGAAGAGGAAGCAAGAAGAGAGTTCTTTGTCCATAAAAGAGAAAATGGATATGGAACACCTGCGGCCGTTTGGGTTGATTGGATTGAGTTGGAAGGGCCGATCCAAGAGAAGCAAACCGCCAAACTGGAAATCACCCGCGTTGAACCAGAGAAGACCATTAATCCAGCCAATGAGGAATACATTAAGCAAGTTGAAGCACATCAGGAGCGTTTTAAACAGTGGAAAAAAGGAGTGGATGAGGCTGCTAAATCTCCGGAGAATCAGACGATCATTGCTGAGATACGAAAGAAGAATCGCCTGATTGATCACCCCAATCGCTTTTACATTTTTGCCGAGCATTTTAAGAATGTGCCCAACCCCAGAGATTTCGGTTTCTTAGATTTTCAAAAAGCGGCTGCAGCCGACCCATCAAGATCCAAGAATTTGGCCCTGCTCAAGCATTACGCCAGTCTGCCGCATCGGAACACCGGTACCTATCTTAAACTGACCCACGGAACCGGACGGGTTATTGTTGCCCCGAAGAAGATGCCCGTGGGTGATTATATCTTTCGTGTCCGCTTGGGCACGGTGAAGGGAACGCCTGCCGCCCGAAAATTTATTGAGATCGGTCACCCCCAGAGGGATATTGAAGTAAGGGACTGGGGATTGAAAGGTAAACCAATCAGTGTCCATCAGGTTAACGGTACGATCGAAGCTCCACAGATTATGGAAATTCCCATTGAGGTGCGTTCGGATACGACCCGTGAATTTGCGGTACAGGAAAAGCAGCCAAACAATGCAAATCTAAAGACCCTTTGGGATGAGCACAATCAACTCAAGGCGGAGAATGGGTACGGGCACCCGCCCGCAATCTGGATAGATTGGGCAGAGATTGAAGGGCCTATTCCAAAAAAACCAAAAATATGGAAGCA
The DNA here is from genome assembly GCA_902612125.1 of uncultured Verrucomicrobiota bacterium. Lineage (GTDB taxonomy): Bacteria > Verrucomicrobiota > Verrucomicrobiia > Opitutales > Seribacteraceae > Seribacter. The sequence continues at coordinate 29,809 of CACMBV010000017.1, forward strand.
GCGCCGTGAAGTGGAAGTCCAGGCAAACTACAGAATCAAAAATGTCTACGAAGGCTATTTCAAAGGGGGTTACGAGACTGGCCAAAAATTTTTAAAGGACGGAATTCCTCAACCGAAGAAGGGTGTTACCAATGAACGGGAAGCGAAGTTCCGTATCAGGCGATTTGAGAGAGAAGGCCCCACTTGGCGTCGTTACATGAATGATCCTCTCACCCAAAAAGGTTCTTTGCTCACTATATTCAATCCGAACAAGGAAGAGTTCATTGCGCTGCCGCCCGAACAACATCGTGGATGGCGAAATATCGAGCATGAAGTGGACACTTTGCCACCTGGAACCTATCGTTTTCGGATTAGAGTTGGTTCAGTCAAAGGGAGCGTCAAAAGTCGTCACTTTCTTGAACTAGGAGCGGTTCCCAATGAAGGGCAATTCAACCTCCTTCGGACTCTTCAGGTAACCGGATCAACGGACAACCCTCAAGTTTTGGAGGCAGACATTCAGCTTTCCTTGAACGGTCCACGCAAGTTTGCTCTTCGTGAAAAGCGCAACTTTAAAGACGACGTGCTGCATTACAACAAAGGCATTGATGAAACGGGTTTCGCTCCGCCTTCCGCTCTTTGGATTGATTGGGTGGAATGGGAAGGCCCGCTTGCCCCCTCTGAAAACAAGACTTTTAAGCAGCGTCGTGAAGTGGAGCATTACGCCACTGCCAAAGTGAAGCGAAAATTTGAAAATTACTTCAAGGCGGGGTACGAGGCTGCTCTTGCTTTTCAAAAGGACGGAATTCCACGTCCTGCAGTAGGAGTGAAAGATTTGGATGAGGCCAAGTTCAGAATCCGCAGATACGAGATGGAAGCACCTTCCCAACTTCGCTACCTCAATGATCCGCTGACCAAAACCGGATCCTTGCTAGGCGTGTTTGACCGGAATGGAAACCTGAACAGTGAAGAATTTATTGAAATAAGTATGGATCCGTTGGGTGCCCCCAAAAAATCCAAACCCTTACCGCTTGGCAAATACCGTCTTAGTGTCCGTATCGGTTCCATCGAAGGCACATCACCCGATCGTCATTTTGCCGTCCTTGGTTCGGTAAGCCAGGCAGGGTCCAGGAATGTTGGTGGTGATGGGTTTAACTTATTGGAAACTTTTCAAGTCACTGGGACCACAACAGATCCACAGGTTTTTGAAACCACTGTTGAGTTAACCCTGGATGGACCAAGGAAATTTTCACTTCGTGAGAAAAGTAATCTGAAAGCAGATACCTTGATGGGTAAAAATGAGATTTACCGGGGAGGCATGGCTCCACCACCGGCTCTCTGGATTGACTGGGTGGAATGGGAAGGACCCCTGCATTACAAGGCTCAGGACGGTGGGCTTGTGCCTATTTTGCAAAATAACCTGTCGGGAAGTTTGGATACGGAGGAAAAGAGAGCCCGTTCTATTTTCCAGCGCTTTTGCGTGGAAGCCTTTCGCCAGGTTGATCCGGACCCCATGTTTATCGATCAATTGGTCGGATTGTATAAGAGAAGAATGACTGCGGGTGATTCTTTCGACGTGGCCATCCGTACGCCCCTCAGTGTCATCCTTGCCTCTCCCGGCTTTCTTTATCTGGATGAGCCTAATATTGAGGGACCCAAACGTCCGCTCAATGACCGGGAACTGGCGGTTCGCCTCGCTTATTTCCTATGGAGTGGGCCTCCCGATGCCAAGCTTTACGATTTGGCCGAAAAGGGCTTGTTAAAAAAGTCTTGGGTACTGAAGAAACAAGTTGAACGAATGATTGCCGATCCCAGATCCGAAGAATTCGTGGCTGGATTTGTACATCAGTGGTTGCATATGGAGAGATTGGATTTCTTCCAGTTTGATACCAAATTACACCGTGAGTTTGACGAGAGTGTTCGGGCTTCCGCCCGGAAGGAAATTTATGAATCCTTTGCCCTGTTGTTGCGTGATCAGGAGGGAGGACATCTCGGGAAATTGTTGAAGAGTGAATACATCATGATTAACGGCTTGCTGGGTACCTACTATGGCATTGAGGGAGTTACCGGTGATCACTTCCGCAAGGTTTCCTTACCAGCTGATTCTCCGCGAGGGGGCTTGCTCGGTACCGCCGCGGTTCTGGCAATGGGAAGTGACGGTATCGAAAGCAGTCCGGTCGAACGGGGTGCGTGGGTCTTGCGCTACCTACTGAATGATCCCCCGCCACCGGCTCCCCCCAATGTTCCCCAACTTTCCCGCTTGGCCGACAAGCCTCTCACTGCCCGCGAACGGGTTCTTGCTCACCAGGAAGAACCGCAGTGTGCCAGTTGTCACCGTAAGATTGATCCGATCGGGTTTGGGTTGGAAAACTTTACCGCCGCCGGTAAATGGCGGACCGAAGACAAGCACGGGAAGAAAACCTATGATATTGATCCATCCGGAAAGTTTCATAAGGGCCCGGAGTTTGCCGACTATTTTGAGATGCGCGATTTGATTGCCCAGCGGGAAGATGATTTTGCCCGTGGGTTTACCGAACATCTGATTGGATACGGACTGGGTCGTCCCTTCGGATTTACCGACGAGGATCTGGCCAAAGAAATTACCTCAGCCGCGAAGAAAGAAAATCATTCCGTAGCCGCATTTGTGCACGCACTGGTTCAGAGCAAAGCGTTCATAACCAAGTAGCTAAAAGTTAAGCAAACCCCAGGCGGGGATGCTTTGTGCTCCGTTTCCCGTTCATCAAATTAGAACGGTTCTGAGCGGCGAATGGGTGGAATACGGTTCAGTAGAAAAACTTGTTCTTGGTAAATGTTTTTGGGATAACCAAAGCTTAAAAGAATTGTAAGAATTCGTTTATCTAAGACATTTATCGTTTAAAATGATAAAAGCATTTTTCTTACTGCCATGAAGGTAAACCTTTACACGAAATAAAATTAATCTAATCCTCCTATGAAAGTATTCCCAAGAATTGTAATTTCACCGTGCTTGTTTATCGCGATCACGTCCCTTCACGCCTTCAAGGTCGAAAAAGGCTTTACCTCGATCTTCAATGGAAAAGACCTGACCGGCTGGGAAGGTATGCCCGGCATGTGGACGGTGAAGGACGGAGCGATCACCCCCAAGGAGTCGACCATCAATAACTGGGTTTTCTGGAGGGGAGGGCAGCCAGTCGATTTTGAACTTCGCCTATCCTTTCGTTACCACAGCGGCAATTCCGGTGTACAGGTAAGAACGATCGAGTTCGAGCCCTTTCAGTCACGCGGGTACCAGGTGGAAGTGGCCCCCCAAGCCAAGATGGGCTTGTGGCATCATTCCAAGGCACCTGAGAAATACCGGAGCAAATTGGCCCAGGCCGGGGAGGAAACGATCTATGCCAAGGATGGAACCAAGAGCATCAAGAAAGTTGCGGATCCCGACAAAGTGAAGTTTGCCTACCAAGAAGATGGCTGGAATGATCTGGTGGTCATCGCCAAGGGGCCAACGGTTATTCAGAAGATTAACGGTGTGGTCTTTTCCCAGCTTACGGATCATGATGAAAAGTATTCCACCTCCAAAGGATGGATCGCCTTTCAGGACCATGGCAAGGGCACCAAGGTCGAATTCAAAGACATCCGTATCCGAATCGATAAATGAAAAAATTGATATTTGTTGTTCTAGTCGGAATGGCCTTCTATTGTCTAGGTACGACAGGTGACCTCAGTGAGGGTGCACCAGAAGGGAAAGTCTACTCTTATAAGAAACAAGGTGGTGTTGCTCATGAAATAGAGATTCACTTCCCAAAGGATCATGACCGAAGTAAGCCTGTCCCCGGAATCATCATGTTTCACGGTGGTGGTTGGAGCAAAGGAGACCGGATCTCATTCCGCTATCTGTGCCACTACTTCGCGAGTCGTGGGCTCGTGGCCGCCACAGCAAACTACAGGTTGGGTAAGGGTAAACGACTCTGCATCACGGATGCTAAGAGTGCAATTCGATGGTATAAACAGAACGCGGCCAAACTGGGCGTAGATTCAAAACGCATTATCGCCGGCGGAGGCTCGGCTGGCGGGCATATCGCTTTGTTGGCAACCACAAATCCCGGTCTGAATGATCCCAATGATTCCAAAGAGTACGATACTTCTGTTGTTGCTTACCTGCTGTTCAATCCGGCACTCAAACCCAAAAAGGATATGGAGGTCACCTTCGAAAATCACATCAAAGCGGCCATGCCTCCCATGATTGCTTTCTGGGGCACGAAGGATAAGTGGCTGACAGGCTGGAAGAGTGCCTGCGAGAAGATGCAATCGCTCGAAAACGAGTCCATTGAGTGGTGGACCGCCCAGGGGCAGAGCCACGGATTTTTCAAAAGGCGGCCATGGAAAGATCTGACCATTATTGCCGCCGACAAGTTTTTAAAGAAATATGGACTTATCGAGGGTGAAGTCACATTGCCTGCACCGGAAAATGGATTGAAACTGATCAAGACTCTCTAACCAAATGCGAACACATGAATGCAGACTATTGTCGCATGGGCACAATAAAGAAATGCAACAATTCTGGCCCATACGACTTTACCACCATCCATCTTTTCAAATATAAGAAATCGAATACTTAAGATATTTAACATTACCATGAAACTTCCCTTTGGATTAACCATTATTTTGAATGCCCTGCTGATTTGGCCAGGCTTTCTGGTTGCAGAAGATAAACATTACAAAGCGGATGTCTGTGTGTATGGGGGTACGGCCAGTGGCGTTATGGCGGCACTCGCAGCGCACGAAGAGGGTTCCAAGGTAATCCTAGTCGAACCCACCCGCTGCTTGGGCGGAATGACAGGTGGTGGAATCAATCACTTGGACTGGGGTAAAGGAGAAACGGTGGGTGGCTCAACCTACAAGATACTAATGGAGGGATTGAAAGAACAAAAAAGAGCGCATGGAGGACATGCCAAACATGGCATCGGCAATAAACAGTATCGGGAGCGATTCAAAAAGTTGGTAAAGGATCGAGGAATCACAGTGATTTACAATCATCGTTTGGGAAAAGTTCGAGTCGGTGACGAGACCATTGGTAAGCCAACTCGCCAAGAACCCATTGCCCTAGGAGAGAAGATTGCCCCAAGGAACAAAAATAATTCGATCCAATCGATCATCCTCGATTACGCCCCCGTCGATGAAACCGGTTGCCCCATTCCCGAGCCAAAGAAGCGGAATGTCATTACGGTCTCCGCAAAGGTGTTCATCGATTGTTCTTACGAGGGCGACTTGCTTTCGATGAGCGGAGTCCGCTACACTTGGGGTCGCGAGTCGAGGGAGCACTATGATGAATCGCTTGCCGGGGTGCGTCCGAGTCTTTGGGTTCACGATATCGATCCCTATGTCGAACCCGGGAATCCTGAGAGCGGACTGATCCCATTCATCCAAAATCGAAAAATTGGACCTTTGGGCAGTGCCGACGCCTTGTCTATGGGGTACTGCTTTCGTTACGAGTTTGATACGAGTGGCCAGGGAATACCAATCCCCGAACCGAAGAATTATGACCCAGCCGAATTTGAAGTCTACCGCCGAGCCATTCGCGATGGGGTAGACATCTTTTCCAATCGACATATGAGGACAACACTCAACAAGTTCACGGTGCATAAGAAAGCACCCTTTGTCGGAGGGGCTCAATCCAATCGCAACCTGATGGGGTCCACCGTCTACGGGTGCAACGAGGACTACCCGAACGGTGATTGGGCGACGCGGTCACGGATCTGGAAGTTCCATCAGGAGTTCCTGATCAACTCGATCCACTTTGCCAAAACCGATCCCTCAGCCCCTAAAAGCATGAAGCAACGGGCAACGAAAACCTCTTTCAGGAAAGGTGTGTTCGATGAGACTGGGGGTTGGCCCAATCAGCTCTATGTTCGCCAGGCCCGTCGAATGGTGTCCTCCTATGTAGTCACCCAGAAAGATCTGGAAGGCAAAACCGACCCCCCTCATACGGTAAGTCTGGCAGCCTATGGAGTGGATGATTGGCCGTACGCCGTGGTCGTGGAGGACGACAAGATTGCGGTGCAGGGTGGTGCGTTTTCCATCGTTTATCTCGACAAAGGGAAATATAACGGCAGCTACAAAATCCCTTACGAAGCTATCGTTCCAACTAGGGGAGAGTGCAATAATTTGATCGTTCCCGTTTGCGTCTCTGCCAGCCATATAGCATTCACCTCTCTTCGCATGGAGCCTGTCTGGATGATACTTGGGGAATCCGCCGGGGTAGCCGCAGCCATGGCAGCGGATAATGAAATTACGGTCCAGGATGTTCCCTACAAACAACTTCGCTTCAAGCTGGAAAACCTTGAACAAATCCTTGACCGGGTAGAGCAAGATTTGACCCAAATCCAATCAGTGCGCTGGAAGTCAAAGGAACATTGGAATGCGGAGAAGGACGGGTACGAATGGCTGTTCCCGCACATTGATAAAGACTCGGATGGTGAGATCTCAGTCGATGAGTATTCGGCTTTCCAAAGATTTAAGTCCAAGAACAATGATTGGGAGCAATCACTAAAAAAAACTCAATTTGACGGGGAATCTCACTTTCGATAAGCTAAAGATCATCCTCCTGATCGAGGATGGTGAAAGATGGCAAGAGGATGGATACAACGGCCATCCTCATTTCATGACACCCAACGTGGTAAGACGGCATACTTGGGTCTGGGTCTCGATAATTTTTATGCCCAACCTATTTGTTCTCTCACTCGTGGAGGTGGGCTGACCTGACATCATCCGAACGGTTACTGAATTTTTCGTCCGGGTTATTCTATCCGGCTCAAAGAAATTACAATCGCTCTTTTTCTCCAAGACATAGGTTATGCAAACACTCGGACTTGAGGAGAATTCCTATTTTTTGTATTGTGGCGACAATTGTATTCTACCAGGCGAGCTTCGGGAACTAGCCGTTAGAGCAGTCAAGGGTAAGATCTATGAGAATGGTTTACGGTGCCCAACATCATTGGATTGCGGTTATGGAGAAGCCTCGGGTTTCAATTATAAGCACCAATATCTTGGACATCTAGGGAACCCTATGCAAGCTGACCGGTCCCAAGCTTCCCGATGTTCCCCTTGATAGAGTTGATCTTGTCCTGCTGGGTAGGGCAAAATGAAAGAACTGGCGATACCCATTGTCTTTTGGAATTTTCCGGTGTTAGTAAGTCGGGACTGTAAGCTTACATGCATCAGAAATAATGACAGCATGGTGATCCAGCCTGGATTGGTTTGAAAATAAGAAGAAATTCCTATTTTCTCTTCTAGAAAGATTGTCTAAGTTGTTCATCGTTTTGGTGTTCTCTATTTACATCACTAGACTTTAGTTTATATTTTTCCACTTGAATGAATTTTAACCCCGCAGTTAAAAGCTGCCAATCTCATGGTTGGTTGGACAAATTCGCCATCAGTATGTCGATTATTTGTGCCGTGCACTGCTTAGTCACACCCCTGATAGTCACATTACTTCCAATCATTTCGACTACTTTTTGGGTGCATGAAAATTTCCATCTTTGGATGGTTTTCCTTGTGGTTCCCACTACCACTGCAGCCATGTTCATGGGATGTCGAAAGCACAAGGACAAGGCCGTTGCTTCTCTGGGTGCAATTGGACTGGCTTTTATTGTATTTGTGGCGATTTACCAATACACCTTTCATGCATCAAATCCTGATGCAGTTTGTGGAGCATGTCCGTCATGTACTCAATTGGGCATGGGAAGTTTTTTTAACATTACTAATATTCTTAATTCATCTGGTGGATTGTTTTTAGCTTGTGCCCATGTTCGTAATTACAAACTTTGCCGTAAGGCGAGATGCGACCACGACTAATTCTTTCTGGGATCATTTTCAACAAGGCTTCATGTCCTGTAAGTTTTGAATTAGGTCAGAAATTAGTTAAAAATCAAACACGATGGTTCGGGATTACGATTATCTGATCGAGACGGTTGATTATAATACATTTACCCGGTGGGAAGAAGTGGATCTTGTGGTCTATGCTTTTACCGACTTAGGCATGAAAGTAGCCATCAATAATCGCTACACAGGATTGGTTTATAAAAATCAGATCTATGATTTTTACAAGGAGGGACAAAAAATTAAGGGTTATATCACTGGGATTCGCGAAGATGGCAGGATTGATGTATCCCTCCAACCTGACAAAGGCAGGCATGTTCATTCAACCCTCGATAAGATTCTCGACCATCTGAATAAAGTCGGTGGCAAATCAAAGTTTGGCGATAAAAGCTATCCCGAGGATATCAAAAGAGAATTTCAAGTGAGTAAGAAAGTTTTCAAGCAGGCGATTGGTGGTCTTTACAAAAAAGGAAAGATTAGCATAACCAAACAAGGAATCGAGTTGTTAAAAAAGTAAGCTTTGTTCGCCCGCTTGATCATTTTTTTACTTTCGAGCGATTCAAATCTTGGTTTTTGAGAGGCTTGCTCCAATCTTTAAGAAAACTCAATATAGATGAAATATGAAAATAATTACTTTATGGTCTTTTTGGTTATTAGTTTTTGGATTACTTTACCCATATAGTGATGCATTTGAGCCTTCTGAAAAGAAGGACCCATGGCTTGGTTGGCACCGCCCGGCTGACGCCAATGTGTTTACCTTCACCAAGGGGAATAATCATGATTCCATTTTATTTGTGGAGCCGGAACTGGAGTACCCTTACCATCTGATCATCAGCCATACTCCGCAGTTTGCTCATCTGTGGAGGAGCAAGAAATTCTCATGGAGTAGTGAAGACTGGGAACTGGTATCCGATCAGTACAAGATCGGAAACTTTTATGAATATGATGACGGCATCAAAGTGGATGGCACCTACTACATCTATGAGGGAGGCAAAGTATTCACTTATTCCGGACCTCTGGAGGATTCCAATGGAAAATGGAAGATGGCGGGTACTTTTCCCCATAAGCAATGTGATGACATCGGGGTTTACTACGAGGGCGGAATTTTTCACATGTTTGGGGAACATGGTCATTTCCCGCATGGACCGGACGGGACCAGCCTCGCTCATTTTACTTCCAAAACCGGACTGGGTGACTGGGAAATGGTAAACCCGAAGGCTGTGGATCCAAACCCTAAGGGCGGTCACAGGTATGGAGTGGGGGATGCCACCATCGCTAAAATTCAGGGAAACTATTATATTTATTGTGACCGGGAATCACAGGGCAATCCTTATAAGGTAACTGCTTGGCGCTCTAAGAGTCTAATGGAGCCTTTTGAATATCTGGGGTTGGCGATTACTCCCCGTTCCAATGAAGTGGATGACTGGGATAACTACCGGATTCAGGATGCGGATATTGCCTACATTCCGGAACTGAAGTGCTATGTGATGACCTGTAATATGATGGATAGGGATGGAAACCCAGGGGGTGATTTTTCCGGGTCCGGTTTAAAGGGCAAAGACACTCGGGTGATTGGCGTTTTCTATTCTAATTATACTTTGAAGGGAAAACGGAAATGAAACTGGAAAAGAAGCAAGTGAAGGAAATTATTCCATCCATTAAGAAATATGTAGAAGAGGAATTTGGAGAGTAAATCGGAAACCCTAAAGCCGATTTGCTCCTTGATTATTTCGTGAAAAAATCGGTGCTTACGCCTACATAGAGGAGTGCAGGATGCAGAGGATTACTTTCGGGTGAAACTGGAAGATATAACAAGGGAGTTGTAACGAATACGAGCTCACTTATTGGAAGGACAAGAGATAGATTTATCAGGCTAAAAAGTTTCGGAGCTTGGCTAAAAAGTGGTTGATTCATCTGTCATAAATCAGTGCACTGTAACCTTAACCCTAACCCTTTTTCTATGATCAGAAAAATTTTCCTCTTTCTTTTTGTAACCCTAGCCACTGGCATGAGTGCCTCGGACCGTCCTAATATTCTCTGGATTTACCTGGAGGATGTTAGCGGATGGTTTAGTTGCTACGGGGATAAAGTGATTAATACTCCGCACATTGACTCTCTTGCGGAAGGTGGCATCCGCTTTAATCGTTTCTACACCTCAGCTGGAGTATGCTCAGCCATGCGTTCAGGCACAATCCTCGGTATGATGCAGACCACGGTTGGGGCACATCAGCACCGTAGTTGCCGATCCAATTTTCGGGGTAAGTCTATGGGGGAGTATGACAAGAATGTTTTGCCCAATGGTGTGCAACTGGTTCCCAAGATTTTTCGGGATGCAGGTTTCTACACCTTTAATGAGGGAAGCGGAAAGGATGATTTTAATTTCGAATTCGATCGGGATGAGATCTATGACCATCATTCCGGAGGATGGAATTTCAAGGGGGCCGAGGATGGATCCGAGTGGACAGGGCGAACCGAGGGGAAACCGTTTTTCGGCCAGATTCAAATCTCCGGAGGAAAATCAGGTGGCCGGGTCAAAAGCATAGGCGATTTAACGCCACGCGATTTGGTTCCGGTTCCTCCATATTATCCGGATATTCCCGAAGTTAGAGAAGAAATAGCCCATCATTACGACTGCCTGCTTTTCACCGATGATCAGGTTGGGCAGATCATAGCTGCCCTTAAGCGGGATGGTCTTTACGACAATACCTTTATTTTCCTGATTAGTGATCATGGTTACAAGCTTCACCGGCACAAACAAATGCTTTACGAGGGAGGAATCAATATGCCTTGCATCGTGAGTGGCCCCGGGATCAAAAGTGGACAGGTTCGAAATGACTTGATCAATAGTATCGATATAGCCCCAGCTTCCTTGGCAGCCGCTGGTTTGCCCATTCCCCAAAAAATGGAGGGACAGGACTTTTTGGCCAAGGAATATAAACCCAAAAAATACACCATCTCTGCCCGCGACCGATGCGATTACACCATTGAGAAGATTCGTGCGGTGATTACCCCCCGCTTTAAATACCTCAGAAACTACACCGATGACCGTCCCTTTATGCAAACGACCTACAAGGACGGTTGGGAAGTATCCAAAAAGTTCCGGGAAATGATGGCGGCCGGTGAAATGAACAAGACCCAAATGATCTTTTTCGATCCGGATGGCAAGGAACCGGAGGAACTCTATGACCTTCGCAAAGACCCGCATGAGATCAAGAACCTGGCGAAAGACCCAAAATTTGCCAAGCAGCTCAAGCGACATCGTGCCTACTTGGAGGAATGGATCAGGAAGACAGGAGACATGGGGCAGGAACCCGAGTCGGACATCGGTTTGCTTTGTGCCCTCAGGCGATGGGGAGACAAATGTGTAAATCCTGAATACAACCGCGTTCGACATTTGTTGAAAAACTAAGTCATTTTTTCTTCGAAAAATAAAATAGAAGAAATAACTTTCCCAAAGTTTGGGCTTAGGTAGAAAATAGTGTTTAGTTTTTTTATTTAGTGAATTCTACTTCTTATCTTCAGTTCATTTTCCTTTCAGGTCTGTTTGGAATACTTCCAGTCCTGGCACGGGAAGTACGGGAAGTTGTAGTCAGTCATACAGATGAAAAAGGGATTCTTCAGCTGTACCGAATGAATGAGGATGGATCCGATAGCGTTCAGCTCACTTTTTCCAAACACGGATGTAGGATGCCAAGCGTATCTCCAAATGGGAAGAAATTGGCTTATGTTGAGCAGGTTGACCACTCATTAGCGATCCGCATTTCTGACTTGGACGGCCTCAATATCAGGACATTAACCGAGGGAGGTATGAACCTGATACCCTCCTGGTTTCCAGATTCGGAGCAATTGATCTTTATGAAAGTAAGTCCTAAGCCGAAGCAGGACCCTGCACGTAATGCCCAGATTTATACCGTTAATCTTGAGGCGGGAATAGCTCGGAGACTCTTTAGCGATGAGGAGCAATTGAAGTACAGCAATGCCATGCCGGTTATTTCGCCTAAAGGGGATCGAATCGCATTTGTCTCGAACCGCAGCGGGGATATGCGGGTATGGATGAGTGCTCTTGATGGTAGCGGAGCCAAACTATTGTCTAAACCTGAGAAGAATTTTCATGATAAGATTAAAGCTCCTTTTGAGCAAAAGGTGCCTGCATGGTCGCCGGACGGAAAATGGATTGCCCATTGGGAGGGAGTCGAAATGATTCACATGAGCCGATTTACGGGTGTGCCCAACCCTCGTCGGGATCAAATGATTGCAAATTCCTTTCATGTTTGGGTGGTTGGAGAAGATGGTAAAGGTCGAAAAAAAATTGGCCGTGGGGACGACCCGACTTGGTCGCCGGATGGTTTCGTTACCAGGGCTTTTCCTGATCCTGGCAGGGGTGGACCCGTAGTTATCGTAGAGACATTGAATGGCAAAAAGAACTTACCCATTGTTCCCCCAGGAAGAAACTGGGGACGTTTCTGTTGGATTCCATGATAGCGAAGGCTCAAACAGATAGCCCTTGAATCTCCAATTTCTGTCAGTAAGTAAATTCTTTATCGACATCATCTTATCGTATCCAACTAATACTTCATAGTCATTTGTTACCGAAAATTTAAGCAGCAGAAAATATCATCATGAATCGACGCAAGTTTGTACAAACCGCCGCCGTGACCGCTACGGCAGTAACCGCAATTCCAGTCCCTGGCCTTCAGGCGAAGGAACAAAAAGCTACGAGAAAGAAGCGTTATCAGAATGGAGCTACCCATTGGCCCATCTGTTTGGATACGGCCACCTTGAGTAAAGAGTTAACCCTCGAGGAAAAAGTCAAACTTGCGGCTGATGCCGGATTTGATGCCATCGAACCCTGGGACCGTGAACTCCAGAAACATGAGGAGTCGGGAGGTAGCCTCAAGGATCTGGGCCAAGAAATTCGCGACCGTGGTCTGTATGTGCCAAGTGTCATCGGTCTATGGGGTGGATTGGCACCTTCAAAAGAAATTTTCAACCAGGAAATCGATGTGCACAAGAAGCGTTTGCAGATGATTTCTGATATTGGATCTGAGCATGTCCAAGTAATTCCGAAATTCGGCCGCGAAGAGCCTTTGGACAAAAGAGTCGCTGCATGGAGCTACAGTCAAGTTTGCGAAATGGCCAAGGAGTACAATTTAAAGCCAGCAGCCATTTTTCTAAACATGGTACGTGGACTTGAACGCATGTCCGATGCCACAGCAATCGCACTCGATTCCGATCAACCGGAAGCCATGATCATTCCCGATACCTACCATATGTTCCTTGCTGGAACCGGACCCAATGCCCTGGGCCGTCTGCGTGGAGACTTTATTGCTATTTTCCAATTTGCCGATGCCGGAAAAGAGGTTGAACCGATTTTGCATAAGGGAGTCGATTCGCAACGGGTGCTACCGGGTGACGGTAAAATCGACCTCAAGGCCTATCTGACCAACCTTAAGAAAACCGGCTTTGATGGTTGCGTATCGTTGGAGCTATATAATCCGGAATATCGCGAACGGGAGCCGGTTGCCTTTCTTCAAGAGGCGTTACGTAAAACGGTAAAGGTAGTTTCTTCGGCGGGTTGATTCGTCTATCTGAACTGATTTACTTTGTCGTTTTGGCAGGTTGGGTATTCTGATTAAGGAAACCGACAGTCAAGCGTTTTGGGTGCGAAGATTTAGAGCAGTACAAACGTAAAGGCGACGAACCTGATTGAAGATGTAGGAGATAAAAAAGGTTTTTTATTTAAAAAACTTTTTTTGAGTCTGTTTCGTTTCGTATTTTGTCCTCAATAGTCCAATAAATCAATTTATGAAAATACATGCCGTTACCGATACCTTTAAGCTGAGAATCGGAAAGAAAAGCTGAAATCTTCATGAAACCAAAATATGCCATATCTCTTTGCCTCCTCTTACTCTGTTCAATCCTTTGGGCCAAAACAGGGAGCTCCAAACCAAATGTACTCTTTCTTTCGATTGATGATCTGAACGACTGGGTGGGTTTTATGGATGGGCACCCTCAGGCCAAGACGCCTCATATGGATAGATTGGCCAAGAGTGGTCGCAATTTTACCAATGCTCACTGCTCAGTTCCGGTGTGTACTTCCTCCCGTAACTCGGTGATGTCGGGCATAGGTCCCATGACGCATGGTAGTTATGAAATCGGGCCCAAGTATGAGGAACTACCTGCTCTTGCCATGGCACCCACCATTCAGCGGTATTTTAAGGATAATGGCTACTATACTCTGTCAGGTGGAAAAGTTTTGCACCATAATTTTGGTGGTCGTTTGAGCGAAGATATTGACCAGTCGTTGGGCCGGGCCCGCAGTCCGCGTCCCAAGAAGCCGATGAGTCGCCCGGCAAGCTGGAGCGGAGCGTGGGATTGGGGAGCCTATCCTGATACGGATGCGAAGATGGGGGATATTCAACTGGCCGAAGCTGCGGCTAAAGCCCTCAAAGAAAAATATGATAAACCTTTCTTCATGTCGGTCGGGTTCTTTCGTCCGCATGTTCCGCTATTGGTTCCACCCAAATGGTTCGAACTGTATGAGAAGGATAAGATCATTTTGCCCAAGAACCCAAAGAGTGACCTCGACGATCTGCCTAAGAACTTTCTCTCCATTAACGACTATGCTGCGGCCCCCACTCATCGTGAGGTTACGGGAAGTGGTAATCAGCGAAGCCTGACCCATGCTTACCTAGCGTCAGTGAGTTTTGTGGATCATTGCGTGGGAATTGTAATGGACGCTCTGGAAGCAAGCTCGTATGCGGATAGCACCATCATCATTTTGTGGAGTGACCATGGTTTTCACCTCGGTGAGAAACAGCACTGGGCCAAGCGGACCCTGTGGGAAGAATCGACCCGTGTGCCTCTTCTGATCAGCGGTCCGGGGATCAAACCGGGCAAGGAGTGCGAGGAACCCGCAAGCCTGCTTGATCTTTACCCTACACTGGTGGATTTGTGCAACCTGCCCAAAAATGATCGGCTCGAAGGAATTTCCCTAGTCCCTCAACTCAAAGATCCAAACGCAGCGAGGAAGCATCCCGCTATCACCTCCTCATATATTGGCAACCATTCGATACGGACCCGTGACTGGCGACTGATCTCCTACGAGGATGGATCCATGGAACTCTACGACCACCGAACCGACCCCGATGAGTTTGTGAACTTGGCCAAAGATCCCAAACATCAGAATATGATCACAAGACTGGCCAAGTGGTTACCCCAAAAAGTTGCACCTGAGTTCAAGGAAAAGTCAGAGCTTCTGCGTATACGCAAAAAATGAAAAGCTTGATTAATATTTCATTGGGAT
>CACMBV010000018.1 GCA_902612125.1 uncultured Verrucomicrobiota bacterium
CCATCTGAAATTCTTTTTCTTCCACTCGGAGGGGATTTGGCAGTCCGCTGTGCCGTCCCCATTATTTCCGCGAAAGCGCGGCCAGTTTTCCTTTGCCGAGGCCACAGCCTGAGCAAAAAGCAGACCGGTGAGTACAAAAATTGCCTTCACCTCAAAGCTCGTTGATGCGGATATTTCTGAACCAAACCACTTGCCCATGATTTTGGAAACCGATCCGCCCGGTTCTTGGTAAGTCTCCCAGGGCGGTCTTGAATTTGTTTTCGGTTCCGTCGGGATTCTTACCCGCTTCCTTCCAATCGTTGAGGTTGACTGAAAAAGCGGACTGACCGTTGAGGGAAAAGGAAACCCTGGGTCCTTTGCAGACAAGTTTTGCCCGGTTCCATTGACCGACCGGTTTGGCATAATCGCCCTTGGGTGCGACTCCGTCATAAAAGGAGGCGTTCAACTTGCGCGGAGGGAGAGCCTTCTTCGCCTTTTTCTGAAAGCCCTCGTCGTCCATCAATTGAATTTCGAACCCGCCCTGAACCGGATCGTTTTTGTCGGTCCGGTAGAAGATTCCCGAATTGGCTCCTTCGGACAATTTGTACTCCAGCGAAAGGGAGAAATCACCGAATTCGCGTTTGGTCCAAAGGAAGCCCATCCCCTTTAAGCGTTCGACTCCCTTCTTATCCGTCGTTCTCTCCATGCGGCAAACCACGGATTTATCGGACTCGATTTCCCAGGATCCCGGTCTTAGTTCAAAGGCATCAAGATCCTTTCCGGAAAAGAGTATTTCGTTTTTGCAGAAACCCGGAAGGGCAAGAAGAATTGTAAAGAGAAAAAAGGGCAGGATTCTCACTTCGGAGCGGTTGGTTTGCGGGTACGGGGAGGCATGCGTTTGACCACGGATTGTGGCGGGTCCTCTTTGGGAACTTCAAGCTCCTGCCGGTGAAGGGCAAGCTGACGGGTAAGCCGGTTCTGCACCACGGCATACTCTGCGGTTCCGTACACGCTGGTCATTTCGTTTGGATCGGACTGCAGATCGAAGAGTTCCCACTGGTTGACATCCTTTTCATAAAAGCGGATTAATTTGTAGCGGCCATCCGCCACCCCGTAATGTCGGCGGACCCAGTGGTATCCGGGGTATTCATAGTAATGATAATAAAAGCTTTTGCGCCAGTCCTCGGGCGTCTTTCCTTTTAGGATGGAAGCCATGGAGCAACCATGCAAATCGGCTGGGGCATCAATTCCGGCGATTTCGCAAAAGGTGCCCGCAAAATCAATTGGAGACACGATATCCCCGTTCCGACTACCTGGCTTGATCACGCCGGGCCAGCGGATGAGCAGAGGGGTACGCAGGGATTCCTCATACATCCAGCGTTTATCGAACCACCCGTGCTCTCCTAGATAAAAGCCCTGGTCGGAGCAGTAGATCACGATGGTGTTCTTTTCGAGGCCTGCCTCTTTGAGATAAGCGAGCATTCGTCCCACTCCATCATCTACTGAAGCAATGCAGCGTAGGTAATCTTTGACATAGCGCTGGTATTTCCAGCGCACCAGGTTCTTTCCACTTAGGTTGGCTTTTTTCAGTGCCTCATTCTTGGGGTTGTACGCGGCGTCCCAAAGTTGTCTCTGTTCCGGAGTCAGGTTTCCCGGGGCGTCGAGTTTCAGATCCCCCCGGTTCATGGTCTCGGCAATGGTCATGTCCTGCTGGTAAGCGGCCAGGGTTCGCCCCTTGTAGTCGTCGAATAGAGTATCCGGTTCGGGCAGGGTGACATCATCGTATTTATTGAGGTACTTGGGACCGGGTTGCCAGTTTCGATGGGGTGCTTTGTGCTGATACATCAGCATAAAGGGCTTATCCTTATCCCTTCTGGTTTTCATCCAGTTAAGGGCGAGGTCAGTGATCACATCGGTGGTATACCCGACATGCTTGATGACCTCATCGTGCTTACCGTCGCCATCCGCATCCAAACGCATTGGTGGGTTGTAGTAGGGACCCTGGCCGATGAGAACTTCCGAGTAGTCGTATCCTTGCGGGGACATGTGCGTGCCGAGATGCCATTTGCCCACCACTGCGGTGGTGTAGCCAGCTTTACGCAGAAGCTTGGGGAAGGTTTGCTGGGTTCCGTCGAACTTGTTTCCATTAACCAGAAACCCGTTGGTGTGAGAATACTTACCGGTCTGGATGGCGGCCCGCATGGGTCCGCAGATCGAGTTGGTGACATAGCACTGTTCGAAAAGCATGCCATCCCGGGCGAGGGAATCAATGTTCGGGGTGGGGCAATTATCCTTCAGCCATGAGTTGTAGGCACCGACCGCCTGGTAGGCATGGTCATCCGTAAAAATGAACAAAATATTCGGGCGTTTGGCCGCACTGAGGGAAAGGGCTGCCAAGGATAGAACCATGGGGATAAGTTTCATGGTTTCGAACCTACTGAACGCATCTGCTTGGTCAAGCGCTCAAGCACAGCAAACCATGGTTTTTCTTTACAGGGCTGTGAAGGGGCGGTTCAGGGCTTGGTCAGGTCACGGAGGAATTCCCGCTTTTCCCCGGCCTTTTCCAAAATCCGCTCCAACACTTCCTCAATCTCCAGGATTTGGTTCCAATCGAGGGTGAGGACGCGGGTGTATTGGCTCATTTCTTCAATGAAGCTCTCATAACCATGATGAAGCTTTTGCATGTAGTCGAGCGTGATGCCTGCTTCCGCTTTTCGTCCCCTTTCGGCAATTCTTTGCAGGCTGGTTTCCGGATTGACCCTGAGGTAAAGAAGCAAATCCGGATAAACGAGGTAGCGCTTCATCAGGTTGAAGTGACCGAGGTAGGTGTCATAGTCCCGTTGGTCGATGAAACCCGCATTATGAAGCATGCGGGCGAAAATGGTATCTTCATAAATGGTGCGATCCTGTACCGCACCCTTTTTTGAGTTCCAGACGATTTGCTGGTGTTGTTCGAACCTTCGGAAAAGCAGATGGATTTGCATCATCGCCCCCCAGCGGTTCATATCGGCATAAAAGTCCTGTAAATATGGATTGTCCCTGACCGGTTCGTTGTACGCCTCGTATCCTAGATGTTGGGCAATTTTTTGAGTCAGGGTGGATTTTCCTGCCCCGATGATTCCTGATATCCCTATGAACATGATAATAAAATCCTATGTTGAGGGAGCAATCGGTCAAGCTTCCGAAAATACATTCAGGTACCACAGAAGGTCCGATAGACTTTTTCCGTCGGTTCCGGAGGGGATTGATAGGGGATGAGATGATCTCCTTCCTGATAGGGGTTCTCGAGTGCCTTTACTAGATCATGTAAGAGTTTGAGATCGCCTTCTTCACCTGCTTGCAGGGCCTCCTCCACTTTGTGATTGCGGGGAATGACTGCGGGGTTGACCGAGGCCATGAGGGTGACAGAGGAGTCCCAACCTTGCTCTTCTTCTCCCAGTCGGTTTTGCCAACGGTTGTGCCAGGCCTCGAAGCTTTCAGTGGCGTAGGGTGCTTCTTGGGGAAGCTCCGGTTTGGACAAGTTGCGAAAGGTGTTGGTGTAATCAGTTCTGTTTTGATGCATCCAGTCGAGTAGGTCGGTGACCAATTTTTCATCCTCCTTGCGGATCACCACAAGTCCGAGTTTGGACCGCATCATGGACAGCCATTTGCTTTTGTAAATATCCTCAAATGCATTCAAGGCCTCTTCGGCCATTTCGATTGCGTTTTCCCTGTCAGCGTCCATCAGGGGCAGGAGGCTTTCGGCCAAACGGGCAAGGTTCCATTGGGCAATATAGGGCTGATTGGCGTAAGCGTAGCGTCCCTGGTGATCGATGGAGCTGAAGACGGTGTCGGGTGCGAAAATATCCATGAAGGCACAGGGGCCGTAATCGATGGTTTCTCCGGATAGGGCCATGTTGTCTGTGTTCATCACTCCATGGATAAAGCCCACCCTCATCCAATGAGTGATCAGATCGGCCTGTTGCTCGATGACCGCTTCCAGCAAAGCGAGGGGTTGGTTTTCCTTTTCTTTTAGGGATGGAAAGTGCCGGTCGATCAGGTGCTCGAGGAGGGCTTGCGTAATGGTCTTGTCCTCATGGAGCGAGGCAAATTCAAAGGTTCCCACACGGATGTGGGAGCCGGCGATACGGGTCAGGATCGCTCCGGATAACTCATTTTCGCGTTGTACGGTTTCCCCGGTCGCAACCACCGCCAGGCTTCGGGTTGTGGGTATGCCAAGAGAATGCATGGCTTCACTGATGAGGTATTCCCTAAGCATCGGCCCAAGGGCGGCCCGTCCATCGCCACCCCTTGAATAAGGAGTTCTCCCTGAGCCTTTGTATTGAATATCAAATCGTTTGCCGCTCGATGTAATATGTTCGCCCAAAACAATTGCCCGCCCATCTCCGAGCATGGTGAAATTTCCAAACTGATGTCCGGCATAAGCCTGAGCGAAGGGGGTACACCCATCTGGAATGAGATTTCCTGCCAGAAATTCGGCCTCTTGTTGTTCACTGAATTGACTTAGGTCGATACCCATTTCTTTGGCTAATGCGTGATTGAAAATTACAACTTCTGGCTTTTGAACTGGAATTGGCGAAGTCTTGCTAAAAAAGATGTGAGGCAAATTCGTGTAGGTACTTTCAAGCCTAAGACATGACTCGCTCATTGCATAGATTGATTTGGGCTCATGATCTTTAGTTGAGTTTTAAATATTCCACGAGATCGCGGAGTTGCTGGGCGTCAAGCCCGAGTTGGGAGGCGGGTGCCATCAGGGAGGAACCCATCTTTTTGCGGGATTGGACATCCTTGGCCGCGATGACCATATCCTCACCGCCGAATACCCGGATGATCAGAGGATCGCCCTCGGCCTGAACGAATCCTTGAATTCGTTTTCCTCCTTTTACCAGCAATTCCGTACCTTCATATCCGTGTGCCAAGTCGGCGGATGGATCAAGGATTGCCTTGAGGATGGTCTCACGGTCCTGTCCGCTGCCCCAACCCGCAAGGGTGGGGCCAAATTCCACACCGACGGACCCAACCTTATGGCAAATGTAGCAGCGTCCCACCTGTTGCTTACCGTTTTGGACATCTCCTTTGAGGGCAAGAATTTCCGCTGGATTTGGAAGCTTGGTTTCCGCACCGAAGGAGGTGGGAGCAAGCCGGTCGACATAGGCGGTTTCATTCGCTTTCTTCCCATTCAGTATGTCCTTAGCTTTATAAGTGTTCCAAATTCCCTGATCCCGTTTGTCGATGAACACCCTGGCGAGGGAGGCGGTTTGATCGGTGCCCGAACGGGCGACTTCGACCATGGCCTGTGCCGCCTGAGGAGCATCGATTAGGCTGAGGGCAAAAAGCATAGAGCGACGGATGTAATCTTCGAGTTGGTCATCCAGCGCCCATTCCTTGAGTTCGCGGATGGAGGAAGCGGGGTGCAGTCGCCAGACAAGCCCACTGTAGACTGGGTCATAGCCCGAGCTTTGGCGTCGTTGTTTCAGGACTTGATAGGTCTTGGCTTCCTTGTCGGTGCATCCGATCCCGAAGGCTTCGAGGTAGTAGCGGTCTTTGCCATCAAAGCGATCCGCGATTTTAAGAAGTATATCCCGGGAGGTTTCGAAGGGCTGGTAACGCATCGCCAGGGCAACCTCACGCCGTACCAAGGGAGAAGGGTCCGAGGCCAGTTTATGGGCGTGTTCGAGCATCCGATGTTCCTCGTGCCGGAGTGCACGGAAGGCACAGATTCGGATTTGGGGATTTGGGTTATTCAGTTGCCTCTCTACGATCCTGAGACCTTTGGGCCCTAATTTGGCAAGAACCCAAATAGCCCGTCCCCGGATGAAGCGGTTGGGATGCTGAAGAAGAGTTTTTATGGCTGGTATAACTTTCTCTCCGGAGGCCACCAGACGGGAACGTCCCAATTCCCGGACATTGGGGGAGGGGTTCTTCAGGGCCTTGATTTGACCTTCGGTGGTGGAGAGGTCGAAGATGGGAATGGAAAGCTTGGCACCTTTCGGAGAAATCCGGTAAATCGCTCCGGTCTGCCCGACATCCCGGGTTCCGTGTCCGCCCACACGGGCATCGAACCAATCGGCTACATAAATGGCACCGTCCGGCCCGATGGTTACATCACTGGGCCGAAACAAATTCATCCGACCGTTGATCGAGCTTCCCCGGGCGAAGTCGGCCCCCGCAAAGTTCTTCTTCGGGTTACTGGTCAGAAAGGTATCTCTTTGAGGAAGGGCCCAACCTGCACCCTCGGCCTGGGGATGGTATCCAAAAAGAACATTCCGGGCTGGTTCGCAACTGATGACATATCCCCCGAACCGCTCTTCCATGATACCGTTTTCATAAAAGGCGATGCCAGTGGGCGAGCCGCCTCCGTAGACATCACCGGCTGGAATCACCCCGGGATCCTCCTGTCTCCATTCGGCGACCACGGTGGTCTGATCGGGCATTTGATCCACCCGCCAATTTCGCAACCCGTTTTTGGAGGTGTAACCGAGGTTCCCGTATTCCATCAGCCAGGTCGTCCGGCAAGCCTGAGGGTCATCATTATCGTTTTGAAAGACATCTCCGAGGGAACTGATTACCTGTTCGTAGGAATTTCTGAAATTGTGTCCGATGGGGCGCATGCCCGTTCCATCGGGGTTGACCCGCAGAGCCACGCCCCCCGTGTAGGTCTTTCCGTCTGAACTTGGTTTTCCGGAAACCTGTTTCATCCCGTAAAAGCTTCCTGCATTCAGTTGCCACCCCTCCTTATCCGTGACTTGAGAGCCTTTATTGCCGTGATTGAAATAATATTGTCCATTGGGTCCGACAGTTACGGAATGCAGACTATGGTCGTGGTTGGCTCCACTGAATCCGGTGAGCAAAACTTCTCTTCGGTCAATCTCTTCCTCAAAGCGGGCATTCCGGTTAACATCGGTGTAGACAAGGAGATCGGGCGGTTGGGATACAATGATTTTGTTATCGACCACCGCTATGCCGAGCGGAGACAAGAAGGTTTTCTCCTGAACGAAGACATGCGAACTCTCGGCGATTCCGTCTCCATTTTTGTCCTCGACCACCACTATACGGTCCCCGTCCGGTTGGGTACGGTTTCTTCGGTAGTTCCTACCTTCCGCGACCCAGATGCGTCCCTTGTAGTCGATGTCCATGTTGGTGGGGTTGTAAAAAAGAGGAGACTTGGCCCAAAGCTTGACTTCCAATCCTTCCGGAAGCACGAATTCATTGGCTGGATAATGGTCGACATCCGGTAAGTTTTGCTGGGCTTTGGCAAGTTTTGGGGTGTCGATTGGTCGATCGGATACGATGAAGATCATGCTGCTGGCTTTTCCTGCTTTTTGGTCGCTTCCTCCCTTGTCAATTCCTGCGAGAGTCCGGAATTCGATGAATTGATGATCTTTTGCTAGTTCGTAGTGAATCACACTGTTCGCATGCGTTCCAATCCCATAGTGGATGGACTTATCGTTTATTGTTAACGAGCCACCGCCGCAATTCTTATGGAGATTCACCTTGCCCCAAGCGGTTTTGGCGAATTTCCATTTCAAATCCGTCAATTTAGTTTCCTCGCCGTTGACCTCGATTAATCGGGGGTAAGCCCAGTTGGCCCAGTCGCAGGCATAGGAGTCTCCCGCGTCCGAAACGGTCAGGTAGAGATTTTGTACACCCTTGATCTTTGCTTTGACTTCCACTGCATGGCCTTTGGTTTGGGTGGTAATGAGTTTGCTTTGAAAAAGGGTCTTCCCGTTGGCTGGTAAGATTGCCAATAGGAAACACCAAATGAACCAAAAGCTAATTCCATTAAATTTAGAATATTCAGGCATGCCTGCTTTTATTAATTTCAATGACCTATGGAACAATCGAAAAAGCATTCTTTCCTTTGATTTTTTTAAAGAAGATAAGATCATGGGTTCAAAAGTTTACTCAAACATTAGGTTTGTAACTTTGGGGTAAGGACGATTTTCTGCCAGAATATGCAGTCGGTCCTCGAGTTTGAATCCTTTCTTGTACGTTTCATTTCGGAACAATTTGGTTTGGCGGAAGATTATTCGGAATACATTTATGTCTTTTTCGCCCTCATTCTGATTTCTGTAGCAGCCTTGCTGGGGAATCTCGTGGTTAAAAAATTTATCCTTGAGGTTTTGCGTTCCCTGGCCAGCAAAACCAAAACAAAAGTTGCCGAATATTTATTGGAAGAAAGTTTTTTCCTGAGGTTATCGCATTTGGCTCCCGCTTTTATCATCAGTTCCATCAGCCAGGTAGTATTTTCAGGGTATCCGATTTTGAACGATTTGATTGAAGTTCTGATTAATTTGTATCTGGTTGCAATTGGACTGTGGGTCTTTGATTCTTTGATCGATACCTTCTACAAGGTTTACGAAGAGAGCAGGTTTTCAACTAAACTGCCTCTTAAAGGTATTTGTCAGGCAATCAAAATAGTGGTCAATGGAACCGGGATTATTTTTATTCTTTCGATCCTCCTTGATAAATCACCCCTCTATTTCTTTTCTGGTCTGGGAGCACTGACTGCAGTATTACTTTTGGTCTTTAAGGATGTGATTTTGGGTTTGGTGGCAGGCGTACAATTGACTGCCAATAATATGGTTCGCAAGGGTGATTGGGTGGAAATGCCCAAGTATGGGGCGGACGGAGATGTGATCGATGTTGCTTTGACCACAGTTAAAATTCAGAATTGGGATAAGACCATTACCACGATACCTGCGCACGCCTTGGTAAGTGACGCTTTTAAAAATTGGCGGGGCATGTCGGACTCGGGTGGAAGAAGGATCAAGAGGAGTATATATTTGGATCTTTCAAGTGTCAGATTTCTGAAAGAAAGTGAAATCGAGGAATTGGAAAAAATTGATCTGCTCAGGGATTATTTTTCTGGGAAACGGGAAGAAATTGGGGAGCATGGATTTAAGGTGGAGCAACATGGAGTGGCCGCTCCATTGCTCAATGGAAGAAACCTTACTAATTCCGGAACTTTTCGCGCTTATTGTTTGAAATACCTCCGCAATCATTCTTCGATTCATCAGCAGGGAATGACTTTTTTGGTTCGTCAACTTGCTCCGACAGAGAAAGGACTCCCCCTTGAAATCTATGTTTTCGCAAATGATGTAAGATGGGTTCATTATGAAGCCATACAGTCTGATATTTTTGACCATTTGCTCGCTTCTCTTCCCATTTTTGGCTTACGGGCTTTTCAGTTTCCATCTGACATGAGCTTGCTTGATTTGAAGTCCAAGTCCTCAATTTTGGAATGAAGAGAGGACTGACTGGGTCTCTTCTCGATACTATCTTTTTTTGGCTACAAGAACCAAGATTCAATTCAGTTGTCCGACATCATCTGGGATCAATGTAGTCTGTTTATCGATGGCACTAATTAAAATTCTGAACTTTGGTAGGATTGTGACTGTGAAGATGACATTAGCCTCTGGCAGGGCGGCAAGAAAGAGAATCGATCAGAAGCTGACCCTCCGTTTAAATTGTGTTTGATATAAAAGGACAGGTAATTCAAATTTTGCAGATTTTACCTATCAAACAGTACAAATGGGTGGGGATCTTATTTTCCAACTGTGCATCGCAGGAACTAGGTTTGGCCCATCGGGAGAGGTTATAATGAACTGATAGCGGTAGAAAAAGAATTGGCTCAAAGAAAGATTGAAGTTTATTATTCCTTGATGAAACTAAATCAATCTTTGTTATGTTTGTTTTTTGTCACAGTATCAAGCCGGTTGAGCTTAGTGTTGGTAAAAATTTGTCTTTGAGGGTTGATTTATCTTTTTTAAATCGTAGGAAAATTTAATTGTGATTTACGAAGTTCAAACTTTCGAGCCTGGGGAATTGATTCTGAAGGAAGGAGAGATTGGCAAAGGTTTTTGTATTTTAGAAGAAGGAGAGCTTCAAGTCATTCGTGGAGATAAAATCCTGAATGAGATTACTTCCCGTGGTTCCATGTTTGGTGAGTTGAGTGAGTTGCTAATGTATAAGCGGGATGCCTCGATTCGTGCGAAAACCAAGGCCTCAGTCAAATTTTTCAATATCAGCCTGCCGGAATTTGTGGAACAAAATCCCAAATTTGCAGTTAAGATTATCCGAAATCTTGGACGTAGACTAATACGCATGAATGAAATAGCGATGGAGGGAGATGCCCGGAATAACATCCTTAAATCTGTCAATGATTCCGGAGAATCCTCGGTCAAAGATCAGGTCACTCGGTTACTGATAGTGGAAGAAAAGCAGGCAATTTTTGAGCAACTAAGGGAGAGTTTATCTAAGACAGGGTGGGTTCTCGATTGGGTCTCTTCGGAAGATGAGGCGGTCACAATCTGTGATAAGGAGTACTTTTCTGCAATCATTGTTAGTTGTTCCCTTCCCGACAATGGAGCGATTGATTTGAAGAGGAAACTGAAAACAAATCCCATGTCTGCCAAAACCCCGGTTGCCGGCCTTTTGACCAAAGGGGATGATCGAGCCAAGAATGACGCAACTGCTGTTGGATACTCCGCTTTTATCTCCAAGCCAATTGAGAAAAATAAAGCACTTAACACTTTATATGAGATGCTTAACTTGGATTTCTCTGATCAATATTTTAATCTTCTCGAAGGTGCCCTTTACTTTAGGGTTCCAGCCACCTTGAATGAAGAGCTTTTAGCTCAGATTAATCGTAGTTTTCCACGAAGAATAAGTGCGGCAATTAACGATGGTGTCGATAAAATGGTAGTGGATGTATCCCAACTATCCGAAGTTTGGGCAGAGTCCATTCAATTGGTAACAGATTTGGCCGAGCATTTGGAACAAATTGAAAATCCTTTTAAAACCGCGTTTGTAGCCGAGGGGGAAGACTCCTCTAATTGGAACAAGTTGGATGGCTGTGAGAATTGGGTAGTTTGTGAGTCGGTAAAGTTAGCAGTCGAAAATTTAACCAAGTCTGAATCAAGCTAAATATCTCTTTTGGTAATATGTTTTGAATCGACTTTTGGTTTCAGAACAGATCAGCTCAATATCTACAATTATTTTTTATGATATTCGAAACACTACATTACAATCCCGGTGATTTTATTCTTCGAGAGGGAGATATTGGCAAAGGATTTTATATTCTGGAACAGGGAGAATTGGAAGTTACTCGAGAAGAAAGGGTGATTAATGAGATCACTTTACCGGGAGCCATGTTTGGGGAGTTGAGTGAGTTGCTTTGTCACAAGAGGGATGCCTCAATCCGTGCAAAGACAGGGGTAGTAGTGAAGTACTTTGATATGGAGCTTAGTCAGTTTGTTGAGGAAAATCCCAAGTTTGCCGTCAAAATTATTAGGAACTTAGGCCGGCGTTTATGCCGCATGAATGCGGTCGCGATTCAGGGTAATACCCGTAATGATTTTCTAAAAAATATTTCAAGTTTAAATGACGCAGAGGAGTCTGATAGAAAGATTCGGATTTTAGTTGTGGATGATAAGCCGATGATCATTGAGCAGATCAAAGACTTCGCGAAAGATCCAGGCTGGATCATTGAAGGTGCGGCTGATATTGATTCAGCGATCTCTCTTTCCGAGTCCTATGATTTTAACACTTACATCATTAGCTGTTCTTTGTCTGATGATGGTGCTGTGGAGTTGAGGCGTAAGCTCAAGACCAATCCAAAGTCATCAACGGCTCCAGTTGTGGGTATGCTGGTTAAAGGAGATGACTTAGCGATGAGAAAAGCCACCGAAGCCGGGTTTTCTCATTTTATTTCAAAACCTTTTGAAAGGAACAAAGTAACATCCACGATGTATGAAGTCCTAAATCTTGATGCTTCCGATCAATATTTTGATCTTGAGGAAAATATCCTCTTTTTTAGAGTTCCTAAAATTATTACTCAGGAACTTTTTGAGGATATTAAAAGCAGTTACTCCTCCCGTATTCGCACTACCATTAATGATGGGATTGAAAATGTGGTGATGGATCTATCAGCAATTGAAGAAGTCGGGGAGGATTCGGTTGAATTGGTCGGTGAGTTTGCTGAGTTAATTGAGGAAATGGGAAGTCCATTCAAGTTGGGATTTGTGATAACGGGGGAAGATTCAGAAATGTGGCGTAACCTTGACGGCTGTGAAGAGGCGGAGATTTTTGAATCTGTCGCGGAAGCTCAGCAAAAGCTCTCCTAGTTTTACTGCTCATTGCTCCTATTGAGTTCAGCCTTGATTCTCAGGCCATCAGTTTCAAATATAATTCCAAGATCTATCGATTCCCACTTTCCCAATAAACTTAACTTGGCTGGGGTTTTAGGCTCTGCGGGATGACCGTAGGCTGAAGATTCATAAGTTTGGAATTTTTGATTCCATTCATATTCGCCTCCACCCGGGCAAAGTAGTTCAGTCTGCCAGACTCTTTTATGATAGGCGAGGGGATTTTCCTTTTTTAAATTAATTCTCCATTCGTTAAGTGCATGTATGTTTTTCCATGATTTTCGTTGTAAACCATTCATTACATTTCCACTCATGATAAAATCCAAAATAGAAGTGACTGGATTTGTAGCGATAAATGCAGAACTCATACCTCCCCAATTCGCTTTTGGAAGAGTTGCAGTTTTGTCTCTGTGAATGAGATTACGCTCTATCGCTTGCTTGATAATTTGCTCACTCAAACTTACGGTAAGAAGCTTGGGTGACGGCACATAATACAAGGCAATTGCCGTCGATCCCTCCTTAATTAAGTCACTTTCGAGCCTTTGACCCGGAGCAATCTTAACATAGCCCTGTCCTTTATGGGAATGATTACTCCACAGCGTCATTCCTGGAGCAGTCTGTTCGATCCATGCCCGCAATCCTGCTAAGAATGCTGTAAGTTTAAACGGGTTATTTACTTCCACATTCATGGCTAGAGGAATCCGTCCCAGGTTTTTTTCAGAAAAATTCTCCAATCCCTTTATGCCACCATCACGAAAAGCTTTTTGCATATCCTCGAAAAAAGGAGATTCGTCCATGTAGAAGGAAAGCGATTCTCCCACCCAACTGAATGCCCCAACGCCCAATGAGGGAGCCAAAATCGCTGCAAAATTACTTGCCTGCTTGAAACGGGGTGAATCCATGTCGAGTGCACTTATCCAATGAAATACGGTTTCAGCATGAGGGTCTCCTGATTCAGGTTTTAATTTCACTTCTCCGACCATTTGAATCATTTGTCTGTAGTCGGTGCCCCCTATCAAAGGCAGGATGGATAAATCGGCCTTAATGATATCATTTTCAATGCTCAGCTTTGCAGAAATGGGATCAAAGTATTTAGACCAATGACTTTGGTAGCGATCCCGAAAGAATTCATAGGCTTTTTTTTCAGCAGGAGTGACTTTTTCTATGTTAAGTTCATTGACGGATTTAAGAAAGGCGAGATTTCCGAAATTTGAGCTTTGGATGAGTCCATTAATCACTGATATTTTACCCAGTTCAGGGAATTGCGTGGTATTTAGTGGATTTCCGCTTTCTTTTCTCGCTTGTAATTCGGCAAGGGAGGAGGCGGCACGAGTCCGTCTCGACGCACCGATCCGCCATTCCGGACCGCACCACCTGCGGATGGTGGCATCAGTAATCATGAGGAATGCATCTTCCTTGGTAGTGGGGGTTATGGGATATCGTTGACGAAAAAAATGGTACTCCTCCAGCGAGGCTAAATTGGTTTCCTTTTTGTCAAATACCCGGGCTAGGAGGGTAAGTTGTTCTAATGTATTGGTTACGACAATAAAGTTTTCAAACGAACAAACAAAACTTTGGATTGAACAATCTTCGGTCTTGATTCCTCTATATTTATACTTCTGAGCGCGAGGAATCGTTCCGGCAACAGCCTCTGCTTTGGGGAATTTTTTTTGTATTTCCATTCTTTGCAAAGCGAGGGCAGCAAGCAGAGCCTGCTTTTGCTTGGCTTCAAAAACAAGGGTTAGGGAAGTGCCGGTGCGAAAAAATGGATCACTGCCCGTGATCGCGACGGATGAAATCAATTTTGTTCCAAGGACTCGCGAAAATTCGTCAACTGGTAGGCAGAGCTGCTGGGAATATTTTTCTTTTGAACGGGCACTTTCTGATCGGTCTTCGCTTAAGCGGAGTAATGGAGTCCCTCGAGCGGTTGCTTCGTCCATAACTTCGAGCATGCTCGAATAAGATGAGAAAATGATGGCGTGTTGGTCGTGAGGGAGGATGGAGGCAATTGAATCCAGTTTTGGTTTTTCATCTTCCATCCACTCCTTCCACGATATCTCATCGATTGTAATTCCGGTAACCGATGAGACCGGGATGGTTCGGTTTTGTTCATCGCTGGAAAGGCGTAACTCTCGGTCGAGTTGAAGATTTTCACTGATGGCTCGTCCTCCGGAAAATAAATCCATCATAGCTTCCAGTCCCACCTTTCGGCTTGGACGGGTTGCATTCGATCCCAGACTGTTTGATTTTAAAATGACTTCACCTTGTAGGATAGCTAACTTCGCTTGGTCTGTGCTTAGTTGATGCCTGAACCAAGCTGTACCTGGAACCTGCAAATCCTGAAGCCATTGATAGCGAGTGATCCGATGTTTGAGATATTCTTCCTCGCTTCTTTGCTCGGTTAACAGATTGTTTATGTTTTGGAGTTCAAATGTGAATGGGAATGGTTTCCAACCGTCTTGTTTGTCGTATAAAATAAGCGATCCTTGAATCTTTGACTTGGGTTCGTGAAAACACAGAATGAGGTCATCGCAAGAAAAACCAGGGTGCCTTCGGGAAGAAATGATTTCTTTTCGAAAAGAAAGAAAAGCTTCGGAAGCGTCCTTAGTTCTCAGATAAGGTAGATTGCTTGGGAGATACATTCGCAGGTTTCGAGAAAACTGCAAAGCGTAAGCCTGGCTGGAGTCGATCCGTTTGGATGGGCTTTCTCCATTTTCGAATGATAAGTCCGAGACCTGGAGGGAGAGAAAATTCTCAGCGTCTAAGCAAAACGGCAGGAGGAGAAAAAGTAAATGTTGTTTCATCTGTGATCTGGGAGCTCAGTACCTCTCCATGGATAATCGAGAGGAAGAAATTACCCGATACTTTGCTTCTATTTTTTACTGAGGTCGAGCCTGTTCATTGAAAAAAATACTTTCCCGATTCTCTTTCTTCCTGCTTGTTCGTTACCTAATCTTTTCCTAGCTTCGTCTAGTGAATAGAAAGATCATCTACGGCGTGCTTTGGACGCTGACCATAAGCTTATCCTTTTATTTCGGCTCTCTTTCGAGGAATCCCTTCGATCCCATTGAGAAGAAAGTTCTGGAAGACAGCCTGCGACGCGAAATTCAGGACGAGGAACTGGATGCTCTTTTGGAAAAGCTCAGTGAAGGCCCACGGAAGCAAAGGCCAGAAGTAGAGGATATGGTAATTGTTGGGGAAGTGGAAGCCCAACCGATTGAACTTAATTTTCTGCCAGCTGAATTGGAGCGAGTTGGCAAAGAGCCCCTTACAGGCGACCGTATTCGCGAGGTGCTGGCTCCCGCTTTGGTCAGCGACGATCTGGTAGGCAGAAATGCGGTCATTGCCGACATGCTTGCCCGGCTCACTCCGGAAAATGCCGGCGATGCTTTACGGGTCTTTGAAGAAATGCCATCCTCTTATCACACCGATAATAATTACCGTCTTTTCCTTCATGCTTGGGCTAAAGTCGATGGAGCTTCGGCCCTCAACTACCTGATGGATAATCCCAATGCCCATCGTGTTGAGGGCGGGCACATCTGGGCCATGTCAGGTTGGACCGCAACCGATCCGCAGGCTGCTTATGACTTTGTTATGTCCAGGGACAGGGTGGATCCTGGACTTTATCACGGCCTGGTCCGCGGATGGGGGAGAATCGATCTTGAGGGAGCTCATCAATTTGTATCCTCGATTAAGGAACCTAGGTTACGGGCAAGGATGACCGATGTAGTGGGGGAGTCAGTGGTCGAGCAACGCGGCATTCAGGGAGCCATTGACTGGCTGGGGCGGCTCGATAGGAGTCAGGGTTATGTTCAGTCCGCCTACAATGCAGTGATCAAGCGTGCGATTCCCAGGAGTTCAAGCTTTTTGGCTGAGTGGATCAACCGCAATCCGGGCGACAACCATATCCAGCCTTGGATGTACAGTGAAACCGCAAAAAGGATTGCATCCAAAGACCCCGGACTGGCAGCGAGTTGGCTGGAATCGCACCTTACCAACAAGAAGGTCAACGGCCAGGTGGTTGGAGAGGTGGCTTCGAGATGGGTGGAGTCGGACCCTCAGGCTGCTTCTGCCTGGGTGGATAGTTTGAAGGGTACCCGGGTTTATGATAAGGAATTAGTCAAAAGGCTTGGTGGTGCATGGGCCAGGAAAGATCCTGAGGCGGCTTTTGAGTGGGCCAAAGGATTGGAAACTGATCTTTGGCGTCCTGCCGCTGCGAGCATCGTCGGAAACATGTCGAGAGAGCAGCTGCTGCAAAACGCATCCTGGATCAAGGAAAGCCCCGCTGAAAGTGCCAATGATGGGGTTCGTGCTGCCTACGCAATGCGGATGGCGGAGGTTGACCCCTATGATGCCATCGAGCAAGCCCTACTCATGACGGATGCTTTGGGAAGAGAAAAGGTTGCGGTGCATGTGGCCAAGAAAATCTACAAGAAGAACCCCGAAAGTATTCGGGATTGGCTTCCACAAAGTGGGCTGAGCGAAGCCTCCCAACAAAGAATCCTTCGTAATCAGTAAGTTGGGTTTCACCGGGTGGAGGTTATTCCCGTTTCGAGAGGAAATCTTCGAGAAACATAAAGCCGTCCGGTTCGGATTCGAAGACGCCGTCGAGTTGTGCTTCGAAGCATTGTTCAAGGATGGGACCGAATTCGGGGCCCGGTTGGAGTCCGCGTTTAATGAGGTGGCGACCCAGAATAATCGGTTTAGGTTCCGAATCTTTTACCTGTAATTCTTCTGCACGCGCAAGTAACCACGGACCTTCCGGGAAATCGTCTTTTCTGGGCGGTCTACCGGCTATGTCCGCAGCAGCAACCCGGACAAGCCGATCAATTCGCCCCACTTTTCCGGCCAAGCGGCGAACGGCGCCATCACTTGCCTGATCTTTATAGAATGTCCGTGGAGTTAGATGTCTTTTAACCAAAGGCACTACTTGCTCATGCAAGTCAACTTGATTGGTTAGGCGCGAAAGGAAAGATCGGGTAGGGTTTTCACCCCGTGATTCATGCATCGGTGAGCGAATCCTGCCATCATTGTCGATTTTGGTGGTTAGGGGCTTTCCTAAATCATGGCAAAGAACAGCCAATCCGACGATCAGATCTTCCCAGTCATCTCCGATTCTATCACGGGCAAAAGCATTCATGCAGTGCAAAGTGTGAACCCAAACATCTCCTTCAGGATGCCATTCAGGTTCCTGTTTACACCCGATTAATGCGGAAAGCTCAGGGAAATATTTAACCCATCCTGTATTTTTTAAAAAACCTAGGCCTTCCGAAAGATGAATTCCCTTTAGAATAAATTTCTTCCACTCCTCGAAAATTCTTTCCGGTGCCAAATTTTCCATATTCATGGATTTACAAAGCTCTGTAGTTTCCGGTTGGGGGGTGAGTTCAAACCTGGCAATGAACTGCATTCCGCGGAGCACCCGAAGGGGGTCTTCGCAGAATGCAGGGCCGATATGACGAAGTATTTTCGAATTTATGTCAGAGCATCCGTCGCATGGATCAAAAAATTGGCCCGTTAGTGGGCATAAGCCTAGCGCATTGATGGTAAAGTCTCGACGCTGTACGGCTTTCTCAAAAGGAAGGTTCGGGGCTATCTGGACCTCAAAGCCTTTGTGTCCGGTTCCCGACTTGGTTTCGGTACGAGGAAGGGCAATTTCAATCGGTTGGCCTTTGATGCGGAGAACCCCAAATGCTTTTCCCACTTCATCACATTTAAAATCCTTGGCCAGCCATACTTTGATCTCTTCCAGATTCGTGCCTCTCGCTTCGAAATCGAGTTCATTGGGAGATTGATTTAAAATCAAATCACGTACTGAACCACCAACTAGGAGCAAGCCACCCCCTTTCTGTTTAAAAATAGTAGCAAGTTTCACCGCGGTTTCCAATAGCTTGGAATCCAGTTTATCAAGCAGATCAGATCGATCTGTCATTACTATTCAGGGAAAAATTTGGTCTTCAACGAATGCACAAATGGCATGATATATGGGTAGGTGTAATTCCTGAATCCTTGCAACATTCCCTGCCGGGGCATGGATGGCGGTGTGTACAATTTTGGATAAGGTTCCACCATCTTCACCGGTCAGACCAATCGTATGTAAGCCAAGCGCCTTGGCAGTTTTGACTGCATTAATTACATTTTTAGAGTTCCCTGAGGTACTGATGCCCCAGAGTGTATCCTCGGGATTCCCAAAGGCAATTACCTGCTGGGCATACCCAAACTCAGGATTGTCGTCATTATTGAATGCGGTGTGGAATCCAATCATGGATGGAAGAGAGAGGGCAGGTAATCCCCCATGAAGTTCAGCAGTAAGTTCAGGGCCAAGTTTGGCCATTATATCTGATTCCAAGGGCCTGTCCTTGGCAAACTGTTTGACCATTTCACCAGATATGTGCTCACAGTCAGCGCAACTCCCTCCGTTTCCACAAAGAAGGAGCTTGCCTCCTGATTTGAAACAATCAGTTATAATTCGTGCGGCAGTTCTTACATCATTTTCTAAGTTCTCAAGTTTCGGATAATTTAAAATGAGCTGGTTAATTGAATCCATTCGTTCTTTGTAGTTCAATTCTTTGAAGAAACCAACTTCATTTCAAGTTGTATGTCAAAGGTTCAGGCAAACTCTTTACTCATGAAGAATTTTCTGACAAAGTATTTATATTATCCTTGAAAGCAGAAATAAAAAAAATTGATTTGTGGAACCACGAACTAGCCCCACTGGACGCTTCCGCTCGAATAGAATGGGCGGTTGAAAAATTCGGCAATGGGGTGGTTGCATCCACGAGCTTTGGTTTACAAAGTGCGGTCATGATTCACTTGTTGAAGCAGGCTTCTTCCGAAATTCCGATTATCTTTGTAGACACAGGCTATTTGTTCCCAGCCACTTACGAATATGCTGGTAACCTCCAAGAGCATCTTACTTTTCAGGTGAAGACATATTCTGCAAATATGACGCCTGCCTTTCAGGAGGCTGCCTTTGGCAAACTTTGGGAGCAGGGAAAGGAAGGGATGTCAAAATATAACTATATCAATAAAAGGGAACCGATGGATCGTGCACTTCAAGAGCATGATACAACCCTTTGGTTGGCCGGGCTGCGCAAATCGCAGGCGGAGTCACGATCTCATTTATCCTTTATTGAAAATCAAAACGGAATTTATAAGTTATACCCGATTCTTGACTGGACGGACCGGGAAACCTATCAGTATCTTCCAAATCACAACCTGCCTTATCATCCATTGGATGGGATGGGCTATGATTCGGTTGGTGATTGGCACAGTACGAGGAAATTATCCGAAGTTGAAAGCCCTGAAGAAGCTCGACATGGTGGCCATGGTCGAGAATGCGGACTACATACAGACCCCCCTGAAAACTTGGATTTTACAATTTAATTTATGATATTGCCCGATGATAAAAGCAGCCTACAAGAATTGATCAAACGGACCCGGCATCTCTGGAAGTTTTTGGAATGCGAGGATAAAAAAAATAAAATTGCTAACTTGGAGCTTGAGATGTCGGCTCCAGCCTTTTGGGATGATCAGGCCAACGCGAGAAAAGTGGGTTCTGAGAGTAATCGTTTAAAGCAAACGGTTTCAAGGATCGAAGATTTTAAATCAGAAGTTGATGATCTTGAAGCCCTCTGCGAGTTGTGCGAAGAGGATGAGGATGATCAGGAAATGGCCCAAGAGTTTGTCTCTACCCTGAATCATTTAATTTCCCGGATTGATGACCTAGAAGTAGCCAGTTTCTTGAATGAACCGTTCGATGTCCGGCCCGCTCTGCTTAGTATTCATGCAGGAGCGGGAGGTACCGAGTCATGTGACTGGGCAGATATGCTGATGCGGATGTATGTTCGCTGGGCGGAACGAAGAGGCTTTGAAGTGGAAATGCAGGATTTGCAACCGGGAGAAGAGGCGGGGATTAGCAGGTGTTCGATCCGAATCGATGGTCTGAATGCCTATGGTTATGCCAAAGCCGAAAGAGGCGTTCACCGTTTAGTACGAATTAGCCCCTTTGATTCAAATAAACGCCGTCATACTTCCTTTTGCTCGGTTGATGTCATCGCTGAGATTGAAGATGGTGACATTGAAATGGATATTCCTGATGATGATCTTCGAATTGACACTTACCGTTCAAGTGGTAAAGGCGGACAGCATGTGAACAAAACGGACTCGGCAGTACGGTTGACCCATCTTCCCACCAACATTGTGGTGCAATGTCAGAATCAGCGTTCCCAGTTGAAAAATAAACAAACAGCCATGAAAGTCTTGAAGTCCAGGCTCTATGAAAAACAACAGGATGAAAAGCGGGCGGAGATGGAAAAGTTTTACGGTGAGAAAGGAGAAATGGGCTGGGGTAATCAAATCCGAAGTTATGTCTTTCAACCCTATCAAATGGTGAAAGACTTACGAACCGGAGTGGAAACTTCCGGAGTGCAGGCGGTGATGGACGGAGAATTAGACCCCTTCGTGAATGGCTGGCTTCGAGCCGGTTGTCCCCGGCAGAGAAATAAAGAGATTCAAGTCGACGATTAACCCTCCTTGGAATGAGTCCCGGATTAACTGCAGCAAAAGCCAGGCAGTATTCAAAAAAATCTTTGTTTGCTGATAAAACATGGCGTTGGTCGCCAAGCCCTTGGCCTTTGCCAGGTCATGTTTACCAATGGATTGATAAACTGGGGAAGGCGGCGGTTGCTTATTACCAGGGAATTGATCTTCTTTACAGAAGATCGTGGAAGGGGGATTCACTGATCCGGAACGCAAGTCTCTTTGCACCTTGGATTGCCGAATATTATGACGAAGGAAAACCTGCCTGGTTGATCGAACACGGACGTTCCGATGCGGTCCAAAAGCAAATCCCTTTGGTTCTCCGGCCTGATCTCATCCCTCATGCAGAAGGGATTGCACTGACGGAATGGGATTCGGTTCCGGGGGGAATTGGACTGACGGCCCATTTGGAAGTTACTTTTGAAATGATGAAGGAACCAAGAATGGTTGTTTCCTTTAGGGATGCGCTGGTCTGGGCTGCCCGCCATCTGGGTGGAGAAAAAGCCCATATGGTGATAGCAGTGAGTGAAGAGGCAAATACTTACCTCCCGGAAATGGAATGGATTTGCCATGAGTTAGGTAAACTGGGTCTTTCCATACAAGCCTGTTCTCCGGATGATTTGAGTATGAAGAATGGTTCCGTCTTTTTTCACCATAAAAAAATTAGTCTAATCTATCGGTTTTGGGAGTTGTTCGATTATAAAAATGTAAAGATCATGCCCGCTCTTGCCAGGTTAGTGGAAGAGGGAGGAGTGGTGGTGACACCACCCATGAAGCATAATCAGGAGGAAAAATTATCTCTCGCCCTTTTTCACCATCATCGATTGCATTCTTTTTGGGAAGAGAACATAAGTAAACAAGATTTACAAATACTACGGTCTGCGATTCCGGAATCTTGGGTGATGGATCCACGCGAAGTTCCTCCCGGAGCGTTTCTGGATGGACCGTTAGTCCAGGGGCAGAGAATAACAAGCTGGTCAGATTTATCCAAGGCTTCCAAAAAAGAAAGGAAGCTGGTTCTCAAAGCAAGTGGTTTTCACGAAACAGCCTGGGGGGCAAGGAGTGTGATAATTGGAGACGATGTTTCTGCAAACGAATGGTCGGCTGCTCTGGCTCAGGCAATAAGGGATTACCCAAATCCCGTCTTCATATTACAGGAATTTAAGAAACCACGCAGTTTTACGCATAAATTGATTTCGGCCCAGGGCGAATCCATTGATGAGCGGGGACGAGTACGGCTGTCACCTTATTTTTTTATTACTGACAAAACCGCCAAATGGTCTGGGACGCTCGCCAGCTTTTGTCCGCTAGACAAGAAAATTATCCATGGGATGAAGGATGGTAGCCTGATTCCTTGTATAGAAACCTAAGCAAAGTACTATTTTTTACTTCCGGGCGTAGGCCAGTTGGGGTGAGGGGAATGGGCTGTTTCCATGTAACTGAGCATTCGTTGAGCGACTGCAAGTTGCTCTTGGATTAGATTCGAATTTTCGTGGATATCGTTTTTCAAATCATAGAGCTCAAGTCTCTGATTATCCATGTCTGCCCGGATCAGCTTCCAGTTTTCCATGACAACTGCCTGTCGGAATGTTCTTTCGTAAAATTCCCAGTAGAGAAATTTATGTCTTTTTTGTTTAGCAGTATTCCCTTTAAGCGAGGGAAGAAATGACAGGCTGTCAGTTTCAGCGGGAAGATTGATTCCGCTCATTTCACAGGCGGTGGCCATTAAGTCTCCGAAATAGAGGGGTTGATCAGAAATAGAATTGGGCTTAATTGTTTGGGGCCACCAAGCGAGGGTGGGTACCCGAATGCCCCCTTCGGTGAGTGTTCTTTTCATTCCCCGAAGCGGACCAGCGGGGGTGAAGAGTTTTGGGTTGTGCCCGGCCTCGTTGTGGGGGCCATTGTCAGAGGTAAACATGACCAGGGTGTTTTCCTCAATTTTCAATTCCACAAGCAAATCGAGAATTTTTCCGACATCGCGATCCATCCTGGTGATCATCGCAGCCTGTCCTTTGTCCTGTTTAGTCCAATCCTCTTTTTCGTAAATACCATAATCAGGCACCTCCGCACCGTCCCCAAACATTCGGGTACCTTCGTTGTTGGCATGGGGAATAGTCAGGGGAAGATATAGAAAGAACGGATTCTCTTTATTTGTTTTAATCCAGGTAAGGGCTTCCTGGGTAAATAGATCGTGACTGTATTCAACCCGCTTGGTTGCAGCGCCTCCCATAAACCCGGCTCTTGGCTTATCTGATATAGGCTTAACCACATTTTTCAGTATATGCTTTTTTTGGTTTCGCCATAAGAATTCAGGATAAAAGTTATGGGCATGTACCTGATTTAGATAGCCATAAAAAAAATCGAAGCCCTGTTTTAAAGGATGCCCCTCCTGTCCGATTTCCCCCAATCCCCACTTTCCAATCAGGGCAGTTGCATATCCTGCATCCTTTAGTTTTTCGGCTACTGTAATATCAATTTCCCGAAGACTTTGACGGGACATATCGCCACCTGCGTTGCCCCTGACATGTGTGCGTCCCATATGCTGGCCGGTCATAAGCACGCTTCTTGAGGGAGCACAAACTGTGGAGCCGGAATAAAAGCGGGTGAATTTCATTCCCTCCTTCGCCATTTGGTCGAGCCTGG
This sequence comes from uncultured Verrucomicrobiota bacterium, assembly GCA_902612125.1. Lineage (GTDB taxonomy): Bacteria > Verrucomicrobiota > Verrucomicrobiia > Opitutales > Seribacteraceae > Seribacter. The sequence continues at coordinate 23,313 of CACMBV010000018.1, forward strand.
GCGTCTTGATTAATTTCTGACCAAAACAGCCCAAGTCACCGTAGCCAAGATCATCAGCCATGATGAAAATTAGGTTCGGTTTAGCCTGTAAAGCGAAACAGAAGAAGAGTATCAAGAAGCTAAAGAAGCCGAATTTTGGGCTGAGATATCTGGTCATTACTTGTTTTTTAATTCTTCGGTTGTAGTTTTTACCAAGCGACCCACATAACCCTGAAACCTCTTATCCACCCCTTCGGGAACCTGAGGCATGGTTTCAATTATGGGTAATAAAGACTTCGCTTTTTCATCGAGATGATCAATTGCATTCATTGCCAGCATCGATGGAAAGCATCCATTTTTGACCGGGTCGGCGATTTGACCCAGGGTATTCACCGCCTGGGTAACCTGATCTTGATTTCCGAATTTCCCCAAAGCCTCGGCTGCCACCACCCGCACATAAGGAGAATCATCATGCAATGCCTTTTCAAGATATTTTCCTGTTATGGAAAGACCTTTTTTACCTCTCATCAATAACCCCATGGCCCCCCAATATCGTATCGCAGAATCCTTGTCCCTAAGATAGTTAATTAGGGTTTTGGTTGCCCAGGGCGATAGGCCCGATGCCATGTCCGCTGCCAGGAAGATTCTTTTATAAGGATACTTGTCTGTTCTGGCCATGTCGTATGGATTGGACCCTGCGGAGCGGGAGTGAATTTCGCCTTCAGGAAGAAAACCAACATCGATGATTTGATTGATGTGATCAAGGTGGGCCCTTCTCATACTCATTAGGATGTCAGCATGTTTTTTGGATTTGGCCAAGTTATTCACTTCATCGGGGTCATTATCCAAATCATACAATTCTTCCGGGGGTTTCGTTTTCCAGAAATAACTTTGTGATTCGTTTAATTTTCCTTCATCAAACATTTTTTTCCAAACCTGTGTGGTGGGTGTTTGGAACATGTATGAAACATGCTGACCGTAAGATTTGTGTGGCATGTAGTTGCGGATGTAGATGAATTTTTTTCCCACTACTGATCGAACCATATCATATCTCTCATCCATACGTCCGCGGAACCCATATCCGAATTCCTGAGCGGGAGCTTCCTCTGTTCCCATGAAGGCATGTCCTTGCATATGCTGAGGAGGCTTTTGGCCAGCGATACTAAGCAGGGTGGGGGCTAGGTCGATGAATCCCACCCGTCGGTCTGAACTTCCACCTACCTTATACTCGGAAGAGGCAAGATGTTTCCATTTTGCTGGAACATGAACAATCAGAGGAACATTGATTCCGGAAAAATAAGGCCATCGCTTGCTTCTGGGCATTCCGGAACCATGGTCTCCGTAATAGAAAATAATGGTATCTTCGGCCAGTCCCTGCTTCTCCAGTAATTGGAGTTTTTCACCCACCATCTTATCCATCTCGCTAAGCTTGTCATAATATTGTGCCCAGTCCTGCCGAACCTCCGGGGTATCTGGATGATATGCAGGGATCCGAACCTTTCTCGGGTCGTGTACTTGTTGATGCGGACGCTTGCGAATCTGACTTTCATGAGAAATCGTAAAGTTGTGAATGGCAAAAAATGGCTGGTCTTTATCCGGACGGTTTGCCCAGGTCGCTTTTCGTCCCCCTTCGTTCCAAACCTGCCCGTCTTTTGCTAAGTTATAATCTTCTTTTGAATTATTGGTGCAATAGTAACCCAGTTCACGAAGATAGACCGGATACATTTTGAAACTTTTGGGCAGGTTGGTCATACTACGCATATGCTCGGCACCTGTTGAGGTTGGATACATTCCGGAAATGATGGTGGTTCTGGCAGGAGCGCATACGGGGGCATTGGAAATAGCTCTGGTGTAGATCATGCCTCTGGCAGCAAGACCATCCAGGTTGGGGGTATCAGCATATTTATCACCATAGCAACCGAGGTGTGGTCCGTTATCCTCACTGGTTAACCACAGAATGTTTGGAAGTTTGCCGGCCAGGAGAGAGGCATAGCTTGCAAAAAAAATAAAGAGGATTGTTTTCATGGGTGTATAATTAGTCAGTTACCTTCCGTGATCATGGGGAAGTCATCGGTTCTGAATGGAGTAACGGGTAAGGTTACGGAGCCATCCTTGCGGTAAAGATTACAAACTGGATTACTCATCCAGGCGTAGCGAACGGCAACGGGCTCCTTGATTTTATCTGACCAGACTTGGACTTTATCTTTGCCAATTAATTTCGCATCGGCCCACACAAACTTTTGGTCTCTCCCACTGATCGCAAACCCAACAGGCTCCCTTGTGTCAAAGCAATATAGTCCTTCCCCAGCATGATCGAAAGTCACATATACTTTGCTTCCCTTGATTTCGCAGTCTCTGTAGCGGGGGCTCCGGTGTGGAAGATCATAACCATAATCCCTCGCCAATGCGTTACGAAGCAAACGATTGGCTGCGGTCTGCTTGTTGCGGGGATGAATGTCACGGCCTTCCCCCAAATCGATGATCACGGCCTCCCCAACATTTTTGAGCTTATCAAGGGTGAAAGTTTGGGCCTCCCTGAGTTCGGGCCAGTTTTCACTTACAGGTTCCTTCTGCTCGATTTGATAATCTGCCAATTGTACCCAGTAAAAAGAAAAATCACCCTGCTTCCAGGCATCTCTCCAGGATTGAATCATCAAGGGGAAAACTTCACGGTAGGCATGAGCCCGGTTTGAATTACTCTCACCCTGATACCAGATAGCCCCTTTGATTCCATAGCCGATAATTGGATTGAGTACACCGTTGTATAAGTTAGCCGGACGGTGCTGACTGGTCATTTGATTTCTGGGAACACTTGGGCGACCGCCGGGAGTGGGTTTTCCAGCTATTTTGGCGGCATCGGCCTTTTCCTGCCATATTTTCATTTTTTGATCATATGTCTTTTGAAGTTTGGAAAAATCGAAGGTTTTCTCCTTCTCTCTCCATTGATCCATGTAGGGCTTGGCTATTGCTAATTTACTCAGTCGATCTCGGGGAATCCAAGCTTCACATGCGGATCCACCCCATGCATTATCAATCAGTCCAACCGGCACTTCGAGAATTTGATGAAGCTTCCTTCCGAAAAAATAACCGACTGCGGAAAAATTTATCGCGGTTTTTGGGGTGGTTGCTTCCCATTTTCCATTGAAATCATTTTGAGGTTCCTGGGTTCCCACTTGTGGTACACTGATAAGACGAAGGTTGGGAAACTTGGCACTCATGGATTCAAGATCTTTATCATCAGACTGACCCACGCTCCAACCCATGTTTGATTGCCCGGAGCATAACCATACCTCTCCAATAAGAATATTTTCGTATTTGAGTGATGAGCTGCCTTGGATGGTAATCGTTTTTGGGGCAGTGGATGCTTCCATGGGATTGAGGGTAATCTTCCAGTATCCGTTTTGATCAGCTCTACCCTGGTGAGATTGGTCTGAGATCAGAACCTCGACCTTTTGGCCTGGGTTATCCCAGCCCCAGATGGGATTCAGGTGATTTTGCTGCAAAACCATGTTATTTCCTATAATCGCAGGCGTTTTGGTCTCGCCTGCTAAAAAGTGGGTAAAGATGGCATTATTTAATAAAAAAAAGATTACTTTTATTAGAACCATGGGAAAAGCACTAAGGGTTGAAATCGATCACAAATACATCTTCAAGGATTGGTTTTAAGATGGATACAAAGGCAAGATGTTGAGGGTGAGGAAGATAAACTTTTCTTGCTTGTTTGCTTTCGAAGGAAACAATAAAGCAATGGGTAAATTCTTTGTTTAAGTTTTCGGGGCTATTATTTTTCCCCCATTCCAGGGAAAGGATACCCGAAATTTTTTCCCTCAAGGCAGTAAATTCATTCTCGATCCTCTCAATTTCAGATTTTTTCGCACAATCTTTAAATTTGAAACAGACCACATGTCGTATGATTTCATTTGTTGTCTTCGAAAAAGTTTCTGGCATCACAAAGAAAGTTGGAACGAGTAAGAAAAGGTAAAATAAGTAAGTAAAGGCATAGCTGGCTCTATTTGATTACAATCCAATTCGGAAAAGTAAAGACAACTTGAAAAGGTAATTTTAAATGACAATTTCAGATTATCTTTCGATGGACACGGTATCTTGACTTCGAGAAATTCTATGGCATAAATATAGATATGAGTTCTGAATTTGATTGGTTTATGGTTACGATGCCTATTTTTGCGATCGCTGTTTATTTGATCGTTATGGTTGGGGCGATGGAAAAACAACCCAAGTTTTTGGAAGGACCGGGAGTTAAGAAATTTGTCGAGTGGGCTTTTGTGGGACTTTTTGGCGGGGGAGTTCTGTATTCCTTTTTCTACATGATCAAATGGTTTTTTTATTTGGTGGGAAATTATTAACTTACGCTCCATGCCCATCTACGAAATTACTTGCGTAGATTGTAACCATGAGGCTGGATTGATGTTTCGAACAAGAATCCTGCGAGAACATTCCGAATACCTATCCTGCGGATCGAGGAAATTAGAAAAGGAACTTTCAGTATTCGCGGCCGCGGCCACAGTGGGTGCGTATTCAGTCAGGGAATTGGCTCTTTGTTTGGGGATTCCAGGCAATCACGATCGTTGTCACATCGTTAATTGATCGCTCTAGCCATTTACGATTTTCGTCCTGACCCGATGGATGCATTGGTGGGACCTATTTTTCATGTATCGATTATATTGGGAATTTTCTATGCATGGACGATAGGTTTCAACCGAAGTAGTAAATTTCGACCAGGGAAAGCCCGTAACATGAAAGAAGAATTCATTGTCTATGGCTTGCCCTTATGGTCGATGTACCTTATTGGAGCGATCAAACTCATTTCATCAGCTCTATTAATAATTGGATTTTTCTATCCCGTTTTACTTAAACCCGTTGCTGCAGTGCTTTGTCTGGTGATGGCAGGAGCCGTGCTGATGCATTTGAAAATCAGGGAAGATAAACTGATTAAAGCCCTTCCGTCCTACTATATTTTCTGTTGCAGTTTCTTTTTATTAATTGATTAACCGCTGGTTAATTTTCGAATTAAATCAGTCTGACGCACCAAGGTCTTATCGTTACGGATTGCCATTGCGTAGGCAGCAGGGTCCCCCACAAAAACCACCTTTTTCTTCGCTCGGGTAAGTCCGGTGTAGACCAGGTTTCGTTGTAGCATCATGAAATGCTGCTTGAGAAGGGGGAAGATTACCACTGGATACTCACTACCCTGACTCTTATGCACCGATATGGCATAGGCAGGTTGTAAATCGGTGATTTCCATCCTTTGGTAACTCACCTTCTTCCCCTCAAAATCGATATCCACTTTCCCGTTGAGTGTGTCCACGGCCTCGATAATACCCATATCGCCGTTAAACACATCCTTGTCATAATTGTTTCGGGTCTGAATGACTTTATCGCCCTCCCTGAATAGCATGGCTCCCATTACCTGGGTGGCACCATTGGGATTAAGGGCGTCCCGCAACTGATCATTGAGGTTGCCGATCCCGCCAATACCACGATGCAGGGGGGCCAATATCTGTAGATCATTTTTTGGGTCGATGGAAAATTTTTTGGGTAAAATCTCCTTACTTAACTTGGTCACCGCGGTCACGCATTCCTCGGGGGTAACGGCCCTGATAAAATGGACATCATGTTGCGGTTTGATCTCAGTAAGTGTGTCAACGGGCGGGGGAGGGCTACCTTTTCCGGCAAGGATTCCGTGTGCCAATCCCACGATTCCACTATTTTCCGCCTGCCTGAAAGTCACGGCGAGGCGGGTAACCTGGAAAAGTTTACACTGGATAAGATCTTTGAGCACATTACCCGAACCCACTGATGGTAATTGATCCGCATCTCCCACTAGAAGGAGGTGAGCCTTGGGCGGGATGCTCCGGATCAAGGCAGCGGCTAGTTTAAGGTCAAGCATACTGGCCTCATCCATGATCACAAAATCGCAGGTCAGGGGATTCTGTTCGTTCATGGTGAAACCTCCCTGACTGGGGTCAAATTTCAGTAACCGATGAACAGTCTGGGCAAAATGAGAGCAACTTTCGGCCATTCTATGTGCAGCCCGCCCGGTGGGTGCTGCCAATAGTATTTTGGTCTTCTTTGCCCGAAGGATGGAAACCAATGCCCGTAGGATAGTAGTTTTTCCGGTTCCCGGTCCCCCGGTCAGAATCGAGATCTTTGATTGGAGGGCCTGCCTGACCGCTTCTGCCTGTTGGTCCGCAAAAGAGAAACCTGCTTTCTCCTGTGCCCAGATAATCGCTTTTTCCACTTGAATTGGAGGAAGGGAGGATGCCGCTTGAGATTGATTTTTCAGGCATCTAACCAGTGTCTCTTCGGCTCTCGCAGCATTGGGATGCTGCACCCAGTCAGGTTTGGAGGTAACCAGTTCGCCTTCATTCATTAAGGCATCAATACGGTTTTCTACATCCTGGGCATCCGCTTCCAGTAAATTGGCCGCATTCAGGGCCAATTCTCGTCTTTCCACATGAGAATGACCTTCATCTTCCGATTCCTGCAGGGTGTGGAGCACTCCTGCATCGATCCGGGCCGGTCCATTACTGGCAAGCCCTAGATTTAAAGCGATTTTATCAGCTGTTTTAAACCCAATTCCTTTAACCTCACGAATGATTCGATAGGGTTCAGTCTCGAGTATGGTTTTTGCTGAATTCCCATATTTACGCACGAGCCTTAGGCATAGGGCATCGGTTACTCCATAAGTCTGCAGGAACATCATAACCTCCCGTACAGTCTTCTGTTCTTCCCATGCTTCCTTAATACTTTTGGCACGCAGTTTTCCAATCCCCTCGATTTCTTTGAGTCGCCCCGATTCTTCGGAAATTACCCGTAGGGTATCGGTGCCAAAATGATCAACAATTTTATTGGCGTAGGTTTTTCCGATCCCATGGATCAGTCCGCTGGCGAGATATTTACGAATACCATAAGCGGAGGCAGGTAATTTACTTTTTAGGGATGTGAATGAAAATTGCCGGCCGTGCTTGGGATGATTGAACCACTTCCCGGTCAGGGCGAGGGTCTCTCCACACTGCACCTTGGGAGCTTTCCCGACCACTGCAATCTCTGCGGTCTTATCATTCCCCATGAGCTTGCCGATAAGGAATCCATTTTCCTCGTTGTAAAAAGTGATACGTTCAAGCACCCCTTCGAGGCTAATGCTGGTGGCATTCGGGTTGCTATTAGACAAGATTACCTCGTTCGGTTGTAGGCACTTACAAGTGCCATTAGTCCGCTTTTTTCAATGCTTGAATTGATTCCGCACCCATAAGCCACACGACCCACTTTTGTCTGCAATTGAACATAGGCTGCGGATTCCGTGGCCGAGCCCTCGCCGATTGAATGCTGTCGGTAATCGAGCAGTTTGAAATCCTTCAGCCCTTCCTGCTCAAGAGCATGCACAAAGGCATTGATCGGTCCGTTACCCCGTCCGGACACTTCCTTCTCCTCTCCGCTTACCCGTATTTTTGCAGAACAGGAAACCTCCTCCTGGCCCGATTCCTTCCCCGTATCGTAGCAGAGGAGTTCCAGCGGATCATTCTTTTCCAAGTACTCCGCCTTGAAGGTCGCATAAATTTCATCGCCAGCCAATTCGCGTGATTCCGAGTCCGCCTTTTCATTGACTAGCAGACCCACTTCAGGATGCATCGCCTTGGGCAGATCGAGTCCAAATTCACGGGATAATACATAGGCAACCCCACCTTTTCCACTTTGGCTGTTGATCCGGATAATTTCCTCATAGGTCCGGCCAATATCACGGGGATCGATTGAAAGATAGGGCACCTGCCAGCGGGTATCATCTGAATCCCCCTCCTTTTTACGCAAGTCCATACCTTTCTTGATCGCATCCTGATGGGAGCCGGAAAAGGCGGTGAAAACAAGATCGCCCCCGTAGGGGTGACGGTCGTGCACGGACATCCCCGTGGTCCTTTCATAGACCTCGCGAATATGGTCGAGGTTTTCGAAATTCAAATTCGGATGCAGCCCCTGGGCGTACATGTTCAAGGCAACGGTCACGATGTCCAGGTTTCCGGTACGTTCCCCATTCCCGAACAAGGTACCCTCCACCCGATCAGCTCCGGCCAGGAGCCCCAGTTCGGTGGCTGCAGTGCCGGTCCCACGGTCATTGTGCGTATGCAGACTGATAATCGCCTTGTTACGCTCCTGCATATTCCGGCAGAACCATTCGATCTGATCGGCATGCACATTGGGGGTGAACAGTTCGACGGTGGCAGGCAGGTTCAGAATGATCGGATTTTGTTCGGTCGGTTCCCACACTTCCATCACCGCCTCGCAAACCTCCAGGGCATAATCCACTTCGGTATCGGAAAAACTCTCAGGTGAATATTCAAGCTGTACCTCGGTGTCGGGAAGTTCGGGTAAAAGTTTTTTGACCAGGCGTACGCCTTCCACCGCAATGTTTTTGATCTCCTCCTTACTCATTCCAAATGTCACCCGTCTTTGCAGGGGAGAGGTGGAATTATAAAGGTGTACAATTGCCTTCTGGGCACCCTGTAGGCTCTCAAAACTTCGCTTGATTAAGTGCTCCCGTGCCTGGGTCAAGACCTGCAGGGCTACCCCATCCGGTACCAATTGGTCATCGATTAATTTCCGGGCAAAATCAAATTCGGTCTGGGCGGCGGATGGAAACCCAATCTCGATCTGCTTGAATCCAATGTCACAGAGAAGTTGGAAGAGTTCCAGTTTTTCCTTCACCCCCATGGGAATGGGGAGGGCCTGATTTCCATCCCGTAAATCCACACTGCACCAGTAAGGGACACGATCAATAGTACGGCTTGGCCATTGCCGGTCGGGTAAATCAATTGTTCCCCACGGTTGGTATTTGGTAATCGGGCTGTTTTGCATAAGGGTCGTGATCTTACTCTTTTCGATCGGGTATGAAAAGCGGAAAGCCTTGGGTTGCGGTAACGCTAAGATTTTATTATGAATGTAGACATTCATGACGGAATTCACCCCATCTTCTTCCGGTCCACTTGCGGGCAAAACGATTGCCCTTGGCGTTTCCGGATCGATCGCTGCTTACAAGGCCGCGGATTTAACTAGTGAATTACGCAATGCAGGGGCGGATGTTCATGTGGTGATGACGGAATCCGCCACAAAGTTCATTTCTGCTCTCACCCTGGGTACGCTTTCCCGCAATCCGGTCCTTACTTCTTTTTGGGAGGAAGAAGGCTGGCAACCCGGTCATATTGAATTGGCGGATAAGATTGATCTCTTTCTGGTCGCTCCCGCCACCGCCCAACAAGTGGGAAACTATGCCAACGGCCTGGCCCCTGATTTATTGGGTGCGATTTATTTGGCGACCAAAGCTCCGGTTCTGCTCGCACCGGCAATGAATGGAAAAATGTACGAGCATGAAGCCGTGCAACAGAATCTGGAAACTCTAAAGGGCAGGGGAGTGGAAATCATCGAACCAGTGGTGGGTGAGCTTGCCTGTGGCTACGAAGGAATTGGGAAATTGGCATCCATAGAGACAATCGCCGAGTGCGTAGTTTCTAAACTTAGGTAATCAAATTTGACAATGCGTGCGTAAATGCGTACGCTTTTGCGTTATGACTACGATTTCCGCAACTCAGGCTAGAAAGATTTTATATTCCTTAATTGATGAGGCCAATGATTCCCACCAACCTATTCAAATCACCGGGAAGCGTTCCAATGCGGTTCTACTCTCGGAGAGTGATTGGCGGGCGATCCAGGAGACCCTTAATCTTCAAGCCATTCCCGGCATGGTCGACTCGATTAAGCAGGCAAGTGAGGAAGGGATTGAACAAGCCAGTGATGAGCTTGAGTGGTGAGTACTTACAGGGTTGTTTTTTCCCGACATGCTCAGCGTGATGCCAAGAAATTGGCCAAGAGTAATTTAAAGGAATCCGCCCTGAAACTGATTGCTATTCTAGGAGTGGATCCTTTTCAAAATCCCCCTCCTTTTGAAAGTCTGAAAGGTGACCTGCAGGGGTTTTATTCGAGACGAATTAATATTCAGCACCGCCTGGTTTACAAAGTGGATAAAGAAAGAAAGACCGTACTGGTTCTGCGGATGTGGACCCATTACGAATAGATCGTTGAGTCCAAGATAAAAGGACACACTTAAATCTTAAAATCCAAGGTTGTAGACAGCCTGAACCTCGGAATCGGTAAGCGTACGGTTGTAAATTCTTAAGTCATCCATCAAGCCATTGAAGTAGGCCGTGCCATCTGGGGTTCTTCCGATATGAAGAATCGAACCAGTGTTATTGTTTGTACCATCTATGAAATTGCTTTGATCGCGATTTCCATTGATGAAGATTTTCATATAACCCCAGCTGTTATTACTATGTTGTCTCGCAGCACTAAGATGAGTCCAGGATCCATAGTTGACGCTAGTATTCGAGGTTCTTCTACAGCGATTGGACGTACCTGACCAAAGTCTGAATTTGCCCGTTGCGAGCATCAAGGCATGAGTATCCAATGGACCAGCGACCAAGCCAATGGGGCCATTCCAATTTGTGGCAGTAGCATTTCCATCGTTGCTGGTGGTCTTGATCCAAAGACAAACCGTAAAGTTGGAACCTAGAGTAGCCGGAACAGTTGAATAGTCATTGACCCCGTCGAACCTAATAGCATTACCGATCTTGCCAGGTTCCCAACTACTTTGATTACCCTCAAAGCTAAGAAGAGTGGCGTAACGACCATTACCTGATACATCCATGGCATATTGAGTACCGTTGGTTTCATCGAACGGGATGTGAGTAACAAGGGCATCCTGAAATGATAAGGTGGCGTTTGAATCGGAGGTATTATGTTCAAACCCGTAGCTACTGAAGGTAGAGCTTTTCAATCCGCGGTCATAAATAGATTTAATTTCTTTGCCACCTAATATTCGGTTGTAAATATATAATTCATCCATCAAGCCATTGAAGTAGGCCGTGCCATCTGGGGTTCTTCCGATATGAAGAATCGAACCAGTGTTATTGTTTGTACCATCTATGAAATTGCTTTGATCGCGATTTCCATTGATGAAGATTTTCATATAACCCCAACTGTTATTACTATGTTCTCTCGCAGCACTAAGATGAGTCCAGGATCCATAGTTGACGCTAGTATTCGAGGTTCTTCTACAGCGATTGGACGTACCTGACCAAAGTCTGAATTTGCCCGTTGCGAGCATCAAGGCATGAGTATCCAATGGACCAGCGACCAAGCCAATGGGGCCATTCCAATTTGTGGCAGTAGCATTTCCATCGTTGCTGGTGGTCTTGATCCAAAGACAAACCGTAAAGTTGGAACCTAGAGTAGCCGGAACAGTTGAATAGTCATTGACCCCGTCGAACCTAATAGCATTACCGATCTTGCCAGGTTCCCAAATACTTTGATTACCCTCAAAGCCAAGAAGAGTGGCGTAACGACCATTACCTGATACGTCCATGGCATACTGAGTACCATTGGTTTCATCGAACGGAATATAAGCAAGTAAACCATTTTGAAGGGCAAGGGTCATGGCCGTTTCGTTAACATCCTGAGGGGAAGAACCGGATATGATTTCCTCGAGGTCTGTTTCCCCATCTCCGTCCGAATCGGGATTGTTTAAGTTTGTTCCAGCAAATAATTCCCGAGGGTCATTAAGTCCGTCCCCGTCCTGATCACATAACACTTGGATTTCAGAAGTTGTAAGCGAGCGTGAGTAAATCCGCAAGTCGTCCATTTTGCCGGCGTATCTGGACCCATTATCATCAGAAACGAAAAGATTTACACCTTGTCGCAAGGTAACATGGCTAGTCGAACCAGCAGTTGCAGGCTTGGCCACACCGTCAACAAGAATCTGATAGGAATTGGTTCCGCCATTCCAGCGAAATGCTAAATGTACCCAATCACTCGAGACCAAGTTTCCGGTGCTGGAGGATTGAGCGAAAGTGGAGGTATTTTGATCAACCATTAGACCAACGGACCCGAGAGGATCATTCAGTCTAATGCGGCTCATGGTGCCCACATTAATAAACGGACGCACGCCAGTTCCAGGATCCGGTTGCAACCATACAGCAAGAGTTTTCACCTCTCCATCGATTACAGGTGTCATAATTTGATCATTGGTTCCATCAAAGTGAAGAGCTGTCCCTATGGCTCCAGGCACCCATGCTGCGGACTCATCCATATTGAATAGGGTGGCATGCCTGCGGTTTCCAGAAACATCATGGGCTAGTGTGCCTACGCCTTCGTCAAAAGTCCAATGCCCGATAAGTCCCAACTCTGGCATCTCGGCAGGAGGAACTCCAACCGCTTGTCGAAGCGTGAGAGGATTGCTGGTTGCTTGACCCATAGAATTACTGACCAATAAGGCATAAGTGGCGTTGTCATCAAAAACCGGATTGCTAAGCTCAAGTACAGGAGCATTTGTGCCTGCAATAGGCTGTCCATTCTTGAGCCATTGATAGATAAGGTTGTGCCCTCTAGCGAGTGCCTCAATTCGAGCGGTTTGAGTAAGAGGGTCGTAACGGGCAAAGGTCTGGGTAGAAATTGCAGGGGAAATTTGCAGGGCAGATAGGACTTCTGGCGATAGGCGATCCAAAGTGATCGAGGCGTTGAGGTCACTTAAAATATCGTTTCCAAGGTTGCTCTTGGTAATCGTCCTGTTCAGATCGGAAAGCACGGAATCTGGAAGCATGTCTCGGGTGATATTTTTAAGCGAAGAATTAAGATCCGAGCGGAGGGCATTGCTGAGCAAGGAGTGATCAATCGATCCTGGAGCAATGGGTGCACTTCCTGCGGAAAAGGCATAGGGCACTGATGCAAAGGGACGATCGGGGCTGAATTGTTCGAAACCATTCACTCCGTCATTGAACCAGACCCGAAGCCGAAGGTTGGGGTGTTGTTGAAAGATCGAGGGATCTATCGCACCCATGCCCGGTATTGCGGAATTGCCCAGCAAGATGGAATACAAACCACCATTAACCGGAACCTGAATTGACCCTTCTGGTTCCAGACCGCCTACGCTTGTTCCGTCATTACTCCAGTAGGTGACTTTGCCATTAGCATCGACGAGGGCGAATTTGAACTGTCCAGTGCCTTCAAAGGATTCCCCGTTGACTGCGACCTGTCCGGCATAATTCAGGACAGGCGGTACGGCTTTCGCCCCTTGAATGAGCATAGCAAATAGGCAAAAGAATATCGATAAAGAACGCATGAATATACGAACATTGTACAATGATGTGGGGCTGTCAATTATTCAGGAAGAAGAGGCTTGAATTATATTTGGGCCTAAAAAAAAACGCCCGATCTCGAAAGACCGGACGTTTGCAGGGTAGAAAATTTTTTAGTGTTAAGCAGCCTGGGGTAGATCCTGAAGGCTGGTTTGTTTGCGTTTTACTCGACGAAGGCGGGAACGGCGACGGAGACCGCGGTCGAGTTTTTCCACCAGATCGTCCACGGCTTTATAAATGTTTTCACTGAGTACGGAGATGGTGATGGACTTACCTTTCAATTCCAGGTGTCCTTTAGCTACATATTCAGCTTCGTGCGATGAAGATTTTGAATCGTGTTCCAGTTCAATCCTTGCACGAATAATCCTCTCTTCGTGCTTAAATATTTTTTCCATCTTTTCATAAACAATATCCTTGAGGGAGTCAGTTAAGTTAAGATGAAGGCCGGAGAGAATCAGATTGTTCTTCATATGCGTTTTCTATTTGTGTTAGTATTTAGTTTGTGATGCCTGCAATATGCGGGCAGATAAATAAACTTCGCGCCTTAAAAGTAAGAATGCCAATAAAGTTTACATTTTTTTTTCTGAAAGTAGGTAAGTCCCTAAAAGTGAGTGTTTTAAATAATGAATGAGGGAAAAAATTCTCCCCTGATTGATCCAAATAGTTTTCCCAATTGGATTATTTATGAGGATGAGCACATTCTGGTACTGGATAAACCGGGTTGGCTGGTCTGTCATCCATCGAAGAATGGGCCATGGTCCAGTCTGGTGGGAGTGGCAAAAGAGTATCTTGGGGTGAAATCGATTCATTTGGTCAGTCGTTTAGACCGGGAAACAAGCGGGGTCGTTCTGTTGGCCAAACACCGTGGGGCAGCCAGTCGATGGCAAAAGGGTATTGAGAAAAAGACGGTTAGGCGCAGCTACCTGACCATCCTGGAGGGAGAAATGGATGATTCCCGGGTAGTTTCCGCTTTCTTGGGTAAAGATCCGACGAGCGATGTCTTTGTGAAACAGAGGATAACTAAAAACTCCCATAAATCTCAACGGGCAGAGACAGGATTCATACCCTTGGAGGTGAGGGATGGATATACCTTTGCCCTGGTGCTAACAAAAACGGGTCGTAAGCATCAAATCCGGGTGCATGCCCAATCGATTGGTTATCCGTTGGTCGGTGAAAAATTGTATGGGCGGGATGAGACTTATTATCTCCGTTTCTGTGAAGGAGGATGGAAAAATGAGTGGATCGAAGCTCTGGGTATGAGCAGGCAGGCACTCCATGGCAGGAGTCTTGGCTTTATTGCTGAGGATGCCAAGTATAGAGCTGATTTAGCGGTGGATATGAGAGATTTTCTTATCAAAAAAATGGAGCTTTCGGAAGTGGACATAAATGCGATTCAAGTGAAGGGCGATGAAACGGCCCAAAAGCAATGGATGGAGGAATTGAGTTGTGCGGATGCAGGAGAGTAAGTATTTCCAAGATAGTACCCCGAAATGAGTCCCCCAAGTACACCTGTTTCTCCCTTAGAGGCACTGAAGGCCGGATTTCGCCGTGCCTGTGTGCGTCGTTTGGTGGGAGACGAGGATGGGGCGATCGATGTTCTTAAGAATGAGATTCCCAAGTTGGTGGTGGGCTGGGCTAAGACCACGAGCCTCGATGCAGCTGAGAAGAAAGGAAAGCTTAAGGAGATGTTCGATGATGAGTCGGGCAGGGCGGATGAGCTGGCGACTGCTTTCGATTTATTTGCCGGCCGTTTTGAGGCGAGGGTGGCCGAATTGGTGCGGAATGAATTGGGAGATGTCACAAACAGGCTTGAGCAGATTGTGGAAGCGATGACTGGAGGTAAACCTGTAGAGCCCCAAGCTCAGGAGTCTGAGGATGGGACGGAAGGGAAGCCCGAGAAAGCACAAGTGGCAGCGGAACTGGACCCTCCCAAAGGAATCGGTTTGCGCTTTGATGAGATTGAGGAAATGATCGACAAAGTGCTCTCAGACGACTGATTTGCAGAAGTCTTTTTTTCACATTTACATTCTTGGTTTGACTTGCTGGTTTTTTTCTCAAATTTCAGGTTTTGCTTAAACCAAATTTGACTATGTCCTCAGACCCTGCACAAGCTAGCCTTGATAATCCAGAAGAGATTTCTTCCAATGATGATAAAAAGAGGAAGATGTATATTGGGCTTGATTTAGGTACCCTCAATTCGTGCATCCTTCCCAAACTTAGTAAGCCAGGAACGGAAGAGCATCATGGAATATGGGTTCCAACGGTGGTTGGCTACCCGGAGGATGGAATCCTTGCAGGTATCCTACCAGGAAATTCCTCCATGCTTCATGGTGATGAAGCTTTGGCAAATGAATTGCATTTACGTTTGGTAAATCCCCTCAATGACGGCGTAATTGCTGATCAGGAGGCTGCCCAGTCTTTTCTGAAATACCTACGCGGCAAAGTGGATCCTGAGTTCAAGCGGGAAGTATATTGCGTAATTGGGATTCCGGCGGTCGCGGATGCCGAAGCCAAGGAAAATTTAAAAAATGCTGCCAAGGATGCCTTTGATGGAATTCTTTTTATCCCCGAACCCTTTTTGGCCGCACTTGGGATGCGTGATGAGGAAAGACTGACGGACTCATCTTACAGCGATCCAGTGGCTAATTCTCTTTTTGTTGATATTGGAGCCGGTACCACTGACTTTTGTATCGTGCAGGGTTATTTCCCCAAGCCCGAAGACTTATTAAGCATTCCATTCGCAGGGAACGAAGTGGATGTGGTTCTCGATAAGGGGATTCGGGAAGAATATCCGGAAGTTGATGTTCCCATATCCATGATTCGTAAGTTCAAGGAGAGCTATTCCTATGTGGGTGAAAGTGAATCTGGGGCCCGGGTTAAAGTTCCAGTAGATGGCAAACCGCGTAAAATTGAAATTGGCAAGCAGGTGGGTCTTGCTTGCAATCAATTACTTGGTGAAATTTTCGACTCCATCAAAGAAGTTATTTCAAAAGCTTCTCCGCAGTCTGTCTTTGATATGCTTCAAAATATTGTGCTTACGGGTGGAGGAAGCCGGATACGTAATATCGATCAGGAATTACAGCGTTTATTAGTGGATGATGGCTATGAAGAGCCCGATGTAAGGATTTCATCCCGGGAAGTGATGCCTTTTGTGGGAATTGGTGCCCTGAAGGTAGCCAAGGCTGCTCGGGAAGATCAGTGGATAAAACCCTAGTCTACCAAATTTAGTCGTTCCGCCAACAATCCTTTAAATAATTGTCTGAAGGGTTTGGCTTAATCGTTCAACTGAGGAAATGATCCGATTATTAATTTCTTCGATATTTTCTTGATCAATATCACCAAAAAGAATCTTCCACCCTTCGATAGATTTTAAGTCCTCTTCATGAATATGGGGAAGTTTTTCTATTCCTTTAATGTTTAAGGTGCGTACAAGAAATTCGGCCACTTGGACGGAGGCGGAAAGAGCAGGGTTATGACTCGCTTTCTCTGGATGATGATGGCAATGGACTGCTTCCACAATTTCTTCAGAAATATGGTGATTCCATAAATAATAGGCTCCGATTTTAGCGTGATCCCATCCGACTAGGTTCTTTTCTTTACTAGTTAGTTCCTGCAGGGAATGATGGGAGCTTCCATAAACTTGATGAAAGTTTTCAGGGAAAGTGATGGCTAAGATTAGTATGCCCAGATTATGTAGTAAGCCTGAAACATAGTCCGCTTCCTGTTCTACTTTATTTTCCGAGATAGATAAGATTTCACGGGTGAGAATGGCCGTCCCAATGCTGTGTCTCCAGAAACTTTCCCATGAAAAATGGGTATTCTTTTTTCCGAGCTCTGAAATTTCTTCAATAATCGGGGTTGCGGCAAGGAGTTCACGTATACGATTAAGTCCAAGAAAAATCGAAGCTTCTTCGACTCCTGTAATATGATGTTCTTCCTTACTCCCAAAAAAAATTGAATTAACTAGATCCAACACGCGGGTGGTGAGGGATGGGTCGAGGCGGATTACTTCAGCAATCTGTCCTACAAAACTATCCTCCGAATCCAGTAAATTTGCCAATGTATCGTTAATACTTTGCAGCGATGCAAGTTTTGGGCATTGGTTGATCCTCTCGATTAGTAAAAAATCAGAAGGAGGATTCATGGGAACTTGGAGGTTTTGGCGAAAGGTAAAAATCCTCCTCCCATTAATTGCTGGATTACACCTTTAATTCAACCGTGTTGACACGGTTGGTGGAAAGATGCACTTGGTCTTGGATACAAAGTTCAAAGAATTTTTTGGCAGTGGCGTAAGCCACTGATCCATGACTAAGAATCAGGCTTTGACCATTTGAAGAGAGTATTTTCATGGAACCATCGGCTCTCTCTTCCAAATAGAGTGTATCCCCTGAGTTCTTGTCAATGAATGACTTGACGGCAGGTGATGTTATGAATTCTTTCTTTAATTCATCTCGGGAAAGAGACTTTTCGGCAGTTGAGACTTGCATTAATTCCTTGGAGAAAGATGTGGAACTGGGTGAGGAAAGATTGGGACTTGATGTGATCACTCGGTTCAAAAGATTACTACCCATAGAAATTAAACTACTCGCAACGACTGGATTCATGGGAGAAGTAGAGCATTTTCTTTGCCAATTATATTTGGCTTACATCCATTTTAGGTACTTTTTCTCGATCAGGGATTCCGCGATTTGAACAGCATTGAGGGCGGCACCCTTCCAAAGCTGGTCTCCAACCACCCAGAGGGCAAGACCATTTTCAAAGGCTTGATCAATTCGAATTCTTCCAACTCCACAGTCCTCTTTCTCCGCATACCGCAAAGGAGTGGGGTACCGGTTTGCATTGGGTAGATCCCATAATTCTGCCCCTTCAAATTCTTCGATCGCTGCTTTCGCATCGGGTACATTTACGGGTTCGGAAAACTCGGCACTTAAACTGATTGAATGGGCCCGGAAGACAGGCACTCTCACACAGGTGCAAGAAACCTTAAGAGATGGGATACCAAGAATTTTACGACTCTCATTTTTCATTTTGAGTTCTTCCTTAGTGTAGCCGTCCTCCCTAAAATCGTCGATATGCGGCAACAGGTTATGGGCAATCGGGTGGGGGAATGGAGAATCAGTGTTTGGTGCGGGGGAATTTTCGCTCGGTGCAAACTGTGCCTTTAATTCATTCTCAAGTGCTTGGAAGCCGGCAGCACCAGCACCCGAGACTGCCTGATATGTTGAGGCAATAAAACCTTTAAGACCGAATCTTTTATGAAGCGGGTATAATCCCATAAGTGCCACTGCTGTCGAGCAGTTAGGATTGGCGATGATGCCTAGGTGTTTCTCTATATCCTCAAGATTGATTTCGGGTACAACAAGCGGGACTTGGGGATCCATCCTGAAGGCGGAACTGTTATCGATCACAACACATCCGTGTTGGCGGGAAGACTCAGCTAATTCGAGAGACTGTTTAGACCCCGCACTAAAGATGGCGATATCTAAATCTCTGAAGCAATCAGGGGTGGCTTCCTGTATGGTTTCAAGGTTTCCGCATGCTTGAATTTTCCTGCCCGCAGATTTGGCGGACGCAAGTAATCTTGCTTCGGATACCGGAAATTCTCTTTTTTCGAGGAGGCTAATTATTTCTTGGCCAACAGCACCGGTTGCACCTACGATTCCTATACGATATTTTTTCAATGAATCTGGAAGTTTTATATTCGAGCTATCTGAATGCGATAAAGTCTGAGGGTTTTATTGAAACTAAGATGATATTGTGTGCTTCAATTATGAGTCAAAGACTTTATCTTATGCAAAAAGGTAAAACTGTGAAAGAGTATACCATGTCAAGTTCGTCAAAACCTCCTTCCTGTGTGGAAAATTCTTTGGGCACTCCATGGGGTTTGCATCAGGTTTGCGAGAAGATTGGAGACGGAGAAGAAATCGGCATGGTATTTGTTGGGCGAAGACCCACTGGTAACACTTATTTTACTTGCGACAAAGAAAGGCAGCTAAAAAATCTAATTACAACTCGGATCCTCAGGCTCAAAGGATTACAACAGGGAGTCAATAAGGGTAATAATGTTGATAGTTACAATCGATATATTTATATCCACGGTACAAACCATGAGGACAGGTTGGGCCAGCCAGCAAGTTCCGGTTGCCTACAACTTGCGAATAAGGATGTTCTCGAACTCTATGATTCAGTGCAAACAGGGATACACTTATGGATTGATTGCCCCCGGGTAGATGCGGGTAATAAAGTATCTTTCCCATAAGCGTATGATTTTATGTCAAATGTAATAAGCATGCGATGACGATCCCTACTTTTTTTGTTGGAGAGGGCAGGGCGAGGGATGGAGTAATTTATCTCGTGTCAAGGAATGAGTGTGGGTTTGTGAGATCAGTTACTTGTGGTAGTTGTATAGACATTTCAATTGAGGTTTGCGGCTACCCAATTTTGAAGCAGGGGCTAGCGGTTAAATTAAATACTTGGAGTAATGCCTAGATTGGATTCTTGAAATGACTAAAGCAGGCGATTCATCCTCATTGATGGTAATAAAATGGGATTCTGATTTAGCAACTTTTAGGGTGTTTTCAATACGATCTTGTTCGATGCCAGGGGAATCTTCGTCAACGATTACATAGTTGTAATTAATCTGTCTCAATTTGATGAGAGCTTGATCAAATTTCGTTACTGAATCTATGGATAAACACTCCTTTTTTAATTCTTCGGTCACATTTTGAAGAAGCTCTTCATTTTCAAGAAATACCAAGACTGATTTTCGTGATTTGGATCGAATGAGATCAATGACTCTTTCTACCCGTATGGGCTTCTGCAGGAAGGCCATACACCCGAGTTCATATGCTTCATTTTCAAGTTCAGGGGCTGTAAAAGCACTAATAAAGACAAAGTTTACCTGCTTCCGTTTAAGTTTTAGCATCTTGCGATACACATCAACCCCTTTCATGTCTTTCATTTGCATATCCATCAAAACAAAATTGAATGTATCCTCTGAATATAATTCAATTGCCTGTTTTCCGCATTCCGCTGCCTGCACTTCAAACCCCTCGTTGACCAATACATCGGCCATGGTAGTGCGAATAGCGGGATGATCATCAACGATC
>CACMBV010000019.1 GCA_902612125.1 uncultured Verrucomicrobiota bacterium
TTAGTGTTTAAACAAGGCCTGTCCGCAAGCTAAAACTCATTCGCATGAGTATACGAGCCAAAATTGATTAGTGTTTAAACAAGGCTTGTCCGCAAGCTATATTTATAATTATTTTATTACCCCAAATTGTTAACCCGGCGTGAAAAAATGGGATGTTTTGAGATGACTCGGGATAACAAGTATATTTTCGTAAACTACTACCTTTCAGTTATTTGCTAAACCAAGAGGACATAGGATAATTCGAGATAAAACATCCATTTGGCGTTATGAGTCCCCTGCTCTAACCGCTGAGCTACGGGCCCGTTAGTTGATAAATACTGCTCTACAGCCCTTTTTCTTGCAACCTCAAAAGAGAGCGATCGGTTCCCTAAGTCTCTGATTGTCTCATGCGTTAAAAAATAAATAATAACATTACCGACACTAATTTTCCCAATAGTCATCGCCATAATTGTAGAAGATTTCCTCTCCAGGTGAAATTGATTTTATGGCTTCTAAACGAGCCGTTTTCCATCGAGTGGAAGTTATTAAGAATGCATTGGGTTTTTTTGAAGAATGATTAATGTAACGAGTGTAATTAGCCAGAGGTCCTTCGCCTAGAATTATATGATTATCACAAAGATAGAGAAAATAATTGGAAGATGGACATTTTGGATCGTGAAAATCATTATTATCTAAAATTTTCCCGGTGTAATAGCCAATGGTATCCTCGAGATTAATGTGTGCCAAAGAAAAAAGTCCATTCCCAGCCTTGGAAATAGTTGAGGGCCGAACTTCAAAAGCTTCTGCAGTCCATGTTTTAGGCATGCAAAAACTCACTTAATTTCAGGCTAGGAAAGCAAATAAAAAATATCTTGCTTTTCAAATTACCATAATCTTAAGATCTGCAACATTAAAATTGATGAATTAAGGAACAATATTCCGATCAAGAGACATTTACACATTATTTGATGGTCAATAATGACCCATTGCTTGTGGCCAGCATTGCAGGTAATTCGAGGTTGTTCAATTTAATGGACATAGCTTAAAACGATCATTTTGTCTGGTTGAATGAACTTCTTTTGTTCTCATTCAACTGACCTTGAACTGAAGATAAAAAATCAAATATTTTTAAAAACTAACGGGCTTTTCCCTTGGCGAGCTTTCGGGCTTGTTCGAATTTAGCACTGGCTTCCAATAGTTGGAGTTGCTCTTCATCGAAATTACTACTTTTCCCATCCTCAAGTGCTTTCTCAGCCCGTTTAATTGCTGCCTCGATTTCCTGGTCATCATCATCGTCAACCAAAATAGCCTGATCCGTAATAATACAAATTTTTTCAGCGTAAACTTCAATAAATCCTCCCCCTACAGCGAGATAATTTACTTGTCCGTCCTTGACCACTTTTACATCAGCAGGTTCGAGCCTGTCGATTAAAGGGGCATGGTGCTGAAGTATGTCAATCTTCCCGTTAGCTGTAGGAATAACGGCATGATCAACATTCTCGGAGTAAACTACTCCTCCTGGAGTTACAATTTCCAGTCTGATAATGGACTGAGCCATATTAGGAGGATGAATCTTCCTCGCCGATCACGCCGTCGATCCCGCCTCTCATATAAAAATCGTTTTCTGCAACCTCATCAAGATCACCATCAAGGATCATTTTAAATCCACGAATCGTGTCTTTTACAGGAACATACTGGCCGGCAACACCGGTAAATACCTCCGCCACATGAAAGGGCTGTGAAAGAAATTTCTGAATTTTGCGAGCTCGAAAAACGGTTTGCTTTTGCTCTGGAGAAAGCTCATCAATTCCCAAAATGGCGATAATATCTTGTAAATCTTTATAAGACTGAAGAACCTCTTGTACGCGACGAGCTACTTGAAAATGCTCTTCACCTACAATTTCAGGAGCAAGAGCGTTCGATACGGAAAAAAGTGGATCCACGGCCGGATAAATTCCAAGCTCGGCAATTGAACGCTCGAGAACAATTGTAGAGTCCAAATGGGCAAATGTATTTGCAGGAGCTGGATCTGTAAGGTCATCAGCAGGGACATAAACAGCTTGAAAAGAAGTGATTGAACCTTTTTTTGTAGAGGTAATGCGTTCCTGAAGATTTCCCATTTCCTCGGAAAGCGTTGGTTGATAACCCACAGCGGAAGGGGATCTACCAAGTAGAGCCGAAACTTCAGATCCAGCTTGAGAAAAACGAAAAATATTGTCCACGAAAAGTAATACATCCTGACCCATCTCGTCACGGAAATATTCAGCCATGGAAAGACCTGAAAGGGCTACTCGCATTCGAGCACCAGGAGGTTCATTCATCTGCCCGTAAACCAAGGCAACCTTTGATTTAGAAATGTCATCCTGATTGATGACTCCAGCTTCTGACATTTCCTGGTAGAGATCATTTCCTTCTCTGGAACGCTCCCCTACCCCTGCGAAAACTGAATATCCACCATGAGCCTTAGCGATATTATTGATCAGCTCCATGATCACAACGGTTTTGCCAACGCCTGCACCGCCAAACGCACCAACTTTTCCTCCTTTGATAAATGGACAAATCAAATCGATTACCTTAATGCCTGTTTCTAAAATATTTGCCTCCGTATCTTGATCCAACAAGGTGGGTGCTTTTCGGTGAATCGGACGGGTTTCCTTATTTCCGCAAGGACCACGATTATCAACCGTATCACCAATAACATTAAAAATTCTTCCAAGAACCTTTTCACCAACTGGTACCGAGATCGGAGCACCCGTATTGGTCACATCCATACCTCGGACCAGTCCTTCGGTCGAAGACATGGCCACAGTCCTAACTCGATTTTCGCCGAGATGCTGTTGAGTTTCGAGGATTAGGCGAGATTCTTCATCAGAATCTGAAAGTTTGTAAGTAACTTCAAGTGCATCATAAATTTCTGGAGTTGAACCAGGGGGGAATTCAGCGTCTACAACTGCTCCGATTACTTGTACGAGTTTTCCTTTTTTTGTTTCTGAGTTGTCCATGTGTGTACTTTTAAAATTAAGGGTAACAATTATTTAGAAAAACTGGAGGCAGAGATTTCAAGAATTTCCTGAGTAATAGCGGCTTGCCTGGCCCGATTAAATTGAAGGGTGAGATCATCGATCAAATTACTTGCATTATCCGTGGCCGTCTTCATCGCCACCATGCGAGCACTGTGCTCAGATGCTTGAGATTCCAAAACGAGTTGAAAAATTTCCTGCTTGAGGTACAAGCCCGCTAGATCAGCAAGTACTGCGTCCCGGTCTTCAAACAAGATTTCGCGATTATCCTTGGGTGCCTGATGCTCAGGCTCGCCAAATCTTTTGTGCATTTTTTGGGTCATTGTATCTAAATCGTTGAGAGGAAGGAGTCTCATCAATTCAGGTTCTTGTCTGAGTGTGTTAATGAAACTGGTGTAAAGAATTTCAATAGTGTCAATGCTGCCTTCGTCGTAACTGCGTAAAAGAAAATCAACAATCTTTCTGACATCGGAGAAGGTTGGCTTGTCGGGAAGTGAAAAGTCGGCCAAAAGATCCATCTTGGTACGGCTTAAGAATTGGGATGCACGCTTACCAACAGCAATAAATTTAGCAGAGTTTTCAACATCATTGAGCTTACGAAAAAGATTACCGTTCAATGCTCCACATAGTCCTTTGTCTGTTCCAATAACCAAAATTCCACGGTGCTTGATTGGCTTTTGTACGAAATAGGACTGAGTAATTTCTTCAAATTCGTCTGCAATAGAAACGATAATATCCGCCAAAATGAGTGCATAAGGTCGACCTGTTTTGGCTTCATCCTGTGCTTTTTTCATTTTGGAAGTAGCCACCATCTGCATTGCTCGGGTTATTTGGCGGGTACTTTTAACACCCTTGATGCGATTTCGAATGTCTCTCGTGTTGGACATATATCAAATTTAAATATTCCGGAAGGTATTAGGCGAAGGTCCTTTTCCAGTCTTCAAGAGCAGAACTTAGGTTCTGCTCTGTGCTTTCTTCTAATTTACCGCTTTGGTAAATTTCGTCACATACTTCCTTTCCTTGAGTTAGAAGATAATCCTTTAAACTGGCAACGGCTTCAGAAATCTTATCAACCGCAATGGCATCGAAGAAGTCGTTTTGCATGCCCCACATAATTGCCGTTTGAACTTCAACCGGAATGGGATTAAACGCGGTCTGCTTGAACATTTCAACAATTCTGGCTCCACGATCAAGACGAGCTTTCGTAGCTGCATCTAAGTCAGATTCGAACTGAGAAAATGCTGCAAGCTCACGAAACTGAGCGAGCTCTAGCTTTACCTTACCAGCCACTTTTTTATAAGCTTTGATCTGAGCAGCTGAACCAACGCGAGAAACAGAGAGCCCTACCGAAACTGCAGGGCGGATGCCTTTATTAAAAAGGTCCGTCTCAAGAAAGATTTGCCCATCCGTTATGGAAATTACATTCGTCGGGATGTAGCCGGAAACATCTCCCATTTGCGTTTCAATGATAGGCAGTGCCGTCAACGAACCGTTTCCATTATCTTCATTGAGACGGGCGGACCTTTCAAGAAGCCGGGAGTGAAGATAGAAGACATCACCAGGATACGCCTCTCGCCCAGATGGGCGTTTTAAGATGAGAGAAATTTGGCGATATGCAACGGCATGTTTTGACAAATCGTCATAAACGATCAATGCGTCAAGACCATTCTCCATGAACCACTCACCCATCGCACATCCCGCGTATGGAGCTAAATATTGGTTGGCAGGATTATCAGCTGCTGGAGCTGAAACGATAGTCACATACTCCATAGCTCCTGTATCTTCTAATACTTTTATGGTCCTAGCTACATTAGAATTCTTTTGACCGACAGCCACATAGATACAATAGACAGGCCGGTGGTCCTTTTTGCCAGACTGCTCACCTTGTTTATTAATTTTTGCTTGGTTAATAATGGTATCGATGGCAATTGTAGTCTTACCGGTAGAACGGTCACCAATGATCAATTCCCTCTGACCACGTCCAATAGGTATCATGGAATCAACAGCCATAATGCCGGTTTGTAATGGTTGATCCACAGATTTGCGGGGAATAATCCCGGGAGCAATTCTCTCTACAAAATACTCTTCATCCGATTGAATTGGACCTTTACCATCAATTGGGCGGCTAACAGCATCGACGACCCTGCCAAGCAAGCCCATGCCAACTGGGACTGAAAGAAGTTTACCAGTGGTTTTAGCATCATCCCCTTCCTTGAGTGAACTGGTATCACCAAGAAGAACACACCCCACGGAATCTTCTTCCAAGTTAAGGGCTATTCCCAAAACATCATTTGGAAACTCAACCATTTCGTTGTACATGACTTTCGACAATCCCTCAACGCGGGCTACCCCATCTGCGAGCATTGTGACTTTGCCCACATTAGTTCGACTCGCATCGATAGAGAGGTTTTCTATTTCCTTACGGATAAGATCAGTAATTGAATTCATAAAATTAAGATTGCTGTAAAAGTACTTTGCGAAGGTTATTGAGACGATTTGCGACTGAGTCTTCATAGACATCATCCCCGACTTTCAACTTAAAACCAGCGATCAAGGAAGAAGATTCAGCAGGCTTGATTTCAGTGTTTTTATCTTTGATAAAATCTTTATTACTAATTCGCTTTGCTATTTCCAAACCATTGCCTCCTCTGTATTCGAGAATACTTTGATATGTAATGAGATGTCTTTTAACAAGAAAAGCATAGCGTTTGAGAATTTCTAGGTGTTGTAAAGGTGGATTTAACCTAAGTTCCTCCAAAATATTAGAAACCTTTTTCTCTTCCACTCGATCATCCTCATCAAGTGATTGAGTCAATAAAATTTGGGCAATTTTCAGAGCTCTGTTACTAGTTGACATAACTTTCAGCTTGCTCAGAGAAGCGTTTTCGCTCGTCTTCACTCAATTCCTTGTCCAATACTTTTGAAGTTGTTAAAATTACCAAGGAAGCAATTTCTTCGCGGGCGTCGTTAAGAATTTTCTGCCTCTCCAACTCCATTGCGGATTTAGCTTTGACAATAATTGATTCGGCTTCGACTCTGGCTTCCTCTTTTTGGGCTTCTAACATGGCCTTAGCCTGCCCTTGTGCAACGCTCAATGTCTTCTTAGCTTCAAGTGAGGCTTCGTTAAGCGTTTCTTTTTGTTTTAACTGTGTTTCCTCAAGCTCAAGTTTAATTTTGTCCGCATTTTTCAGGGAATCGGAAATCTGTTTTTCACGTTCCTTGATAGTGGATAAGATTTTCTTAAATGCACCAAACCAAATTACCAGTGCCACTATTGTGAAATTTATCGATTGAGCAATAAACATGGGCCAATCAATGCCAAAAGTTGTGACAATACTGTCTGCTGTTTCAGCAATACTGGCAATTGCAATCATGACTTAAGACTATTGTTATCCCAAAAATAATGAGTAGAAAGCAACAGCCTCTGCTAAAGCCATTCCAATAATGGACTGAACAAGAATGGCTGTAGATGCATCGGGATTACGTCCCACTGCTTCCGCACCTTTCATTCCTACTATCCCAACCCCAATGGCGGCTCCGAGGCAACCAAGTCCACCTTGGATACTTCCTGTTATTCCGCCGGGTTGTGCAGCGATTTGCGTTACTTGATCAGTTGCTTGTGCGAGTATTTCTATCATAATAATTTGGTTTAATGTTTTGGTTGAGAACGCCTACATATTTATATAGTCCCGTTCCAAAAGTTTAATGATGTTCATCTCCATGATTACACATCAGACCGATATAAACAGCGATGAGAAGCATGAATACTAAGGCTTGAACCAAGCCTATAAGTACTTCCATGAAATAAAAGGGCAATGGAAGAATCCAAGCTAGCTCAGGAACTAAGTAAAACATACTATGCAAAAGGCTTTCACCGCCGAACACATTACCGAAAAGTCGAAATGTAAGGGAAACGGGACGAAATACAATAGAAACAATTTCTATTACCCCGACAGCAAGGAAGAGAGGAAAGAGACCAAAAAAAACAACTACACCTACTTCCTTCTTGTCTGCCTTGTTACCGAATAAATGAATTACTATGTTTTTAAATCCTTCGAACTTGAAAATAAAATAAAGCCAACAAACATTGGCTACGGCTGCCAAGGCTAAGGTCATGTTTAAATCAGCATTTCCAGGTCTAATTAGGGAATTAACCATAACAAATTGACCATTTTCATTGTAATAACCATCTCCTAAAGTGCCGACTCCGGGTAACAAACCACTCCAATTATTTATAAGAATAAAAATAAATAACCCGCTAAGAAGCCAAAAAGAAGCATAGAAAACTTTTTTGCCAACAATTGGTTCAACTACACCACGCATACCTCCTACAATTGATTCTACAAATAACTGTCCTCTCGAAGGTACTGTTGTTGGCTCGCCGACTAGTAACCTTACAACAAAAATAATAATTAAAGAAATGATCCAACTGGTTATCATCGAATTAGTAACTGGCAAAGATCCAATCATGAAAGCTTTTTCAGCAGTTAAACTTACACCACCTGCTCCAGCACCAAAGAGACTGGAAGAAATGATAAAAAGAGGTAAATATAGACCGAACTTAATCATTAGAATATTTCATAATTGAATATTAAAATAGGTCAACAAACAACAAACAAAAAGAAATATGCAAATTACAGTAGCTAAAAAATAGATGAACATTACTACTAATATTAATTGTACTTATATTCTCTACACAAAAAAACTGATTACATGGTAGAATTTTGCTTATGAAACTTGATTCATTGTGAAGCCATTCTTTTTCGGATAGATTCCAAGGCTCAGAATAGAATATCATTTTCGTCGATCAGTCAAAATAATGAGTGTGGTCAGTCATAAAGTATAGTTTTCCGCCTCACTCAGTTTTATATGCGAGAATTTCAAAAAAAGGAGATTGGAGTAACCTTTTATTATGATGTCTGTGCTTGGGCCGCGGGTCAGGATACATAACGAAGCTGTCGGTTATTTTACGATCGCAAGGTTCAAGAAATTCCTTGGGTTCTGCTTTAAAAAAAAGGTTTTTTAAGTTACGATTAATTACCTTTGCAACAGCCTTTTCAATTCTTTCAGTAATTAGGTCAATTCCCACAAGATCTCATGGACATTCTTTTGCTGCAAAGAAAGAAAGCCAGTGTCCGTGCCCCCGGCCAATTTCTAGATTAATCTTATTTTTACCAGCTGCTTGAAGACCAGGAACCATTGCTTTGGAAACCCTTCGCCCTACCCTATCTGACCGGTCATTTCTATCACTATTGAGTTTTACCAAAGAAATTTCAATCACCTATGATAAGACTTTTTTTGAATCATAATCATGAGTATTTCGATATCTGAAGGATTTACGCCAGGTATTCTGGAAGCATGACCCAAAGTGTCGGGAGCAATAGAATTGAGTTTTTCGATCGATTCTTTACGAAGACCAGGAATTCCGTCATAAGAAAATTCTTTAGGTATGATAATTTTTTCTGAATGCTTGAACTTCTCTATATTTTGGAGTTCTCTCTTTAAGTATCCCTCATATTGAACACGATATATAACCTCCTCTTTTATTCCAGTTGAAAGCGAGGAGAATTCAGATGGGTAATCAAATTTTTGATTGGATCGGAGTAAATCGCCATAAGTTTTGTTTAGAGATATCCGTGAATTATTTAAAAGCTTAATCCATTTATTAATCAATTCAATTTTGTATGTTATTTTATTTTTTCTATGAGCTGAAATTAGGTTGGCGAGGTCATGGACATGCAAGTACCTAATTTCCGAGCTTCCATGATTGAAAAGTAATCTAAATTCTGCCCGGCTGGTAAACATACGAAATGGTTCCGTAACACCCTTAGAGGTTAAATCATCAATAAGGACGCCAATGTATCCAATTTCCCGACCAATAATGACTGCAGGTTTATTAAGAACTTTATGGGACGCATTGATGCCGGCAATAAGACCTTGTGCTGCAGCTTCTTCATAACCAGAAGTCCCATTTATTTGTCCTGCGAAGAAGAGTGAAGCAATCTTTTTAGACTCAAGCGATAAAGAAAGTTGGGTTGGACAAGCATAGTCATATTCAACGGCATAAGCGGGACGAATAATTTGAGCGTTTTCAAGCCCAGGTATTGTCTTCAGCGCACTGGCTTGAATATCCAAGGGTAAACTCGTAGAAAAGCCGTTAATATACCATTCATCGGTGCCAAGTCCCTCGGGCTCAAGGTAGATCCTGTGACCATCTCTTTCTCCGAATTTAACTATCTTATCTTCAATACTAGGACAATAACGGGGACCGGTTCCACTTATGTTTCCTCTATACAAGGGTGATTTATGGAGGTTATTACTAATGATGTTTGCAGTTGCAGTGGTCGTTTTGGTTAGTTCGCATGGAATTTGACTTATTTTTTCATAATTATGTTCTACATGGAACATACTTTTACGTTCCACATGGAACATTTCTTCATCAGTGCGAGTATCATAGAAAGCAAACTTAACAGGGTTTTCGTCACCGTATTGCTTTTGAGTTTTCCTGAAATCAATCGAGCTCCCAAGGATTCGGGGTGGCGTACCCGTTTTAAATCTTCCGAGTTTGATACCGTACTTTTGAAAGTCTGTAGATAGTCCTTTGGCGGTATGATCCCCAAGCCTTCCACCTTCAGATTTATTTTCACCCACATGCATCAGAGAACGAAGAAATGTCCCCGTCGTTACTATAACAGCCTTTCCATAGATGTTTACATCTAAAGATGTCTTAACACCAATACACTCCCCTTTTTTTACCAAAAGGCCAGTGACAAGAATTTGTAAGATATCAAGATTTGACGACTGTTCTAAGACATGTTTCATTCTTAGCTGATATTTTTTCTTGTCACATTGAGCACGAGGTGCTTGGACTGCTGGACCTTTTGATGTATTAAGAAGTTTATATTGAATTGCGGAAAAGTCGGTATTTAGAGCCATCTCACCGCCTAATGCGTCGATCTCACGTACAATTTGTCCTTTTGCTTGTCCTCCAATTGCCGGATTACAACTCATCTGGGCGATTGTATCTAAGTTGCCGGTAAGAATCAGGGTTTTGGCTCCGGTGCGTGCTGCGGCTAATGCAGCTTCGCACCCTGCGTGTCCAGCTCCACAGACTACTACATCATAAGGGTTTTTTTTCGAATTTCTTATGTTCATTTACCGATACAAAAGCTTGAAAAAAGTAAATCTAGCATATCCTCATTGTCCTTTGTATCTACTATGCTATTGAGACAGGATATTGCTTCTTTTAAATCAGGAACCGAAAACTCATTTGCATTTCCAACTTCAAGGGTCTCTAAGCTTTTTTGGATGGCATTTTGAGCTTTGAGCAAAGCAGATGATTGTCTAAGATTTACTGACAAATTGAATTCATTTTCAGTTTTATATTCCTCAAGAAGAAGATTCTGAATTAGGCCAGTTAAAGAGGATATAGATTCTTTTTCGTTAGTTGATACCACTGTCGTTCTTAAGTGTCGAAAATTGCTTTCTGACATGTCTATATTTTTGGGTAAATCAGATTTATTGAGTACTAAAATACTTTTTTTGTTTTTAATATCTAAGGCAATTTCCAGATCCACGCCAGAGGGATAGGGTAGTGATCTGTCTAATATGATTAAGACTAGGTCAGCATCTTGAATCAAGAGGTGTGTTTTCTTTATTCCTTCTTCTTCGATTTGCTGTTCTGCTTTTCTTATGCCAGCAGTATCATATAATCGAACTGTTACCATCCCTAGATTTATCTTGTAGTCTATAAAGTCTCTGGTAGTTCCTGCTTCATGATTAACTATAGATCTATCCATCCCAATAATCCTATTGAAAATGGAACTTTTGCCTACATTAGGTGGGCCTATCAGTACAACCTTTAGATCTCGATTGAAAACATTTATTTTCTTTCCGAATTCAATGAGACCAGTCAATTCGGAGGAAATATCGCACAACGAGGTAATCACTTGTCTGTTTTTTTCATCACCTAAATCATCTTCAGGAAAGTCAATAAACGCTTCTATGTTAGATTGTTGAACAAGAATTTGAGATTGAATTTGACGAATTTTATTTGTTAGGTTTCCGTCCAGATTTTTGTTTGCAAGCATTAGAGCCTGTTTGCTTTTGGCTCCGATCAAATCAGCTATTGCCTCAGCTTGTGTTAAATCTATCTTACCATTAGTGAATGCACGGTAAGTAAATTCACCAGGATTCGCAAGCCTGCATCCCCTTTTTAAAAGATCATTTAAAATTTCCTTAATCAATACGGGATTGCCATGGCAGGTAAGTTCCAGGCAGTTTTCTGATGTAAAGGATTTCCCTTTTTCATAATAAACCATTATGATTTGATCCAATGTTTCATTTTGAGCGGACTTATATTTTGTAAGATGCACATACCTAGGGGGGGGGGCGGGGTTACCACAAGCCTTTTCACTAATTTCTAAAGCCTTTTTCCCACTGATTCGAATGACTCCCAATGCTGATTGAGAATCGGGTGTCGCGAGGGCGACGATAGTATCAGTCATTTTAATAGAGCGGATTTTATTCAGTCAGAATCTTCATCTTTGGTTTGTGCCAATACATCACCTACAGTTACTTCCACCTTTTCCAAGATAGCGGTTGTGATTTTATTCATGAGTTCCTCATCTTCCGCTATAGCCTGCTTAGCTGCTTCGCGTCCCTGACCAACTAAATCACCTTCAAGTGAAATCCAGGCTCCTTTCTTCGTAAGAATTTTATGCTCAATTCCCAAGTCAATAATTGAGCCTGTACGGGAAATGCCTTCACTATACATAATGTCAAATTCGCAAGCAGTAAATGGAGGAGCAATTTTATTTTTAACAACTTTCAACCTTGTTCTTGAACCAGTCACTGTTCCGTTAGCCTCCTTGATCTGACCTATCCTTCTGATATCCATACGAATAGAGCAGAAGAACTTTAGTGCCCTGCCGCCAGGCGTGGTCTCTGGACTTCCAAACATCACCCCAATTTTCTCACGAATTTGATTTGTAAAAATACATACGCAGTTTGTCTTAGCTATGGCAGCCGTGAGCCTTCTCATAGCTTGGCTCATCATTCGTGCTTGTAATCCTACGGTTGTATCTCCCATTTGACCATCCAACTCTTGACGAGAAACCAATGCAGCAACTGAATCTACCACAATCACATCGATCGCACCTGATCTGATTAGTGTTTCTGTAATATTAAGAGCATCTTCCCCACTTTCCGGTTGAGAAACCATTAAATTGTCTAAATCTACACCAACGATTTTTGCATAGCGCGGATCAAGAGCGTGTTCTACATCTACGAAAACTGCGTTACCGCCGTTTCGTTGAGCTTCTGCGATCACGCTTAAGCAAAAAGTAGTTTTTCCAGATGATTCTGGACCGTAAATTTCAACAATTCTGCCTCTTGGCAGTCCTCCCGCACCCAGAGCGAGGTCTATGGCGAGGGAACCTGTCGATATCACAGAAACATTCATCTTTTTGGCATCCCCTAGTCTCATAAGGGCACCTTCCCCAAATTTTTTATTGATACCTTGTACTGCCAGATCTAAATCTGCGTTCGTGTCTGTAGTTGTAGAATTATTTTTACTTTGTTTAGCCATTATTCAAATATCTTCGAGGATGAGTGTAATACACTCTACACTAAGTGTTTTGTAATTTTTTTACCAACATAACAATTTTAATCTATCTCTAATCATAACTTCTTGAAAATTAAGGAAATTGTCTGGGATTGGAATGGAACCCTTGTAGATGATGCATTTTTGTGTGTTGAGATACTGAATGACATTCTAGTCAATTTTGATCAGTCTCCAATCTCGATCGAATATTACCGAAATAATTTTAGCTTTCCAGTTTCTGATTTTTATCAGAGAATTTCATTACCCTACGATGGAAATGAATTTGAAGAAGTTTCCCTAAATTTTATTTCTAATTACAGAAAACAATGGAAAAGATGCAAACTGCAACCAAGTGCAAGACAAGTATTAAAAATGGTACATGGCCGCGGTTTGGACCAAACGATTCTTTCGGCGGCAAAACAATCCGATGTTGAAATATATACGGATCATTTTGAATTAACATCGTTTTTTTCAAAAGTAATTGGTACAGACAATATCAAAGCGGAGGGCAAAATTGACCTTGGAAAAAATTTTCTTCTTGATTCTAATTTACAGCCAGAGGAAATACTTCTTATTGGAGACACTTTTCATGACCTTGAGGTAGCCAATGAAATCGGTTGCTCTGCACTCTTATACTCCCGTGGTCATAATTCCAAGATACAATTGTCACGCTGTAAATGTGGAAAAATTGATGATTTGAAGGAAGTGGTTCAATACCTTCACCGTTGACCAGCCTAAGCAATACTTTAGAAATATTTGATCATGAAGAGGGTGTTTATTAAAACCTATGGTTGTCAAATGAATGAAAGAGACTCAGAACTGGTCGCCCATGATCTTATGCAAAATGGATATGACCTGGTAAACAACGAGTCGGACGCTGATGTCGTATTGTTAAATACCTGTAGTGTGAGAGAAAAGGCTGAGAAAAAAGCAATTGGAAAGGCAAATAATTTACTATCAAAAAGAAAGAAGAAGAAACAGATAACTCTTGGTATCCTTGGTTGTATGGCCCAGAATCTAGGTACCAATCTTGTTGATGAAGTTAAAGGAGTTAATTTAATTGTTGGGACTCAGAAATTTCACAGGATTTCCCAATACCTGAAGAAAATTTCAACCGGGCATTTAGCTAATTATCAATCTAGAGTAATTGATTTAGAGGAAGAGGAAGGTTCTCATCATACGATTAATCAACATCTAAGTTCTAGTGCTGAGCAGGTTTCTGCTTTCGTTTCTATTATGCAGGGGTGTAACATGAATTGTTCATTTTGCATTGTGCCTAAAACAAGAGGAAATGAGAGATACCGTGAAATGAGTGAAATATGCGATGAGATCAAAATACTACGTGACCGCGGTATCAAGGAAGTTACCCTGCTTGGACAAATTGTAAATGCATATGGCAGGGGAGTTTTTCCACGATTAAGGGGGGAATCACCCTTCGTACAGCTCGTGAAGAAAATTCATGGTATTGAAGGTATAGAGCGAATAAGGTTCACTTCCCCGCATCCCACTTCTTTTGGTCCAGATTTAATCGAGGCATTTGCTGCTTTGCCTAAGCTTGGTGACTATACCCATCTTCCTTTGCAAAGTGGTTCAAACAAAATGCTTAAATCCATGAATAGACCTTATAAAAGAGAAAAATTCCTAGAATTGGTGACAGCATTGCGTAGTGTAAATCAAAACATGAGAATTAGCACGGATATAATTGTTGGCTACCCGGGAGAAACGGAAGCTGAATTTGAAGAAACGGTTTCCGCATTCAAGGAAGCAGCCTTTGAAATGGCGTTTATCTTTAAATACAGTGAAAGGTCTGGAACGCCGGCAGCACAATTTCCTGACAAAATTCCAAAGAAAATTAAAGAGGAGAGAAACCAAATTATGCTAAAGATTTTAGAGAGACAATCAGAGGCATCGAATTTGAAGAAGGTAGATAAGATCATGGAAGTTTTAGTAGAATCAAAAGCACGGAAGGGGAGGGGTGAACTTATGGGGAGAACTAGGTGTTTCCGAAAAGTAATTTTTGAAGCAGGACGGGAATTGATCGGGCAAATCGTGCCTGTTCGAATCAAGGTAGCTTCCAGTACTCTGTTAAAAGGTTCTGTAGCTTAAGTTTTGATTATGAATTTATTTCTGTTTTCAATTTTAACATCCCTTTTGCTCAGCACAGTCGGCTTAATCAGCTGGATTAAAAAGCCAAAGGTATGTGCAAGTATGCTTATTTTTGCTAGATCTAATAAAGCCGCAGTCATTTTACTTTCTGCTTCCCTAATCTGGTTTATTTTTCGCTATGTGCAAAATTTGTCGGAAGCAGATTTTGGTAATTATAAGCTGATTATTGGTCTTGTGGCTGTGCTTATATATATTGGCTCTTTTACTTTGGTTAATGATTTTTTGGCAGTTCGGTCATTATCAATTATTTGCATGTTCTATT
Source organism: uncultured Verrucomicrobiota bacterium (assembly GCA_902612125.1). Classification (GTDB taxonomy): domain Bacteria; phylum Verrucomicrobiota; class Verrucomicrobiia; order Opitutales; family Seribacteraceae; genus Seribacter. The sequence goes on from CACMBV010000019.1 coordinate 15,032, forward strand.
CGCGAGAGGTCTTGGATTCTGCTTGGCTGCAAGATTCTCCAAGTAGACTGTATTTAGTTTCAATTACTTATATAATAATTGTTGCAGCACTGTACTTCGGAGCATGGCCTTTTAGGTTTAGGGATTTTTTCGTTTGGCTGGACAAAAAAGAGCATGGAGTAAAATTATTGTCGCTTAGTTTTTCCATGATTGGTCTCTCTATGCTAGGCGTATCCTTTACACTTTAAAATGAACTTGATTCTGGTTATTTGTGGACCAGCTGGGATAGGTAAAACAACGGTTTGCGATCGGTTGCTACAAGATTTCGATGATAGTTTGTCCCGTGTAATTACGACAACAACAAGGAAACCTAGATCTGGTGAAGAGGCAGGGAAGGATTACTTTTTTATTACGGTAAAAAAATTCAAGAATCTAATAGAAAAAAACTCTTTTTTGGAACATGAACTGATTCATGGGAACTACTACGGAACCCGTAAAGAAAGTGTGTTTGGTGAGATTAAAAAGTCACAAAACATTCTTATTAATATTGATGTAAAAGGGGCAAGGAATCTGTCGAAAGCAATTAGTAAAAGTAGTGATTTCAACGGGAAAATGGTATCCATCTTTTTAAAACCCAGTAGTTTGGAAGTTCTTAAAGAAAGGCTAAACCAAAGGGCAAGCGATTCCAAAGCTGATATCGAGGCCAGGCTACAAACGGCAAAAAAGGAATTATCTTTTACTGATGATTTTGATCACATTGTTCTATCGAAGGATAAGGAAAATGACTACAAATTAGTCAAAAAAATATATCTTAACTACTTAAAATCAGTAGGTTAGCAACTATACCTGATGTTCGGGACGATTCGAATGTAGCCAATCCAAGTGATAAAATTTACCTCTTTCAGAATCAATCCTTTCATAGGTGTGAGCGCCAAAGTAATCACGCTGAGCTTGCAAAAGATTTTGAGGTAAACGCTCCCTACGATATCCGTCAAAATATGATAATGCAGATGAAAAAGTTGGGATTGGAATACCGTTTGTAGTTGCGAGACAAACGATTTTTCTCCAATTGGATTGATATTTCTCAATACAATCAACAAAATAACTGTCCAATAATAAATTGGCTAGGTTTGGATCTCGCTCATAGGCTTCGGTTATTTTTTGTAAAAATGCAGCACGAATAATACACCCGCCCCTCCATATCTGAGCAATCTCTCCAAAATTTAATGTCCAATTATATTCCTTTTCAGCTTCCCTCATTAATTGAAAGCCCTGGGCATATGAGCAGATTTTAGAGCAATACAAAGCGTCACGTACTGCATCGATCAATTCCAAAGGATTTTCCAGTGAAATTTGCTTTTGATTGGAAGGAATAGATTTAGCAGCATGGACCCTTTCTTCCTTTGCTGCACTTAGGCAACGGGCAAAAACCGCCTCTGCTACGGTAGGGGCAGGTATTCCCATATCAAGCGCATTCACTGATGTCCATTTTCCAGTGCCCTTTTGACCAGCTGCATCCAGAACAATGTCAACAAAAGGTTTACCTGTAACGGGGTCCTTTTGTTTCAGAATATCGGCTGTAATTTCAATCAAAAAAGAGTCAAGGATTCCATGATTCCATTTTTCAAAGCTTTCTCCTATTTCGAATGGTGCCATGCCTACAATTTCGACAAGAATATGGTAAGCCTCGCATATCATCTGCATATCACCATATTCAATCCCATTATGTACCATTTTGACATAATGACCGGCACCATTAGCCCCAATATAAGATGCACATGGCAAACCTCCGGAAATTGGGTTTCCTGGGGTTGCCCCAGTGATAGGTTTTCCAGTCTTAGGATCGACTTTTGCCGATATAGCAAGCCATATGTTCTTGATTGCTCCCCAAGCCTCCTTCGAACATCCAGGCATAAGCGAAGGGCCAAATCTGGCACCTTCTTCACCACCACTTACTCCTGATCCAACAAAAAGTAAGTTTAGCTGATTAAGTTTTTTCTCACGTATGATGGTGTCAGTCCATTTTGCATTTCCTCCATCTATAATTATGTCACCTTGATCAAGCAGCGGAATGAGAGACTCTATCACTGAATCAGTGGCATTCCCAGCTTGCACCATAATGATGATTTTCCGAGGTTTTTGGAGTGATTCCACGAAGTCTTTCAAAACGCTAAAACCGAAAAGATTTACTACTTCAGAATTAGTCTTAAGAAACTTTGAAGTCTTCTCATATGTCCTGTTGTAAACGGAAATCTTGAAACCGTGATCGGCAATATTGAGGGCAAGGTTTTGACCCATTACAGCAAGTCCGATTAGACCAATATTAGAATTCTCTGTTCTGTCTAACATAGATAAAATATCTTTTATTCTTCTCAAATAGGGGAAGCTGCCCGAAAATTTTCTTTTATTGGAAATTCAGATTCTATGTTTGTGTCAGACTTGTTTTTCTGGAAGATTCGAGATGGGTTGGTTGTGCGGGGGCTAATATTGAATTTCCTCATCAGCATGATCATGTTTTTGGAGTTTGTGCGAATTGTCTTGGTAGCCCTGCTTGTATTTGCGGAAAGAGCCGCATTGCTAGTGGATTCGCCTACAACTTTAATAATATTCATTTTGGAATTTAACTCCGCATCAATGTAAGATCGACCATCTGCGTTAAAAAAGTCCTCGTCGTGTTTTGTTCCCAACCCTGCTCCGATAAGAGCACCTTCTATGGAACCTTGCTTGGATGCTTGTTTAATTACAACGGTGTCAGGCACTCCGTTGTTTATGGCTCCTATTATAGCTCCATAGGAGGAACCAAATGACGCTGATTCAACGGCTGCTATTGTCTTTCTGTCGTAAGAAAGGGTGTCAGGTCTGGCATTATCGAGAGCAGCCATCCCAAAAGTAGCAGCAAGTGCAGAGCCGTGAGCAGAAGCTCTTGCAATTTGAACTACCACATCTTCAGTTGCCCCTTGGGATTTATCAACATTATTGAGGGCAAGGACATTGGTCGAACCTTCTGCCGAACCCTGAGCTGCATTGTTGATAATTGAAAGAAGTTCTTTTGGTGCTGGGTTGTAGATAGCGAGAGTTGTTGCACCAAAGACTGACCCTTTAGATAGACGACTCGCGATCTCACTTACAAACATGTCCGGTGCTTTTTGGGTAATTGCGACATAATTATCAATATTGCTTGAGATGGATTCAATAGTACCCTGAGCTAGTCCTCTGGAGGAAAATTTAGCGAATTTATCACGGTTTACCCCGGCAAATGCACTGTCCAAGTTACTTTCGTTGTTAAGTATGGTGGATAACTGAGTACCAAGTGCATTTCCTGTCGCACAAGCTTCCATTAAATTTAAAATTGATATGTTTGGCGAATTCAAGGAATTAACAGAGACGGCTTTACTAATCTGAGACGAGGCAAATTCAATAAAATCGTCAGTCGAGAAGTTTTCGCTCTTTCTACTATTTTCTAAGGCTGATGTTAAAGCGGCTTGCGTTGCACCCAAAGCAAAAGATTTGGTCAAATCATAGGTAAATAAAGAATGATCACCGTCTAAATTATTAGTAAACTTAAAGTAGGATTGAGTGATTGAATCAATAGTATCCGTAAAAAGTTTCTCGGAAGTTGCTCGATCAACATTTGAACCGGTTAACGACTCGGCAGATGCAACTTTAATAATTCCTGCAACGCTTAATGCAAATATTTTTGTTTTTAGAGGGTTAAACTTATAATATCCCTCGGAATCTCCGCCAAAAAGCATGATTTTGCTGGCTACACTTGGGTCATTAGAGACTGGTTCTATACCTGGGTAGAGGTTAGTTGCACTAAAATTTATATTATTGGAATCAAGATTATAAAGATTGAGAACCGAATCTGTAAATACCTCTGCTAAAATTGGTAAAATTGTTTTTTGCTCATTATTTTGACTGGCACTCAGCGATGATGTGGCGATTATTTCTGCTAATATTTCAAGCCACTCGGGGGTAGAATCTGACCAGTTGGCGATAGCCTTTTGGTTGACAACAAAATTTTCAATTGTTCTTGAGGATATATTTTCCGCTATTGTGCGTGGATTTATATTTAAAGCTAAAGCTTTTTTAACGCAGACTTCTGTAGCAATTTCTAAATTGTTCTTAATAATCTGTGTTGAAGACTTGTAATTTCCATACGATCCATTGTTTTTTAAATCAATAGAATAACTGATTGTGTGATCAAAAGCATCAAACAAAGAATTTTCATCTAGCGTGTTAAATATTGTTTCTAATGAAGATAAAAGATCGGGATTTGGTGAGGTAGAATCCAAATCTAATTGATTAGTAATCAAGTTTTCTTGCCCGAATTGTTGGAATGAATTAGAATACCTACGATTTGGGTTTTCTAGCGAACTATCAAGGTTTACAAGTAGTGAAGTTTCAATCAAAGTGCTATATTCATTTGCTTTTGTGAAATGTGAAAGCAAGAAGCAAAATATTAATGAAACTATGGATTTAGTTATGGGCATCTTTACACCATAATTCCTCAAAAAATATGTTTCTGCAAGGTGAATCCTTACATTTTATAAGCCTTTCTACGATTTTGTGACAATAGATTGATGGAAAGTAAAAAGACAAACAACGCTGAGACAGCAATATTTCTAAATGGAAAATCAACTATTGAATAAAATATAACAATACTTAAAGCTAATGTAAGAAATTTATTTCTAGAACTTGAACTTATAAAAAAAATTCTAGCAAGTGCAAAAAAAAGAGGAAATATAAAAATGCAGGTACCTGTAAACCCAATTTCTGATATTGTTTGCAGAAAATCAGAATGTGCGTGAACAGTTAAGGGTATGTATTGCTGATGTGCCCCTTGTAGATTGATTAGTCTCGCGTTAGTAATTTCAGTAGATTGATAAATACCATTGATAGTTTTATATGAGTTAATCCCATATCCCCAAAATGTCTTGAGTTGAATTTGAGTATATAAATCTTTCCATAAAAAAAATCTAAATGAATCTCCCGAAATTAAGCTTTTTAATCGTTCAATTAGTGTTGTGTTAGTAATTATTAATAATGCACAAGCTACACTGAGCGAAATAACTATGATAAATAATTTTGTTTTTTTCATAATTAATAGCGTTGATAAAATGAGAAATAGAAAGATAAAAATCAGCCCAGAATTCGAAGAAGAATACAAGATTGAGAAGATTAATACTATTAGAATAGCAAAAATAAGACTTGATCTTTTACTCCTGAAAACGATAAAGTCGTATGAACATAAAATGTTGTGGAGCAGATAAAGTAATACAGACATAACAAGTATTACATAAGCACTCCAGTGATTTTTATAAGCAAAGCTCGCAAAAGAAATTCTTGGTTCGGGAGCAGGCCAAATTCCAAGAATTTCCTTACCTGCTTCCGTATGACCTTGTAGGTATAAGAACCGATAATAGCAACCAATTATCGCAAGTAAACCAACGAAAATTATTAAAACCCAATACAATTGATATACTATTTTGTATTTGTAAATGATAAATGACAAAACGACAGGGAAAAATATCACAAAGAAATTCTTCTTTACAAAGTCATAAAAGTTTACTCCGAAGTTTACCGAGCAAAAAATAAATGGATTCGAATAAGAATGCATTGAGTAATTTATTATTCTTGAAGTTAACATTTCTGTTTCACTTAACATTCTGTCAATTTCTACCATCATTGAAAAACTAGTGTGAGGTTCATTCAGGAAACTAGCACTTATTTCTCTTTGAATTTCTTTGTAGTAGGCACTTTTTGTATTATCGTTTAGGTACGATAATCTTTCATTATTCAACAATGAAATCATTGTATGAATTCTTTTGTCCAGGTAAGAATTATTAGAGAAAGTAAAATATAAGCTAAGAACAGGTAAAACTATTAGTAATATTTTCGATATATCAGTTTTTGTAAGGCCATAATATAAACTTAATATAATAACTATTCCTATTATAAAGATTATATCATCATATTGCGTCATGAATTGATTGTTACAGATCCAACCAAATAAACAAAAATAACCTATTGAAATAACAATCCTCCAATTCATACTCAAATTGCTATTGACATAAAAAAAGTCTTCTTTGCAATGAAAACATGCTGATATTGTATAAAACAAAACTATTTTTTGTAAGTATGCTCCTTTCAATAAGTGTTTTTTCTAACCCTTTAGAAATCATTAGTGAATTAGATGTTGGAGCTCGGACAAGTATTTTGTATGATTCAAACTTATTCGGTATTTCTAAGGAGGTGTATCAACAGGCGCGTGTTTCTGCTCCTTCTAACGAAGAGATTGAAAGCCGTGATGATTTCGTCATTAATTTTTCTCCATCCCTTCATTTTTCAAGAAAGATTTATTTGCTCAACATTTCAGGATCTGCCGGTATATCAATGACTCGTTATATAAAAAATACTGACAAGAGCTTTATTGTGCCTGTGACTACACTTAGTCTTGATTTTGACGAGTCTCTAAAGAAAAGATTATCGACGAATGCAAAAATTCGATTTGATGCAACTTTTGACTTAGGTCAGCATGTTGATACAAGCATAATGGAACAGGATTTGGTTTCGTACACATATTTTACAACTAATCTAAATGTCCGGTACAATCATAGTGCCAAGTTCGGGATTGGTGCAGGAACGAGCTATTCTTTCAAGGATTATCAAAGCGGAGCTGTCAATGATTCGTATAGTGATTTGACAATCTTGCCATTGTCCGCTCAAGCCTTCTATATCTATTCAGAAAAACTTGATATTTTTACTGATTATTCAACGACAATTTCTATATCAGACGCCTCTAAGACCAATGCTGCTGACTCGCAGATTCATGCAATTAGTCTCGGATTGAATGGAGAATATTCTACTAAGCTATCTGGAAAGATGAGTCTTGGATACTCGTGGAATGACTATGACAGTCCCGTGCTCTCTACTACTGATAATTTAGTCTCTATATTTGATCTTAATTGGAATCATAATTCAAAAACTACATCTTCTTATTTTATTAACAGGCAATTCTCTCCATCAGCCCAAGGTAGTTCTACATTTACCACTAATCTCGGGCTTCGCTTGAATCATAAACTGACCGATAGATTCAGAGGATTTGCAACTACTAGTTATTCAATCATTGATTATACTTTAACAAATGGTGAAAGCTCGAAGCTTGATCAAGTAGGTTTAGGAATTGGTCTAGACTATAATTGGAGCGATTCAATTATGATCGGATCTGTCTATAATTTTTCGATTATTAACAACAAGGATGAGAATTACGATCGGCATACCTTCGAAATTTATGCATCTGGTAGATTCTAACATTTTGAAATTACTATTTCCATTTTTTCTAATAACAAGCTTCTCATTTCTACAAGGGCAAAAGTTAATTCAGGCTACTCCTGCGACACTTAAGGAGGAAAACGGGTATCGTATTAGACCAGGAGATCAACTGAGTGTATCAGTGCTTAATGAGCCTGATTGCACTGTAAGTCAGACAATTCCAAATGATGGAGTGATTCGACTATCCTACATCGGAGACTACAAAGCTGTAGATATGTCTGTAAAGAACTTAGAAGTTTTAATAAAACAGGAATATATTTTGAAAGGTATTTTCTTGAGACCAATTGTAAATGTCTCGATAACAGAATATTCAAAACGTTTTGTTTATTTATCTGGTTCGGTGAACAACAAAGGACCTTTTGCACTTCCTCCTGAGGTCGAAGCAATGAATATTGTTGAACTTATTTCAATGTCCGGTGGTTTTACTGACATAGCCAGAAAAAATAAAGTTTTCGTAACTAGGACTTATTACGCTCAAGGAGTAAAAACGGAACTAAAGACATTTGAGGTTGATGTCGAATCACTTTCTCGAGGATCGATGCAAAATCGAAACAATAAATTTTGGATCTATCCTGAAGATCAAATTAATGTACCAGAAAGGCTTTTTTAGTGGACCTAGAAGAAAACAATAATTTTGAAAAATTAACTACTAAGTCTAAAAAAAATAAAACGTTTAGTGAATTTTTGCTTATTTTACGAGATAGATGGCTGTTGTCCGTTACTCTCGCTCTACCTTTTTCTTTAGCATATGTCTACAATGAACTACAAGTTCCGGAGATGTTTCAGAGTAGTTCTTCATTCGTTTTAATTCCACCCCCCCAAATTCTAAACTTACAAAAAGTTGATCGTGACCAACAGGTAAATGGCTTAATATCAAAGCATCTTGATGGTCTTAATAGTCAGGAATTACGAATGAATGTAATCGCTAGGATTAATGAAAATACTGATTACAAGACAGAATTGCTCGCACCTTATTTAAGTGATGGAACGCCGATGAAGATACAAAGCATTGTTACCTACAATATTTCTGTATCTTCTCCTTCCGAAGGTAGACCTAGATTCAAGATTAATACTCAAAGTCGTACAGGAAAGGGTGCCATGATCATTGCTGATCTTGTTCAAAAAGAATATGACAAATTTAATAGTGTAAAAAAGACTGAACAGGTGCAAACTGCCAAAGATATCCTTGAGCTACTCTTAGATAAGAGCTTGATGGAAGAGGATAGGATTCTTAAAGAAATATCTGATATTAAAGAATCTAACGATATTCCTTTCATAGAAGATGAAAAAAAAGTTAATTCTTCGAAAAAAAATCAATATCAGCAGAAAATAACTGCATCAAAGCTTGATCAAATACAAATCAATTCAATTCTTAGGCAGATTCTGGACATTCGTAAACGTATTTCATCCAATAATGAAATAATGACTAAAAGTTCTACAAATTCAAGTGTAGATGTCGAATCCAACATAGCTCAGATCAAACAATATTTTGAAATCGATGTGATTGAAGGTTTTGGCAGCATTCCTTCCTTGAGAAAAAAGTTACTTGATCTGGAGTTAGAAAGAAAAAGTTTTGTCGAAACTGGTACAGGATATGGCATCAATCACCCAAAAATGTTCGAAAATACTCGCCAAGTGCAAGAAGTACAAGAATTACTAGGAAAAGAAGTGACCTTTGCAATAGAGGATTTGCGGGATCGGCATATCCAGTTGGACGCACAAGAAAGAGAGTTCGAGGGTGCAATGGATAAAGTACAGTCGGAATCAAGAAGGCTCGGCCTGATCGAGGAGGCTATATCTAAAGCTGAAAGAACTCTGACGGTCGTTCGTTCAAGTACTGATATTATTCGGAAGCGCTTAGATGATGTTCGTATAGAAGCAGCTCTGCCCTCTGAACAAGACGATCCTTTGCAGAAAGACCAGTTAGCCTTTGAAGGAATTCGGTTCAGCCCGGATTACAACAAAATAAAGCAACAAGGTTTTTTAATATTCGTGGGTATTTTCTTAATTGTGCCAATCGCACTTGAAGTCATTGATAATCGAGTTAAATCTCCCTGGGATATTGAAACTTTTGTTGGAGAAGATTTATTAACCGGAATTCAGAAAATCTCTGAGATTGATGAGTTTCGCAGACCTAAAATTGTTGGAGATGATTTGGATGACAGCCTGACTGAATCTTTTAGATCTATGTATGGAAAAATACAGATGAATTCTCGTGTTTCAGGATCAAGATCGATCCTAGTAACTTCAGCGATTCCAAGTGAGGGGAAAAGTTTAATCTCTGCAAATTTTGCCCACACCTGTGCGAACCATGGAAGTAAAACTATTTTAATCGACTTTGATTTACGTAGGCCAGGGCTCCATAATTTTTGTGACGAAAGCAACGATGCAGGTGTCATGACAATTCTTAACACTCCAAACGCCACAGAAAAGGAAATTATTGAAAAACTTGAAAAAGCACTCTGCAATATTCATCCAAATTTATATCTATTACCGTCGGGTGGCAAAACCAGGGCTGCCACTGAAATTATCGAGAAAAAAGAATTCGAACTGTTACTTTCTTCCCTCAAGAAGTTAGCGGATGTGGTTATTTTCGATAGCCCGCCCGCTGGGTTATTTCCCGACTCGATTGCCCTAGCCCGTAAAACTGACGAGGTTCTCTTCGTGACAAGATACGGGAAAGTTTCCAGGCATGTGGTAAAAAGACTGATTGGAGATATAAGAGTCACTGGGGCGAATATACTAGGAATTATCCTCAACGATTTACCATCTAAAAAAGCCACAGGCTATTATTATTCTGGTTACTACGGATATGGGTATTACAGATACAAATATTACTCAAAATACTATTCTCAAACTGATACTTAACTTCTACGATTTTTTTATTTGGATGTCAGCAACCTACAGGTCGATTATCGTCAAAGTCCCTGGACTGAAAGTAAAAGGTGATGATACATCTGCAAAGATGAGTGAAATGATAGAGGAAGCCGCAAATTTTGAATCATCCAAAGGATGGAAATTAATACAAATAACTCCTGCATTAGTAAGGGATGGTTCATTGCAAAAAGTAATTCTTACAATGGAAAGATATAAAGTTAATTAATGTGCGGATTTATAATCCTAGTACCGTTGGTGATGATACTCAGACTATTTGGATACTTATTTTTTCTATAATACCTTGAAATTTCACTTTCGAATCCATATCTGGCATGGATCAAGTTTTCGAATTCATACTCCCGAGTTTCCCAGTTCTCTTGGTTTAAGGTTGCGACTGCGGTAATTTTAAAAGAAATATCATTTTTTTTGGACCAATTTAGAAAATCCCCATTGTTCATAGTTTGCCTACTTAGATATTGGACGAAATTGTTGATCTCTTCTTGTTTCGCTATGTTTGACTGTTCTTCTTGTACAGCTAGGACTTGCTTTTGTGATATAATATCATTTTCGAATTGGACATTCGGGTCCCATTTTTTACATGAATAAAACCATGTTGATGAAAAAACCAATACATGCAATATTCTCATTCGAACATTTTGTATGATTAATCCTTTGTGAGCAATAATAACATAAGTTCAGTTGTAAAACTTCTTCCTAATATTTTAACGACGATTAGCATTTGCTCCGGTCTTACAGCAATAAGACTAAGTGTAGAAGGAAATTATCAGATGGCTATAATTGCAGTATTGCTGTCGTGTTGCCTTGATGGTCTCGATGGACTGCTTGCCAGGCTTCTGGATGCCTCATCAAACTTTGGGGCACATCTGGACAGCCTTTCAGATGCAGTAACCTTTGGGGTTGCACCTTCATTAATGGTATATCTTTGGCTGATTGAGATGGCTGGGGAATATCTGACTCCAAATGGCAGAGGGTGGTTGTGGGTTCCTTTTTTAACATTTGCTGTTTGTAATATTTTTCGTCTAGCCCGTTTTAATGTTAGCCTACTAAAAAAGAGTGACTTTCAAGGTAAAGGAACCTTTTTTTATGGTGTACCTGCACCTGCCGGAGCTTACCTGCTCCTAATGCCATTAGGTATTGATATGCTTGGTCAGCGATTTGGATTCACAATCAGTACGCAACTCCTGATAGGGTTTGTTCTTTGCTGGGTTTTATTTATTTCAATTTTGATGATTTCAACTATCCCGACACCAAGTTTAAAATCCATTAAATTCAACTTATCTAAGACTAGGAGAGTAATGATTCTAATTAGTGTATGTATTGCAGTTTCTGTGCTCCTGCGTGAAACTTGTATTTCTCTTCTTACGCTTGGAGTGCTTTATGTCGGTTCCCTGCCGTTGTTTTCAATCCGGATTAGAAAAAACCAACTTATTTAAATAAATCCTAGCTTCATTATGATCAGGATTACACTCCAAGATGGTCTGTAAGTGGGATATGACTTCTTCCCGTGTCATTTCTTTTTCAGTAAGTTTTAGATAATGCCATCTTGCTTCCCAATGATTCCATTCATTTTCTATACAGGTTTTAAAGTAGGCAATGCATTTAGTTGATTCATTATTTAGTAGAATACCCTTGCGAAAGTTAGCCTTAACATTTTGTGGATTGAAAGCAATAGAACGGTCAATGCAAAGTGTTATGGATCTTTTTGATTTAACGATTCGAGAACATTGAAAATAAACTTCAGAAACTTCTTCATATGTTGTACTAATCTCTTTAGTAATTCTTTTCGACTCAACAAAATTATTTGCTGCGATTTGGTATTTCAAATTCTTTTGTAGAACCCTAATAGTTCTCCGCAAAGATACCAGTGCTTTATAGCCTATCAATAATACCTTTTCTCTTTTTTCACCCTTGGATTTAAGTTTAAAAAGCTCAGTAAGTGCCTTGCCTTCTATTTTCGGATCTAAAGTGGCTTCCACTAAAATCTTTTCTTGAATTTTAGTTTGGGATAAGTGCCCAGCTATTTCCGCTAATTTGAGAAGAAAACTGCACTTATTAAAATTTCTATCATAGCACGCAGTAAAGTATTCTCTGGCTTTTATAAAGTTTTTCTCTCTAAAATAAACTTCGCCGAGCAAAAATAAAGCATCATCCATATCCTGCTTAATAGCAAGAACTGCAAACAAAAGATCTTTTGATTTGGTATAATCTGCTTTTGATTCAACCGAACCATCTGTACATTCTTTTTTTGCAAAAAGGTGAAACCTGGCAAAAGCCACCAAAACATTTACTTCATTCGGTTGCAAATCTCTGGCCAGTTGAAAATAATACAAGGCCTTATCGTATTGATTTGGTTGATCGAGGGATTTGGCTAATTCAAGATATTTATCATAATCGACATCGTGATGTAAGATCCAGTTTTCTAGGATCATTACTTTATCCTTATTATTATTTTGAATCGATGCTAGGGATAATGCCAAATGAAGAATTTCTTCAGTGTAAAATTTCTTTGCCAAGCAGAGGTCAATAAATCTTTTAGCTTCGATGTAATCCTCTTTTTTAAATGCGGTCTTGGACTTAAGAAACCAAAGTTTCGCATGTTTACTATCAATGGTTTCAATTTTTTCTAGATTTAATTCAGCTAGTTCGTATTGCCCGTTATCAATATAAAATTCAGTTAATAAAAATAAGGAAGGGAGATATTCAGAATTTATCTCTAATGACTGGTTAAGGTGTTCAATAGCTTTCTTATCTATTTTATTCACCTTAATTAAAAGTAGTTGCTGTTTACTTGAGACTTTTACCTTTTTTCGGCTTTGTTGTTGGAGGTGATAGGGATTTTAATACATTTTCATCCATTAGTAACAAAGCTATCTGGTAGTGAGCTTCAGCAAAATCTTTATTATAGGTGATGGCGGATTTGAAGTTTTTCATTGCTTCGCGGTATTCCTTATCCTTCACCATGAGTAAGCCTAACTTAAAGTATGCTTTTGAAAATTCCTTGTTTATTGATATGGCTTTGCGCAAATGGTCTTTTGCTCGGCTTATTTCTGGTTCTTTGATTAATGAGCCATCTGTTTTCAATTTTTCACCGCCGGCTAGCAATTTAGCAAACCAGTAATGACAATCTGAAAGATCAGGTTTTATTTCCAATGCGGTCTCATAATTTCGATATGCCTGATCATATTCTGATGGATTTGTCAGAATTTTAGCTAAATGAAAATAAGCGAGAACAAAGTTTTGATCCAGATCAGAAGCTTTTTGAAAGTGTAGTTTAGCCTCATTTAGATCGCCATTGGCCACTGAATGGTTTCCAAGTTCGAAATATGCTTCGGAATATTCAGGGTTTAGTTCGAGGGCTTTGTAGAAATGCTTTTTTGCAAGTGAAGCATCTTCATCACTCCTTAATATCATTGCGATAAAAAAGTTTGATTCAGCATGTTGCGGATTTATTTCCGCCGACTTTTTTAGATGACTAAGGGATTTATCGAATTCACTATCCTGATATTTCATAACTCCCAACCTGTAATGCGCAATCGCGTTTTCCCTAAAAAACTTTATGGACAAGACGAAATGTTTTTCAGCTAGGGACTTTCTTTTAGTACCTTCAAATACATGTGCGATTAGAAAGTGTGCTTTTGAGTATTCTTGATCAAGAGAAATTGCCTTTTTAAGTAGAGATTCGGCATCCTTCGTTTTGTTGATATCAGATTTTATTTTTGCGAGATTATAAAAGGCTCTGGGATGTGAGTCATCAATCTCGATAACCTTAAGAAAATGGTATTCGGCCTTGGTCAGATCCTTACAATCTATGATTGTCCCTTCCTTATCGGTGGCTATCCCGCCTAAATATAATTTACCAAGATAATAATGTGCGTCCACATATTGTTCATCGATATCGAGTGCGGTTTCGTAATTTTTTTTGGCATCCTCGAAGTCATCGGGACTTGTAAGAAGCTTTGCCTTATGAAAATAAGCAGGGGCATAATTTTGATTAATCTCGGTTACTTTATCAAAATTGTTTTTGGCTTCCTCAATATCATCCAACTCAATAAGTAGGAGTCCATAATGAAAATAAGCGTTGGCATAGTTGGGGTTAATTTCGAGGGAATTAAGAAAATGATTCCTAGAAGATTCTAAGTCTTTGGTAAATTGTAGCATGATAGCCAATTCACACTCAGCTTCCGCGAAGTTATTTCTAAGGGATACGGCTTTTTGAAAATGTTCGAGTGCTTGGTTAGAATCTCCATCCTTCTTTAGGAGAAGTCCTAATTCGTAATAAGCTTCTGAATAATCTGGGTTTAGCTCAATTGCTTTTCTGAGATGTGCTTTAGCATCCATTATCAAACAGAATTTATTTGGTTGTCATTACCCAGACACCATCCCATTTACCTTTGGGTGGATTTTTCTTCATATGGTCACAGCGATCTAAATAGAGCTGGGCTGCTTTATCATCCGGGTTTATTTTCTTTACATCCTTGAAAAGCTTAATCGCCTGATCCCATTTTGCTTCATTCCATGAGCGGTAACCATCATTAAAAATACCTAGAGCTTCTACGAGGTTTGGATAGCTTGAATCATCGTGAAAATCGAGCACCTCGTAAACGCCAACCGGTTCTGTCTTTCCCTTAACAATAACATAGTCAACTTGGCGGGTTCGATAGGTAGCCTTGACAGCTTTGTATGTAAATTCGCTTATTAGAATGTGGGCTCCATACTGTTTACAGGCACTTTCAATTCTTGCCGCAAGATTTACTCCATCGCCGATAACCGTATAATCCATCCTTTTGGGCGAACCAATATTTCCTGAAACAATTGAATCGGTATTAATTCCCATACCATGATCAATTGCCATCTTGCCTTCAGTCGATCTTTTATCATTGAAGACCTTCAAGTCGGTCATCATCCGGATGGCAGCTCTGACAGCCCGGTCCGGATCGTCATCATGAGGAACCGGTGTTCCAAAAATACACATCATTGCATCCCCGATAAATTTATCAAGCATTCCCCCTTCGTCTGTGATACAGTCTACCATGATAGTAAAATATTCATTGAGTAATTTTACCGTACCTTGAGCCCCAAGTTCTTCCGTTATGGTTGTAAAACTCCTCACATCAGAGAATAACACGGTTCCAACGCTTTGCTTTCCACCCATTATATCATCGCTGTCTCCAGCATTCATAAGCTGATCGGCCAGTTCCGGGTCCATGTATCTTGACATGGTGGATTTCATTCTTTTTTCAGAACTAATATCTTCGATCATGAGCATAGTTCCAAGATTTTCCTTCTTTTGACCTAAAAGCGGGAGGAGTGAAACATTTACCGAAAGTTTTTCGCCTTCCAAGACAATCTCTGCATCCAGAAAATCCTCGTCTTCTTCAACACTACCGAGTTTGTTAAGTAGCCAATCGTTATTGTCGCTCAAAATATCTTTTATCGGGTGCTCTAAAATTTCAGAAATTATGGGAATTTTTAGAATTCTCAGGCCGGCAGTGTTACAAGTTTTAACAATTCCATTTTCGTCTATCGTGAGAACAGCGTCGTGCATACTCGAGAGAATACTTTCAGAATAGTTTTTCTGATTTTGGACATCATCAAACAACTTGGCATTTTCGATTCCCATTGATATTTGGGAAGTGAACGCAGCCAGTCTTTTTTCGTCCTCAGAATTAAATGAGCCACCCCTTTTGTTTAATACCTGACTAACGCCAATTGTTTTTCCTTCCTTATTTAGTACGGGCATACAGAGGATGGATCGAGTAAAAAATCCGGTTTGTTTATCAAAGCTTGGATTAAATCTCAAATCTGCGTAAGCGTGAGGAATATTAACCGGCTTACCGGAGGTAAAGACAGTACCTGCGATTCCTAAGTGGTTCGGAAAGCGAATGACAGATTTTTCATCAAGTCCTTCCCCAACCTCAGTGTAAAGCTCATTACTTTTTTCATCATTAATGAAAAGAGTTGCTCTTTCACAATCTAGCATGGTTGAGATTGTGGTAATAATTTTCTGGAGTAGGGGAGTGAGCTCCAGCTCAGAGGAGACTTGAGATACAACATCGAGAAATTCGAGTTCCTGTTTTCTTGCGGCTTCAATTTGCTCTACAATAATATTCCCTTGTATGGCTATAGCCGCTTGTTCCGTCATTGCTTCCAATAGTTCTAAATCTTCCTGCTCAAACTCACCATCGATCTTGTTGAGAATTTGAGATACGCCAATTTCTTCTCCTGCTATGGTTCTCAGAGGTGCACAAAGAATACTTTTTGTTCTGAACCCTGTGCGTACATCAACTGCTTTGTTGAATCGCTCATCTTTGTAAGCATCATGAATGATTACGCCTTGGTTTTTGGTAAAAACCCATCCGGCAACTCCCTTGGAATTAAGGATTCGGATTTCACGGCGAAAGTTACCCTGCGCTATTCGTGAATAGAGTTCCCCCGTCGATGAATCATTCAGAAAAATCGTGCCTCTCTCAGCACCTATTGTGCTCGTGGTTATTTTCACAAGTGTTTCGAGTGCTTCATCTAAGGTTTTGGTTTTGGCTAAGTCAGTGGTGACTTGAAGCAACATATCAGAAAAGCGCTCCGTTCTCTTTGATTTAGCATTTTTAAAGGTCTTATTTTTTTTGTCTTCGGGTGTCATTTTCAATTTTGGAACGAAGTTCAATTATGGTTTCTTGCAACTGCTTAAACTCCATTGTTTTTTGTTGCTTTTCTTTTTGTAAATTTTGTTGATGAAGACTTCCTTTTTGATCTATCTCGTCCCGAAGTGCTCGTACCATTGTTTTAAAATGATTGAGTTCGTGACTTTGAGAAGACATAACATTTTGGACGGCATCTTGTTTTGCAATTTCAAGTAATTCAAGTTCATTACGCAAAGACGCAACCGTACTACGAAGAGCATTGAGTTCAAGCGAAGATTTTGAAAGAGATCGTTGTACTTCAGACTGTATTTTATGCTGACTTTGTTCAAGTTTTTCACGCAAATCTGAGATTGTCCTTCTTAAAACTTCATTTTCAGTAGCAACTCTCGAGACAGCTAGCTGGACCGCGTTAGACTTTTCTATATTTGCTTGATCAAGACTCTCTCGGGTTTGGCTAATATTGGTCTTGAGATTGGTAATTTCTTTTTGAAATCTGGCGGTAACGGATTGGGATATGTCTTCCTTTTCAATAATTAATTGTTCGCACTTTTCTCTTGCCTGTACCAGGGAGGATTGAAGTGACTTGATTTCTTGTGCATATCGGGATGATATTTTTCCTTCCAGTTCAGCTTTGTCCAATTCTGATTTCTCTAGCTCAGCCCGAAGATCTTCGATGGTTCTTTTGAAATCCTTTACTTCCATCTGACTGGCTGCAGTAATTTGTTGAATTTTTTGCTCAGATCGACCTTGTTCTCGGTCCAGTTTTTCGCGAAGCGAAGACAAAGAAGATCTCAAATGATTGATTTCGACTTGAGAGTTTGAAAGAGCTGCCTGCACCTTGATTTCCTGCTCGTTTTGGCTATTTTCCAGTTCGGCTCTAAGATTGGAGGCAGTCTCTCGAAGACTCTTAATTTCGTTCTCGGATCTAGCTTCCACAGCTTGAACTTTGTCCTCTACTTTTACTTTTTCCTGATCAAATCTCTCTCTTACAGTAGCTAATGTATTTTTTAATTGAATTATTTCTTGATTGGAACGGGAAGCTGCTTTTTCAATCTCATCTTGTTTTTCCAAGTCTTTGCTCTCGAGTTGTAAACGAAGATTTGAAATAGTTTTTTTAAATTGTTCCAGTTTCTGATTACCTTCAGATAATGCCTTCTGCAACTGATCTTCTACCTTTGATTGGTTGATGTCCAGTTTCTCCCGCAAGATACCAAGCGACTTTTTAAGCTGCGCAATCTCATTCTGTGATTTTGCTGATGCTTTTTGTACAGCGTCGTCTTTTTCAGCCTTAGCTTGTTCGAGCTCAGCCCTAATCTCCGAAATGGTGTTTTTTAAAGATCGAATCTCAACTTGACTGGACGCATGTATTTTTTGAATGGATGACTCATGTCGAACCTTAACATCCTCAATGCCTGTCCGGAGAGTTGAAATAGTATCTTTTAGCTGTTTTATCTCATTCTGACCCTCCGACCTTGCGTTTTGTACTTGCTCTTCTTTGTCTAGCTTAGATTTTTCTAGCTCATCTCTTAATTCTGCGGTGGACTCTTGTAGTGATTTAATTTCCGAGTTGGCAGCGGAAATGGCTCGCTGTACTGCATCTGCCTCATGATCTTTTGCGACATCTAGTTTATTGCGGGTTTGCAATAAGGAATTTTTGAGATGTTTGATTTCCGTAGATGAACTTCTTAGTGCCTGTTGAACCGCATCCTGTTTAGAAGAGTCTGCTTTGTCTAACTCATCCCTTAGCGTTTCAATTGACTTTTTTAGGCTTTGCACTTCAGATTGATTTTGACTGACAAGTTTCTGAATACGGTCATCCTCGCGAGCTTTTAAAAATTCAAGCTTGTCTCTGGATTTTGAAAGTGCCGTTTGTAGCGACTTAATTTCGGCGGAGCTTGATGAAATTGCAGCTTGTACAGCAGTAGAGGTATTGTTTTCAGATTCCTCAAGTTCTGTCCTTAGGGTGGAAATAGTTTCATGAAGGGAATTGGTCTCAATTTGTGATGATGCCTGAATTTTCTGAATCTTATCTTCATGCTGAAGAGATAATCGATCAATGCTTTCCCTTAATCTTAGCGATGAATTTCTAAGTTGGGTAATTTCATGATTTGATTCTTTGCGAACGAGTTGTGCCACTTCTTCCTTTTCTTGCTCGGCTAAATCAAGCCTTTGTCTCAAGGTGAAAATGTTTTTTTTAAGATCATCAATTTCTAGTTTAGATGAACTTTTTTCCCTCTGGATATTTTCTTCAACCTGTAACTTTTGTTCCTCAAGCTTAGCTCTCAAATCATTAATGGTCTTCTTGTATTGATCCTGAGACTTGGTGGCAGCAATTTCAATTTTTTGTTTTTCGTCGCTAAATTCATGTATCTTCAAGTCTATCGAAGATCTAAGCTCGTTTATGGAATGCCTGAGGAGCGTTTTTTCATCTTCAGACTTTCGATAAGCCTCTTGAACTTCTGAGTCGTGATTAAGTTCAGATTGCTCAAATTCCTCCCGTAATGAAACGATTGTTTGCTTTAGAAACCGATTCTCATGTTCCAACAAATCAGTCTCTTTTAGGGGTAATTGAGACATGCTTTTAATTAATATAGTTAAAATAAAATTGTAAATACAAAGTTGCACTCGCTTGATACAACCTGATAGATAATGTTCATTCCCATGAAGCATTTTTTTCTCTGTTTAAATACTACTCTGTTATTAATATATTTCATGGGCTGTGTTGAAAACTCATCATCTGATTTACATTCGAAAGAATCATCTATGAAAAGTGATCCTGAAGATATCGTAGATTTGTTATTTTCTCCAAGTAATTTATCCGACCTTAGTGTCCTTTTATCTGACTCTGAATCCAATCTTACGGTCCCTGATGAAAAGGCACTTTCGGAATTTTATGAGGGTACAGACCAGAATTTGAATATTGATTTAAGTCAAATAACTAAAATGGAAGAGCCTCCTATCGATGAGAATGTAACTCCTTTTGAAGTTCTTCCCTCGATTACAACCAAGGATATTGAATCAGAAACAATGTTATTTCTTGACAAGCTTGAAAATGAAAATGTGATTAAAGATGCAACCATCGCCAGCCTTCAGGAATTAAACAAAAAGTTATTGGAAGAGATTACATTTCTGAGGGAGAACCAAAAAGAGAAATCCAAAGGTTCATTTCCGGTTGATAAAACCGAAGACTCATTAAATTCGCAAAGTGACCTGTACAATGATCTTAAAAATAAACTCAACATTCAACAAACCCAAATAAATGAGCTACTTAGTCAAAATGAAAGTCTGGAAAAAAAGGTTCTTGAATTGACCAAAAACCCCTATGCCAAAGTCAGATTATCTGCACCTTCATCAACCCCAGAAGGTGAATATACGAAAAAAATACTGCCTAAATCCTCTACATCTAAATCCTCCGACCTTCATTTTGACGCAGTGGTTACTTCAATTAACGGAAAAAATAAGGAGGCCTTCTACACAGAATTTTTTCTTATCAAAGAAGATTTAGAGTCGCTGCTAATTAAGAGTGAAATTATTCTTTCAGATTATCCCAAAATAGATTCATACAGCGAATTGTGGGCACGTTCTCGAAAGAATCCTTTTTTATACCCGGGCATTCAAAAAAAAATCAGAACCTTGTTGCTTAACGAAGTAAATCTTGGTGAAGGGAAAAGAGTGCGTACAGACATCGACGGTGCTGGATCGATAAGTCAAATTGAAAGCGGAAATTATTTTTTGGTGGGCAGTGCAGCTCTGGGCAAGATTGGTGTAACTTGGAATGCACCAATTAACATTTCTTCCGGTCTTAATAAATTATCTTTAACGCTTGCCAACACCTCATGGAGTTTGTGATAAGACTTATTAACAAACACTTTTAAGGGAACATGTTTCTAATTACCTATAAGAAAATATGAGCACTGAACAATCATCAGATTCCAAAAAGTTGCAACTCACCGCACAGCAAAAACTATCTATTCTTTTCTCATTTGCGAAGGATAAAGTGTTAGAACAGATACAGTGCGTATGGTTCATCATATTATATCTCATTGTCTTCCAAGTACTTGTTTTAGGTCTGCCGATCGTTTACTCATTAATGATTGCCGTTGGAATTATCATTGTAATCATCGGACTAGCCTTCTTCATGGAAGGCTTAAGATTAGGTCTTATGCCACTTGGAGAAACTCTAGGATCAAGCCTTCCAAGGAAAAAAATACTTGGTTTGCCCTGTCTGCCTACAAGTCTTGCATTCGGTTTTATTTTGGGAGCTTTTGCAACTTTTGCTGAACCTGCAATTGGAGTTTTAAGGGCAGCTGGATCAGGGGTAGACCCCACCGCAGCCCCCTTGCTCTGGACAATCCTGAATACAGGAGCCGGTATGCTGGTTAATTGTGTGGGTGTAGGTGTTGGGATAGCCGTATTATTGGGGGTTTTGCGCTTCTACAAAGGATGGTCCCTTAAGCCTTTTATCTACACTGGGGTAATCGTCTTGTCCTGCATCACTTTATACATGCAATTTTCCGACGATCGTTTAAAGCATGTCCTCGGTTTGGCATGGGACTGCGGTGCTGTCACGACCGGACCGGTCACAGTGCCACTTGTGCTTGCTTTAGGAATAGGAGTTTGCCGGATTGTCTCAACTGGCGGTTCCAGTAACACGGGGTTTGGAGTGGTTACTTTAGCCTCTCTTTTTCCTATCCTCGCTGTTATGTGCTATGCACTTTATTTGTTTAACGGAGATAATTATTACAAGGCTACGCTTTCAAAAGCTGAATGGCATACAAATGCCGGAGATTATGGAACCAATTATCCCAAGGATTACCAAACTTTTGGAGATCTCGTTGCCAAGGATAGACAGGCAGCTTCCCAAGGAGTGGATGAAACTGAATTGTTTTGGTCTATTTCCGCAGATGAGAGAAAGACAGTTGATGAGTTTTTAAAGAACAATCAGAAGTTACCTGAAGGCTATGCTCTAAAAACCAGGATAACTGAAGGCAAAATTGTCCCTTCAGCCATCTCATCTGTTGAAGAGAATTCCCGAGAAAATGTGGAGGTTCAAGGTGCAAAAACTTATGTCGTGAGGGAAGGATTCAAGGCTCCTGACACAGTCTGGAATGAAGATGCTGACATCGCCACTGCCTTTACAAACAAGTTCGACTTTTTCCCTAACACTTTCAAACCTCAGGAGGATAAGAACGGAAACGGCATTCTCGATCAGGGCGAAGACTTTTACAGCATTAATGAGGAGACGGGAGCGATTGACTACAGCAAAGGTAATGGTGTTTTGGACGGGCCTGATCAGGATAGAGGTGCATTGGAAGGTGCTATTTGGGCGATCGTGCCTTTATGTTCAATTCTTCTTATTGTTCTCATGGCGGGATTGAGACAAAAGCCAAAATATATAGACGAACTTTTCATCGGTATATCCTGTGCAGTCATAGGAATGTGTTTATTCAATCTCGGTATTTCACTGGGTTTGACCCCGTTAGGTGAACAACTTGGTGGAAATGTTGTTTCGAGTTTCGCATCGATTCAACCATGGCAAAGCGAAGGATTTGTAGAGCCAATATTCAGGTCTTCAACCGCAGGAAAATGCCTCGCCATTCTTTTTGGCTTTATCCTTGGATATGGAGCTACCTTGGCTGAGCCCGCCTTGAATGCATTGGGTTCAACCGTTGAAAAAATTACTGTAGGTGCTTTTAAGAAAAACTTACTCATGCAGGCGGTTGCCACGGGAGTTGCCTTGGGTATAGCCACCGGAGTGGCTAAGATCGCGTTTAACCTCGAATTATGGTACTTATTAATTCCACCTTATGCCATGCTTTTGATCCTCACCTTTATATCGAGTGAAGATTTTGTGAATTTTGGTTGGGACAGTGCAGGAGTTACTACCGGACCTATTACCGTTCCTTTGGTTTTGGCGATGGGACTAGGGATTGGAGCCAAAACCGGAGCAATTGATGGATTCGGAGTACTTTCTCTTGCTTCAGTTGGCCCGATCATAACCGTTTTGACCGTGGGCTTACTCGTTAGGAAAAAGCCGAGTGCAGCTAATGACTCTACCGAAGAAATGGAGACTGCCTAAAATGACTACCTTGCAAAATTCTAAATCTGTCTCACTGCTTAATTTAATTCTTCCAAAAGAATCTGTCGTAAAGGTATCGCAAGCTCTGCAGGATACTGGTGCGAAAGGGATCTTTCAAATATCCGCAAGAGGTTCTATTCTAAACGATGGTGGTTTTTTGCAGAAAATGTTTCCACCGCCGGCACCTGAGCAAATTCTCTTACAGGCATTAGTGCCAAATAGTATGATTGAAGAGGTTATCGACTCTTCAGTTAGTGCGGGGAATCTTGAGAAGGTTGGTGCAGGAGCAGTTTTTACAATAGAATGCAATGACGCACATTTTGCCTCCAAATTCCCAACTGAGACTCTTAGTGAGGATGATGTTGCTTCAGACGGAAAAGCTGAGATGGAAGCTATATGTTGCATCTGCGAAAAGGGAATTGCTGATGATATTGCCAAGGCAGCCTTGGAAAATGGGGCACCTGGACCAACTGTTACTTTCGGTGAGGGAGGTGGAGTGAGGGATAAAATACCTATTCTTAGAATCACCAAGGGTCCAGAGAAAGAATTTGTTTGGTGTGTGGTTGATAAATCCGAGGCAGATGATGTTTTCGCTGAAATGGCACGTGCAGGAAGAATTACAGAACCGGGTCGTGGATTCATGTACTCCATTCCCGTTTCTTCTGGATTAATTAATGTAAGTAGCACAATTTCCTCTTCCGCACATGGTGCAAATATGGAGCAGATAATCTCAGCTATTGACGAAATAAAGGGCGGAAAAGACTGGAGAACATCTGCTGACGATCCCAAGTCAAAAGCACTCAAAACAACTTTTCTTGAAAACCTTGTTGGGCTTTATTGCATAGTACCCAGAGACCAGTATTCGACGGTTTATGATGCTATTCTTGAAGCCGGAGCACCTGGAGTAAGCACGAATTTTGGCGTCATGATTGACGCCGAGGATTCCGAAGAGGGACAGCATCAAAATGAAGAATGGGCTCTTGTGTATACATCAGTTGGACCCAGCAATGTTGACTCAGTTAGAGACTCTGTGCAGAAGGATATTGAAAAACTTGGTATCGATCGATTTGCTTTTTATACTTTACCTATACCAAGGGCTTTAACATACCTTGGAGGTTAAATTTCCTTCTTCGTTTACGGGTAGGTTATATCTTAATTGCTGTTTTTTGTTATCTCAAAGTAACTTAATCAAAAGAGCACACCAATCACTTTTCTTACGGGTGTACATTTCAGCTTCCAAGTGGTCAGTCCGAAGTTGCTTTTGGAAAGTCTTGTGCACGACTTCAACTTCATAGTCCAATATTCCGGATAGAATCAAATTTCCTCTCTTTTGAAGTGCTCGAGTGAATTTAGTACAATAAGTCATCAGTACATCTGATTGTATGTTTGCCACAACACAATTATATAAATTCGAATCAATTGAACTGATATTTTTTTTCGAAAAATTAATTTTGGGAGATTTAAAATTAATAGAAGCATTGCTCTTGGCGTTTGCTATCGCACATTCGTCATTATCGATCCCCGTAATAGTACGAAAACCAAGGATTTGGGCAAATATACTCAATATTCCCGAACCACACCCTACATCTAGAAAGGAGTTTTTAGGTATTGCTTGTTGGTAATAAAGATCTGTTAGCAATTCGATGCATAATCTAGTTGTTTCATGGTTACCGGTACCGAACGCCATTCCTGGATCAATATAAACGCAACTATCACCAAGATGATTAGCATTATTTAATCTCTCCCATTCGGGAATAAAGTTAATACCTTTGTAAGACCATGTCTTGAAGTGGTTTTTATAGGCTTCCTTCCAACATTCGTCGAGTTTTTCAATTTTAATTTGATTCAGATTTTTGGATAATGACTCATTGAGATGCTGAATTTTCTCTTGGGAGTCTTGTTTGCTTTTGAATATTCCCTCGAGAAGTAAAACCTTTGTCTTTCGGTTTAGGACTATCGACCAAGGACTCGGAGCGGATTCAAAAAGAAAACTTTCTATTTCAAGAACTAGATTCTGATTTACGGGTGCTGAAACCTTAATCATGAAAGTAAGGACTTATAGATTCATGGACTAAACTCATTGGAATTAGAAAGTTCTGCGATGACTGTGGGCAATAAATAATGCTCAGCCGCATGGATTTTTTGGGTGAAACTTTCTAAGGTGTCAGTATCCAAGATCCTCACCGGTGATTGTGCAATAATTTTTCCTTCATCAATACCTTCGGAAACCCAATGTACAGTACATCCAGAAATTTTTACGCCTCGTTCGTAGGCTCTTTTAATCGCGTGTAATCCCTTGAAACTTGGAAGAAGACTTGGGTGGATATTGACAATTCTACCTTGAAAAAATTCGATAAAGTTTATGGGCAGAATTTTCATAAAACCAGCCAGGACAACGATGGTGGCATTAAATTCACTGATTATTTCAATTAATTGCTTAGCATCATCAGATGATATTTTACTATTGTTTGTGCTTAAACCCATCAGTTTAGTAGGCACTGAAAATGATTCCGCAATTTTAAGAATAGGTGCATCTGAAATATCTGATAAAACAGCTTTGACTGTAGCTTTCCCAAGCTTTCCCTTTTTTGAAGCATCAAGAATTGCGTGTGCATTCGTACCTCTACCTGATCCTAATATTACTATATTCACCTGATGGCTAAATTCGCATCGATTATTTTATTTCCTTTTCGATAATTGCAGAGGACGATAGGTCTTTAAGCAAAGGAACAAAATCAACCTTGGCACCAACTTGGTTGAGTGCTTCTCGTTCTTCAGGATTTAGCGTGTTATATTTATAGTCATCTGATTTAATGTAAAAGTCAGGCTTTAATAGCAGGATTTCGGCTGCTATGTTTTGTTTATCAAATAAAAACACACCATCTACCGCCCGCAGTGAACTTAGTAGGTATGCCCGGTTTTCTTGTGAATTGATAGGCCTTTGACTGCCTTTAAGTTGCTTCACGCTTTGGTCAGAATTCAGACCAACAAAAAGTAAGTCACCAAATTCTGAGGCTTTGTTTAAGCTTGATGCATGTCCAGCATGCATAACATCAAAACAACCATTAGTGAGAACAAAAACCTCCTTTTTTTCCCGGGCTCTACGGCGAACCTCTATAGCATTTTGCAAGGAGAAATCATTCATTTTGGCGAAAAATGAAAACCTAATCGTTTTCGAAAAACTTCTTTGCCTTGCCAAAAAAGCCATCGTCTTCGGAAAAATTTTCCTCTCCACAAGATTTTGCAAAATGAATGAGGGCGTCTTTTTGTTCTTTGGTCAACTTTGTGGGGACTTGAATTGAAATTCTGACATACAAATCTCCTTTCCTTGACGAATATCTCAGGTTAGGCATCCCATGATTTTTGAGCCTGAATGTTTTATTGGATTGAGTGCCGGTTGGAATTTTTAAGGAAATCTTACCATCAAGTGTGGGAACCTCTATGGTTCCTCCTAGCGCAGCTAGTGCGTAGGGAATTTGTACATCATAAAAAAGATCATCTTCATCTCTTTCAAACAGTTGATGATCCTTTATATTAACATCCACATATAGATCACCTGAAGGACCTCCTCTTGAACCAGCATCCCCTCTACCCCTTGAACATAGCCTGTTTCCGTGACTGACACCGGCCGGAATTTTGACTTTAACTTTTCCCTGTTTTCTCAGTCTCCCTTCACCGCCACATTGTTGGCATGGCTTTTCTATCATCACGCCAGTGCCACTGCAAGAAGGGCAGGTTCGCCTTATGCTTATAAAACCCTGATTGGATGCAACTTGGCCAATTCCTCCACAAGTTGAGCACATGACTTTACCGGAACCAGCTGCCGCACCACTTCCATTACAGATAGTGCATTCAGC
>CACMBV010000020.1 GCA_902612125.1 uncultured Verrucomicrobiota bacterium
ACCCCAAATCGAAAAAGCTGAGGCGGAAGCCCTGGCAGCCGAGGCAAGACTGAACCAAGCGATACGGGACTTAAATCGTTCTCGGGTTAAGGCACCCTTTCAAGGCAGAATCTTGAAAACCATGGCGGATGTAGGACAGCAGGTTGGATCCAGTGCCTCGGCTGCCCTTGCCGAAATCTATGCCCTCGATTCCGCCGAAATTAACCTCGCTCTGAGCCGCTCTGAAATGAACTTTCTCGGATTTGCAGACGGATTTAAACCTTCCGATGAATTAAATGTTCGGGCACAGGTGCTTGACGCATTCGGAGAAGTGATTCACCAGGGCGTGCTCGACCGATCAGAAGGAGTGGTTGATCCGAGAACCCGTTTAACCAATTTAGTGGCCCGGGTGGAAGCCTGTTTTGCGAATCCATACGCCAAAAAGCCGGTGAAAAACCCGTTGGCAGTGGGCCAATTTGTCAACTTACGCTTGATCGGTGTAGAGGTGAATGTGTTTCTGGTGCCCGAATCCGCTTTTCGTACTCAGGAAACCGTGTTGGTGGTGGATGATGATAATCAACTGCACACCCGCGAGGTATCCGTCATTCACCGAACAGATGAGGAGGCGTGGGTGACGGATGGATTATCCGAAGGCGAAAAAGTATGCGTGACCCCGATCGAAATTATTTCCGAACGAATGCAGGTAAATTTGGTAAATCCGATTGAGGACCTCAACCAAACTCAACCATGATTGCCTGGTTTGCCAGAAATGGGGTTGCGGCTAACCTCCTAATGGGAATCATTATCATTTCCGGATTCTTCTCTATTCGGGGACTAAAGATGGAGCTATTTCCCGATTTTGATCTAGATCTGGTCACCATCTCCGTTCCCTACCCGGGTGCGGCTCCCCTGGAAGTGGAGGATGGCATATGCAAACAAATTGAGGAAAAAATCTGGGACCTGGACGGTATTAAAGAGATGACTTCATTTGCACGTGAAAATGTGGGCGTGGTCAGTGTGCAGGTGGAAAGAACCAAGGACGCGAAATTATTGGCGGACGAAATAAAGGTGAGGGTCGACTCTATTCTTAATTTCCCGGAGGAAGCGGAGAAAGCAATGGTCGAAGTGGCCACTCAAAAGCGGAAAGTTCTCGCAGTGGCCATTCATGGAAAAGCAGATCCCCGCTCCCTACGCAAACTGGCAGATAAAACCTTGGATGACCTGACCAATCTACCGGGTATCACCCAGGTGGAGATTGCCGGGATAAGAAAACCGGAGATTGGCATCGAGGTCTCTGAAAACGCTCTTCGTGAACATGGTATGAGCTTTGACGATGTGGCTCGATCCCTGAAAAAGAGTTCCGTGGATATTCCCGGAGGTGTAGCCCGTACCTCTTCCGGTGAGACCTTACTTCGTTCCATGGGAAAAGCCCGAAACGGCAGGGAATTCAATGAACTTGAAGTGATGTCCACAACCAATGGATCCAACCTGAAGTTGAATGATCTAGCATGGGTAAAGGACGGGTTTGAAGATAAGGTACTTTACACGGAATTCTCGGATGAGCCTGCGGTTACCCTTCGGGTGTTCCGAGTGGGTAAACAAAGCCCTCTGGATATATCCAAGAAGGTAAGCGATTATGTTGATAATATTAGCCCTACCCTGCCGGAAGGCCTTTCGATGACTATTTGGAAAGACAGTTCCTTTTACTTGCAGGGTCGATTGGAAATGATGATCCGTAACGCATTTCAGGGATTGTTGCTGGTATTTCTCGTCCTCTCGCTCTTTCTACGACCATCTCTGGCCATTTGGGTTGCGATTGGTCTTCCGATTTCGTTCATGGGGGCTTTTGCCACGATGGGATTGGTGGGGGCATCGATTAACCTTGTATCCCTGTTTGCCTTTATTGTGGTGCTTGGAATTTTGGTGGATGATGCGATTGTGGTGGGTGAATCCGTGTACACCCTAGGATGCAAAGGTGAAAAATCTTTGCAGGCGTCAATCATGGGGACCCACTTGGTGGCCATGCCGGTTACCTTCGCGATCATTACTAGCATGGTAGCGTTTGTGCCCATGCTTTTCCTTCCAGGATGGCTGGGGAAATTAATGAAGGATATTCCTCTTGTGGTGATTCCGGCCCTGTTTTTTTCTCTAATCGAATCAAAGTTTATCCTGCCGTACCATTTAAGCCTTTGCCGATTTGATAAACTGCCCAAGAACTGGATCTCAAAACTACAAAACAAGGTATCAATCGGATTGGAGAGATTTATAGAGACGCTCTACCAGCCCTTTCTCAAACTCTGTCTGGAGTGGAGATACCTGACCCTTTCTCTCTTCATGGGCCTCCTGTTTATTACCTTTGGTCTAATCATCGGTGGGCATGTGCCAAGCATTCGGGGAGTCCCCCCAGTGCCCTCTGACTATATTTCAGTCAAATTATCGATGCAGGATGGCGTGCCCGCTAAAACGACGGAAAAAGCATTACAGGAGGTGGAACGGGCGAGACTGGAGGTGGTCGATTATTTGGTTACCCAGGATGAACCTAATCCTTTCCGATTTGTCATGAAAACCATGGGAGCCCAACCTTTCTCCGGTGGTCCAAAAAGCTCATCCAATATCGTAACCGGGTCCAATTTGGGGGAAGTTAGCGTAGAATTGATCAAATCAGAGGAGAGAACCCGCTCCGCCCCTCAGATATCAGCTCTTTGGCGAGAGCGGGTCGGGCCCTTACCTGGAGTCAAAGAAATGTACTTTGGAGATGTGGCAGCCGGAGGAAGCCGCACCGCGATTGACATAGAAATTGCGGGCCATGATCTCGAAAAAATGAGTATCGCTGCTGACAAATTGAAGGACAAACTTGCAACCTACGAGGGGTTATTTGATATTTCGGACACTTACTCGGGAGGAAAGCGGGAAATGAAAATCCGATTGAAGCCTAACGGTCGTTCCCTAGGTCTCACGCAGGCAGATTTGGGCCGTCAGGTTAGACAAGCTTACTACGGAGAGGAAATTCAAAGAATTCAAAGACAAAGGGATGAAGTGAAGGTGATGCTAAGGTATCCTTTGGCGGACAGGAAAACCCTAACCGCTCTTACAAACTTACGGGTTCGTACTCCCAATGGCGTGGAAGCACCATTGGGAGAAGTGGCCACGATCGAACTAGGACAGGGCTATCCCACTATTAAGCGTGCGGACCGGGCACGTATCATCAATGTTCAAACATCCGCGGATAAGGTAATCGCAAACATACCATTGATTGAGAACGATTTGGGTGCCAATTTCATTCCTGCCCTTCGCGAAGAATTTCCAAATATTCGATTCTCTTTTGTGGGCGAAAAGAAAGAGCAGGATGAGAGTGATTCAGGTTTGGCACAGGCGGGTGGTATCTGTCTTTTCGTGATCTATGCGTTGCTCGCGATCCCCTTTCGCTCCTATCTCCAGCCATTCTTGATCATGTCAGTGATTCCCTTCGGACTGATTGGTGCGGTCTTTGGACATTATTTATTTGGTCTGCCGCTGAGTCAGTTATCCCATTTCGGATTGGTCGCCTTAACCGGGGTGGTGATTAACGATAGCCTCGTCTTGGTGCATTATCTGAACCAGCGAGCCAAAGAGACCAGTATCTTCGAAGCCGCCAGACTCGCGGGAATGGCACGTTTCCGGGCAATTTTACTTACATCCCTGACTACTTTCGTGGGACTCCTACCTATTCTTTTTGAAAGGAGCCTGCAGGCTCAGTTCCTTAAACCGATGGCCATAGCCATTGGTTTTGGTGTTCTTTTTGCCACTTTCATTACCTTACTGATGGTTCCCTGCCTGTACTTGATCCTTGAAGATCTCAAAAGCCTACCATCCAAAATTTTGCATCGGTCGGGACTTTCTTCCAAAAAAACAAAGTCTTTTAATGACTTGGAAGAGGTAATAAGTTAAGGGCGCTCTCCGACTCCAAGTATTGTCTCGAAATAAGGTTCCTTATTTTCCTTGGCCACAATTTCGACCTTCGCACGCTTAAACCCGGCTTCGCGAATCATACGGTATAAATCATTCTCACCAAAACCGAGCCACTGATCCTTGTAAAGCTCTCGGGCTTTTTCAAATTGGTGCTTTTTCAAATCGAGAATCACGATTTGTCCTCCAGATTTTAAAATTCGATAGGCTTCCGCTAGTGCTTTTTCAGGATGATGAGCGTGGTGTAGAGATTGACTCAACAGAGCGAGGTCAACGCTTCTTGGACTAAGAGGTACTTTTTCGATGTTTCCCTCTTTGTAGAATAAGTTGGAGATATTCTTCTCCTTAGCTAGTTCAGTTCCAACACGAACCATACTTTTTGAACTATCAATACAGTATACTTTCCCCGCTCTTTCAGCAAGTAAATGAGAAATGGTGCCTTCTCCAGCACCCAAGTCTGCGATTGTGATACGGGGGACCAATCGCAAAAGAAAGTGTCCAATAGCGTCCCATGAACGACCGGGAACATAATTTTTACCCAATCGCTCAGCAACTTCATCAAAATATCTTTCGCTTTCCCTGCGACGCCGGTCAATAACCCGGGTAAGTCCTGTCCGATCGCTTTCCCAAAATTCTTCCTCCAAATCCTCGCGTATTGCTACCCGAATAAGATCCAATCTTGGAGAATCACCAAGAAGAAGGGAATAATATGTTTTTTTCCCGTCTTTTCGGTCACTCAACAAACCATGCCTGCGAATTTGGGATAAATGAGAGGAAATTCTCGATTGGCCCATCTCCAAAATTTCTTGTAGTTCGGCCACCGATAATTCCTCTCCCGCCAGCAGCCTTAAAAGTCGTAAGCGGGTGGTGTCGGATAGAACTTGGAGAATCTCTGTTACCTTGATCATTTAGTAGGGTAAACAAGCACAGAAACATTTTAGTGCAAACACTTTTAATAAACCTGACAGGAGATTCCCTCTCCTCAAAACTAGCGGTAAAAAATTACTAAGCGTCAATCCAGCGGGCAAGACCTTCGATTTTCCAGTTTGTGACGGTTCCTTCCACTTCCGTTTCAACCAGATCATCCACTTTCTTTCCTAGAAGTTTTTGGCCAAGAGGAGTGAGGTAGGAAAGGACATTGTTATCTGGGTCACTATCCCAGGCACCAAGGATAGTGTATTTTTGGGTTTCACCAGACTCAGGACTGGAAAGATTAACTATCGAACCAATGCCTACAGAGTCAGAGGGAGCATCGGTGAAATTGGTGGGTTTTGCTCGCATGAGATCGGTCTGCAGTTCGGACTGGCGGGCAAGTAGTATCTTTTGCTCGTCCTTAGCCATTTGATACTCCGCATTTTCACGAAGATCGCCAAGCTCACGGGCCACCTCAATCGCCTGAGAGTTAGCGGGGATTTTTTCCTTATTCAGTTCATCCAAATCGGCCATTTTCTGATCGTAACTGGATTGGGAAACAATCAGGGAATCATCGGTCATGATCGTTTCAACTTGGGAAGAAGCTGTTCCACTACCATCAATGACATCCTGAATTTCTGGATACAACTTGATAAAACGGGCAAGAAGGGAACGTTTGCTCAGATCCTCGAAGCCAGGATTTAAGATGAGTGCTTGTGCCAAGTCTTTGGCATTTTCGGGAGAACCTTTGCTGAGAATATCACGGAACAAGTCCTTATCATCAGAGAGGATTTCGGCAAGAGGTATCCTACGAGAGGTGGCATTTTGCAGAGATTCATAATCAATGGCCGAAAAAACCGAAGTAAGCAGTTGCGGAGTCATTAATTTTTCGAGTAAAGCCTCAAATTTGCTCATCCCTCTGAATTTAATCATCCAAAGCAAGACGGGAGCCCGCAAAATCTGTTCGTCAAGTGTGGCTGATAAGGATTTGATTAATAAATTGGATTCCTCACGGTCTATGAGGAAATGGGCACTTTCTCCAGAGAACTTGGTTGTCGTATTGTGAAGAAGATTCAGGATTATTTCTTTCCACTTTTCAGGATAAACCCGGGTTACGAGGTCAAGAAAACGGGAGTGAAACTTGGCGGGCATCTGGTCGGCCAAACTAGGAAGGTCCTCTTCACATTCATGGAGGATGGAAGCAGAAGTAGGCTCGAGCTTTTCGACATCCTCCTCGACATCGCGAGCAAGGTTATTTCTCACCCAAATTCCGTGAAGGCGATCAGACTGACTCAGGTTGCGAGCCTCCATTAAGGCTACGGTAAGATCATGCAAAACCTGTGGTAAATCCGCCTGCAGGTCTTCTTTTTCGGAAGCCAGATCGAAAAGTTTTTCTGCAAGAAGAATTTTTTCCTTTGATCTTTTTTCATCGAAAAAATCTTGTAAAATTTCCTGTTCAGGCTTAACCGGTTCGTCCCTCAGCACATAAGGTTCAGTCTTTTTATTGGGAACTGCAACCCTTGGATCCTTGATTAAGAGCTTTTTAGTTGCAGTCCACCATTTCTTCCCCTTTGCCGAGCCAAGGAGAAGATTGATGGTGCGCTCCAATTCCCGGGTAGTTGCACATCCATCTTCGTATTTTGCAAGGATCTCAATAAATAACTCAACAGGCTCTCTTTTTATTTTACCGTCAATTTCCTCTGGATTAGTTCGATGACGGGATATGATATGTTGGTCATCCAATACTTCTAGTTTGTCCAAGCAGAATACCGGATCCATTGCGTGGGATTTTCTTTCCCCTTCTTCGAAATCGACCAGGATCATCCCGCGATCAGCTTCAAATCCACTGATCTTACCAACACCCCACGCACGGTGAATACAACTTGCACCCTCTTTCATCGCCTCAAGGGCAGAGCGTGAAGATTCTAGGGAGGGGTCTTTTTCGATCAGGCGATCGACAATTTCGAGATTCATTAAAGGGTTCTTAAGTTTATGATGGGTTTTTAAAGGCTTAGGTTGTTTGCAGTGAAAGTATTACAATAAAAATTTAAAGCAGGATGGCGAGTTTAAATGTAGGCTGAATCAGCTTTCTTCAGCGGATTCGTCCTTTGCAGGCTTTGGGACTTTCATTAAGATGAAGAAGGGAATCAACAATAAAAAAGCACCAATGGTGTAGGCAAAGGATGATCCGAACAAAAAGTAGATCAATCCCGCAAGCATTGGACCGCAGGCCCTAGCAATGGAGCCGGAAGAGCGGAAGATTCCGAGATTAAATCCTTGTTCCTGTTCGCTGGAATGCAGGGAAGTCAAGGCCGTGAGAGTAGGACTGATAAAAGCGACCCCGCAGGCCATCAGAAACAGGGCGAAGAAAAACCAGCTTTCAGAAGATGGAAAGGAAAGGAATATAAAGGCAATAAAACCAAGAAAAATTCCCTGAAGAGCCATATTTTTCTCTCCTATCCTGCCAACAAATCTGCGCACGATAAAGCCTTGTGCAAAAATCAAAGTGAACCCGATGAGCAGGAACATTCCTGTGATGTCACGGGGCTGGTAGAGATATCGTTCCACAGCCAAAAAGGTTAGGGTAAATTCCATTCCGCTGAATGACATCATGTAGCACAAATAGGACAAACAGGTCTTTCGGACTGCAGGGTTCGCGATTCTTCCAAGCTTAAAGATTACCGGTCTCGGCTGCTCATTGCCTTCTCCTCTTTTTTCGGAGTGCAGGGTTTCGCGAAATCGGAAAGCTAACCAGGACAAATTTGCCAATGCAAGGCAGAAACTGATCAGAGCAGCCAAAGAAAAAGGATTGAAGGCAAGTGCAGATTCAGTATCCGTTGACCAGTCCCAGAAACTGGCATACCCGCCAAGAGCCGGGCCAAGGACAAATCCGAGTCCAAAAGCGATTCCCACGATGGCCATGCCCTTGGAGCGGTCTTGCCGTGAAGTAACGTCCGCAATCGATGCTGTCGCCACAGATAAATTACCACTCGCAATGCCACCAATGATTCGCGAAACAACCAAAATCCAAAAACTGCCCGCAAAAATCCATAACCCATAGCCAAGACAAGTTCCCCCAAGGGTAAGCAATAGCACAGGACGCCTCCCTATCCGATCGGAAAAACGACCCCAAATAGGAGCAAACACAAACTGAAGGATCGCATAGAGAGAGCCAAGGGCTCCTCCAAAGATGACCGTTTCCAAGCGGAATCCTTCTCCGTCCACACCCTCAAATCCGTAGCCCTTGACCAGCTCCACAAAAGCAGTAACCATTCCTCCACCCATTGATGCCTCGCGAGTCAGATAATGATCAAGCATCGAGGGAAACAAGGGGAAGATGACCGAAAAACCTACCATATCCATGAAAATGGTCAGGAACACCACCCCGAAGGTCGCCTTTTTCTGCTTTTCGCTAAGAGATTTAGGACCGCTCATCAAGTTTGATCATACCCTCGGTCTAACCGGTTTATTTCACGTAATTCACAGAGTACGTTTTCGGGAACTAAATCCGTTTCTCTTTCACCAAAGAGATGGACTTGTTTGATCAGTTGAGAGCTGGTGTAAAAATATTTTTCGTTGGGCATTAAAAAAACAGTCTCCAGACTGGAGTCCAAATGACGGTTCATTTGAGCCATCTGAAATTCATATTCAAAATCAGAAACCGCCCGCAACCCACGGACCAGAACACTGGCTTTCTTTTTCAAAGCGTAATCGACCAGGAGTCCGGAAAAAGATTCCACGGTGGCGTTGGAATAAGGATACAAATTTTCCTCTACTAGACGGACCCGACTGTCAGCATCAAAAAGTGTATTTTTAGAATTATTTTCTTCTGAGACCGCCACTATAATCTCGTCAAAGAGGGAGCAGGCCCTTCCAAGCACATCGAGATGACCCTTGGTCACAGGGTCGAAGGTTCCGGGGTATAGGGCCGTGGTCATTCCAATCTATTCATAACAAGACATTGCCTGAAGTCCACCCCCAAGGGAATTGTTCCTTCGGGTTGCAATGGAAACTACGAAAGGATAGCCTTCCGCATTAGAGCATGAATTTTCCAAATTTGCTTACACTTTCAAGAATCCCGCTAATGCTGATTGTCATCGCTTTGCTCTATCCGGACCCATCTACAACTTGGCCAGGTATGAGGAGCCTCGCCCTTTTGCTTTTTCTGTTTGCGGCTCTCACCGATTGGCTGGACGGATGGTTGGCAAGAAAATTTGGACAGGTATCTGAATTCGGAAAATTCATGGACGCTTTAGCCGACAAAGTTTTGACAATGGGAATGTTTGTCAGTCTTTTATCACTGGGGGCCTTGGAGAAGTGGACTCTTTTTCTAATTCTTATGATTCTTTCGAGAGAATTTCTAATTACGGGACTTCGTTTGGTGGTTGCCGCAAAAGGCAGGACTTTGGCCGCGGAAAAGGCCGGGAAAATAAAAACTGTGGTCCAACTCTTGTGCATTTCACTTATTCTCGGCCAATTATCTCTTGAAGCCGACGGAGTCCGTTTCCTTGATATAGAAGTAAATGCTCAGGTTATCGTAGTCCTGCGTTGGGCCGGAAAATTAAGTCTTATTTTCGCAACAGTACTGACGGTTGTTTCTGGAATTATGTACCTTACTAAATACTGGAAGTACTTTCTCGACGAATAAGGTATGCTTGAAAAGAGTATAGAATTCCTTGCTACGCTTGGACCCATTGGTAAAAAATGTCCCGCCCCGGGTACTTTCGGGAGCCTTGCGGGTCTCCTTCTTGTACTTCTTCTTTCCTGGTCGACACAGTTGCCCCTTATCACCATAAGTCTCTTTTTTGTCCCGCTTATCTTCTTGGGTATTCCGCTCTGCACCCAAGCAGAAAAAAGTTTGGGAAGGACTGATCCCGGGGAGGTTGTTTGGGATGAATTCACTTCCATTCCTTTGGTCTTTATTGGACTCCCCAATTCAATCTCCTTGGCGAACCCCAAAGAAATGCTGATTTGGCTAGCAGTCGGATTTATTTATTTTCGCATTTTTGATATCCTTAAACCACTTGGGATCATGAAGATACAATACATGGGAAAGGGTTTTGGAGTAATGATTGACGATGTCCTGGCAGCTGCTTATGCGGCAGGGTTACTCTACCTAACTTTCACTTTTTCTTTGTCTTTTTTCTAAGTTCTCTCTGTTATCGTAAGGGATTATGAGTGAAAAGTCAGAAAGTGAGAATGGTTCAGGTTTGCACACCTTCACTCTCGAAGTCTCCAATAAAATGGGAGTACACGCCCGTCCCGCTGCTATGATTGTACGAATTACTTCTCGTTACGAAGGAGATATCTGGATCACCAAAGAAGACGAAAAAATCAATGCCAAGAGCATAATGGGAATTATGATGCTTGCTGCAGCTAAGGGCACAAAGCTAATAATTGAAACAAACTGTGAAAAAGCCGAAGAATTTGAATTGGAAATGACAGAGCTTTTCGCCGCCAGGTTTCAGGATGAATAAGATTGCTTCAGGCAAGAAAGTCGGCCACCCGAAGATCATAAAATTCCTTCAATCTTTCCTTGATTTGAACGGGTCTTTCCATGGCAAGAATCTCATTTACCAATTTCCTACACTCTTCTTCGGTAAAACGGCGACCAAAAAATTTGAGCTCCTGCAATAAAGGGGGTGCACAACTGAGGTGATCAAAACCTAGACCGAGAAGAATGGGAAGAAAGTGAGGATCCCCGGCAATTTCTCCACACACCGTAATCGGTTTCCCTGACTCTTTAGCCACCCGACTTACCTGTTCAAGGGATCGAATGACCGCTGGATGGTGAGGCTCATAAAGGTAGGCAATTTGGTTATTCACCCGATCAACCGCAAGTAAGTACTGAACCAAATCATTTGTCCCCACACTAAAAAAGTCAACCTCCCTAGCAAGCAGATCACAGATAGTCACCGCAGAAGGGGTTTCAATCATGCACCCCACCTCGATTAATTCATCGAAATTCTCTTCCTTCTCCTTCAATTCGTTTTTGGCCCGTTCCAAAAGAACCTTCGCCCTGATTACTTCTCCGACTCCACTGATCATCGGGAACATCACTTTAACTTTCCCAAAAGCACTAGCCCTTAAAATTGCCCTCAATTGCAAAAGGAATGTCTCTGGATTTTGCAAACAATAGCGGATCGCTCGGAAGCCCATAAAGGGGTTATTTTCCTGTTCCCGATCTCCTTGATTAAGAATCTTATCCCCTCCAAGATCCAAGGTCCGAATGGTTACGGACAAGGGATTGGCGGCCTCCACTAATTGACGGTAATGTAAAAATTGAACCTCCTCTGTGGGCATTTCATTTTTTCGAAGAAACAAAGCTTCTGTTCGAAATAAGCCAACCCCTTCACAAGCCGATTCAATACCAGCTTTCACTTCCTCAGGAGAATCAGCGTTGGCAAATAATTGAAAAGGCTGACCATCTTTGGTTAAAGCAGGTTCCTTGGCATCCTCTTCAACCAGAACCTTCAGTTTTTTTCTGCGGACACCCACCTTCCCGTATCGGAAAAGAGTCGTTTCAGAAGGGTTAATAATTACTAGACCCTCAAATCCGTCGACCAACAAGGTATCTTGCTCCGCCAGTCCTTCGGTTAAGCTACGAACCCCAACTACTGCAGGTACGCCGCTTGCTCGAGCCATAATCACAGCATGACTGGTCTGCCCACCGGTTTCTGTTGCAATCGCCAGAATTTTCGAGCGATTTAGAGAAGCAGTGTCCGAAGGTGTTAAATCCTCGGACACCAGGACTCTTGGATCTTCCAAAAATGCGGTCCCTGCACCAGTTGCTCCAATAAGATTACGTATAAGACGACGGGAAATATCCTTTAAATCAGATGCTCTTTCACGCAGGTAAACATCTTCCAGTTGGTTAAAATAATCGTAGTACTTCTGGCTTACGCGGTGGAGACACTGCTCCACATTATCTCCTGTATTTTGAATCTCTTTTTCTACATCGTCAATCAGGGCTTTGTCTTCGAGAACCATAAGGTGGGCATCGAATATACCTGCTTCTTTTTCTCCAAGATTTTTAGCCACCCCCTCCCGAACTTCCTGAATCTGATCATGGGTCACCCGTAAAGCCTCTTTGAAGCGGGCGATTTCTTGAGGTTGATCCTCCTCCTTCACTTCATAATTTAAAACCTCCAATTCTTCGTGCAAAAAACGAAAGACCTGCCCATGAGCCACTCCTGGCGAAGCGGGTATGCCAAAGAGAGTTCTCTCATCCTTGGTTGTAGATTTTGCATCGTTATCCATCTTACTAAATACCTTTATTATGCAAGATTCTCCTCATCTTGGAAACCTATTTATTGAACCTTTTAGATCATTCGAGTTTCAGTTATGAAAATATCATTCCCCCAAGCATCAATAATTACTTGTAAGACCGGGTTCACATCAAATCCTTCCGGAATGATCGTAAAGCAACAGGAACCACTTCCTGATATCATCGGATTAAGATTAAATCGTTCCCTAATTTCCTTAAATAATACTGGGATAAAGATAAATTTCCTTAGTATCGGAATACTTAAATCATTATGCATCAATTCTTCCAGGGATAACTGACCACATTCCCAACGATTGATTTGGTTTTCCATTTGATATGGTTCTGCAAATGAACTCTCTTCCGAGCTATACCGATGATATATATCTTCGGTTGAAAATCCACAGGGTGGTTTGAAAAGAAGGATCCGCCGACCAGATATCTGTTCAGCAGCAGTAGATTTCAGAGTACGAATTCGTTCTCCCCTTCCACTCGCAACGCAAGCTCCCGAAAGTAAAAAACTTGGACAATCCGAACCCACTTCTGAACTTAACTCGAGTAACTCCTCGAACCTTAATTTGCTTGATAAAAGTAAGTTTAATCCAAGCAAGGTGGACACTGCATCAGAACTCCCTCCTCCAAGTCCAGCCTGGATCGGGATTTTCTTTTCAATGGAGATATCAATTCCATCGTCAGTTCCAGTTATGGTCCGCCAATGACTGACCATTTGTACGGCTAAATTTTGATCGTTTGCAATCTCTTCGTAGCCCGGACATGAAATGGAGGTCTTTCCTTTTTCATTGGTTTTCCTAATCATAACCAAGTCGTAGAGTTGGACTTTAGCTAAAACCGTTCTCAATAGATGAAAATCATCAGCTCTCTTCTCACCTACGGAAAGAAAAAGATTAATTTTGGCAGGTGCAGGAACGCAAACCTTATGAATTCCACTCAACAGTGACATACCTTAAATATGGAGTTTTCAAATTATTCGGCGATCCCAAAGAATTGAATTGGCTCAAGCCTTCAATGTACCATGATAAAGATGTGGAAGACAAAAGACCAGAAGTCATTCTAGCACTTGATGTGGATAACCGAAAGCAAGCTGAAAAAATTATCCAAGCTACTGGAGATAAACTGCAATGGGTGAAAGTCGGACTGCAAAGCTACCTGCGGGACGGTGCGGACTTAGTGCGAACCATCGCTGATTCCGGAAAGAAGGTTTTTCTCGATCTGAAGCTGCACGACATCCCTAACACTATGGCCAAGGCAATTGAAAGTTTATCCGAGCTTCCGATCGGTATGCTCACTTTGCATGCACATGCGGGAGAAGAAGCTCTACAAAGATGTGCTCAAACCGGTAAAGAGGTTCTTCCTGAGACCCTTATCCTAGCTGTCACAGTTCTAACCTCTATGGACCAGTCAGCCTTAAGTGCGGTTGGCGTACGATCACCTGTGCTTGAACAAGTAGAAAGATTAGCCCGTCTAGCAACTCGGTCAGAAGTGGGCGGCATTGTCTGCTCTCCGCATGAACTAGTTCATCTGCGGACCTGTCTCTCTCCTGAAACCAAAATGATAACACCTGGAATCCGTCCGGCAGGTAGTGACCTAGGTGATCAAAGAAGAATTATGACCCCAGCCGAGGCTAAATTGGCAGGTGCTGATTATCTGGTAATCGGCAGGCCCATTTTGGCCGCAAAAGCTCCTGGCTTGGCTTTGGATTCAATTCTGGCAGAGATCAAAGGCTAAAGTTTTCAATGCACGGTGTAATATTACTGGCCGCCGGTTCCGGATCAAGAATGGATAACAAAACAGATGATAAAATTCTCGTGAATATTGGGAAAAGTAACGCTTTCAGGATGTGTTTGCATGCTTTTTCAGAATTGCAGGAAATTTCCAGTATTGTAGTTGTTTTCCGTGACCTAAGACAAAAAGAGAAGCTGCAGGATGAAACCGAGCAGGCAAAATCATTGATAAAAACGGAGATTTTCTTCGTGCAAGGCGGTGAAGAAAGAGAGGATTCCGTACGCAATGGATTGGAAACCTTGCCAGAAACTTGTGAATTTGCTCATATTCACGATTGTGCCCGACCACTCATCCGCAAGAATACAGTAGCAAATATGATTCAGGAAACCGGAAAAAACAACCCCGTTGCAGTTGCAAGGCCAGCAACAAACACCATTCGAAAAAGAATTTCTGGCCTTAATCTTTTGCGAACTGAAACACTCCCGAGGACCCTGCTTTGGGAAATGGAAACCCCCCAGTCGGCACCTGTTTTGTGGCTTCGTGAAGGGTATGCCAGAGCCAAGGAATTAAATATTTCAATTACCGACGACATGCATGCCATCGAACTTCTTTCCAAAGAAATGGTCCTGCTCAATCCGGGCTATCCTAATCCTAAGATCACATACCCCCACGATTTGAAATATGTACATTCCCTTATTGAGTCGTGAATAAACCTCTATTTCGCATAGGTCATGGCTTTGACCTTCATATTTTTGCAGACGCTCGAGAACTCATTCTGGGTGGTGTTAAAATTTCCCACGAAACAGGATTATTAGGACACTCAGATGCTGATTGTGTAATCCATTCCTTGGCGGACTCTCTACTTGGAGCCGTTGCCCTGCCGGATATTGGCAACCTGTTCCCCGATAATGATCCTTCCAATAAAGATATTGACTCTTCAATCATTCTGAGAAGAGCGGTCCTTGAAATCGAAAAATTCGGCTACTGTTGCTCCAATGTCGATATCACCATTATCGCTCAAAAGCCAAGGTTGTCCCCCTTCATTCCCAAAATGAAAAAAGTGCTTGGACAAATTCTTAAAATCGATCCTTTATGCGTTGGGGTGAAAGCCACCACAAATGAGGGAATTGGCTCTCTTGGACGAGCGGAAGGGATTGCTGCACATGCGGTCAGTCTACTTTCAAGAAAGTCTGATTAGACAGGAAAAAACGCAATTCTAAGATGGTATATCCCCGGGCTTAAAAAAACGCTCAATTTCAGCTGCAGCGGATTCTTGGCCGTCTGATGCATGGACCACATTTTTCATCTTGTCTGTACCAAAATCTCCACGAATGGTTCCAGCAGGTGCAACATTTGAATCAGTCGGACCCAACAAGTTACGAACGCCTTGGATGACCTGATCACCCTCCAAAATTAGGGCAAGCACGGGTTGTGAGCTCATAAAAGAAGCAATATCAGGAAAAAAGGGCAGATCTGCCACATGTGAATAATGTTCATGTAAAAGGGAGTTGTCTAGCATTAACATTTTACTGGCTTTGATTTTGTAGCCCTTATCTTCAAAGCGACCAATAACTTGGCCAGCTACTTTCTTTTCAAGACAATCCGGTTTGAGAAGTACGAGAGTTTTTTCCATTAAATACAAACCCTGACATTAAAGGGATATAATGGGAGTGAATAATCAGGACTTATCCTCTTCAGGCTCGACATCCGAAGTACTCGAAACCGATATTTTGTCCTTGCCGGTTTTATTCTGCTCAAAGCACAACCCCTTCTCTTCATCTTCAGAGAGAATAACTGTAATGGGTTTATTTTTGCGTAAATTTCCAGAGAGCAATTCTTCAGCTAAAGTATCTTCCAGAAATTTTTCCACTGCCCTTCGCAGGGGACGTGCACCAAGCTTTTCATCATAACCCTTTTCGATGAGGAATTCTTTAGCCTCGTCAGAAACTTCAATTTTAAGTTTTTTGTCTTTCAAACGTTGGGACACTTTTTCTAGCTCTAGGTCAACAATTGAACTCATGCTTTCCATAGCGAGCGGGCGAAATATGACAATCTCCGTCAGGCGGTTGAGAAACTCGGGTTTAAAGCTTTTTTTAGCTTCATCCATAATCTTGTCCTTAGTTCTTTCGAAATCTTGATCGGCGTCACCAACTGCAAATCCCATGGAGGTGTTTCGTTGCAAAATATCAGCTCCCACATTAGAAGTCATAATCAAGATGGTGTTGCGGAAGTCAACCTTCCTGCCCAAACTGTCCGTAAGTCTACCATCTTCAAGGATTTGTAAAAGGATTTGTGTCACATCAGGATGAGCCTTTTCAATTTCGT
Organism: uncultured Verrucomicrobiota bacterium; assembly: GCA_902612125.1. GTDB lineage: Bacteria > Verrucomicrobiota > Verrucomicrobiia > Opitutales > Seribacteraceae > Seribacter. Next base: position 16,169 of record CACMBV010000020.1, read on the forward strand.
CAAAAAGGATGACAGCATAAGGTTTACGACGGATAGCCTCAGTTAATTGACCTCCTTCTTCATATCCGACATACCCTGGAGGAGAACCAATTAACCGCGAAACTGCATGTTTCTCCATGTATTCAGACATGTCTATCTGAATTAGGGATTCCTGATCGCCAAAGATTCTTTCAGCCAAAATTTTAGCTAGATGTGTTTTTCCAACGCCCGTTGGTCCAAGAAACATAAACGAACCAATCGGTCTTTTCGGATCTTTTAGATCGGCTCGTGATCGACGGAGGGCTTTAGCTACCACTTCGGTCGCGAAATCCTGCCCCACAATGTGCTCGCGTAAATCAGTCTCCAATTTGAGAAGTTTTTTGGATTCCTTGGCTTCCATCCGGTTCAAAGGAATACCGGTCCAATCCGCAACAACTTGTAACATGTCATCTTCATTGACCGTGGCACGCTCCTCATCACGAGACTTTTTCCATTTCTCTAGGACTCTTTCGCGCTTGGCACGAAGTTTTTTTTCCCTGTCCCTCGCTTCAGCAGCTTCTTCAAAATTTTGATCTGAAATGGCCGATTCTTTAAAGGCACAAACTTCCTTTATTTCGTCCGAAAGTTGTTCAATCTCAGGAGGTCGTTGCATGGTTTCCATGCGGGAACGAGCACCTGCCTCATCGACAGCGTCAATAGCTTTGTCAGGTAGGAATCTACCGGTTACATATCGGTCTGTGAGTTTGGCAGCGGCTTCCAAAGATTTATCTGAAAAATTTACATTGTGGTGTTCTTCATATTTGGGGCGGATTCCCTTGAGGATTAGAATTGTATCCTCCACCGAAGGAGCCTCAACTTTAACTGATTGAAAACGTCGATCCAAAGCTGAATCTTTCTCAATAAACTTACGATACTCAGCGAGGGTTGTTGCCCCGATACATTGAAGTTCTCCGCGAGAAAGTGCAGGTTTAAAAATATTGGAAGCATCCATGGCTCCCTCCGCCGCACCGGCACCAACAATGGTATGGAGTTCATCGATGAAAATAATAATGTTTTTGGACTTTTTGAGCTCATCCATAACCGCTTTAATCCGTTCTTCAAATTGCCCGCGGTACTTAGTTCCTGCTACCATAAGAGCAAGGTCAAGAGTAACCACTTTTTTATCAATCAGATTTTCAGGTACCATTCCGAAAGCAATCTGCTGGGCGAGACCTTCAACGATTGCAGTCTTTCCCACCCCCGCTTCCCCGATCAAAACCGGGTTATTTTTGGTGCGGCGACATAAAACTTGGGTCATGCGTCGAATTTCTTTTTCGCGTCCAACAACAGGGTCCATTTCACCCTTACGGGCAATTTCGGTAAGATCGCGACCAAATGCCTTGAGGGCAGGTGTTTTAAGGTCTTTATTTTTTTCTTCAGTCTCACCTCCACCTACAACAGAAGTTTCTTCTTCTTCAGATGAAGAGAAATTGGGATCTAGCTCGGAAAGAATTTCGTTGCGGCAACGCTCAACATCGACATCCAGTGATTTTAGCACTCGAGCCGCCACCCCTTCACCTTCGCGAAGAAGACCAAGTAGTATGTGTTCGGTACCGACATAACTGTGGTTCAAACCTTTGGCTTCCTTGCCGGCAAGGGCCAAAACTTTTTTCACTCTAGGGGTGTAAGGAACATTCCCAGATGGCTTGGCTTCAGGTCCAAGGCCAACCTGCTCATCCACAGCCTGTCTGACCGAATCAAGGTCGAGTCCCATTTTTTGAAGCACATTAACCGCAACTCCTTGTCCAAGGTTAATCAAACCGAGTAGTAAATGCTCAGTTCCAACATAATTGTGGTGAAATCGATCGGCTTCTTTACGGGCCAAGGCAAGGACTTGCTGGGCACGAGGGGTAAAATTGCTCATTGGTTCAGACATAAATTAAATATTTACCACCCGATGTACTTGAAGTCAACTTGCTCCCTCAAGATTAAGTTGAGGGGAACGCCTAAATTCTTTACGCAATAATTCGGCACGCAAACGGTCACGATCAGATGGATCAACAGGTTTCCCTGCCGAAAATTGCACATGACCAGGCTGTATTTCAATAAACATACGATCCGTGAGCGAACGAAAACGCTCAGGTAACATATTAAAATCTGTGGCCAATCGTACAAGGGAAAGAAGATCCATAGACTCGGAACTTTGGATCAGATGACAGGATTTCAAAATACCCAAGGCCCGGCTGATTTTGTCTATCAGTCGCAGACCATCGTCTTGCATCAACTTATCGCGGGCGAAATTTTCCTGCCGCACAATATTTTTAAGCGTCTCGTTAAGACGAGCAATAATTGCCGCTTCGGACTCCCCCAGGGTTTGCTGGTTGGAAATCTGAAAAATACTCCCACTTGCATCTGATCCTTCACCAAACAAGCCTCGAACGGCGATACCCAACTGATTAACTGCATTGATAACCTTGTCCATATTCTTGGACATAACCAATCCAGGTAAGTGCATCATGGCAGATGCCCGAAGACCGGTTCCGAGATTTGTGGGGCAGGCAGTAAGAAATCCTAGCTCACAATCATAAGCATAGTTAACCAGTGATTCGATCTTGGAATCCAATTCATCCGCCCGTTTCCAAACTTTCTCAAATTCCAATCCGGGTTGTAATACCTGAATTCTCAGGTGATCTTCTTCGTTAATCATCACACAACAATTCCGATCACTGGAGAGAACAATACCAGATCCCTCATCGACTTGGGAAAGTTCAGGACTAATCAAATGTTTCTCCACCAAAATCTGACGGTCCAATTCACTCAAGTCGTCCACTTCCAGCGATGTACTTTCCTTGAGAGAGTCCATATCGGTCATTGCATCCATGCATTTGCATAACACAGCACGACGTTGGACTTCTTCCGCTTTCCCTGGAAAAGGGAATTCTTTCAAATTGCGGGCAAGACGAATGCGAGTGCTTAAGGTGACAGGTATGCTCTTGGAATTATTTTTGGATGAGCCAAATTTGTTCAATAAATCGTGAAACATCGAAGATATTATACCTTGGCCTCATTTTCGAGAGCTTTAAGTTGGTCGCGAAGTTCAGCCGCTTTTTCAAAGTCTTCATTCTCAATGGCATTGAATAATTGTTTCTTCAAAGTTTCCACTGACTGCACAAACTGCACCCGCGATTCCGAAGCTGAGGGAATTTTTCCAAGGTGCTGGGTTCCCGCATGCATTCCCTCAAGCAAAGGGTCGAGAATTGGGCGGAAAACATGATAACAAGCTTCGCATCCCAAACGCCCCCCCTTCTTAAAATCCTGATGAGTAGTACCACATGATTCGCAAACCATTTTTCCTGCTGGTGATTTCGTTTCATCCTCCTTATTAACCATGAGTGTGCCGATCGATAGATTTTCAGGGTTGGTCACGCCGTTTGCCTGTGCACAACTTTCACATAAATCCATCTTGTGCATTTGCCCATTTAAAATTTGAGTTAGGTGAACGGTAGCTTGTTTATCACAGTGATGACACTTCATAATTAGTATAATTTAAATTAATTAAAAGAAGATTTGCCAAAAGACAACGCAGATGATGTGCCATAATCAATTTTTACAACAAATGGTACAATACTCTCTCGATTCATAATTTTACCCCGTCCCGGCGAACACTTTCACGAAATTTTGCGATAAACCTTTGGGTCATGGCTCCGGTCTGTCCATTGCCAACCTCACGATGATCCACCTCCACGCAGGGAATTACTTCCGCCGCAGTCCCAGTAAGAAAACACTCCTCCGCCGTCCATAAATCGTAGCGGGTTAGAGCCTGCTCGCGACAAGGTATACCCAATTCCGAGGCAATATCCATCACTGCACCCCGGGTAATACCACGAAGAGAACCAGCGTCTAGGGGAGGGGTAAACAAAACTCCCTTGCTAAAAACGAATACATTATCCCCGGTACACTCTGCAATTTCTCCCTTATCATTGAGCATCAGGGCTTCCTGAAAACCCACTTTCTTCGCCTCAATCTTGGCTAATATGTTATTTAAATAATTCAGGCTCTTTATAGCCGGAGGAAGAGCAGATGCATTAATCCTACGGGTTGGAACAGATATAATTTTCAGCCCATTCTCATAGAGATTTTCTGGATAAAGTTGGATGTCATCTGCGATGATAATGACACTTGGAGGGCCACATCCATCCGGTGTTAAACCGAGATGCCCCACCCCCCGAGTGACCACTAGACGAATATACCCATTAGATAAATTGTTTGCCCGGCAGGTGTCACAAACTGCATCTATCAATTGCAGACGTTCCATCGGTAATTCCAATAGGATTGCCTTCGCTGAGTATTCAAGCCGTTCCAGATGTTCATTTAATTTAAAAACGCATCCATCATAAAGACGTATTCCCTCAAACACTCCGTCTCCGTAGAGCAAACCATGATCAAAGACTGATACCATAGCCTTCTCTTTGTTCACTAAATCTCCGTTAAGATAAATTTTCATGCATCAGCTTTTTTTCATGAACAAAAGTTCCACCCGTGGCGAGTAACAATAAAAACTTTTATTCACCTATTCGCAATTAGGTTCTCCACCACCGTTGGATCTGCAAGAGTCGAAGTATCTCCGATTTGATCAGTCTCGTTGGTGGCAATCTTACGCAAGATACGACGCATGATCTTTCCTGATCGGGTCTTGGGCAGGGCCGGTGCCCAGTGAATCACATCCGGAGTGGCAATAGGTCCGATCACCGAACGTACCTTTTTCTTTAATAAAGCCCGTAATTCTTCGGAATATTCAACTCCGGCATTCAAAGTGACATAAGCATAGATACCCTCCCCTTTGATTTGATGGGGAAATCCGACAACCGCTGCTTCCGCCACCTGTTCGTGTGCAACCAATGCACTCTCGACCTCCGCAGTACCCATCCGGTGACCAGAGACATTGATCACATCGTCAACCCGTCCGGTAATCCAATAATAACCATCCTCATCCCGACGGCATCCGTCGCCGGTAAAATAATAGCCCAAATACTGATCAAAATAAGTCTTTTCGAAGCGTTTATGATCTCCATAAACGCTACGCATTTGCCCAGGCCAGGGGGCCTCCATTGCCAATACTCCACTCACTCCATTTCCTTTAATAATTTCTCCAGTTTGAGGTTCCAAAATCACCGGCTTAACTCCAAAAAATGGAAAAGTGGCGGATCCGGGCTTCAATGGCGTGGCACCGGGCAACGCTGAAATCAAAATCCCACCGGTTTCGGTCTGCCACCAGGTATCAACAATCGGACATCTTTCCTTCCCAGCATTTCGATGATACCAACGCCAGGATTCCGGATTAATCGGTTCGCCCACACTACCCAGAATTCGCAGGCTTGGCATCTCATACTTGCTTGGCCATTCCTCACCGGCAGCGGCGATTGCACGGATTGCGGTCGGAGCAGTGTAAAATTGATTCACTTTCCACTTTTCAATCACCTGCCAGTAGCGGTCAGGGTTCGGATAGGTAGGAATACTTTCAAACATCGTAGTGGTCGCCCCATTCGCCAGTGGGCCGTACACGATGTATGAATGTCCCGTAATCCATCCAATATCAGCGGCACAAAAATAGACATCCTCCTCCCGATAATCGAAAATATATTTATGCGTGGTGGCGGTGTAGACCAAGTATCCGCCCGAAGTGTGCATTACCCCCTTGGGCTGACCGGTCGAACCCGATGTGTAGAGGACAAAGAGCGGATCTTCTGCGTCCATTTCCTCGCATGGACAATCCATCGAGGCATTGGCCATCACCTCATCCCACCACAGGTCACGCCCATCTTCCATATTACATTCAATTCCTGAATCCTCGCCCACTCGTCTGACCACGATACAGGTTTCCACAGGTTCACCCATTTGCTCGGACGCACTGGTCATCGCCTCATCCGCATTAGGTTTCATAGGAATCGCCTTGGCTCCGCGAAAGGTGCCATTAGCCGTAATTAATGTTTTACAATTTGAATCCACAATCCGGTCCGCCAGTGCCTCTGCGGAAAACCCGCCAAACACAACCGAGTGCACAGCACCAATTCTAGCACAAGCCAGCATGCCCACTGCCGCCTCAGGCACCATGGGCATATAAATTGACACCCGGTCCCCTTTTTTCACTCCCCGGCTTTTTAATACATTGGCAAATTTAGATACCTGTTGATGAAGTTGACGGTAGGAAATCGTGGCATCCTCCCCCGGTTTATTACCTTCCCAGATTATCGCAGTTTTATCACCTCTTGACTCTAGATGCCTGTCCACACAGTTGTAACATACATTGGTCTTTGCTCCCTTGAACCATTCAATTGAAATTGGTCCATCGCGACGGTCATAATTGTATCCACACACCTGCTCCCATTTGGAATACCAGTAAAAATCTTCCGCTATCTCCGACCAAAACCCATCCGGGTCTTCAATACTCTTTTGGTACATGGCTTGATATTCCTCCATATTCTTCAGGTAAGCATTTTCAGATGCGAAAGCGGTAGGCTGGACAAGATCGTTGGATTCAGGCATGAAAAAAGGGGGGTTATGATTGTAAATTCGAGATAATTCAAAAGTTAGGAAATTGCCCATCGCTTGTCGATGTGCTTTTCATAGAACTTCCAAGATGTTTACTTCCGAACTCCAATATGACCTACCCCTAGGCCGGATTGCCCAGAGACCCGCCGAACGAAGGGATCAGTCCCGCCTGCTCGTATTCGACAGAAAGTCAGTCAAAATTGCTCATTACCTCTTCCATGAATTACCCGATCTGCTCCCTCCCCATCTATCGATTCTTCGTAACGATGTCTCGGTGCTTAAAGCACGCCTTCACGGAGAACGATCAACTGGTGGCAAAGTGGAATGTCTACTCCTCCGTCCTGCCAATCCTCCAGATACCACCTGGCGATGCCTTCTTAAACCCGGTGGCAAGACGGCCAAGGCCGTTACTTTTGGTTTGAAAGATGAATACTCAGCGGAAGTCCTCGAAAGTTTGACATCCGGAGAATACCTAGTGAAATTCGACCTCCCCAAGGACTCCGACCCACGCACTCTAGCTCAACGATTGGGCTCGCTCCCCCTCCCCCGCTATGTCCGACGCCCCGCTGACAGTACAGACGAGGAACGTTACCAGACTGTTTATGCTAAAAGTGAGAATTGTAGTGCCGTGGCTGCCCCGACCGCCGGTTTACACTTCACTCCGGAGATATTGAGAAAACTGCAAAACGATGGACACACCATTCACGATTTAACCCTCTCCGTCGGACTGGGTACCTTCCGTCCCATCGAAACCGAAAAAGTGGAAGATCATCCGATGCATGCCGAAGAATATTTCCTTGATCCCACCACCAAGTCCGTCCTGCGGGATCCCTCCCGAAACCGACTCGCCATTGGCACCACCTGTGTGCGTACGATTGAGCACTACCTGGCCACCGATGATTCGGATATTAAATCTCCCACCCGTGCCGAAGCCCAATTATTTATTCGTCCTCCTTTTTCGTTTCTAGGGGTCGATCATTTACTGACCAATTTTCATCTACCCGGCTCCACCCTCCTCTGCCTGGTCGCCGCTTTTCTGTCACCAGGCAAACCAAATGGATTACCCATGCTTAAAAAAATCTACGCCGAAGCTATTGCTAAAGATTATCGTTTCTTTTCCTATGGCGATGCGATGCTGATTTTATAGTATAAGTCAGGACTCAAAACACATCAGGTGCTTTTCTCCGCGGATTAAAATCCGGCCATTCACGGGCACAGGGGAGGCAATCACGCGTTCGCCCATAGCAAACTCTCCGAGAAACTTAAAACCTTTGGAAATATCCGCAATCATGATCACTCCATCCTCACGCGGAGCATAGAGGAAATTTCCCGCCACCGTAGGGGATGCATAATAACTGGAACTGGCCCGCGGAAACGCATCCTCCCAATGGCTCTTTCCGGTTTTTGGATCAATGCAGTGAACTTCTCCGCGATCCCGTAAAACAAAGATCTTTGCATGAGCCACCGCCGGGGTTGGTACGAAACATCCGGTATCCGTTCGCGACCACAAAAGATTGGATTCCGTCACATCTCCCTTCCCACCCATACGAATTCCTTTCATATGGGTTCCCCGCCCATAGGGAACAATCGCAATATTTCCAGCCACCACCTGGGAACCAACCACCACCCAGTTCTTTTTTTGTTTGGGATTAAATCCGGTCGATACCCAGAGCATTTCTCCATCCTTGGCGGAATGAGCCGATAATCTTTCCGCCCCCCATACGAGAATTGCTTCCTTCCCCTCATGTTTGATCAGGGTTGGGGTGGCATAACTATGATCACACTCCGGCGGAGTTTGGTAATTTCTTTCCTTTTTCCATGCCACCAATCCCGTCTTTGGATCAAAGGCGAGCAACCAGGAATTTCCCTTTCTCATCAGGGCCACAATTAAGTGCTTATTGGTAAGCATCGGAGAAGTCCCGAAATCCCAATACAGGGTATCCTTCCCATAGCTGGATAAATCTTTCTTCCAGAGAATTTTTCCATCCATATTCAAGCAAGCCAAATTTCCACTCTTGAATAAAGCATACAAGTTCGATCCGTCCGTGACCATGGATGGGTTGCTCCCTGAACCATTGAGATGCTTCCCCTTTCTTTCCGGACCCATGGTTGTCTGCCAGACTTGTTCCCCATTCATCGAAAACCCAAGAACCGCATCCTTCCCATTAACCGGACTGGTCAGAAAAATAGAATTCTCCCAAACGACCGGGGTCGAGCATCCCTTCTCCGGAAGGGATGATTTCCAGAGCAGGTTGCCATTCTGATTAAATTCAGCGGGATAATCACCTGATTCCACTGCCCCCGAAGCATCCGCACCCCGCCAGGCAGGCCAATTTTCGGCACATACAAAGCCAAAGGAAAGATGAAATAGAAATGTCAGTGAATTTTTCATAAGTTTTGTTTGGTTATAAATTTTTTGGATCAGGGAAGTTCCCGGAGCCGCATTCCCCGAAAATCAACCGGTGCCCCCTCCGATTCCATGACCAGATGGCCCTCGCTTGGTTTGCACTCATATCCGCCTGATACTTCTTCTTCATTTACCCAGAGACGAACCTCTCCATTGATTGCCCGAAAATAGTAGTGATTCCACTCGCCGTGCGGCCGAGTCAACCGCTTGGTCGGAAAGGAACGGGCACTGGTTGGCTTACCCACGGTCCAAGTTTCCCCATTTTCTGTGTAGGTCAGTTCAGGATTGATCGCCTTCATTCTACCCACACCGACCGGGAAGACATCTCCATGACTGGTAAACCAATTTGATCTTTTCTTTTTATTCTTCATGAAATTCTCTTCATATCCGAGATCAAGAATTTGAATCTCTATCCCCTGTGGTAATTTCCCTCTGGGCAAAGTATCGAGCACTTTTCGTGGACACCAGATAAAGATCCCCGCATTTCCTGCATATTTATTGTGTCTCCATTGCAAATCCATTTCAAAATTCTTGTATATTTTTACCGATCGTAATCCACCAAACGGATTACCCGTACAATGCATCGTGCCAGGTTCCTTCCCAAATTGGAAAGTACTGGGATCACAATTGACCTGTGCAAAATCCTTTTCCGTCAGGGTGGCCCATCCCGGCCCTGAAAACCCATCCACAAAGTCCTTCGGTTTTTCTTCCGCAAATACTGAAAGAGAAAATAGAGATAAAAGAGCTGGTAGGACTCTCATCCATAAAATTGGATAGCAGAGTGAAATCCTCCGCAAGCTGGATTTTTGCATACAGGCAAGTTTTCTACAACCAAAGCCCTATTTCCAGCAAAAAAATCTTTGAGAAAAATCCTGCCAAATTGTTAACCTACGGCCTTCCTGAGTTGTTGATCCAACTTCTTGAGCTCTGGCATCTCCACTCCCTTGGCTTCTCCACGCCGGAGGGCTTCGCCCCAGATCGCATCAATCTCCACCGGTTTACCATCGAGAAAATCAATCAGGCTGGAGGGTTTGTAGGGTCCCATTGGTTGGGTGAGTTCGAATTGGCGGTCCAGAAATGAATCCTCGATCTCGATATGATAAGCCTTAGCCCCTGCCTGGACTTCGAGCATGAGATCACGAGCCCGTTGGGCAAGGACTGGATCGGCAAGGATCAGATCGGTGGTGATCCCCCCACCAGCAATGGCCAGTCCATTGAAAGGGATATTCCAGCAGAGCTTTCGCCAGAGAGCTTCATCCAAGGATTCCGATTCTCTCACCCGTACACCTGCGGATTGAAAAGCCTGGACCATCGCCCTGCCCTTCTCTGAAATAGGCTTACCCAACTCCCCAAACTGAACATACCCGGGTAGTAGGCTCTCGATCACATGAGGGGATGTCCGGTTAATACAGGTGAAGCAGAGTCCGGCAAGAATGGTACGGTCATCCCCAAAGAAATCCGCCAGGTTTTCAGCATTGCCCATGCCGTTCTGCAAAGTGAGGAGGCGGGTATGATTACCAACCAGTGGACAAATCAAATCGGGCAGAGCGGAATTGGCGGTTGCTTTGCTCGCGAGTATTATCCAGTCGCATATCCCAATGGATTCGGTGCTGGCATGGGCATGCAAACCGTCTACTGGTTCACATCGGCCACCCTCGCCATGATGAACCAGCCAGAGCCCATTTTCCTGAACGGAATCATACGAACTACGAAAATGAAAATGGATATCCTGCCCGGACAGGGCAAGCAGGCCTCCGTAATACCCACCGACTGCACCGGGACCGACCAATCCAATTTTGCCAACCGACCGGCTTTTCATTTAACTAGCGACGAAGAGGCACAACCAGGGTATTGACCGCTTCTTCCGCGAGATCGGGATAATCGAGGGTGTAGTGAAGACCACGGCTTTCCTGCCGTTTGAGGGCGGAACGGACAATCAATTCAGCCACGCAGACCAGGTTGCGAACTTCAAGCAGGGAAAGATCGACCTTCGCATTCCAATAATATTCATTGATCTCACGCTCCAAATTACGCAGGCGGGAACGGGCCCGTTCCAAGCGTTTGGTCGAGCGGACAATGCCCACATAATCCCACATAGTACGTTTCAATTCATCCAGGTTATGGGATAGAACCACCCGTTCATCGGAAGCCGGTACATCCCCGTCTACCCATTGAGGCAGGGAAACTTTGGTTTTCTTCCGAGATGCAAGAAAGGCACAGACGGCTTCCGCCCCGCGATGAGCCATGACCACGGCTTCGAGCAGGGAATTACTGGCCAAACGGTTCGCTCCATGAAGCCCGGTGCAAGCAACTTCCCCACAAGCATACAAGCCCTTGAGTTTGGTGGAACAGTCAAGCTCGGTGGGTATTCCTCCACAGGAATAATGAGCTGCGGGAACCACCGGAATTGGCTGATTGACCGCGTCCACTCCTCTCTTCAGGCAATTCTCGTAAATGTTGGGAAAACGGTCAGGGAAATCCCCTTTCATATTTGGAGTATCCAACCGCACAAAGGCTGAACCTGATTTTTTCATTTCCCGGTCGATCGCCCGGGCCACCACATCCCGTGGAGCCAGATCTGCTAGCGGGTGGTATTTTTTTAGAAAGGGTTTCCCGCGGGAATCAATCAATTTCACCCCTTCGCCTCGAACTGCCTCGGTGATAAGGAAACGATCCCCATTGTTGGAATGTAAAGTCGTAGGATGAAATTGCATGAATTCCAGATTCATCGCTGAAAGTCCGATCCGGGAAGCCATGGCCACCCCATCGCCAGTGGCAATGGATGGGTTGGTGGTGTAAAGATAAGTCTGTCCGGCTCCTCCGGTCGCAAGCAGAACAACGGGGGCGGATACCGTGATTACCCGGTCCCGGTTGGCATCGAAGAAATAAATCCCAAGAATACGGTCACCATTCCCCTCCACTTTGACCCCGAGTTTGCGGACTTTTTTGGCCGTGATCAAATCAATAGCAAAATAGTGCTCGAAAAGTGTGACTCCCTGTTTGGCAATATTGGCAAGCAGGGCATCCTCGATTGCTTTTCCAGTGACATCCTTAACATGTAAAACCCTGCGTTTACTGTGCCCACCTTCTTTTCCAAGAGAGATCCGTCCATCATTCAGGCTGGAAAAAGAAACCCCCATTTCCGCAAGATCCTGAATACGGGCGGGTCCATCCCGTAAAATTTCGCGTACAATTTCCGGATCGCAGAGGCCGTCACCCGCTTCCAGGGTGTCCTCCACATGTTTATCCAAGTCATCCTTGGCGGAAGTGACTGCGGCAATTCCTCCCTGGGCGTAATTGGTATTGGATTCTGCTTTGTCCTTTTTGGTAAAGATGGCCACCCGATATCCCGCTTCGGCTACCTTGAGGGCGAAACTGAGCCCGGCAATCCCACTCCCCACGATTACCAGATCATATTCCGCTTTGACTCGTTTACTCATCCTAAGGGGATATTATCAATCAGACGGATTTTGTCCACCCAGACAGCAATCACCAGCATCGAACGGCCCAATTCAATTTCCTTCTCCGGCTTCATATTCTCCCGGTCGACCACCTCGGCGTAATTTACCCGTATCAAACTACCAGACCGTAGCACCGTCATCAGTTCCGCTCTTACACGGTCAACATTACGGATTCCTTTTTCATCCACCAACTGCTTCCCGGCCAGTAGGGACCGATAAATCAGGAGAGCATCCTGTCTTTGCCGATCATTGAGATAGGAATTACGGGAACTCATGGCCAGACCGTCTTGTTCCCGTATGGTGGGACCCGTAACCACTTCGATCGGGAAATGCAAATCCAGAATCATCCGCTTGAGCACCACCACCTGCTGGGCATCCTTTTGGCCCAGGGCCACATAGGACGGGCGGACAAGATTAAAGAGCTTGGCACAAATGGTGGCAACCCCCTTGAAATGGGTGGGACGTGCCTCTCCGCACAATCCCCGACTTACTCCTTCTTCCGAGACATAGGTACTGGCTTCCAGGGGATAAATTTCATCGGTTTGCGGGGCAAAAATATAATCAACCTTTCTTTGTCCGCAAAGTTCCAGATCCCGTTCCATATTGCGGGGATATTTTTCCAGATCCTCCCCAACCCCAAATTGAGCCGGATTGACAAAAATCGAAAGAATCAGGATGTCGGAGCGTTCACGAATCAAATCGATCAAGGAAAGATGTCCGTCGTGCAGACATCCCATAGTGGGAACAAAACCGATCTTTTTCCCTTCCTTTTCCAATCGCAGTGCGAGTTGCTGAATTTCTTTGATGGGGGTGATGACTTCCATGGGGCAGGTCGGGCTCTGCTAGTTAGTAAGATTTAGCAAGGACGACCCGGCCGGGGCTTCGGTTGCCGCTGAAAATACAGGTTCCAAATTTGCCGGTCTCTTCCGGAATGCAACGGACTGTCACTTTGAGATCATTTTTCAATTGTTCTTCCCACTGAGGGTCACGATCCCAATGAGCCAGGGCGAACCCACCATGAATTTCCGGTTTCGATTTATTCTCGGGGGTAAAGTATGCATATAGATCTTCCTTACTATCGACGGTCACTGTGTTTTCTTCACGAAAAGCAAGGGCCCGTGCAAAAAGGTTAGCTTGCACCTCTTCGAGTATATTGGGCACTTGCTCAACGAATGATTGACGCTCCATTCCTTCGCGTTGGGCTCCCTGATCACGACGGCCCACAAAAACAGTTCCTTTTTCAAGATCACGGGGACCGATTTCAATGGTCAGAGGGATTCCCTTTTTTACCCAGCTCCAATATTTTTCACCTCCGCGTAGATCCCGGTCATCCACATCCACACGAAGCGAACCACCTGAAAAGCTTAGAGCCCGTAATTCCTTGGCTATTTCTTCACACGCTTCTATTACCTGAGCACGGGTTTCCTCTTTGGGTGTTACCGGAAGGATTACCACATGGGTAGGGGCCATTTTGGGAGGAACCACGAGACCATCATCATCGGCATGGGTCATGATCATTCCCCCGATCAGGCGAGTGGATACCCCCCAGGAGGTGGTCCAGCCAAACTCCTCTTTTCCTAAGACGCTTTGAAATTTGATACCACAGGCTTTGGAAAAGTTCTGTCCGAGAAAATGGGATGTTCCGGCCTGCAGGGCTTTCCGGTCCTGCATCATCGCCTCGATGCAAAGAGTACACTCCGCACCAGGGAAACGCTCAGACTCAGTCTTTTCTCCACAAATCACGGGCATCGCCAGCCAGTTCTCCGCAAAATCAGCGTATGTCCTGAGCATTAGACGGGTCTCCTCCATTGCTTCCTCCGCAGAAGAATGAACGGTATGTCCCTCCTGCCAGAGAAATTCCGCGGTGCGGAGAAACAAGCGGGGACGCATTTCCCAGCGAACCACATTGGCCCATTGATTGATCAACAAAGGAAGATCCCGGTATGACTGAACCCAACGGGCGAATAATTCCCCGATAATGGTTTCAGAGGTGGGGCGGACAATCAGCGGTTCGTCCAATTCACCCGCTGGTTGAAGAATCCCGTCCGCATCGGCTTCGAGACGGGAATGAGTAACCACTGCACATTCTTTGGCGAATCCATCGATATGTTCGGCTTCCCTTTGCAGGAAACTTTTGGGAATAAAGAGAGGGAAGTAAGCATTCTTATGCCCGGTCTCTTTGAACATTGAATCGAGGGAATCACGGATATTTTCCCAGATGCCATAACCCCACGGCTTGATCACCATGCACCCGCGAACGGGAGTATTCTCCGCCAAATCGGCAGCTTTAACAACTTGTTGGTACCACTCAGGATAATCTTCCTTGCGAGTGGGTGAAATGGCATTGCGTGGTTTTCCCATGATTTAAGATTGGTAATCTTTATAGCTCCCTCTCTTGAAAATTGCGAGAATCAAGCGTTCATTCCGGCTTCAGATTAATGCGAAGACTTTTGACAAAATCGGCGGTACTCTCATGATATCAGTTTTTTCTAACGCATAAGAGCACCCAACCCCTATCTGCACTTAAGTAACATGACGCACATCATTGAAGTACACGGACGAGAAATTATCGATTCACGCGGCAACCCAACAGTTGAAGTTGAGGTCGAACTCAGTAGCGGAGCATTTGGCAGAGCCGCCGTTCCCTCTGGAGCAAGCACCGGCGAACATGAAGCCATTGAATTAAGAGACGGAGATGCATCCCGCTATGTGGGAAAGGGCGTCTCCCAGGCAGTAGAGAATGTGAACACCAAGATTGCGGAAACTTTGGTTGGCTTGGATGCCACCGACCAGACAGGTGTTGACCAGGCGATGCTTGATCTGGACGGCACCCCAAACAAGTCAGTCCTAGGTGCCAATGCGATTTTGGGAGCCTCCATGGCCACCGCACATGCCGCCGCTTCCGCATGCGGACTTCCCCTTTTTAAATATTTGGGCGGACCGAATTCAAAGGTGATACCCGTTCCAATGATGAATGTTTTAAATGGTGGTTCCCATTCCGATGCCCCCATTGATGTGCAGGAATTCATGATTATGCCGATCGGCGCCCCTTCCTTTAGGGAAGCACTTCGTATGGGCTGCGAAATCTTTCATTCCTTGAAAAAAGTTCTCAAGGACCAAGGACTTTCCACTGCGGTTGGCGATGAGGGTGGATTCGCCCCCAATCTTGCAAGTAATGTAGCTGCTCTTGAATCTCTTTCCGTTGCGGTTGAAAAAGCCGGTTACAAATTGGGTGAGGAGATTGTTTTTGCCCTGGATGTGGCTTCATCCGAATTCTTTGACAAAGAAAAAGCAAAGTATGTATTCGGAAAAAGTGATGGTTCCGAACGCGACTCCGATGAGATGGTTGCTTTCTACGAGGAGTTGGTGAACAAGTTCCCCATTAAATCGATCGAGGACGGATGTGACGAGAATGACTGGACGGGTTGGAAAAAACTTACCGATGCGATCGGTGACCGTGTCCAACTGGTTGGAGATGATCTTTTTGTGACCAATGTTGACTTCCTTAAGAAGGGAATTGATCAGGGCGTTGGTAACTCAATACTGGTTAAAGTAAACCAGATTGGATCGCTCACCGAGACTTTTGACGCCGTGGAAATGGCCAAGGAAGCTCAGTATACATCCGTGATCTCGCACCGTTCAGGTGAGACTGAAGATGTCACCATCGCTGATATCTCTGTGGCCACCAACGCTGGACAAATCAAGACTGGTTCTCTTTCCCGTACTGACCGTATCTGTAAATATAACCAACTGCTTCGTATTGAAGAGCAATTGGGCGATCAGGCCGTCTACGGCGGAAAGATCTAGAAGCTTACACTTCATGTCCATTCAGGAGAACCGACCCTGAATGGTTTGGCTCCCATTTTCTTACCTGATTTGAATTCCTAGGTATGCACCCGACTGCCCTCATTCCATCCTTCCCGAATGCTCTAGAGGACTGGTGGTGGATGCAGGCATGTCAGAAATGGCCGCAATTAAATGAAGATAAATTACTCCATCTTATCCGGAAGGAAATTGTCCAGCAGAGTGACCGCTTTACTAAATTCCGCGATTTCGATGAGGAAGCATATGGGAAACGCGATCTTTCGATTTTAGCCTACGGAAATTTCTATTTTCCCCGAACCTGGACTGCGATGTCATTTGCCTTGGCCGAGGCTTTCCATTTCCGGGGATGGAATCCGCCTCAGAAAGGCCCGGTCAAAATTCTAGACTTGGGCTCGGGCACGGGAGCAAGTGGTCTGTCCTGCCTGCACTATCTTCATAGTCAGTGCATTGAGAACCATTTGCAATTGGAAGCCCTTGATTATTCAAGCAAGAGTCTCGTATTTGTAAAGAAACTGCATTCGGCCAATCATGGGCTTTGGCCGGACAGTCGAATTAGCACGACCCGTATGGATTTGAATTTTGCATTCGATGAAAAGAACCGGAAAAGATACGATCTGATCCTGCTTGGGTACTCCTTAAATGAATTACTGGATGAGGAGGGTGATGATTCAAATTACAGACAACTGCTATTTTGCCTACCCTCTTTGCTCAAGAAGAAAGGTTTGGTGATTATTACCGAACCCGCTCAGGCTGAAATTTGCCATGCCCTCCATCAAAACTGTGCCAAGCTGACGAAAGAAGATCCAATTGTCTCTCTCCATGCCCCTTATTTCAATGGAATGACTTGTCCTTTGGCGGAGAAACAATCGAAATATTTCAGTCATGAAGTCAGGAAAATGAACCCACCGTTGATAATGGATAAAATTAACCGCCCGCTCAACCTCGAGGTTCGCGAAATCAAATTTGCTTTATCCATCCTTGGTACCAATAAGCCAAAGGATTTGGGCCATCGCCAACAAGTCTGCCGAATCATCAGTCCAGTCAAAAAACGCAAAGGAACGGTTTCATTTATCGGTATGGCGGGTAATGGAGAGGAATACACTTATGAATTTCAAAGGCGTAACCTGCAAAAAGAGGAATTAAAGAATCTCTTATGCCTGAATCGTGGCGATATTCTAAAGCTTTCAGACATTCAGATGAATCCCGACCGTTCGAATAGGATCCGTTTGCAAAAGATGGAACAAATTTCTCCCCTTTTTATGCCCCGATTTGAAGTGTAAAGTTATAAACGAAAAACAAGGATAGCACTGGCAGGCTTTCCTACTTCTGCTCAATCACCTTTATCTCAAAATCCCGGGTACCCTTGACGTCCCCAACCACCGTGCGAAAACGTTGTTTGGTACGCAAAGCCTGTAACATAGCCTGCTGATTAAGCTTTTTCATGAAAGAAGGTGGACGGGGAAAAGCAGTGATCAATTCAGATGTGACAATTAAGGTACTCAGTTCCACGCTCATGGTACGACTGAAACCCTCCTGCAGGGCAAAACAAAGTTGCCCGGGAATTAACCGATTGGTTTCACTTTCCATCATGCAGGTAATTTCTCCGAGTAATCCAATAATTTTCAATCCACCATTGGTGGTCACCCCAGCCATGAACACAAACGGATCCCTGGAAGAAAGTTCACACTCGGTGAGCGGGGATTTTAATTGGATCGAACCATTCCTCCTCGTTTGATGAAATAAATAAGAGCCTGAATTGAGATGGATAAAATTTGGTCCTGCAAGTTCAAAACTGGAAGCATCCAAAGAGCGGAACACGATTGGCTCTTTGTATCCAATTACCTCGATACCTCCCTTGGGCAAAACAGTCAGCCTCCGACCTATACCGATAGGATCATTGTCGGAAAGTTGGACCCGCTCAGTCCAGGTATTTTTGGAAATGATGCGCCCGAAGAACTGAGAAACCGAAAAATCCTTGGGTTCATCCTCAAGGGGTAAAAAGCCCGAAGGATCCATAACCGGTTTCAGTTTGCTCCGGGTGTATTTGGCTACAATGGATCGTCCCTTAGCGATCCGTAATTGTTTTTCCACTTGTATCCGAAGGGGGTGATTGCGTGAGGTTTCCTTTAAAATCCCCATAGCCTTATTCAAAGTGGCGATAGCTTCACCGAAATCTTCTCGTTCGATCTGCTTTTCGCTTAATTTAATAAGCTCAAGAGCGGTTGAATGAAATGATGTTGATTGAGAAAAGACGGATGCGAAAGGTACAAGTGCCAACCATAAGCAGATTAGAAAATATTGAAAAAAAATCTGCTTAGAAGGCATAATTTATGCCGAAAGCCACCCCACCGAGAAAATTCTTGTAGTTGACAATATCCTCAGATTTTCCGATATCATTGGTCTTCTTAAGAGTGTAGTTTGAAAGGGCTGTAAGATTTAACCATTCTTTTAGGGAATAAGAAAAGTTTAAACCAAAACTGGTATTAATGTCTTCCCTACCAGTATATCTGCCCTCGGTGTAAACAGATTTGGAGAAAATGAAATTCGGCATCGCTAAAAGCTTTTCTGATAGTGGATACATGTAAGTAAGACCAATTTGATGATTCCATGAATCTTGCACATTGGTTGGCCGGGTTATTGCTGGATCTTTTCCATCTCTAACAAGATGATCATATAAAAGTATTGCAGTCGCATCAGAAACACCTGCAGACCTTAGCGATGCAAGATATTCACTTCCTTCGGAAATAGACAACCCTGCACCTACAGAAGTTGTAAGTGTAGATCCATTAGAAAAAGAAAATTGCTTTTCGAAGGAAAACGAAGGCGAATTAATATAAATATCGCTCTTGTTGTTCCTAAAATCGATGGGACGAAAATAAGTATGAGAAAATCTCAGAACAAAATCCTTAGGTAAAACAAAGGGAAAGGACAAAGAGGCGATCTGCGAATCTGCGTCCAAATACTTCAATTCGGATCCTTGGTCTTTAACAATGTCGTAATAAGTTCTACTATGACTAAGGTATAAGGAGGGTGTAAGTAACACCTCATCGCCGAGTGCGTATTCTCCCAAACCAAGATTAAATCCTAGTGTAAATGAGGTTAAAAAACCATCCTCCCAAACTTTAGCATCGTCGGCTGAAGCAAGCGGATTGGAACTATAATTATAATTTGCAGAAAACCCCAAGTTAGGTGAAAAAATCGATTCTCGCTTGTCAACAATTCGCTGTGTTCCCAGAGGGTCACCAGTGTCAGCTTGCTCCAACACACCATCGAAGAGACTTGAATCAAAAAGACTCGCATCTATCCCGTCAGGGATTTCTGCAACCTCTGCTGAGCCGGTATCTTGACCGGCAACGACTACGAATGAAAAAATGAATGCAAGACATAAGAAAAACTTCATGAAATTTTAGATTTATCTAGATTTTTATCTTCGAAGAACGCCAATACTTATATTTTGCCCATGTGAATCGAAGGTAGCTTTGGAATCAATCACAATTGAATTATACTTCACATTTTTGATGAAATTTACCCGACCAGTAGTGACAGAACCGAAATTAGGATAGATACCGTCAATTCCTCCGTAAGCTGAATTTAGATTAACCTTAGATCCATTGGGGAAATTCAAATTACTTAGGTTTATAGTCATAGCCTCCATCGTAATGTTTCTTATCTGTTCTGAAAATTTCAGATTATCAACACTAAGGTCCGCGGCAGCGATTAAATGAATCAAATCCGCACCACTACCCCTTGTCGCAAATTTGGAATTGTTTATTACAATTGAATCTAAAGACCTTAAACCAATATCACCTTCTGCATGAAGACTAACATTTATGACATTCATAGAGTCGAAGGAACCAAAACCTAAAGAATCCCCGCTGAAGTCAATCACAGTGCCTGGGGAAAAACCTAAGTTACTAGCTGAGATGAAAACAAGATCTTTTGTAGATGTAGTGTTTGAGAAGGAAATAGACCCGGAAAAATTTAAAGATTCACTGGCAGCAAATAGAAATGAAGCATAGCCGAGGCCAGATAAATCATATTTTCCAGGATTGAATGTTAAGGATGTTCCCCCGATCAATCCATTGGTTACATTGGCAGGGCTTGAGGAACCTGTGCTACCTGAAGATTGGGACACTTCTAAGGCATCTAAAGCATCAAAAACATCAAGGGTCTCCTGAAAAAGATTACTGGCCCGTACCTGTGTTTCAGAGAGCACAAGGTTAGCAGGAATCTGACCATTGAAATTATGCGACTCCAAGATAGTAACCGCAGCAAATTCAGCACTTAAACCTTGTTCACTAGGTGGTTTGTCAGTGGGACCTGATGAAAGAGGACCTTTGGTTAAGTCGCCGAGGACTGTAGTCAATTCACTTCGACTTAAGTCAAGCACAACCAACTCGTATGCTAATGTCGAAGGTACTGTAGACAGATCACCGGTTAATTCATGAAGACGTACGAAAAAACGTGGGTGCTCAACGGCAAGAAGATAATAGCCCGGGTCACTTTTGAATGCATTTAAGTTCGAAAAAAGAGCATCCTGACCCCCAGGAATGTTTTGTTTAGTGAGACTATCAGAAATACTCTTAATATCCGTAATCCTAGTTAGGTTACCAAACAAGGATTCGAGCTTTTTTGCGTCTTGCTTTGTTCTGAAGACCAAAACTTCAATTATTTCAAATTTATCAAGGTTTGAGAGGATAGCACTAGCATATTTTTGGCCTGCAAGTGAGAGCAGTCCATTAATTTCTCCTGCTATATTTTTATTTTTTTGTATGGTATCTGCAAAATCAGGGTATAGTTTTAGGAGAGAGGCAAGACCTTCATTTGAAAGAGTGGATCTTAAGTTTTCGCTTGAGGAAAGCATCGCAGGTGTAAGTCCGAAGTCTATTTGATAATCTAATATCGAAGGAGCCATATCTGCGTTACTCATAATAACTGCCAATCGTTTAGGATATATACTAAATTCAGCTACCAATCGATCAAGGGAAGAAGCTACATCCAAATTGTTGTATACTATAGCTAAATTAGCAGGTTCAGTTTCAAATCTATTGCTAAGCCTCATTATAGATGAAATCTTATCCAAATTTGCAAAAAGGGCTGATTCTTGGGGTGAGTTGGGTTGAACGAATGAAAGTGCAAAATTGATATCTTGTGCTTTATCTGTGTTAAGGTTGATGACCTCGAGAATTTGAGCATTGTTAGCAAAGTCTCTTCTTAATTTTTCCAAGACAGAATTACCCACTACATCCGTAAATTTCACGCCCGTTCCAACTGAACCCGCTATAGATGAAGCGTCAATATCTCCGTCCTCAAAAGCCTTTTCTAGTTGTAAGGCCTGATCGAGTCCTTCACCTACGAATGCTTTTAGAGCATCATCACTACCTTCGAATTTTTCGGCTACTTTGTTAATCGCTTTTAGTTCGGAAACATCCTTTTTAGCAAAGGTAAGAAGATCGGCAGAATTGCTTGCTCCGCCGTTATCTTGCACAAGCTTTATGGCTTTTCTGACTTCGCCAGCTTCTTTTGCATTACCGAGAATATTTTTGGCGAAGGTTTGGTCGACGGGACCGCTGCCATCTCCGCTAACCTGGTCGAAAACCTCTGCCACATCTTCAATATTTGAAAAAACATCTGCAGCACCACCTTCCAACCCAACAGAATCCAATTGATCAGTGACCTTTTTAAATTTCGTCGCATCTTCCGCTTTTTGAAGAATATTTGTAAGAGAACCAGTTGCACCTGAATCTTTCGCCTTGTTAACAACATCTTTTAAGTCCGAAGCTTTGTCTGCGTTTTTAAAAACATTTGTGAGATTTGTTGCATCTTGGGCTCCCGCCTCTGACGCAACAGTCATTACCTCCCTTAAATCCGCTGCTTTGTCAGCATTTTGAAGAGTGCTGGCAAGGATAGATGCACTTCCTGCGTCAAGTTTTTTAACCCCAGTACCATCATCCTTACCAAGAGTTTCTTTCGCCACATCCATGACTGCTTTTAGATCCGCTGCTTTGTCGGCATTTGCAAAAACTGAGGAAAGACTAGCGGAATCTTGCAGGCCTAGATCTGCCGAGACCTCCATCACTTCTTTCAATTCAGCCGCTTTGTCAGCGTTTTGCAAAGTACTTGCTAGAATGGATGCACTTCCTGCGTCTAGTTTTTTTACACCTGAACCATCATCCTTACCAAGAGTTTCTTTCGCCACATCCATGACTGCTTTTAGATCCGCTGCTTTGTCGGCATTTGCAAAAACTGAGGAAAGGCTAGCGGAGTCTTGCAAACCTAAATCAGCTGAG
>CACMBV010000021.1 GCA_902612125.1 uncultured Verrucomicrobiota bacterium
ACGAATGAATTTTAAAAAAATCGTCATCACTGGGGGTTCCAGAGGTATTGGCCGGGCCTTCGTTGATCAATTTATCAATCATGCATCTGAAATTCATGTTATTTCCAGAAATTTTCACGACCAACCTCCGAATACCAACTTATTTTTCCATCCTCTTGATTTGAGTGAGTCCGAGAAAATTCCCGCATTTATTGATAATCTCGTTAAGGCACATGGAGTGCCGGATTTATTAATTAATAATGCGGGCTCAGGTGCCTTCTACGAATGGAGTGAATTTCCTGATGCTGAAATCCTCAAACAAATAAACTTATTGTTTTTGGTTCCAGTCCTATTTTGCAAAAAGCTTGTCCCTGCAATGGCCCAAGAGGGGAATGGAATGGTGGTTAATATTTCTTCTTTGGCCACCCTTTATCCGGTACCTAATATGCCCCTTTACAATGCAAGTAAATCAGCATTGTCATCCTTCACCACAAGTATGATGCTGGAGTATGAAAATCCCAAGTTCATCGATGTTATTTTAGGTGATGTAAAAACTGAATTCAATGAAAAGGCCAAACAAGGAGACATCACTAAATATAATCCAAAAACTCAAAACACATGGAGAAGAGTAAGCAGGCAGCTTGAAGACTCGCCAAGTGCATGGGATGTGGTAGGGGGTCTAACTCGACAAATTATCAAAAGAAAATCTAGGGTAATTTATGGCGGAGGATTTTTTCATAAGTCAATCTTCCCCGTTTTCCACCGTTTCCTTTCAAAATCATTAATGATTAAAATCTTGCAAAAATATTACGGGATTAGATGATTAAAATCACATAACCCCTTTTCCTTTATGAAAAAGTATTTTTACCTACCTTTTTTTCTACTTTGCTCTTTTGTACTAACTGAGTTCTCAGCATTCGGGCAAGATGTAGAATTAGCTCCGAACTCAATCGAAGGAATGACTCTCTTTGCCAAAGATTCAAACTGGGAAATTTACGAGGAGGAGATTAAGTTCGAACGAGGTAATATGTATTCAGCTCGAGTAACAGACGGAATAGACAATCCCTCGGCACAAGGTACATACACCTACACAAAGAATTCTTCGACTTCCGCAAACTTGTTTTATTCAGCTACGGCAGGTGAATGGCGATACACATTTGATTACAATCTCAATTTTGACGGTAGGGGTTCAGGCACCTACGAGAAAACAGCTGATTATGGAGATGAGATTGAGAAAACTTCTGGTCCTTTCTTTTTATCATCTACTACCTCCATAGATCTAGGTACAGATACTGTTGATCCTCGTTTGGACGGAAATAGCGACTCAATTACAGAGGAAACTTTGGCTCCTTACAGTCTAGCAGGTTTAAAGGTTGAGATTCATGACATCGAAATCATGCGGGACGGTTCTGAGATAGATTATGGTAAAAGTATTAAAACATTCACTGAAACAGAAGTATCTGGTTATGAAGACGACACGAAGCAGATCGAGACTGACCGATATGAGTATTCAATTAAGAGAGGAAATACGGCTCTCATTACCATATCTCATGCTACTAACGATAGTACGGTTGTAAATCTTACCTTTTCTAGTCCAACTTACGCGGAGGGTACTTGGCTCGAACGCGATGATAGTGGTTCTTATGAAGGAACTATTACCTTCAAAATTTTAACTGAAGAAAACGAAACCAGTGGCGATCCTTATCCCGGTGGAGAAAAAGAAGGTGAAGGATTAGTTCCTGGTGAAAGTGGTACTGTCCCACCACTAGATTTCGAAGGGCTTCCAGTCTCTGAAGTTGAATCTTTTGTCAAAGAATTCATTTCTACAAAACCTGAATTACAGGGGGTTGTTCCCATGTGGGCGGAAAAACATTTTGATGCGGTTAAAGGGAACGATCGTTTCGTGTATAACATAGGCATGAATAATGGAAAAAGTTTTTTCTTTGATCAGAAAAAAACCTTTATTCACTCTGCTCCATCCGATGAATTTGCTCCAATCGATGTGGAATTTATTCCCAAATCCGACATCAATGAAAAGATTATCACATTGATAACTAACGAATTCAAAGATGTAGAAGTCTTTGACGCAGAAAAAGAATTTTCATCCCTTGAATCTGATGATAATTCTTACATTACTAGAGTTTTCTTTAATGCTGATAGTAAAGAATATCTGGCCAATTTTACATCAGCCAATGAACTTATTATCGTTTTGGAGGATCGTGCTGGAGATTTTCCGGAAGAATGGAAACCAGTTACGCTTCCAGAAAAAGTAAAGCAGTATATCAAAGACAATTATGGAGATATTGTAGATAATACTGAATATCTTCCTGCCGAGGAGCGTCCCACCGCTGATGGCACGGGGAAAGAGATTATTATTTTCCTGGGGGATTTTGATATCATCTATGATCTTACCAATGAAACTTTTGAGGAAATTAATCCTTGGAAAGATTTTGAGAAAAACCTCGACGCAGGATTGAAGTTTGACGCAAGTCGTTCCGTGGGAGTTGGTGATGCAAAGTTGCATATTACTAAAGTAGAATCCAATGAGCAAGCAGACGATGGAAGCATGCTGTATCGCATATCGTTAACTCAACCTACCGTTGGCTCCGTATCATCTGCAACCGATCTGGAACTTTCAGGGCTTATTAGTTCAAGTGAAGATGTAACTTTGACATTTACCTATGATGTCGGTCCACCTCGATACATAATTGCCAGTGCAAGTAATGTTTCGGCCTTCAAGCATCGCATGCCGGAATGGGACAGTCCTGGTTCATTTACGATTAAGGCCAAAACAGTCACACCGGTTAAATCTGCTTCCAACGTTAGTTCATTATTATCCACTTTTGGCCTTACAGTTGAAATGGGAGGTGAGCGCTTTTATGAGGGTACTATATTTGAAACAAATGTGGTAAACCTGGATGTTTCTTCAGCTGAGTTTTCTTCTCCCTGGGATCCTGCTGCAAGCTTCAAGCTCAATGGTTTACAAAACGAAGAGACTTTTGTCAGAGCCCTTATTCCAAGAAGGCTTTTATCTGGGAACTACGGGATTATGGATCCGAATGATGTGCGGGCAGCCCTTGTCGATAAAAATGGAACCATGTCTTTTATCACTGGAAGTATTCGTGAATCCGAAGGGGATGAAATCCTGATTGGCAGTTCCTTTGAGAGAAAACCATACATCGGACATGAGCCGAAAATGGATGAGTATGGGTCAGATCCAGCCATGTATGAAGATGAAGGAAGCCAATATAAATTGGATGATTCAGAACTTGGTATTTTAGCAGATAGTCAAGGATCAATGTCATCAGGTCCTGCTCCGAATACCTCAGCTACAGAGGAGGGTGATATCCCGGCGTCGAAAATTGATTTCGATGGTGACGGGCTAGCAAATTCGTACCTTGATGTAAGCTTTAAAGCGGCCGCCTTTCCGGCAGATGTTCAAATTGGTGACCCTTTCATTGATCCTTTTGCTAACCTTGATAATTCCCAATTCGGAAAAGTTTTCGGCACAGTTAAGGATAGTCAAGGCAATGCTTTGGAAGAGTTTGATGTGTGGTTTTTTAAGGTTCCCGAATCCGGTCAGGATTTATACAGTGGAGAGCCAGTATTTTTTGATTTTGAGAGAAAAGAAGACGGATCTTTCGAAGCTAGTTTACCCGCCGGCAGCTATCATGCGGAGGCGTTTGCTTATGACTTTTCAACAGATACACCCTACAAACCACAACTCGCTGGCGGGCTCAATTCTCCAACAATATTTACCATCGTTGATTTAAATACGAACATTACCGCGAATGAGCAACCTAGTTTGAATTTCATTTTGGAGCAGGAATATCGCATGTCCCATGAGTTTGCCGATGTAGAGGCTAGTGTGAGCTTGGCCAGTGGAGGTCAAGTCGAGCATGTTTTCTTTGAAATGTTTCCGGTGGAAAATGGGGCAAGACAAACTGATTACCCAGTTCACTCATTCGGTCTTGATAGACTCGGTAATGTGAAAGGAAAAGTACCGGTTGGTACTTTTGAAGTTGAAGTCTTTTCTCCTGACAACTCAGTATCTGCAAATCCATTTACCATTGAAGTTAAATCCGGGCAGGTTAATAAATTAACAGATATTGTACTTTCGCAAAAGGAGCTGATTTCAGTCAAAGGAAAAGTTACGGACGGAACCATTGGAATTTGGGCGGAAATTGTATTTGTCGATCCGAACAATTCAGAGGAACGGTTTTGGCCCATGTGGGACGAATCATCCATGGATTTGAATGAAGGCGAATTTGCTGTTAAGATACCCTCTGGTTCTTACAAGATTTTGGCAGAGCGTTTTGACGGCATGTACAAGTCAACCTTTTACAGTGGTGATAAGGCGGATGGAAACGGAGTGGTCTCTGTCGTCAGTGCAATTGAAGGTTTAAACTTCACGCTTCAAAGCCGACCGACTGCGACAGTAACTTTGAAATTACTTGATAAAAATACCTCATCTCCGATTAAATATGCATACTTTGATTTTTTTGATGCTGAGGATGAATTCGCCCCTATCGTATTTCCTCATTTAGGCCCCATTGATTTTGAATCTAGTTCCTTTGATGGATCCTATACTTTTAGTGTTCCTGGGGGATCCTACAAATTAGCAATTGGAGCTGATAATTATGAAAATGTATTTCGAGTGCTCGATCAAGCAGGACAAGTCGCATATGAAAGTTCCACATGGGAGAGTGGATCTTCCCTGAAATTGACTGACGGAAACACAACTGATCTTGGCACCATTAAAGTTTCTTCACTCAGTAAATCAGAGGCTGAACTTTATGGATTTTCCTGGCTTGATGAAGGTGAGACTCTGTCAGGCGGCTCAACCATTAAAGGAAGCCTCAAAACCTCGAAGGGAGTAGCTGTGCCCAAAGCGCGTGTTATTGCCCACACTGAGGATTATCTTTTTTGGTTCGATCATGCCCTTACACGTTCAGACGGGTCATTCGAATACAAAAATCTTCCTGATGGCGATTGGATTATCTTTGCCGAACCACCTTTTGATTCAGAGACATTCCAAGGATTTAGGGAGTCCAATCAAACTTTTGTTTCCTTACCTGCGGATAAGGACAATAGTGTAAATTTAACACTTCAAGGCTCAAATGTTTTTGGTCGTGTTATATTTCCGAAGAAAAGCCGTGATTCCGGTGAAACAAAAAACTTGGGTTTGGGGCATGCCTTTGTTTGGGCTTACAAGGACGAGGACCAAGATGGTGAGCCCGATTGGGATGATGCTTTTTTAGATGGGGGGGAGGAGTTAACCGAAGCATTTGGTGAAACAAATCAGGATGGATTCTTCTCGTTCTATCTTAAGGAAGCCGGAAAGTATTCTTTGAGAATTGACCTTCCTGGCCAACTTGGTTCTTTGTCGCCTGATCCGATTGGCTTTTCACTCAAAAATACAAATGATAGCGTAAAGTTAGGGAATGCGATAAAGATAGACTGGAAATCGGATGTCCGTGCAACTTCATTCGATATTGAGAGAAAGGTTTCCACGGGATCTTCATATATAAGTCTCTTTACCGGAGATATGAATTCCTCAAAACCAGTGGCTAGTGCTAAGTCCTATGTTGATTCTTCAATTGTCCCGGGAAGCACCTACACCTATCGTGTTATTGCAGAGACCAGCAATGGTCAAGTACCGATCGATTCCTCTAAAGTCAGAACATCTGACCCCTTTATTTTTCTTGCCCCACCGAGCAAATCAATCAGCGGTCGAGTGGTTGACAGCAACAATACACCAATTTCGAATGCTGAAGTGGTGGCTTGGCGGGAGGAAGGGGAGGGTTGGAGCTCCACTTTTACCGGAGATGATGGATCGTATGAATTATCAGCCGGTCCGGGAAATTGGGAAATTACGATTTACCGTCCGTATGATACGAAGGTAGATTGGGTTTATGATGCGGCACCCCAAAGAGTAAAGTTCGCTGCTGGCACCAAAAAAGAAACCAAATCAAAAAATTTCACCGTTTCTCGTATGGCCGGGGGCAAAATTTCAGGGTCAATTACCTTGCCCAGCGGGGTGTCTGCCTCTGATCTATCAAAATATGTATTTATCGATGCTTTTGACCCTGAAGGTCGTGGAAACTGGAGCCAACCTGATTCAAGCGGTAAATTTGAGATTCCCTTACAACCCGGAGAATATGAACTAAGCATATGGGTTGATCCGTTGCTTAAAGGGTATGGGAGTCCTGAACCTGTGTTGGTTCGTGTTGGGAAAGATACCGTTCAATTACCAAAAGAGTTAACATTAGTTTCAAGGGACAAAACCTTGACCGGTAAGGTCCTTACCACTAACGGTGGTCTGGCAAATGTAGAGGTATGGGCGTGGAGTGAGGAAGGTGGATGGGTTTCTGATACCACCAACATCAACGGGGAATATTCCTTGGCTGTTTCGAATGGAAGGTGGGAAATAGGTTTTGATCTCCCAGTAGTCGAGGACGGTAGTGAACCTCCGTTTTTACCCAGTCCTCCCAAAAGAATAAGGATACGCGACGGAGAAGATTTAAAACCTTTAAATTTTAATGTCAGATCTGCCGGTGCCAAAGTTTCGGGTACCGTTTATGGTCCAACGGGCGCTCCTGTGTCCAATTTAGATGCCTGGGTCTACGCCCGCGAGTATTCAACTGCAGAGGATGATGAATACACTGAAGTTCTTGCGGAGGTGCCCCTTTCATCCAAAGGTACTTTTTCTTTTCCCAGCGTCGCCGGGCAATACTTAGTTGGTATTTGGATGCCTCCTGGTTCATCTTACGGATATCCTGCTGAGAAAGTTTATTCAGTAGAGTTGAATGGTAAGGAGACTGTCCTAAAAGATGAGAATGGTTCCGTTGTGAAACACGCTTCGTTTTCACTTGCCGAGAATGACTCTATTATAAGTGGTACCTTCAAATTGAAAGGTCAAGCAGTTACAGGACTTACCGGTGAAGTGTATGCTATTCGCGTTGACGGAGATGGTTGGCAATCCGCAATCATTGAAGATAACGGTACATATTCCTTTACCTTGTCGGAAGGTAACTGGGCTTTAGATTATTTTATTGAATCAGATTCTTTAAGTAGGAATATTCCTGCGTATCCGGCCAAGCCAATGGTTTTAAAAGCGAGTAAAAGCTCCGCTGTTACGCAGAATTTTGATTTGCAAACCGCATCGGCGAGTATTTCCGGTAAAGTTCTTTATGATTCCACTAAATCAGCAATTACTGATTCATCCCTTTTCGTATGGGCATACAGAGAGGGCACAGATTCGACTCCTGAATATTGGAATGAAGTAAAATCTGACGAGAATGGATCTTTTTCTATATCAGTTTTATCCGGTGGAGATTACGAAGTGGGAGCAATTCTTTCAGAAGAACTTCGCACGCAGAATTATCTCGATTCTCTGGTTTTGAATGTTAACCTTTCATCCGGTAATATCACTGACCTGAACCTCACTATTGCTAAGCCGAGTTCATCTAATTTCATTTCAGGAAATGTAATTGGTACTGAAGGAACTGGCGTGGAAGGTGCAATTGTTTATGCATGGGCCGATGATGGACGCGAAAATGAAACTTTAACAGACAGTAATGGTGATTTTAATGTTTCAGTCACATCAGGAGTGATTTGGCATGTGGGGGCTGAATTTTCTGAAATTGATGAAAACGGATCAGAGTCTTATTTATCCACTAAATTTGAGGCGGATATCGACTTAAAATCAGTAAATAACAAGACGGGACTTTCGCTTAGTCTGGCCGCACCAACTTTCAAGTTACCTGATGGAGTGAGTGTAACCTTTGACCCAACCAAAGACTTTGTCACGAAACTTCCAGACGGTTCTGAGCTGACAATACCCGGGGGTGCTGCCAATGTAGCTTCGGATGTTACTCAAGTTCGCCTTGTCATAACACCGACTGCCAAGGGACTGTCAAAAAGTGCAGATGAAAAGCCCGCCGATTATGGATATTCTATGGAACTCTTTGACAATAAAGGAAAGAAAGTGGAGGGTAACTTCAAGAAAGATGTAATTCTTTCCATTCCTGTGGATGTAAATGCCTCTTTAGCCAAAGGCATGGACGTAAATAATGTTGAAGCGATGTTCTACTCTTCCACAAAGGATTCCTGGGATAAAGTCAAAACCAGCACTTGGGATAAAAATTCGAGTAAGCTGATTATGACGGTTGACCACTTCACGACCTTTGCTGCAGTTGCCCCGGTCGATGTTGCGGACATTAGCTCGGGTGTTTCTAAAATGGATGGTGGAGCTATCGGTGACTGGTATTCTTCCGACTGGTTTGGAGATTATCATGATGCATCATCCGGGTGGATTTACCACACGCAGTTAGGATGGTTGTTTACCAAGCAAGCAGATGGCGGAAATTTTTGGTTGTATGAGGAGAATCTAGGATGGCTCTGGATTAGCTCTACTTATTTTGAAATCAATTCAACCACAAAATCTCACCTCTATTCCGCCTCAAAGGGTAATTGGTATTTCTTTAGTTACACAAACGGCACGAGGAAATTTTGGGATTATTCTCTGAGCACCCCGGATTGGATTACTCCTTAATTTTAAATTGCCTAAAGTATATTATTGAGCTTATTTTAACCTATTCCTTTAAAAATCAGTAACATGAAACCACAACCCATTCTCGCAACCCTTTTCTTCATATTCGGTGGATTACTCTTAGCCAGCTCTGCCCTTACGGATCTAGTTTACGACAAGACTAAAACTTACAGCAAGGGCGATGCAGTCATTCCTTCTGCAACTGAATTCACCTTGTACACTGCGAAAGCTTCAGTTCCCGCAGGAGAAAATGGACCACCTAATACGACTTATTGGCAAACAGCAGAAGAATATTCAACAGAATTGCAAAATACTTATTCCAGTACAGTCTCCACTCCTCCATCCGAGGCTAACATTAACACATCAGATATTGCTAATCTTGGCACACCATCCACATTGCCAAAAGCCGGGGATGGTGCTTCTTTGCTTCTAGATATATCAACCGCTGGTTTCGTTTCTCCAACTGCCAAGATGAGCGGTGGTTTCATAATAGTGGGAGGTACTATGAAAGTTTTGGTGACTGCTAAAAGCTCGAAAGAGAGTGACGTTGACACTCTTAACAATCCTCGCTTAAATGTGGTTCCTTTAGCTAGAGATAAAATTCTTGGCACTAACACTGATTGGAAGAATGGTTCAAATGTAGACGAAATTACTGCAAGTGGTTTTATGAATAGCAGTGGAGATAATGATGCAGCATTAATTCTAACATTGGACCCTGGAGCTTATCTAGCTGATGTTTTCTCCGAAGATTCTGACTCAGGAGGTGCACTAGTTGAGATATTTGACATGAATGCAGTTAATGGTGTGTCCAATGGCTCCAAACTACTTGATATCTCCACCAATGGAACTGTAATAAGTGGCACTTCTCCCGGTCAGAAAATGACAGCAGGGTTTATTATATTTAGCGGTACCAGCAAGAGAGTACTTGTTACAGCAAAAGGATCAAAAGAGTCAGGAGTTGATCCTTTGAATAACCCAAGATTAGAAGTTGTACCCTTAGCTCGCGATAAAGTTTCCGGTAGTAATAACGATTGGAAGACTAATGATACCAATCAGGTTAATGCTATTACCACAATTGGTTACATGAATGGTTTTAACGATACGGATGCTGCTCTTATTTTGACTTTGGACGCGGGTGCTTATTTGGTTGATGTCTTCTCAGAGGATAATGACTCTGGAAAAGCTCTTGTGGAAGTGTTCGATGTGGATATGCTCGTCAACGATTTTGGAATTGTTATCGATTGAGTCATTTCTAGTTTGATCCAGTTTTCGTTAGTCAATGTTTAATGGAACTAGATCCCTCTAAACTTGATTTACTTTGCCTAGCTAACGAACTCTACTCTCCTACTAGTCTTTGCGACATTGGAGGAATATGGGGGGTTGATGGCGGTTATGGTGTTTATGCAAAAACTGTATTGGGTATTGAAAATGTTAGAATTGTAGATTCACATTGGACTGATACAGCAATACGATATTGCAAAGATTCAGATGTTAAAATAGTTGATAAGTTTATTGATACATATCTTTGTGAAGATAAATTAGGTAATACTGATTGTGTTTGTCTTTTTCATTTTCTTCTTCACCAAGTTTCGCCTGATTGGAGGGAAATCTTAAGACGATTATCCTCTTCAGTTAAAATAGTTTTAATCAACAACCCGCAATGGATTCTTGCGAAAGCAGGCTTTAGGCTTATGGATCTTGATTCAAATGAATATTTTTCTGTTGTCCCGCATTCTGAAAGCGAGGAAAACTACAAGGATTTGTTCACCGCTCCATTAGAGATTGATCCTTTGCACAAAAAACCGCGCAGAGATCTGCATCATTTTTGGCAATGGGCTATAACTAACAATGACTTGATTAGTTGGATGAACAGTCTAGGGTATGATTTAAAGTATATTAGACCTAGCTCCGTCTGGTCCCACAACAAGCATTTCCAAGACTACGGGTTTATCTTTTATAATACAAAGATGTGACAAAACATTTGGTTGTCAGTGGAGTAAGTAAAAGCTTTTTAATTGACGGTAGTTTAATTGAAAAAATTTCCCCCTTTTCTTTTAAAAAGACAAAAAAATTCAATGCGCTTCATGATTTTAGTTATAATTTTGAATATGGGAAGAAATATGGAATTATTGGATTAAATGGCTCAGGAAAGAGTACGCTTTTACAAATAATTACAGGGACTTTATCTTCTGATAAAGGATATGTTAATAGACCTTCAAATGTTCATGCTTTACTTGAATTAGGTTCAGGTTTTAATCCTGATTTTAGTGGACTAGAAAATGCTGAATTAACGGCTTCATTATTTAAAAAAAATCATAAGGCCCTTGCCGAATACTTAAAAGATGTTGAGAACTTTGCCGATATCGGTGAATTTTTTTATAGGCCAATCCGCACATATTCAAGTGGTATGCTTGCGAGAGTTGCCTTTTCGGTACATGCAAATCTGAAACCAGATGTATTTATTATTGATGAAGCTATCGCTGTGGGCGATTTGCCTTTCCAAACAAAGTGCTTTTTGTATATAAAAAAATTATCATTAAAAGGAACAACCATAATTTTTGTTTCCCATGATATTCCTCTTGTTAAATCTTATTGTGATGAGGTTTTGTATTTAGATTCAGGTAAGTTGATCGATAGCGGAGATCCTTCAAAAGTCTGCAATCATTTTGTTAATAGAGCTATGCTTGGATCTGAAAATCCAACATCTTTGATTAATAATGAGCGTCACGATGGGTGCATGAGGTCCGGTAATGGAAAAGCGAGAATTAAATCCGTGTCGTTTGAAAACAATCAGTCTCCTTTTGAGTTTGGTTCAATAGTTATGCTTAAAATTAAAGTGTCATCATTTTCTTTTTTGAAAAAGTTAGATTTTGGTATCACAATATTCGATAAACTTGGTAATTCGGTTTGTTACACTGACAGTCGATTGGAAAGTAAAACAATTTACAATTTAAAAGAAAACGATCATGTGGATATAAAGCTTAGCTTTAAATGCATTTTTACTCGTGGCTACTATACATTATGTTTTGTGCTTTCAGAAGGAGACGCAAAGCATCCTGAAGTCATTGATTATTATCCTGATTCTACAGGTTTTGAAGTTCTCGATAATAAGTTAAGAATTTACGCAACAACTAAATTAGAATCTGAAATAGAGTTAATTGAATTGTATGACTAAAATGATTATACTGGTATATTATCAAAGCGAGTACCTACAGCTTTTTTTAAATAATTTATTAAAAAAAAATTTTGCAAGTAAATTTAAAATATCAGTTATAGAAAATTATTCTGAAAAAACGGATGAATTTATTCGTCCATATTTAAAAAAAATTCTTTTTGAAAAGAAAATTCACCGCTACATATTGTTTAAGGAAAATATAGCTAACTCAGCAGTGCAAAAGTATCTCGAAATTTTTCAACATGAGATATTAGATAGTAATTATACAATAATTAGTGATAGTGATTTAGATTTCGATCCCATAAAAGCACATAAGGAATGCATAGATATTTTAGACAGGCATCCGCAAAATGATTTTTGCAGCCTCAGATTGGACTATTCAAATCTCCCTTATAAAACTTATCAAGATGCACATCAATGGTTTCCTAAATATCAACCTTATTGTTGTTATTTGAGAGGTCATGGTGGTATTCATTTTTCCCATTTTCGGTCCAAGAATCTGATTGACTACACTTTTAATGCAAAAAACGCTAATAGACCGTTTTTAGATTCAGAGGTTAACAAGTTTCTATTAAGTAAAAATAAAACTCCATGCATAACGAGAATTAACACAGCTAAACATCTGACATGGTATGATTACGGATCGTTGAGTAAATATTCAAAGCTGAAAAAATTATTCGATAAAAATATTTGGAACATCATGTTGGACTCAACTTTTGAAGTTTATGAATGAAATTAAGAAATTACATGTAGGATGTGGCACGATTTTCATTGCTGGGTGGATTAATGCAGATGTCGAGGGTGAAAACTTGGATGTTAAGTTTGACTTAACTGAATCTTGGCCTTTTGAAAACAACACAATTTCGTATATCTATTCAGAACATGTTTTTGAACATCTCACACCTCAAGAAGGCCAGTTATCTTGGGTGGAAGCCCTTCGTGTTTTAAAGCCAGATGGAGTTATAAGGACAGCCATGCCAGATCTTGATTTTTTATGTTCTAAATATTTTGAAGATTGGAAAGAACAAGACTGGATAAAAAACAGGGGGTATTCCCATATTCGGACAAAAGCTGAAATGCTAAATACTTGTTTTTATTTCTGGAATCATAAATGGCTTTATAACTTTGAGGAATTTGTTTTAAGGATTGAAGAGACAGGTTTTAAAAATCCAATGAGGATGGATTATGGTAAAAGCTTACATCCAGAATTATGCAATTTGGAAACGAGGGAAGATTCGAAACTTATTGTTGAAGTAGAAAAGTAAATCTAGATTATTTTGATTTCTCCATACATACCAAATTTCATTAGTGAAAATTTAAAATTCCGAGTAACGGTTCCTATCATACCTGATCCGGAAAAATTAAATTTTCACTTCAAGAAATCTTATGAATTAAAGTGGCTTTCAAATTTTGGCCCCTGTTATCAAGAGCTTAAAGAAAACCTCTGCAATTTTCTTGGAACACCTTTCATTGAATTATTTTCAAGTGGTACACAGGCACTAACTTGTGGGTTAAGAACCCTTGAATTAAAATGCGAAGTCATAACTAGTCCTTTTACCTTTCCTGCAACAATTAATGCAATTAAATGGGCCGGGCTTCAACCAGTGTTTGCTGATATCGAACTGGAAACGCTTACGATATCGCCAGATTCTGTTGCATCTATGATAGATAATCATTCCTCAGCCATACTGGGAGTGGATGTGTATGGAAACAGATGCGAACATAGCCGCTTAACCAAAATGACAAAAGATGCGAACTTAAGGTTGGTGTATGATTCAGCACACAGTTTCGGACCGGGCTTGTTTTCTAGGGCAAGTTCCAATATGGGCACATTTAATATGATCAGTTTTCATGCTACAAAGCTTTTTCACACTTGCGAGGGAGGTGCATTGGTTTTCGACGATGAATGCCTGGTTGATAAATTAAGCAGAGTTCAAAACTTTGGATTTACTAAGGAAGATCATTTCGAGAGTTCTGGAACAAACGCAAAGTTATCTGAACTGCATGCAGCTATGGGGCTTGCTGTTCTTGAGAGATTGGATGAAGAATTTTCTCACCGTGAACTACTCTCAGAAACATATAGAGAAATTCTAGGGGCTGACAATTCTGTAAGTGTCCATCCTTTACAAGATTTTATGCCTGCATACACGTATTTTTCATTGTTATTCTCCTGTGAGAATGGGAACACTAGGCGAAATCGAGTACATGAGAGCCTCAAGAAAAATGGATTTGGCTCTCGAAAATATTTTAATCCATTATGCTCGGAAGTGGATTGTTTTGCCAACTCGAAAAGAGCAAATTTGGATGTCGTAAAATGGGTTGTGGATCGAGTTTTATGTTTACCACTACATAGATTTATTCAGCCTGAGGATGCTGCAACTATTGCCCGAATTGTACTTGAAAATTGATCTATAAGGTGGAAGTCAGCATAGTTATTACAAGTTATAATCATGGAGACTTTTTAGAAGAATGTATAAAAAGTGCTGCAAACCAATCTTACACTCAGACTGAATTATTGATTGTTGATGATGGATCAGAAGATAAGAGTAGAGACATTATTGAAAAATATAGTAAGAACTTTTACAAAATACTAATTCTAAAAGAAAATCATGGGGCATGCATTGCGTTAAATAAAATTCTCAAGTTTTGCCGTGGTGATTATGTTGCTATTTTAAATTCTGACGATTACTGGCAACCAGAAAAGATTCAGCTACAAGTAGATTACCTAGAGGCAAACGATGAAAAAGCTGCAGTGTTTTCTAAAGCCGTTTTAGTTGACGAGAATGGAAATCAAATCAATCAGCAAGACTCACCATTTGAATATTCAAATCTTAATCGATTTGATTGGTTAAGAAAATTTTTTGAATCTGGAAATTGCCTTTGTCATTCGAGTGTTCTCCTAAGAAAATCTGTTTTTTCAAGTTTGGGATACTATGATGAGAGATTGAAAAATCTTCCTGATTTCGAATTTTGGATAAGATTCAGTGAGAAATTTACATTCCACATTCTACCAATCGATTTGGTTTTTTATCGTAAATGTAATAATCGTCAAAGCGAAAGCTCTCAGAATATATCAAATTATAATAGATGTCTTTTCGAAACCGAATTAGTCCTCGAGCATTACATAAAGTTAGATGGAATAAAAAAACACTTAAAAGAAATCTTTAATTTACGAGGCAGTTCTAAAAAAGTCTTTCTTGAATTTGGATTATTGGCACTAAACCAAGGTCTTTTTTCACACAGAAATTTTGGATTAAGAATAATCTTTGAAAATTTGGATCAGTTTAATAATGAATCAAATATTCAAACAATAAAGGAACTTCATCAATATATCGGAAAAAGTCACGCACTTTCAGGAATGGTGCTTGATTACCAGAACCTTTTGGACGAACAGGCCAAAATCCTTATAGAGAAAGAGGACAATGTTGTTAATCCCGAATTAGTTATCGCGTTTGATA
Source organism: uncultured Verrucomicrobiota bacterium (assembly GCA_902612125.1). Taxonomy (GTDB): domain Bacteria; phylum Verrucomicrobiota; class Verrucomicrobiia; order Opitutales; family Seribacteraceae; genus Seribacter. The sequence goes on from CACMBV010000021.1 coordinate 15,167, forward strand.
AAATTTCAAGAATGCAATCATCTTTCAGTTGGAAAATTACTTCTCCGCTTAGATTATTGCGTAGGATGATTGAAAAGAGGGAACCATTGTTTAATAAATTAATTAATGCTTCAGCAGGCACTTCCCCTGTTGACGCAAAAATAAATGAGCATAATAGTGAAACTGCCTCGATTATATCTGAATTTGAGTTTCAACCATTTAAATTTTCTCAAAAATTAATTGGATTTAATTCGAATTCAATAAATATAGATTGGTTAATCCCCGATTTCCATATCGGTTCAGGTGGTCATACTACCATATTTAGAATTATTTATCATCTCGAGCAAATGGGTCATGAGTCTAAAATTTGGATATGTGGAAGTACGCATTTTAAATCCTTAAGAAAAGCGAGAAATACAATTCGTAGTCATTTTTTCCCTTTGAAAGCAAACGTTGAAGTGCTCGAGAATCCCGGCAATCAAGAACTCATTGGAGATTGTGTTTTTTCTACATCTTTCGAGACATGTTATTATTCGAGATCAATTCCATCTCACAATCCAAGATTTTATCTAGTACAGGATTATGAACCATCTTTTAGTGCAATTGGGAGCAGGTATTTCTTGGCCGAGGAAACTTATAAATTTGGATTTCATTGCATAACTGCAGGCAAATGGTTGCAAAATAAAGTAAACGAGGCAGGTGCCTTAACGGAAGGCTTTTTTGAATTAGCTGTTGATCATTCAATATTTTTCCCAACCATAAGTCCTAGTGAAACCGAAGTTCCTAAAGTGGCAGTATACTCACGAGCAGGAACTGAAAGGCGATTGAGCGAAATCGTTATACATGGTCTAAATATCTTATTCGAGAGAGGTGTTAAGTTTGAAGTCTTATTTTTCGGATCGAAAAAAATTCCTGTTATGGCAATTTTTCCGCATTCAGTGCTGGGTATAATTGCACCTAGAAAACTTGCAAAACTATATCGATCTGCGAATCTTGGGATGGTTTTCTCGGCAACGAATTACTCTCTAGTTCCATTAGAAATGATGGCTTGTGGATTACCGGTTGTTGAATTTGATGGTGAAAATACGCGTCAAACTTATCCAAAAGATACGGTAGAATTTTCTTCTCCAAGTCCTGATGCAGTTGCTGATACAGTTGAAAACCTTTTTGAAGATAGGTTAAGAAGAGAGCAATTGAAGAAAGAATCAGCTAAGTTTATTCAATCTTTAAACTGGGAACAAAGTGTAAAAACAATCGAGAGCTTAATTAAACAGAGGCTCGAGTATTACTGTTCTTCTCATGAAAGCTAGTGTTATTATACCCACATATAATGGAGGCAATATCCTCGTGGAAGTTGTAAATTCTCTTATTGTTCAGCAGTTTAGTAAAAAATGGGAGATTGTATTAATAGACTCTGAATCTACTGATGCATCCCTATCAAAAATTTCTACTTTAATCAGTAAGAATTCTATTAAACTCAAGGTAATTAGCATAGATCGTAGTAATTTTAGACACGGAACTACTAGGAATCAGGCAATTTCCCAATGTAGTGGGGAATTTATAGCTTTATTAACCCAAGACTCTATACCTACAGACAAATATTGGCTTCAGCAATTAATCAATGGATTTGATCGTGATGAGGTTGCTGGCGTTTTTGGAGAGCACAAGGCTCATAAATATCATCCAAAAATTATTGCAAGAGATCTGAACCATCATTTTCATTTAATGTCACAAACGAAATATCGAACAAGTAGAGAATGGTTTGCAAGTAAACATGATTTGCAAAAACAACAATTACTTCACTTTTTTTCGAATAATAATTCTGCAATACGAAAATCTGTTTGGAAAAATTTCAGGTTTCCTCCCGTCAATTTCGGAGAGGACCAAACATGGGCTCGGTTTATTCTCGAGGCTGGATATTCAATTAAGTATCAGTCCGGTGCAAAAGTATATCATTCCCATAAATTCGGGATGCTTGATACCTACAAAAGAGCAAAGACTGAAAAAACTTTCTTTAGAAAATATTTTGGATACAAAATCTATGGAAAAGAAAAAAAGAAATTTTTTAAATTTTGTAACCAAATTTACAGCGACACAAGCTATTCAATTTCGAGGAAAGAGTTTCCGATATGCTATATAATATCAAAAGCACTTGGGTCCCTATTAGCTTATGGATAGATTCCTGAATTCAAGGATAGCAGAGTATTTAGTATATCTAATTTTGTTAATCTTCACTGGGTTGATTTTCTCTTGGGGGATCAATCATTCAATCCTTGAGCACCATGCCTTTAGACAGACTCAGACTGCCTCTAACATTTTTTGGAGAATAAAGGAGGGATTACTTTCTAATGTTTCTCCAGTCTCATTGCCGCCGTGGCAAATGCCAAGAGAGCTACCTTTGTATCAATTTACTGTGAGTTGTATTTGTAAGTTGTTCGACCTGAGGATCGAGTTTGGTTCCAGGATCGTATCAATTTCTTTTTTTTATGCATCCTGTGTGCTTGTTCACAGAATTAGTACCAAAATCCACAAAGAAAAAATTACCCGAATTATCTTGCTAACACTATTTTCCCTAAGTCCGGTATACTTGTTTTGGTCTCGTACATGTATGATCGAAAGTACGGCTTTATTCTTTTCGCTACTTTTTATATTACAAGTTTTAAGATACGATCATAATAGTAATGTATCAAGTATCTTATTTATAGTTACTGGTATAATTGCTGCATTGGTGAAAATAACAACATTTCTACCTTACTGTTTAGTTTCTTTTTTTTATTTGGCTATAAAAAGAAACTATTCACCTTTAAGTGGAAAGCTGATTAGCTTATATTCTCCTGTAATCATTAGTATTGTTTGTTGGTTTTTTTATTGTAAGTATTCAGTTAAAGATGACTTTATTTATAATGATGCATCACCAGAAGGTTATAAATGGATATCTAATGTTCATCAAAATATTCTTAATCCGACTTTTCATAGTACATTATTCTGGGAAATTACCTTTCTTGTTTTGCCTGTAAGTTTCTATATATTCTTTGCATTTATTTATGACAAAAGTGTAACCAATAAAATTTTGATGATATCTTTTTTTCTAACCGTATTTATTTTTTCTAATTTATATATTGTACATGACTATTACATATACGGCTCTGGAATCTTAGTTCTCATTTTTATATCAAGTAAGATATCATTATTTATAAAAGCAAAATCAAAAATATTTCAGTACTCTTTTTTACTTTTACTATTAATAATAGGTATCTTAAACTACATTACTAATGGCTATTTTGATCTACAAAAAAAGGATATCAAATTACATTCAGCTCTAGTCAATAAAATTTCGGATGTTAAGGGTAATCCCATAATTATAGGTTCGTACCTAGATCCAACTATCCCGTACATGATAAAAAGAAAATGTGTTACAATAGGAAACTTTAAAAATAATAATGATTCATTATCTAAAACTCTTAGTGAAATTAATGCATATTGTACAAAAAGAGATCATGAGATAGATTTTTGCTTAATGATGAACGACCAAAATTTAACACACGTTAGGAAGTTGAGCGATGAGTATTTTGGAACTACTCAATTTACAGTCTTCGATAAATATACGCTGATACATTGAATAAATCATTAAATGTAGAACTCTTTAAAATAGAATATCGATTAGAAAACTTTATATGGTGTTCTGGGAGATCGGGTTCTACTACATTATATCGTTCGCTGCCAAACTGTTATCATACACATACATTTTTATACTTTCTCAATCAAAATGGAGTAGAATGGAATGATATTGAACACAGCTATAATTTCGATCTATTTGAGATCCTTAAAATGAATGTAAAGGATTTCAATTCTGATAAAATAAATATTTACGATGTATATAGAACGCCCGTTGAGAGAAAGATATCTGCATTTTTTCAATATTTAGATTGTGTGGTAAAAAATAATGATATAGCAGTATTGTTAAACGAAGCCTATAAATATCAGGAATTTTACAGCTTTGATATTTGTCGTATCACCACCAAAAACTTTGTGAGCTATTTCACAAATAAAATTGACCATCTTATTGAATTGTTTCTTTATTTCTTTTTTTTAAAGTCTGACAACTATTACTCTTTTCTTGAATTTAGCGAATATATCGACTTATCCTTTGAATGTATGAATTTTCATCATATTAAGACTGATAACTTTACATTCACTATTTTAAAATATGACCAAATAATGAACTGGCATAAGCAAATTTTTAGTACTACTTCTCAAAAAATTGAAATTGCAATGTGTAATTCCTCAAAAAGTACATTATTTGGCTTTCTTTATAAAGAATTTATGGATTTACTATATATTCCCAAAGTAATCTTTGATCTAGTGATGAAATCTAACATTCAAATGCATCCTTTGTTACCGATTTGTAACCACATTGATGTCATGAATAAATTTATGACTTATGACGAGATCAGTTCATACAATTATCATTGGGGCGAACGCCTAGTTAGCACTAAGAAGGATTATTCATTAAACCTTTTTGCAAAAAATTTACTTTTGTAAAAGATAGTTTTTTATTAGCCTCGTCCCTTTTAAAAAATATGAAAAAGTATTTATTTTATTTATGTACTGGGGTTATATTTCTATATTACTGCTATTTACTACTAAATAGACCCTATTTCTTCGATTGGGACGAATGGAGTATTATCATTAATTTTTTGGAGCTCAATTATTTTGAATGGATTTTTCAGCCACATCTAGGTCATTATTTCCCGTTTGGTAAACTCGTGTATTCTATTGAACTATGGTTATTTAGAGATTCTTATTACTTCTATGTACTATCTAATCTTCTATTACATCTGGTAAATTCATTTCTGCTTTTTTCATTACTAAATAAGTATTCAGATGATTTTTATACTACTTTTTTCGGTGTTGTAATTTACTTCATATCGTGGAATCACATAGAAAACCTCTTATGGGGCATGCAGATTGCAGTACTTTTGTCTGTTACAATTACAATACTATCTTTTCATTATATTATAAAAAAGGATTATAATAAAAAGGATTACTTATTTATTTCAATCCTCTCTTTCTTAGCTGCGTTTAGTTTTTCATTCGGTTTGTTTTTACCAGTATTTTTCATACTTTATTTCTTCATAAATTATAGATATAATGAGAAGAGGAATATAATCCACACTTTCTTTATATTACAGATAATTATTGCATTATTTTATTTTATATTATATTCCATCGAATTTAGTTTCGTGCATCCCAATTGTGCAGAGAGTCAGTTTAGTATTTCTACAATCTCATCCACTTTATGTTCAAAAGCATTGTTTTATATTTTAAATGGTATTTGCTTTATCTTTTTTTATTTTCTCACTTCTATTCCATTGGAAAATGAACTTACATCAAACTACGGTGTTATTCTCTTCTTACAGAATTTCAACATTTTTATGTTCGTTGGGAGTAAAAAGTTTTTTGCTCTTTTTTCAAGCTTAATATTTTTGTATTTTTATAGATATAAGAAAGATTCTTCTTTTGTCTTAAATATATTGAATGGAACAGTGTTTGTTTTACCTTTCATTATTCCCTTATCCTTATCCAAGAATGCTTATCTAGAGTCTGTTTATCAATCACGATATTATACGTATATTGGTGCTTTTATTATCATTTTCATAATTACTTCGATTACTTCTACTAGACTTTCAGATAAATTACATCGTTTTATTACATCAATATTACTTCTCATTATTTGTTGGAATTCTTTTGTCACTTTGGTATACCTACGAGACTCAGATTTCAAGAAAAGTTCTCTTAGTGTGAAAGAGAGTTTTTTATCTTGTCACTTTCTTAATAAAGATCAATCTGACTTATTTCATGTTGATGCAAATCCAGAACTCACTAATTCTGAAGTTTCCTTGATTTATAACTTTATGAAAAAGTAGGTCGTTGGTCAAATTTGATATTCACTCTTCAATTCCACTATTTTATCTTTCAATTCATTACTTCGAGAAAGCTTATTTACGATTCTTTTGTCTATTATATCAATTTTAATACCTTTCTCCTATACATTTAAATCCATTTAGTCCTTAATACAAAATTATGCTTTTCTTATGATTACAGTTATTATCCTGTATATGAAGTTATGAAATTAGGTTTAAACTCCACCGTATATCCTAATGCAAAAATTTGTTATCCTAAATTAGTTGAAATAGGAGACAATGTCATTATAGACGATTTCGTATTTATTTCACTCAGAAATGGAATCAAGATAGGCAATTATGTACACATCGGTGTAAGTTCGGTTATTACTGGTCGTGCTGAGGTAAGTTTGGAATCTTTTTCAGGATTGTCAAGTGGAGTAAGATTATTTACATCTACTGAGTTGTTTGATGGTGACAATCTTACTAACCCTACAATTCCTTCATGTTTTCGTAAAATTAAAAGTGGTCCAATTGTTATTTCTAAGCATGCAGTGATTTGTGCGAATTCTGTTATAATGCCAAATGTGACCATTGGCGAAGGTGCTGTTATTGGGGCTCAGTCCTTTGTAACTAAATCTGTTGAACCATGGGGAATTTATCAAGGATCTCCTCTAAAAAGAATAAAATCCCGTAATATGACCAAAATTTTAGAAATGGAGAAAGAACTGCTTTATTTTAAAGAAAATTGATATGTTTTTTTGAATTCCCTATCTTAAGAAATTAATATTCAACTCCCATTACTGGAGTACATAATAATTTTCTAACTCTAAATGTATAAGTTTTTCACTTATCTAATAACAATTTTAAACACTTCTATCTCAAAACTTACTATAGTTTATTTAAACCATCAGATTGGAGTTTTCCTCCCATTTCCTATTTGATACACATTTATTGCTTACAAGTTTGGGAGTGAAAAAAACTTTGCCTATCAACTCCGATACTACTTGATTTTTAAAATCTTAAATACCGTTTTACTTACATGTATGAAATAAGATCACTCACTTCGTTAAGGTTTATTTCAGCATTTATAGTATTCTTTTTGCATTGTAGGATTCATCTTGGGTTTGAGGTTGGTAATTCTTTATTAGACCGTTTCATATCCCATGGTGCAGTTTTCATGTCAGTATTCTTTGTTCTTTCAGGATATATTCTTGCCTATGCGTATAACTTGAAAGATTTTAATCAGTCTATTGTTCTTAAAGAATATTATATAAGGCGTTTCACGCGAATTTACCCTGCATACTTTGTCGCATCCCTGGTTTATTTTTTAATATTCTATGACAGTTTAGAATATACTTTTGGAGATTGGATAAGAGTAATCATTAATGATCTTTTTCTGATTCAAGCATTCTTTCCTAATATGTTTGGTCTTGGAATTAACAGTGGCACTTGGAGTTTGAGCGTGGAGGCTTTTTTCTACTTGGTATTTCCTCTAGTTATATTGCTATTTCGCTCTAAGCCGAAACTTTTATTTTTTATTTCTATTTTCTATACATTAGTAATTAATATTAACATAATTAGTGAAAATTACTCCTTATTAGTCAATGATCAACTCAAAACAATCCATTATTCTAATCCATTGATGAGACTCAATGAGTTTTTATTAGGTATTTCTTTTTTTTACCTTCGAGATTCAAAATTTCTCTCATCTTTGCCCAAACTTTTAAAATCGCCAATTCTTTGTATTTTATTGTTTTGTATCTTTAGTTTATTCGAGTTTGCTGGACTTAAGTATGTCTTTATGGGCTTTCAAATTGTTTTGGTTCCTCTCTGCGGATATACAATATTTTTTCTGCATTACAATGGGCTTAAATTGATTGAAAACAGACTATTCCTATACCTGGGAAGGACTTCCTATTCATTTTATATTTGGCAAATATTTGCGATGGAGTTGGGAAAAATTTTAATCAAAGACTATAATTTTACAGTCAATCAGTCAGTTTTTTTATCATTAATTTTTAATTTTATATTTGCGTTTCTATCTTATCATTTATTGGAGAATCTTTGTAGAAATATTTTGAATTCTAAGTTATTGAAAATATAAGTTTTTACTTTAAGTCTTCTTTCTAATCGGCAAGTTTGATTCTTTCCCCTTCCCCTGCGGAATTTTCTTTTTCTACTGAGTTTAACTTCTCTTCAATGGTTTGCTTTTCTTCCTCTTAGAGTTCTAAGAGATCTTGAAGAGCGCTTTTTTCAATTTCCCATTTCGAAGATTCTTTGGAAATAAGTCTTTCCGTGGCGATCCACTCTTTAAATAACGTGGAGGCTTTTGGAATCTCACCAATCAGTGGAGAGGATAAGAATAATAGAAGATATGTTCCTAGTAGAGTGAAGAATATATTCATTGAAAATGTAGAAGGTGGTTGGGGTTGATCTTCCATCTTGAAAATATTGAAACAACTGGAATATAAATTTCCGTCTTGTAACTTTACACTTCTGTTACATGTTTGGCGCATTTGGCCATTATATCGCAAAATGTTTTGTTTATCGTGCGATAAACCCATGGGTAAACATATTGTCAACAGGGAAGAATTTATGTATTAGGTAAGGTATGTATGTCGTATTAGGAGCAAGTGGATATATTGGATCTAAATTTTGTAATGATCTTCATTCGAGTGGATGTGAAGTTGTAGATGTAAGCCGAAAAGAAATTGATTACACCAATGGTTTTGTTCTCAAAGAGTTTCTCAAATCCCAAAATACCCGTTTTCTGATCAACGCGGCCGGATATACTGGTAAGCCCAACGTGGACGCCTGCGAGCTTGCAAAAGCTGATTGTTTGATGGGCAATGCAGTCTTACCGGGAATAATTCGAGAAGTATGTGAAGATTTGAAATTATCTTGGGGTCATGTTTCCAGCGGATGTATATATTCCGGGCGGAGACCTGATGGGGCAGGTTGGAAGGAAGATGATGTTCCTAACTTTTCATTTCGCTCGCCTCCTTGCAGTTTTTACAGTGGCACCAAGGCTTTGGGTGAAGAAGTATTGGATGGTGCAGAAAATTGTTACATTTGGAGAATGCGTATTCCTTTCAATGAAGAGAGAAGCCCCAGAAACTACCTTCAAAAATTATTAAATTACGATTCTTTGCTTGAGGCAGAAAATTCAGTTTCTCATTTGGATGAGTTTGTTCAAAAGTGCTTAGAATGCTTTGATAAAGAAGTCGAGCCCGGCATTTTCAACATGACCAACCCCGGATCTACAACCACTAGGCAGGTAACCGCATGGATGCATGAACAAGGGCTGACCAACAAGCTTTTTAAATTTTTTGAGGATGAAGAACAATTTATGAATAAGGCAGCTAAAACCCCGCGGTCCAATTGCGTGCTGGATACGACTAAAGCCCAAAAAGCAGGGATAGGTATGAGAACTGTGGGAGAGGCCATGAGGGAATCCATGGGAAAAATGGCAGAGGCATCCACAGTATGAAGAACATTCTTGTAACCGGTGGTCTCGGGTTCATTGGCTCGAATTTTATTCGTTTGCTCCTTACAAACGGAGAGTTTGATCAGGTTATTAATTATGACAAGCAAACCTACGCAGGGAATCCGGAAAATCTTCAGGATTTGGAAGACCGCAGATCATACCGGCTGATTCAAGCGGATATTTGTGACGGGAATTCCGTGCTAAAAGCGTTGGAAGGGTTCGAAGTTGATGCAATTGTAAATTTTGCCGCCGAAAGTCATGTTGACCGATCAATTGATGGTCCGGAGCCCTTCGTGCAAACCAATGTGGTGGGTACGCTTCGCTTACTGGAAGCGACCAAATCATATCTTTCTAAAGTTGCCGGTGCTAAAAGGAAGTCCTTTCGCTTTCTGCATGTCTCCACGGATGAGGTTTATGGTTCACTTAAACCTGAGGACCCTGCTTTCCGGGAAACCACTCCCTACGCTCCCAATAGCCCCTATTCCGCGTCCAAGGCATCGGCTGATCATTTGGTTCGAGCTTATCATCACACTTTTGGACTGCCCGTGCTTACGACCAATTGCTCAAACAACTACGGACCCTATCAGTTTCCGGAAAAGTTGATTCCCTTGATGATCTTGAATGCCTGCGAAGGCAAAAGCCTTCCAATTTATGGAAATGGATCAAACATTAGGGACTGGTTATATGTGGAAGATCATTGCACTGGGATTTTATCCGTACTTCAAAAAGGAAGGGTGGGGGAGACATACTGCATTGGAGGGGCTTCGGAGAAGACCAATATGGAAGTCATTGATACTTTATGTGCTATTCTTGACCAACATCATCCCGAAGGGGCTCCCCACGACAAACTAAAAACTTTTGTAACTGACCGCCCGGGACATGACCACCGATATGCAATTGACTTTTCCAAGATTCAAAATGAGCTGAGCTGGCGGCCTTCCTATTCATTTGAAAAAGGAATTGAGCAAACGGTTGAGTGGTATCTCAGTCATCAAGAATGGTGTAGGAATATCACTTCCGGAAAATATCAAAGACAAAGGCTGGGTATTTGATGAGCAAACGAAAAGGAATTGTACTGGCAGGCGGCTCAGGAACCCGCCTGTACCCATTAACCATGGCCTTAAGCAAGCAACTGATGCCGGTCTATGACAAACCGATGATTTACTACCCGATCTCCATTCTGATGCTTACGGGAATTCGTGAGATCTTAATCATTTCCACACCAAGGGATTTGCCTACATTCAAGAATTTGTTGGGTGATGGATCTAGATTTGGCGTTTCATTCTCGTATGAGGAACAACCAAATCCTGATGGTTTGGCCCAGGCTTTTTTGATCGGAGAGGGGTTTCTTGGTGAAAGTCCATCCGCTTTAATTTTGGGAGACAATGTTTTTTATGGGCATGAATTGGAGCAGACTCTTGACGATGCCAATGCAAAAATGGACGGAGCTACCATATTCGGCTACCATGTGTCAGATCCCGAGAATTATGGAGTGGTTGAGTTCGATCATTCCGGAAAAGCGGTTTCCCTGGAAGAAAAACCGGAAGTACCGAAATCAAATTATGCCGTACCTGGTCTTTATTTTTACGACCAGCAAGTGTGCTCCATTGCCAATGAATTAAAACCTTCTCCCCGGGGCGAACTTGAGATTACGGATTTAAACCGGATTTATCTTGAAACCGGAAATCTTTCGGTTGAAGTAATGGGTAGAGGCACGGCTTGGTTGGACACTGGGAGCCATGAAACTCTAGCCTCCGCTACGGATTTTGTTAAAGTGATCGAACGACGACAGGGATTAAAAATCGCCTGTCTCGAAGAGATTGCGATCTACAAAAAATGGATTTCAACCGAAGAACTCGAAAAAGCGGTTGTTGCACACGGGTCTTCTTCCTACGGAAAATACCTTCAATCCACCCTTAGTAAGTCTCAGAAAACATAATACACATCAACGCATCATGATGCGTTGATGAATAAACTTGATTTTCGGTTGGACTTTTGATGGAGTATGTTCAATGCCTGAGACATTCATTTTTTCATCTGAATCCGTTGGAGAGGGTCATCCTGATAAAGTATCAGATTCCATATCTGACGCTATTTTGGATGCGTGTTTAGAACAGGATCCACATAGTCGTGTGGCTTGTGAAACTTTAGTCAAGAGTAACTGCGTCACCATTGCTGGGGAAATTACCACTTCATCCAAGTTTGATTACGAAGGGGTTGTTCGAGAGGCAATCCGTGAAATTGGATATATTAATGACGATGACATTTTTCATGCTGATAAAGTTTTTGTAACCAATCAATTAACAGCACAGTCGCGAGATATCGGACAGGGTGTTGATGCAAATGCCGCGGAAGGGAAGGGTACTGCTGAACAGGGAGCCGGAGACCAGGGAATCATGTTTGGTTACGCCTGCAACGAAACCGAAGAGTTGATGCCCGCTCCGGTCATGTTTGCCCATCTTATTTTGCGCAAAATGGCGGATGTTCGAAAGAATAGCTCAGAAGCACCCTGGCTTCGTCCGGATTGCAAGTCACAGGTTGCACTCAAGTATGAACATGGAGAAATGGTGGGAATCGAAAATGTTGTGGTTTCGACTCAACATGCCGAAGCGGCCGACAATGAAACCATTCGATCCTTTATCATCGAGGAAATTATCAAGCCCACCCTCCCATCTAATCTCCTTTCCAGTGAAACTGAATATCTGATAAATCCTACGGGTCGATTTGTCGTAGGAGGGCCTGAAGGAGATTCCGGTCTGACCGGCCGTAAAATTATTGTGGATACCTACGGTGGTTGGGGTCGTCATGGCGGAGGCGCATTCTCCGGTAAAGATCCCAGCAAAGTCGATCGTTCGGCTGCCTACATGTGCCGATGGGTTGCTAAGAATGTGGTAGCGGCTGGGTTGGCCGATCGGGCTGAACTTCAGGTTGCCTATGCGATTGGACACCCTCATCCCACCAGTATTACCATCGATTGTTTTGGGACGGAAAAGGTGGAGGAAAGTAAAATCCAGGAGTCAGTTCATCATGTATTTAATTTCAAACCAGCCGAGATTGTTTCTCAACTTGATCTTCTCCGCCCTATTTACAGATCAACAACCCATTATGGCCACTTCGGGAAAGCCGATTTGCCCTGGGAACAAACCAATAAAACCGAAGATCTCAAGGCCGCCATTTCATAATCTATTCTGATCTATTATATCATCCAATTCGTTATCTAAAGCATGACCACTATGACACAAACACTCACTCCAACCCTAGACTACAAAGTAGCTGATATCACACTTGCTGAGTTTGGCCGTAAAGAAATTTCCATCGCGGAACATGAAATGCCAGGCTTGATGGCAACCCGTGAGAAATACGGTCCCCTAAAACCTCTTGCTGGCGTCAAAATCATGGGTTCTCTACACATGACTATACAAACCGCGGTGCTTATTGAAACGCTCGTTGACCTCGGAGCCGATGTTAGATGGTGTTCATGCAACATTTTTTCAACCCAAGATCATGCCGCTGCCGCCATTGCCGCCGCAGGAATCCCCGTTTTTGCCTGGAAAGGAGAAACTTTGGAAGATTATTGGGATTGCACTTGGAACGCTTTAACTTGGCCCGACGGATCAGGACCCGATCAAATTGTTGATGACGGTGGAGATGCCACTCTATTGATTCATAAGGGTTACGAACTCGAAAATGGTAGTGATTGGGTTAACACCCCATCTGAAAGCGAGGAAGAACAGGTCATCAAAGAGCTTCTTAAAAAAACACTTTCTGAAAAGCCTGGACATTGGGCCAAAGTCGCGGATGCAGTTGTGGGCGTTTCCGAAGAGACGACCACCGGTGTTCATCGCCTGATTCAAATGCAGGAAGAAGGCAAACTCCTTTTTCAGGCAATCAATGTCAATGACTCTGTGACCAAGTCCAAATTTGACAACAATTATGGTTGCCGACATTCCTTGGTGGACGGTATTAAGCGTGCATTGGATGTATTGATTTCTGGTAAAGTAGCCATGGTTTGCGGGTATGGTGATGTCGGAAAAGGTTCAGCTGATTCATTGGCCAATGAAAAAGCCCGCGTAATGGTTTCCGAGATTGATCCTATTTGTGCTTTGCAAGCCTGTATGGCTGGATATCAGGTCACTACCATCGAAGACGCCCTCGAAACTGCCGATATATTTGTTACCACAACTGGCAATAAGGATATCATCACGGCTGAACACATCAGCAAAATGAAAGACCAATCGATCGTTTGCAACATCGGGCATTTCGACAACGAGATCCAAGTCGTCGAGCTTGAAAATATGCCAGGTGTAACGAAAGAAATTATCAAAGACGACACCGTACCAGGCGGTCCAGTCAGTCGTTTTACTTTTCCTGATGGTAAAAGTATCTATTTACTTGCTGAAGGTCGCTTGATCAATCTTGGTTGTGCCACCGGTCATCCGAGTTTCGTCATGTCTAACAGTTTTACGAACCAAACTATCGCTCAAATCGACATTCGAAATAATCTCGACCGCGAAATTGGTGTTTCTCGATTAAGCAAGGAACTCGACGAAGAGGTTGCCCGTTTACATTTAGACAAACTGGGTGCTAAATTGACCGAGTTGTCAACTGAACAAGCAGACTACATTGGGGTGCCTGTTAAGGGTCCCTACAAACCTGAGCACTATCGTTACTAGGCTCACCCGATCCTCTTACACAAGGGCAGCCCCATCAGGGACTGCCCTTTTTTTGAGTCATTGACCAGGTGCAATCTAAACAATATGGATAAAACCCATGTTTTTCGACGAAACCAGAGTCTTTCTAAAAGCGGGAAATGGGGGAGATGGTTGTATGTCCTTTCTGCGACAGAAGTATATGCCCAACGGAGGTCCAAATGGTGGAAATGGGGGTAAAGGGGGAGATCTTATTCTACAGGCAGATGAGAATGTGGCTGATTTGCGGAATTACCATTTTAAGAAACACTGGAAAGCTAGGAATGGAGAACCGGGCCGGGGAAGCGATCAAAACGGAAAAGGTGGAGATCCATGTATTCTAAAAGTGCCCATGGGAACGGAGATATGGGAAATTGATTCGGGAGATATGATTTGTGAACTACTCGAGCACGAACAGGAAGTTCTTCTGCTTGAGGGAGGGAAAGGAGGGCGGGGTAATGCCACATTTAAAAGTTCAACCAACCAGACACCCAGGCAGTTTACGGAAGGAAAAATGGGAATGGAGGGGGAATTTAAGTTTACCCTTAAGACCATAGCAGACATTGGTCTGGTTGGCTTCCCCAACGCAGGTAAATCAACCCTTCTCAATGTAATGTCGAATGCCACTCCCAAAATTGATTCTTACCCTTTCACCACGCTTGTGCCAACGGTCGGGGTGATTGATTATCCCGAGGATTTTAAAACCCTGACCATGGCCGATGTTCCGGGACTCATTGAAGGGGCGGCAGAGAACCGGGGATTGGGCCATCGTTTTTTACGTCATGTGGAAAGATGTAAACTGCTCTTATTTCTGCTCGATCTTGCCGCCACCGATGGGAGCAGTCCAAGTGATGACTTCGAGCACTTGCGAAAAGAATTAATTGAATATGATATAAAACTGGGAGAAAAACCATTTGTGGTGGTTGGTAACAAAATGGACGAAGAAAACGCGGCTAAATATGTTACTGAGTTCAGTCAGCGATTTCCCGGCATCGAACTCCATACCATATCCGCTCTTCTCGGAGACGGATTACCGCATTTAAAAAAGAAACTTCTGGAAAGTTTAAGCTAAAAAATTTCCTCATGCGATTTTCCAGAGTTTTTTTGCTTGTTTTACACAAACGCTTGTGCAAAAAGGTGTAGATGGGAAAATATAATGGGGTGGGGAAAACTAAATTCAAAATTTCGGGTGACCGGGTGGGTAGTCGCCTTCTTCAGGGTGTGGAAAGAAGGATGATATCTCCCTGCCCGATCCCTTCTGATAAGCAGGCGAGGATTGACCGGATTCTCAAGGAAATGGACGCTACATCCAGAAGGATGGAGCAGATTCTCGGAGTGTTCAACCGAATCAATCGAGGGATGTGACGGAGAAGCTAAAAAAAACTCTTGCCAAGGTTGCCTCCCTGATGGGGAGGAAAGGTGGGAAATCCGGAAAAGGGCAGGCTAAAGTACGGGGGAATGCCTCCTATTACCGAGATATGCAAAGAAAGTCCGTGCAGTCACGGTTGGACAAGGCAAAGAAGTAGCAGAGTCTCCTAAGAGCAATGGAAGTCAATTTTCTTAGGCGGCTTCCCTGTGCTTTTCAGAACGGGTAAAAATGGGAGTTCTGGTCGTGGAATCGCTCTTGGAATATTGGTACCCGTACGATTTAAAGGTGGAAAGTTCTTCCGTACTCTCCACCCGGTTGGTAATCAAAAAATGGGCCATGTAACCTCTGGCTTTCTTGGCATAAAAGCTGATAATTTTATATTTCCCGTTCTTTTCATCAAGAAAGGATGGGGAAATAACTTCCCCATCAATTTTGGAATTCTTGACTGCTTTAAAATATTCCTGGGAAGCCAGGTTAATCACCAGGCCAGATTTATCTTTTTGGAGATCACGGTTGATCGCATTGACTAGCCGGTCTCCCCAGAAAGCATATAAATCCCTGCCTGCGGGATTACCATAAACGGTCCCCATTTCCAGACGATGGGGTTGGATTAGATCCAATGGTTTTAAGAGACCATATAAGCCGGAAAGGACTCGGAGTCTCTTCTGGGCATATGTGAAATCAGACTTGGTAAAGTCCCATGCCCGTAAGCCTTCATAAACATCGCCCTTAAAAGCGAGGACTGCCTGTTTGGCATTCTCTTGATCATGCTTGAGGGCCCATTTTTGAAAACGCCCCTTGTTTAGATCCGCGAGTTTTGGACTGATGCTCATCAGTTTACCCACTTCATCAGAACTAAGCTTGGAAAGTCCCTGGATTAGATCTTTTGAAAACTCGAGAAATTCAGGCTGCGTACAGACTCTGGTTTTAGCAAGGGATTCAAAGTCTAAAGTTTTAGCGGGGGAAAGAAGTATCATTTTATAAAACTTATTAGTTCCTGGATTGAATTCAAGATGAGAAAAAGTAAAAAAAATTTGAATTATGTAAATAACAGAGGTATGTAAATACACTAATCATCTATTTATCTTATGAAAAACTCACTACTTATCCTTATCTTATCCTCTGTTTCATCTTCATTCTTATATTCTCAAGAAGTTTATGGAGAACGCTTATCCCCTTATATCGATGGGAGAGGTGCCGACCTTTACAACGAAGCAAATAAAACGGCGGTCAACCCAAGTTTACTCTCGAAATCTGAACTTAGGGTAGCGGAGAAACACGCGTTGAGAAGAAAGATCATGCTCATGGCTGAGGCAAATCGGCGTTTACACTTTGATATTATCGAAACCCGCAGCAATGCCCGCAAAGCATATCGGGCCCAAAGTCATGAAAATATGATTGCCGATGCCTGGCACAACAGTCCAACTGGCAGAAGGGATGGTCGTACTTGGAGTGATTTGTATGATGATGAGAGAAATGAATTTAGGTTGCGTTACATACAGTTTTACAATCAGAAGAAAAATACACCGCGTATGATTCCAGTGACATCCAGATTTTATGTTTCCGAGGAGGAGTTTTCATCTGCATGGAAGAAAAATCCCGTTAGCAAAAGAGACGGTCGTAGATGGGATGAAATACCCGAAGGTTCTGAAAAAGAAAAACTTCGGGAAAAATACCGTAATTTTAAAGAAGCCAATCATGGTTGGTTGAATTCCGATGGTAATCCATTGCACGCTTCCAATTCTTTTGCCGGTGGGATTTAACCCAACCAAACTATCAGGACTAAACGCTGAAAGTGGTTTTAAGATGAATATTGCCCATTACCTCTACCCATAATTTTTCGTTAATTTCCAAATACAAGGCAGCGGTCCTTAAATATTCGCATTCTTTGGTCGACATTTCTCTGTCCAGAAGAATCAATTTAGAAAGGGTTACAAAAATTTGGTTTCTTTCTTCCTGGGTAGTGGCATCCGCCATGGAAAAACATAACTGACTCAGCTGGAGTTCCGAAACCTGTAAATTACTGGCGATCTTAAGAATGCAATGAGCGACCTGATCGGAAAGCAAGGCATGTTCTTTAATGGTCTTAATGATGAATTCTCTCTCGACCAGATCGAGATGATCATCTTCCTTGGCAAACCAGCAGAGTACTGCCGCGTAGAGACAAATCTTTTGTAATTCCGGTTTTGAGTGGGGAAGTTCCAGTTGTTCTTTCAGTACCGCTTTGCGGAAGAGAAAATAAATCGGATTATCAAAAAATTCATGAATGAATTTTTCCCGGCCTCCTTTATCCGGATCCCAGGATTTTTGTTGCCGGATGGAATTTTTAAAGAGAAAAAATTTAAGTTTTTTTAGAAATGAACCCACATTGGTGGCAAGGTCATTTTCTAGCTCGGCACTAAAACTTTGTTCTTCCCGCGTAATTTCACCGTCCGCCTTGATCACTTTGAGCAGTGCCTCAATGGCCAACTTGGCGTGTCCCTTGTGAAAGACTTTTTCCAGAAAGTCGTTAATGATCGATTTTTGTTCAGGAGGAGAAATTGGATAAGCCAAATAAATTTTTAATTTTCTCCAGTCTTCAAAACTGATGTACGGGAGCTGCAGAACAATTGCCTTGAGACAATTCATCTCTTCCTCATTAAGATCACCATCCACCCAGGCGGCAGCGGCTAATGTTTTACCTAATGAAACATTAAAGGCGGGATAAAAATCTTTTCGGGTGATTTCCGGCATAAGAAATTGCTAATTTTGTACGCAGTCTACTTCAAGTAAAGAGAAAAGAGTTGATCTATTTTTTTAAAATATTTATTACGAGAAATCACCCTATATTTGAAAGTATTGTGATGATATATTTAAGGTATCGTTTATTGTTTTTATACAAATCACCCTTATTTTTCTGCTCAATTGTTTTGTATCTGGTACAAGGTGGCTATGCCAATGAGAAACTGCAGTTCTCATATTATGATGTTTCACAACTGAAATTTTCTTTCGGTGGGATGAAGGATGATCTCCCAGACCTTGATGTGCTCGAAGATGTGGAACTCGAACTTAGCGGAAAAATCATCACCGTGGCTGAACTTTTCGTAGGTATTGATAAATCTTTAAAGTTATCACATCGCGAACTTCAGGAAATTGCGCAACTACCCGTGCAGTATTTAAAATCTCTGGGTTATGAAGGGTTGGTTGCCTTCCCGGATCCCAATCAAATCGATCCCATTACCGGGAAAGATTTGCGTGACCCTTCCGATCGTTCACTCCGTATGGTGGTCTGGGTATCCCGGGTTGGATCGGTCGAATTTTTGAATAACGGAATGAATGATCAGGTTTTTGAAAAATTGTCTACACGGGGAGAGAAACTCTTTTCTGATGAGAAAGGTCAGGGCAAGCCTCTTACGAATGCCCAGTTTCAATACTGGAAAAGATATGGGAAGGCCTACTCCCGTTCCGCAGTTATTAATTTGACGCCCGGGGACGAGCCGGGGCAGGTCGTTCCCATGGTAAAACTTGGGCTATCGAAAAAACAGGGAGGGAGTGTTTACGCAAGCAACGCCGGTACGGAGACCACTGGCAAATGGCTGGTGGGCGGTGACTATTTTTATAATCAAATTTCGGATCGTGATGACGATCTTCAATTTTCCTACCTCTCCTCAGACACTCAGGAGAGAAAGACAATCAATTTAAAATATTCCGTCCCCGTTATCGTTCCACAGGTTTTGAATCTGAATGTCCAGGCTGGATATTCCTCGTATGATGCTTCCAGTTTTGCCCTTACCCGCATTGATTTTGAGGGCGAGACCCGTTCTCTTGATCTTGCCCTTCTGTGGAATCCATTGCATTGGGAGCATGAAAATTATCAGTTCGGCCTGGAATTCGGTTTGCGGGGCGAAAAAGTTGAAGCGGAAAACTCATTAATAAATGGACGGGCAGATGCAGATATGCTTACTCCTCGAATGGCCCTTCGTCTAGATACGAAGGGCTCTTATCTCAGAACCATGACCAAGATCGAGATTCGTCGAAATATGCGCAACATTCCCGAACTCGACCGCTCGCTACTTGGTGGTGTTGGGGTTGTCGATCAATCCACCCGATTGAAAATTAATCATTTGGAATCCCTAAAAATCGCTAAATGGATACGGGAAAATTTAAACGCTAATCTTCCCGCATACTGGGAGAGACATCATCTAATTTCAAAACTGTCCGCGGATCTTGGTTTGGAGAATGAGCGCCATTTACCCCAGCACCAATTTATCAGCGGAGGCACCGGTTCAGTCCGCGGCTATCCCGAGTCTCCCATTGCGGGAGACCATGGTTATAATATCAGTGTTGAATACCGTATCCCTTTTGCGTCTGGTGATGCCGGTCCTGAACTGGGTAAGGTTTCCAGCACGCTGATTCCCTATATGGACTGGGCGGAAACCTTTGTTGCGAACCCCTTATCCTATGAGTCGGATCGGTCCATACTCGGAGGAGGAATCGGGCTGGAAATGAAATTTTCCAAAGGTCTGCAAGCCCGCCTCGATTTCGCCAAACCCCTTCGGGAAATAAAGAACGGTAGCACTATCCTGGAGGGTACCCGAAGTAGCGATGAACGTGTACATGCTCTGATGGTCTGGGAATTTTAAATCTTTGAGAATCTATCCTTATGAATAATTTTCGATTATATCTCATCTCTTTATTTTTTTCCGGTCATTTCTTTTATCTTTTCGGGCAAGATTCTAGCGGGGGGCATGACTTCGATGAAGATCATGGAGGGGATGAATTTTCACTTTATGGTACTGTACAGAGTGGCGATGCCAGTTTTTCCACGGTTGGGGCTGAATTTCAGATTACTGCGTCGGATGGTGCCCTGATTAATTATTATAATTTTGACATACCCGCAGGAGAAACCGTCCGTTTTATTCAGCCCAATTCAGCCTCCTCGGTTGTAAACAAAATTTTGGGTCTGGTGCCCACTCAAATAGACGGTAATTTATATGGTAATGGGAAGGTAGTTTTGCTTAATTCATCTGGGATCGTCTTTGGTGAAAATGCAGTGGTGGAAGTGGGCAAGCTGCACGCCATTGCGGGTACTGACACTCAAGAGTCATTTTCACTCAGCGGTACAATCACCAATGCAGGATCAATCAAGGCAAAAGAAGTGGTTCTTGCCGGTCAATCAGTCACCAACACAGGAACGATTCTGGTGGAGGAGGGTTCATTGGTCATGGCTGCCGGAGCTTCGGTAGGGTTGACCGACAGGGACAATACCCTGTTTGTTTCCATATCAAGCGAAGACCCTCTCGGTGGAGCCAGCGATATCGCCGGGCAGGCAGTCCTGCAATCGGGCGTGGTACAGGCTAGTAAAGCCCAGTTCTATGGAAATAGCATTACTCATGGCGGCAGTACGCAGGCATCTACATTGACTGTGCAAGACTACGCTACATTTGATGGAGCTAAAGGCACAGTAAGCACCCCTGAACTAGTGGTCTCCGGTTCCCAGTACGGCAGTAGTACTCAAAATTTCGATCTTAGTGGAAAAACAAATACGGTAAATAAACTTATGATTTCCGGCTCTCATCAGGATCTAAAGATACGTAGTTCTCAGGGCTTACAGGTGGGTGAAAGTGTTACCAAGAACGAACAAACACCCAATGAAGACGGAGGGGATATCCTCTCCGTTCTTGTTCAAAATATGGATTTACGCGTGGACGAGGGCGATCTTACCCTCCATGTTCTACCTGCACCCAATCTTACAACCAGTGACAATTCTCTTCTGCTTGCCGCAGAAAATAACCTGGTTCTTCCCGTTGATTTAGAATCCTTCACTCATTCCCGAAAAATTCTATACGGTAGAAACCTAGGGGTTGGCGCGATCGAGAAGGATGATCTGGCACTCGGTTCAACGGTTAGTTTGGATGCTATCTCTATTTTTATAGACGATCTTTCGCCAACCCTGAGCCCCTCGGTTATTAAAGCACTCGCCACCGATAATCCCACCTTTGAGGGATTTGATAGTAAAGGTGGTCTGGTTGAACTTTCGCAAATGAGCGAAGAACAGCTCAATATGCTTTTTAAATACGGGCTATTCACGGGATACTCCTATTTCTTTCAGGCTCCTGATAAGTCAGCCAAACTGGCGAACGATTTGGAAGAAGCCGGTGGAAGTAGTGCCCTTTTTGGCGGAAGTTTTGCGGTCGTTGCAAGTGCCGGGAGTGCATCATCTGACTCCTCTGGAGATGGCGGTTCAGAGGACGGAGATGGAGACGGATCATCATCATCGACGAGTTCGTCCCCAAATACTGCCGCCAGGGCCATCGGAGTTGCTCCCTTCGCTCCAATCAGCCGGCCCATTTTATCAGTGGAAGCATCGGCGATACTCGAAAAAGCACTGGCCCCGGAGATCGAGCAGAAAATGGAAAAATATCTTAATCCCTAATGCCCAATGCTTTTTTTAAAAATCACCCGTTCCGTCAAAAGATTTGCGGCCCGCTTCGGATGGCTGACGGCAGAGTTGGTGTTCGTATTTCTGGGAATGTATGGGGCCTTCCTGCTGGAACGGATGCACGACAACGATCTCGACCTGTTGCGAAAACGGCAGATCTTGCAGGCCTTGGTCGATGAATTTGAGGATTATGAGAACGAGCTCAGCTCCGCCAGTTCCTCGCTCGACGAGGCTTACGGAGTCCCCTTTTTCACAGCCTACGGAGCAGGGGAAAAGCCATTTCCCGCACCTATTCCGTATGGAGGGATGGCGAGCGTTAATACCGGTATCTGGGAGGCGATGCTCCAGAGCGGGGGGATTGAGGTCCTTGAAGTCGATGTTATTCAACAAGTGCAGGTATTCTTCAAAAAACTTCAGGATCTGCTCGATTTGTATTCCCGGTTTGAGAGGCTTACGGAGCAAATGATTCTTCCGGAAATGGATCAGGAAGTCGCTTTTTTCTACCAGGCGGAAGGTCCGGAACTTCGCGATAAATATAAATGGTATGTCAATTCCCTCTTTACCATTGGGATGTCCCTGCGGTCATTAAGCGAGCAGGCCGCCACCACCAAGGAAGTACTGCTTGCGGAGTATGAAAAAGTCCGTAAAAAAGAGGAAGAAGAAGGAGTGGAAATAAAGAAAAATTTCACACCCCGCCGTAAGAGCACAAAATCTCCCGTGCAAGCTCCCCCCCAGAAGGAGCAACCGGAGGAGAGCGTAGAAGAGGAAATCACCGACGAATTATCCGTTGCCCGGGCCCAGGCAGTCGACTATCTGGTATTCCAGTGCAATGCCCTGGCCGACTTTTTTGAAACCATCAAAACAGGCTATGACCAAGCCCATGCCATTCCTTTTTTCACTTCCTATTCTGAAGGCGAACAGCCCTTACCTTTTGCCTTATCCAGTGATCTTTTGGAAGGGATGACCACCGAGCCGCTGATGGGTCTACTTTCTGCAGAGGGAGTGGAAGAAATCTTGCCGGCCGCGCCAACTGCTCGAAAAAATTTCGGAGACCGAAGCGATGCACCAGGACTTTGCCAGACGCTGTCAGGAGGAAATTTCTCCTGATCATAATGTTTCTGTTTTTTACGATGAGGAGGTTCCCGATCTCAGGGAAAACTTCCAGTGGTTTCCCAATACGCTTTACAGTCTCGGGCTTGCCCTGGATGGCTGTCATACCGAAACCAGCTCCGTTTTAGCCATGCTGGGCGTTCAGGATACAAAGGAGCCAGAAGTCTCTTTGGACGAATCATCAAATAATAACGCCTTACCCCAATCCGATTTAGATGACAAGCTCTCCAATTCTCCAGATAATGAAAAGTAAAGTGATTAATATCCTCCTGTTTATAATGCCCTTTTATTTAGTGGCGGAAGAGTACACAACCACCGAAGTTCCCATTGTGGTGGAAATGACCGGTCAGGTAAATCGCTACGATGCAGAATCGGGTGCCTTTGAGCCCATTCAGGTCGGAGAAAAAATAGATAAACCCACCCTTTATTTTACCGCTGCTGAATCCGAGTTGATTGTTTCCTATCCCGCTAAGATTGTTGCCCGCTTCGGGGAAAATACCCG
>CACMBV010000022.1 GCA_902612125.1 uncultured Verrucomicrobiota bacterium
TTCTCGATTTTTCGTCAGAGGTAAAGATCCAAGAAAGCCCATCCAAAAAAAGTAAAAAGAATCTTAAGTCATCGAATTGGGGAGGTTTTCGTGGGGCTGGCAACAGCGTGACTTACGCTGATACTCTACCACTCACTTGGTCGGATAAACAAAATATTTCTTGGCGAAAATCGTTGGAGGGATATGGATAGTCAACTCCCGTGCTATGGGGTAATGATATTTTCTGTACCAGCACTAAAGGTGATCTTAGTGAGATTTCGATCATTCACTGCTACGACTTAATAGAAGGATCATTAAAGTGGCAAAAAGAGGTTTCTTCACCGGTGAAGATAGAAAGAAGCCAATATGTATCTCAAGCTGCCCCAAGTCCAGTGGTCGATGAGTATGGTGTTTATGTTTTTTTCGAGAATGGATTATTCATTGCCTTTACACATGAAGGCCAAGAATTGTGGAGACGTTCATTAACTGAGGAATATGGTCCAATGAAAGGAAATCATGGGGTTGGATCTTCCCTTTGTCAGTTGGGGGAAAGTCTTGGTCTTTTGATTGATCACGCTGGTCCGTCATATTTTCTTAAGGTAAACAAAAAAACCGGCGAAAATGAATGGAAGTTTGATCGTCCTGAAAGGGTTTCATGGAGCAGTCCGAATTTGGTGAAAAAAGATGATCAAGAAATTTTATTTATTAGTTCAAATGGTGTAGTGGAATGTTTTAATTTTAAAAATGGCTTAAAAATATGGAGCAAAGATGGCATAGAAGGTAATACTGTGGCATCACCAACATATGATAGTAATTTGTTGGTTATTGGATCTTCGAAGCCTG
Source organism: uncultured Verrucomicrobiota bacterium (assembly GCA_902612125.1). Lineage (GTDB taxonomy): Bacteria > Verrucomicrobiota > Verrucomicrobiia > Opitutales > Seribacteraceae > Seribacter. The sequence continues at coordinate 823 of CACMBV010000022.1, forward strand.
ATCATACAAGGGCCTTCAGGAGCAAGAATTTTAATTTTGAGGAATTTGAGCTGGCGTGGATTGCCGATGATGCAACCAGCAGTTTTGGTTCGCCTCTCGTTGCTGGTGATTTTCTTTACCTTGTAAACCGAGCTGGCGTAGCAACATGTCATGACTTAGCAAATGGAAAGAAAAGGTGGGACTTGCGTTTGCCAGGGTCATGTTGGGCCTCTCCTTTGCATGCACCTGAAAGGATTTATTTTTTTACGAAAGAGGGAGAAACTATCGTGCTCAAAGATGATGGCAGTGAAGAAATTTTAGCTCAAAACAAGCTCAGTATTGAAGGCAGAGTTTATGGATTTGCGGTCGCTGATTCTAAATTTGTTTTGCGAACAGGGAGTGAACTAATCTGCCTTGGTGGTCTGGATTAAAGACGATGTAATCAACTGAATTAGCTTATTTCAATACTTGTAAATTCATTAACCTGAATAATATTCTAAGTTCTATTAAAATTAAAAATGAGAAAAATATCACTTCTATTTGTCCTATCTATTATAATTCTATCTCCCGTCTTGGGCAGAGTAACTAACTATTTGGCTAAGGATGAACTAATTGAAAAGATGCAGTCAGGAGGACTTGTTTTGTATTTTAGACATGCCTCAACTGAGAAAGACTATGCTGACCAGGTGACTGCTGATGTCAACGATGGCTCCACACAGAGAGTTCTAAGTGAAAAAGGCTGGAAAGAAGCCGTGCATATTGGACGGGCAATCAAATTTCACAACATTCCCGTAAGCCAAGTCTTATCAAGTGAATATTTTCGTGCATGGCAGACCGCATGGTTGGCGTTTGAAAAGTATGAGAAAAAATCAGATTTTAACTTTTTGCCTCATGAAGACTTCACTCAGGAGCAGATGGCTGTAATGAAAAAACGCCTGCTTCCATATTTATCTGAGAAACATGGAAAAAAAGGCAATTTAGTGATTGTGGCCCACGACGACCCCTTTGAGGCTGCTACCGGTATTTACCCAGAGCCGATGGGTATTTGTTATGTTGTTCAACCACTAGGCTCCGGTAAGTTTCGAATTCTCGGATTTGTTTCTCCCGAAGATTGGTGAACCAATTGTTAAAGTTGAAATAAATAAGCTTAAAGTCTGATAAAGTTTTGTTTTCAGGAAAAAACGACGCAAAAGAATGATTTCCGTTATTCCAAATTTTCAACCAAAAAGGCTTGAAATTTTTATTGAGACTGAGTCTCAATCTCAATAAAACAGGGTATGAGCTACAAGATATTTAAAATTGGAGAATATATAAGAAGAAACCTACATAACCCCCCCACCAAAGAAATGATCTGTGAGAAATTTTCGATCACGGATTATTCGTTGAGAAAAGGTTTCAAAGAAAACTTTGGTTTAAATTTTGGAGAGTATACCCGGAATCAAAAGATTAAAACGGCAGCAAGGCTCCTAAATAACAGTGATCATTTAATTTCTACAATCTCGGAGTGCGTGGGTTTTAGAAATCATAGTAGGTTTGCAGAAGCCTTTAGGAATCAATACGGGCTTAACCCAAAGATGTTTAGGAATGTATGCAAGGGGCATACTGATGATGTTTCGAGCTACGGAGAAAATGTATATAAATCTTAAATTCATTCGAGACTGGATCAATACAATGATTTTTCTCGAATATGCGAGCAAGCAAAGAGGGGTAATAGAGAATGTGCATTGTTCATAAATAAATTCATCAATGAGTTGAATTCACTTTATTTTCATCTGCACAACAGGAGTCACGATAAGAAAATTAAAAGTCAGATTAGCAAACTGGAGAATATCTTAAACAACTTCAGACCACCAACCAAAATCAGTCGTCCTTGAATAATTGAATTGGTTTTTCCCCAAGTACCTTACGAGTCGCGATCTCTGCCGTAATACAAGAAACAAGCGTGACTCCTGTAATCATGATTATGGGGAGTTGCCAGTTAAAGTTCCACACCCGGTCGAAAATATAATGAGAAAGCACTAAACTGGCCCCTGTACTTAAGGAAACTCCAAGAATGGCGGAGAAAAAACCGAGGGCTCCAAACTCAAGTCGGACAAGATTTTTTAGGTCTGAGAAGGAAGCTCCCAAGATTTTCTGGAGATTGATTTCCTGTCTTTGCCGGCGGGCTTTTTCCCTGGAGATGGTGTGGAGGATGATCAGACCCACCACAATCGATAGAATGGCCATAACCTGCAAAGCCCATGTCATCTGACCCACAACCTGCAGGATTTTTTCCCCCGTTCGTTCGACATCAAGGATGGAAATGGTGGGAAACTTTTGGACAAGCAAATCCTGTATGGCCTGCTTTTCTTCTACGGATAAGTTTTCGATGGTCCCGATAAAAGTTTTGGGTGCCTGTTCGAGAACTCCCGGTTGCATTTGCACAAAAAAGTTTGGCTGAAAACTGGTCCAGCGAACTCGTCGGATATTAACCACCTCGGCGGTTATGGGCACTCCGCTAATTTCAATGGTGATTTGATCACCCAAATCAACGCCTAAAGATTCGGCGTATTTTTGTTCGACCGATATTTCTGCCGGTTGGCTTCCATTGGCATCGTAAGAGGTATTGACCATCCTGCCCCGAACAATCTCTTCGCTTTCTCGGAGTTTTTCCCGGTAGCTGAGGTTAAAGGTGCGGTTGCGAAACGCATTCCTTCTCTGTTCGTCCGGGTTGTCGAATTCACGATCCATGCGGTCCATTGATGCAAAGGGCAAACCTTTCACGGCAAGTAAACGACCTCGGATCCATGGGGTTACATTATCCAGGGGTCGCCCCTGAAATTGGAGGGTTTTGGTTAGGGGTGTGAGGTGTTCCTCCTGAATATCAAAAAGAAAGAGTTGGGGGATTTTGCTCTCCGGATCCTGAAGGTTGATCTCAGATTCGAGGCTGTATTGAAATTGAGGGATGAGATTAAGCAATAACACCCCAAGGCCAAGTGCAAGTAGACTGGTAATGGAGCTGTTACGGTTTCGGGAAAGAGAACGGCTGGCTAGTCGAAGAGGAAGAGGAGATTTACGAAAAATCCGTTCGATGGCCATAAGGGCAAAAGAACCAAGGATGTAGACGACCATGCCGCTGACTGCAAAGGTGAGGAAAAATAAATTTCCCAGTTTCCAGGAATCCGCCTGAGTGATACAGAGTAGCCAGAACCCTAGCAATCCGGGTACAAGCCAAAGAATCGTTTTAAGGGTTGAAGATTTTGTCGAGTACATGGATTCACGAAAAAGCTCAGCCGGCTTCAGTTCACGGATTTTGCGAAGGCTTGGAAGGGCCAAAAGGAAACCGGAGAGGATTGCGACCCCGATGGTAAGTACAACACTCGGGATGGTTAAACCAGCGTCCACTTGAAAGGGAAGGAATTCTTCAAGTAAGTTTTCAGCAAGAGGCAGGGCGATAAAACAGATAAGCACAGGTGGAATGACCGCAACTGCTCCAAGGATGGAAATCTGTAGAACATAGGTAAATAAGGCAAGTTTTGGCGATGCACCTAGGCTTATGAGAATGGCCAGGTCTTTTACTTTTCGGGTGAGAAAACCATGAAATAAGTAACCACTTCCGAGGCATGCTAGGAAAAGGGCAACCAGGGATACAAGTGCAAGAAAATCAGAAAGATAGCGAAGGAGACGACCTGCCCGGTGGCCCGCTCTCTGATGAGAATAGACTCGTATATCCGGGGAATTGATAGTTTTCCCAATTTTTTCTGCAAAACGTTGGGCATTGATTCCGGAGGGTAATTTATAAAGCTGGTTGCGAAAGGCGGTATTTCCTTCCTGAAGAAGGGCAGTCTCTTTGAGGAAATTGTGACTAATAAATACTTTGGGAGCAAACTCGGCGGGTTGAAACTGCAAGCCGGCATCTTCCTTCACAATGTCCGAAATACGAAATTTGCTTTTCCCCAAAGTAATCTGATCCCCAAGATCGAGGTCGAGCTGGTTGCGTAATTCCGGGTAAATCCAAGCGACTGGTTTTTGATGCAGTAGCAAGTCATCAAACTTCGTCACTTTTCCTTTGAGGTTAAGATCAAATGAGCCATGAAAGGGAAATCCCGGAGCCATCGCCACGACCTTGACCAAACGGCTGCGTCCCGTAGGTCCTGCCACCATTGAGAAAAAATCGACGGCTTCAACGGAAAGAGTTTCCTCTGGTAAAAGATTTTTCGTTTTTTCCAGTTCCTTCGTTGAAAACTCCCTGCGGGTACGGAGCGCCAAATCGGCACCAAGAAGCTTCTGGGATTCAAGGGAAACTTGTTGGTTAACTGATCTTTTAAATGAATCAATGGCTATAAAACCAAGCAGCCCCAATGAAAGATTAACTAGGTAAAAGAGGCAGAAAGCGCGATTGTTTCGAATTTCCCGCCATGCATGCTTGAAGGCGAAATTCATGTTTTGTGAGCAAAAAGCCTTCCTTCGCGCAAGTGCAGGCAACGGTCACATAATTTAGAAAGTTCCTGGTTATGGGTGACCAGAATCAGGGTTTGTTCCTGTTCTTTACAGAGTGTGAATAGTAAGTCCATTACCTCATGCCCTGTTTTCCCGTCGAGATTACCGGATGGTTCATCCGCCAGGATCAGGCCGGGTTTAGTGACAATGGCACGGGCAATGGCAACCCTTTGGCACTCTCCTCCTGAAAGTTCTGCGGGGAGATGGGAAAGACGATGAGACAACCCAACCTGATTCAGGGCTATTCTTGCCTGCTTTTCGGCTTCTTTCCGTCGCTGCAATTCAAGGGGTAGGCTAACATTTTCCAGCGCAGTAAGATTGCTCATCAGGTGATACTGTTGGAATACGATCCCGAGATTTTTCGAACGAAAGCGGGCGAGCTCCTCCTGTTTCATCTGAGTTAAATCCGTGTCGACAATGGAGATAGTTCCAAAATCAGGTTGGTCGAGCCCGGCAAGCAGGGAAAGAAAAGTAGATTTGCCACTACCGCTCTGGCCAAGTATTGCGACGGATTCCCCCTTTTTCACCTGCAGGCTCAGTTGATAAAGAACCTCAACCTTCTTTCCTCCCTGATGGTAGTTCTTGCTTATCTTTTGGATGGATGCGATGAGAGTCATCAGTATTGAGGTAAATAAGGTATGAGGCTTTGGTAGACAGTCTCGGCAATTTTCTGGTGTCCCGCTGGGTTGGGATGAATACGGTCAGGTAAATTCATGGATGCGATTCCGCCGACTCCCTCGAGCAGGAAGGGAAGGAAAGCAACCTTGTGGGCACGAGCCAGATCATTGTATAATTTGGAAAAGTTTCGAGTGTATTCGATGCCATAATTTGGAGGAATTTTCATTCCGGCAAGTAAAGTTGGGATACTTTTCGCTTTGGCCGCAAGGATTATGTTTTCGAGGTTTTTTTGGGTTTCAACTACAGGTACCCCGCGAAGTCCGTCATTTCCCCCAAGGGCGATAACTAAAAAATTGGGTGTAGACTTGAGCAACCAATCAATTCTGGAAACTCCCCCACTGGTGGTAGCACCACTAATTCCTGCATTGATCACTTCAAAACTGGTATTGCGATCAAGGGAAAATTCCTGGTTTAGTCTTGTTTCGAGGAGGGTGGGATAAGCTTGCTGTTCGGAGACTCCATAGCCTTCGGTCAGGGAATCCCCAAGAATGACGATTCGAAAAAGATTCCTCTGCTTTGGCTCAGTGGGCTCGATTAATGCTAAAGTTTTTCCGGAGTCGGAAGAGCAACTGGCAAAAACAACCGACAAAAAGATAATCTTTAACTGAAAGCAGTGGTTTGGAATGAAGTTTGTCATTATTAGGATTACCTAAAGAATGTATTGATGATTGTACCCATGCCAAGAACGATGATTTCGGGCCAATGAGTATCTTGCTTGAGTTCCTTAACGAGCATGCTCTTGGAATAGATTTTGGTATGCTGTTGTTAATTTGGGTTGTCCAGATCATTGTCTATCCCACTTTCCATATGATAGAAGAAGCCAATTTTATAAGCTGGCACCGCTCGTACTGCAACGCGATTGGAATTTTTGTTCTTCCGATCATGAGCTGTCAGTTATTGGAAGTTTCCTCCGCCTGCTTTTTTTCTCCAGGTGATCTGGTTTGGGTGAAGTTACTGGCGGTTTTGGGAGCTTGGGTGGTCACCTTTTTGATCTCAGCTCCCTGCCACCGTAAGCTCCAGCAAGGTAAAGATCATAAACTGATTGGGCGTCTGGTAAAGACAAATTGGTGGCGAACAATTCTATGGACCGGGGCTTTCATTTTATCAGTGGTGATTTATTATTGATGAAAACATCAATCAAAAAACAGACGAAAATTTGTCCTGTATGCGGGCTTCCCTTTGCCAATCGGAAAAAATGGGAATCTCGCGGTATTTGGCCCCAAATTGTGTACTGCTCGGAGCAGTGCCGGTCGAAAAAAAAGAATTCGTGAAGAAGGCGGTTTGGTGGATTAAGCGGGATTTTCGTGTGGCTGATAATATGTGTCTTTTTGAAGCCGCTCAAGAGATGCATTCAGTGATTCCCTTTTTTTGCTGGGAGCCTGAAATTTTGAATGGGGGCGATTATTCGACTTTTCACCTTCAGGCTCAATGGGAGGGCTTGAATGGAGTTTGCCAAAGTTTGAAAAGCCGGGGGATTGAAAGTCGGGTGGTAATCGGTGAAATCGTGGAAGAGTTGGATCTTCTTTACCGACTTTTTCCATTTGATATTATTTATTCGCATCAGGAAACGGGAAATTTAGTATCCTACGATCGGGATCAACGAGTTCGCAAATGGTGTGGGGAACGGGTTGTGAAATGGGTTGAGAAAAACCCAAGTTCGGTGATGCGTGGAGGAAATGCCGACCAAAGGAGACTAAAACGCAGGCAAGCTGGCTACAGAAAGCAGGAGCCATTACCCATTTCTGATCTTAGCCAACTGAAGTCAGTTCCTTCAGGTGTTGCCACACAGTCACCCTCGTGGCAGGAAATGATCGCAGCCTTTCCAAAATTTAAGGGGCATACATTGAATCCAAGTTTACCCAAAGTGAATGAAAAATCTGCCCACTCCACTCTTTCATCCTTTTTGCAAGAGCGTGGAGCCGGTTATGCCGGTGGGATTTCCTCACCAAACACTGCCTTTGACCATGGTTCCAGGCTATCAACCCATCTTGCCTGGGGAACCATTAGTTTACGTACGATTTTTAAGCAATTGGACCAACGTAGGGAGGAAGTCCGCGAAAACAATCAACGCTCGAATTGGCTTCGTAGTCTGCGTGCCTTTGAATCCCGGTTGTTTTGGCGGGATCATTTTATTCAAAGACTGGAAGCTTTCCCCGAGCTTGAGAAAAAAGCCCTCAATTCCGCTTATTCCGATTTAAAATACGAGGATGATCCTCAAAAATTAGATGCATGGGTTCAGGGACAAACCGGTTATCCCATGGTGGACGCTTCCATGCGTTGCCTGGCTAAAACAGGTTTTCTTAATTTTCGGATGCGTGCTATGGTGGTTAGCTTTGCTTGTTATGGGTTACATTTATCTTGGAAGACCATCCATGAACCATTGGCTTGTTTATTTTATGATTACGAGCCGGGTATTCATTTGTCTCAACTTCAGATGCAGGCTGGAGTCATTGGATTTAATGCGATTCGGGTATATAGCCCAGCGAAACAATTTCTCGATCATGATCCAAATGCTGTTTTTGTACACAAATGGGTGGATGAACTAAATAGGAAAACCCCTGTGGAAATTGCTCATGCCGAGGAAAAACCCATAAATGGATACACACCTCGAGTAGTAAACCTGAAGGACCGGGCAAAGGAGATGAAGTCCCGGGTGTTCACCATAAGATCGAGTGCCAACGCTAAAAAAATTACCGGTGATGTTTTAAAAAAGCATGGGTCAAGAAAAGTGACCGGTGTTGAAAAGAAAAAAAACCGTAGTGCAAAAGGTCAAATGACCCTTTTCAAAATTTTGTGATCGGGTAAGACTTGCATGTCACAACGAAGTTTTTCCATCATTTTTAAGTTCTTCAGCCATCTATCAGGAATGCCCGTCTGCATGGCGACGATAGAACCGACCACAACACCACGGTGACAATTATCTCCACCTGCTTTGGCGTTGGCAAGAACGGCCATGGAAAAATCATCATGGTATTTCCAGGCAAAATGAAGGGCCGCTTTAAATGAATCAGGTAAATAGCAGGCAGAACTAAGTGCATTGCCAACGACTTCACGATCATCCATATTTTCCCATTTCTGAAGAAGTCTGACCGAGACTCCGGGAAGGGGAAGAGTAGTCAAGGTGTGACGGATCGATTCGCCTTGGATCAAACGATGGAAAATCCGGGTAAGGTCAGCGGCAGTTCGGAGAGTGTGTTCGTGATCGTGAGTTAGCCTAATTAATGTGAGTACCTTCTCAATCTGTTCAGAAGGATCGTTTTGATCTAAGGCCTCCATGGAAGCAAGAAGCGCAGGGGCTTGACTAAGCCCGCCGATGTGATAATCAGCAATCCCACAGGATAGAAGAGGTTTACCTGCGGCATAGTTGGTAAAGAAAGAACGGTGATATTCTTCGGCATATGTGTCATGATGCCAGCCAGGTGTGAGCATTACTTCAACATATCTTTTGAGCCAGACTTCAGGTTCAAATGCTCCGTTTAAAATAGTGGATCTGTAAAGTTCTGAGGCCAATTGTAGATTAAGGGTGTTTTCACCTTCACTTAGGAATTGATGGTAATGAACCCCTTTCATTCCCCAATATTTAGACTGCTTACCTAATATGTCTGCTTTAGATGATTTTGGAGAGTATTGACTTCGCCACAGGATGCTGTCTGGATGTGGATTCTTTGGTTTCAGATATGTAGAAAAATCTCCGTAGTCCTGATCCAGTGATTGCCGGTTGTAGTACCAGTGCACGGGCATGGCGACCGCATCGGCAACCAAAGATCCTAAAAATGCATTTTGTAGACTCATAAATACTGGCAGTAAAAATACTGGAGTTTAAAGAAAGAACAAATACGCTAGATTTGTGCCAAGCAATCATTTCCCCATATATTATCATAAAATTTATTCTTCTGGTCTTGATAGAGCTGCACGGTTTCCGGTTGATCGCTATCAATTGCTGGCGAATAACCTTACAGAATCGGATGAAAGAAACCTTATTTCTTGGCAAACGCCGAGATTGGCAACCCGGCAGGAAATTCTACTGGTTCACGGGATGGATTATGTGGATAGATTTTTTAATCATCAACTCAGTGAAAAGGAAATTCGCAGGATCGGTCTAAGACCCTGGAAAAAAGAAATTGTTGAGAGAACCCTTCGTTTGACTGGCGGTGCCTTACAAGCCATGGAGCAAGTTTTAATCCGGGGACGGACAATAGCTGGAAACATGGCCGGTGGAACACATCATGCTTTTCGTGAAGTGGGGGCAGGCTATTGCATTTTTAACGATCTCGCAATCTGTGCGGAACAGGCATTAGTGCATGCAGGGGTGGAAAAAATTTTAATTCTTGATTTGGATGTTCATCAAGGGGATGGAACCGCCAAAATTTTTGAGAATGATGAGCGGGTGTTCACGGTTTCGCTTCATGGCAAAAATAATTTTCCATTTCGAAAACAGGTTAGTGATTGGGACCTTGAATTTGAAAATGATACGGAGGATGGTGAATATCTCGAAACCCTAGAAGATGTATTAGCGAAGCTAGCCAGGATGCAATTTGATCTGATCTTCTTTCAGGCTGGGGTGGATGGCTTGGCTTCGGATGCCCTCGGCTTGCTAAATCTGACCCGTGAGGGGCTTAAGAAAAGAAATGAAAAGGTTTTTGACTGGCGGGATAACTTGGACTTGCCCATGGTAATTTTTATGGGTGGAGGGTACGCCCAGCCGATTGAGGATACGGTTGATGCTTTCACTGACCTTTTTATGGAGGCCGCCTCCAGGACATAAATTGTTTTGGTGCGACATTCTCGCGGTGTTATTGAATGGCCTTTTTTCTTTGTGTAAGGAGCTTACGGTGCTTCAAAAGTTGAATTCGATCTTCTTTAGATTTTGACAAGTTGGTGAATTGTTTGGGGTCCGTTTTCATGTTGTAAAATTCTTCCGTTCCATCCTCATATTTCATGTAGCTCCAATTTTGGGTTCTTAAGGATGTTCCATTGGGTACGAAAGAAAGAGCTGATTGCTTGATTTGCACATCTTGTTTGGCAAGAACAGGAACCAAACTAATACCTTCTACAGAATCTGGTATTGATAAACTGGTAAGCTCGCAAGCGGTGGGAAATAGATCTACAAGTTCAACAATCGAGGAACTAATTCCGGATGGTTTGCCCGGGGATCGTATAATGAGCGGGATTCGGGTTACCTCTTCCCTCAGGTTTCCCTTTTGCCAGAAATGGTGTTCCCCAAGTAGATAGCCATGGTCACTGGTAAAAATAACAGCAGTCTCTTTTTCCAGTCCAAGTTCTTCGAGGCTTTGTAAAATCCGACCAATTTGCTCGTCCATATAAGTCACGGTTGCAAGATATCCTGACCACATCCTTTTTTGATTGTCAGGAAATTGATCGATTCCAAACCGGACTGAATTGGATTTAGAAATTGCTTGTGATGGCATGTCCTTCCAGTCATCTTGGGGGACAAGGGGTAGTTTCATTTTGCGGAAAGGATAAAGATCAAAATATTGTACTGGAGCAACATTTGGGTAATGGGGTCGAATTAATCCTGTAGCTAGGAAGAAAGGTTGGTTTTCTTGCTTAAAGCGCTTAAGAAGTTCAATGGTTTTGCTTGCAGTTTTGAAGTCAGGTTGATCAGAACCATCTCCATTGTAGTCGACAGTTACAAACATACGGTTTGGCATGCGAGTGGATTCGCGACCCGTAAGGTCGGTGGCGAATTTATTGAGATTCAGGCAGGCGTAATTTCCAGGCGTGTGTGCCTCCTTCCCGGGACTATTGTATTTTTCTGACCAGCAGGCGGGAATGTCTTGTCCATCCGTACCACCAATTATATCACCTGGTACTCGCATGTGAAAAATTTTTCCTACACGTACACTTGAATATCCATGTTTTTGAAAATGTTCACCCCATGTAATTTCATTTTTGCCGAAATATCTTCCCCTCATGAAACTTGCGCGTGAAGGAGCACATACGGTGCCCTGACAATAAGCATTTTGAAATAAGGTTCCCGCAGAGGCAAGTTTGTCAATGTTTGGAGTGTGGGCCGTTTGATTACCATAGCAATTAATCGCATCGGCCTTTAAATCATCTGAAACAATGAGCAAAATATTTTTGATCGAACCAAGAACAGAACTCGTCCAAAAGCCTGTAAGGCAACAAAGCAAAAGCTTCATTGGTTCTTTAGGAATTTTAGGCTTTTTTGGATGCTGGATAGAGGGGCAGGGGAGTGGTCCTGTTCAACATGGCAATGCTTGACCCCAATTTTTCTGGCGGCTTCCATAATCGGAACCATGGGGATCATTCCATCACCGATTTCATCAAACACCTCTGGCTTGACTTTGCCATAGTTTGGACAAACGGAGCCCTTTTGGAGATCTTTCAAATGAAGTTGTGAAACTCGCTTGTTGAGTTTTTTAAGCAAAGCATGGGGTTCCACTCCTCCAAGTTTGACCCAGAATACATCGACTTCAAAATGCATTTCTGGTGAAAAAGACTCTACAAAAATATCATAACCCGTTTTGTCTTTGCTTAAGGGCTTGAATTCGAATGCATGGTTATGATAGGCCAAGCGAATACCAACTTTTGAAGCTTCTTCTGCCCCTTGATTTAGCTTTTCAGCAGTTTTTTTGTATGCCGTTAAATCTTTACGGTCCTCGTTGTGTAGATAAGGAACGACTAGATCGGTGAGGTTATATTTTTGAGCAGTTGCCAAGACTTCAGCGAAAGGTAAAATACCCTTTATGTGGGGGTTTAGTAAAGAGTCCCAAGTAAAGTGAGACGAATTTACCTGCATCCCTATGTCCTTGGCTCGTTCAATCATTTCAATAGATTGTGGTGACGGAAAGCCATAGGGTTCAACCTGTCGGTATCCAATCTTTTCGACTTCATCAAGGGTCTTGGGCAAATTTTCAGCTATGGCTTTGCGCAAAGTATAAAGTTGAAGCCCAATTTCTCGAAGATAGGGTGTAGTGTTAGTTCGGGCTAACGCGGGAAGGCATAAAGAAATTCCACAGGCTTGTTGAATGAATGATCTTCTTCTCATCTTTTTATCCTTTTAAAGGAAGAGAATTTTTGCAAGCGATCAATCTGAAGTAGTTGAGTCTTTATGAGAGGAGCCTTCGGACTTTGGAGGGACTGCGGCTTTCTTGGCTTTTTTGAATATGGAAGAGAAGAAGAGAAGAAGGTGAAAGCAGGTGGGAAGTGCGGCGGATATTCCCATAATCAGCCCGAAGTATATGTTTTTTGCATTTTCTCGTCCGATTGGATCTTGAATCGCTTGTACGGCCCGACTGGTGTACTTGGCTCCGCGGGTAGTCAGTTGTTCGGGAGCATTTTCCCATAGACTGATCAGCCAGCCTCCCAAAGTAAAAACGAATAGTACCCAGAAAGTGGCCACTATCGCTATAATTAAATCCAGGGAAAGATGAAAGACATATTCTGAAGTCTTACTGGCAGCTAAGGCACGCTTGATGATCCAAATGGTTATAAAAAAGGAAAGACTATCAAATAGAGCCCCGAAAAAACCTACTGGGATTTGCAGTTTTACATAATGAGAGGCTTCATGGGTTTGCATGTAATGGGGAAAGGCGGTGTAGATCGCCCACCAATAGCATGCAATGTTGAGAAAAATAAAAAAAAGAAAAAGCAGGGGAAAAAACAGCCAGGTGGAGATTTTTTTTCTTTCATAACGGTCTAAAATCGTGTGGAGAGATTCCCTCCAAATTGCGACGATTTCAGGCATAACCCTTGTTTGTCAAATCTAAGAAATTATTTCAACATGCCTGTTTTCTGCTACGGAAGTCTCGCAAGCCTCGATCATCTTCATGCAGGTAATGGCATCATCAAGGGTTGATAATGGTTGTTCGCTCCGACCAACAACTGCTTCCAGAAAATGTTTTCCAGTCTCACGAATGGTATGAGGGTAGGCAGAATAAGTTTGCGAATGAACCACGGCAGGGGTGTTTTCGACCCAGTCGCGATAACTGTAACGTGTGGCCCCCTTGGTTCCAATCAGCTTGATCATGAAAGTCCATGGATCTCCTGCATGATCATCGGAGGCAAAACTCGCACAGAGATGGGAAAGTGACTGGTTTTTCATCTTCATGGTGACCATGGCGATGTTTTCCTGGGAAACGGAGCCGTCATTAATAGTCGATTTCAGGCAAGATACCATCTCCGGTTGGCCAACCAAATAAAGGGAGCAATAGGCATGATGAGTCAGGATTTGACGAATCACTCCCGGATACCGGGCAGCTACTTTTTCGGGATGGTGAATATTGTACAGTACATACAAGGAGACCAAATCTCCGAGTTTTCCAGACTCGATCATCTCCTTTGCCCTTAGCAAAGAAGGTTCATAGATGTAGTTGTGAACGGGTGCCACCTGAACCGAATTTTTCTCTGCGGTTCTTTTGAGGTCCACGATCTCGGCAATGGTAACGGCGGTAGGTTTTTCCACCAGAACATGTTTTCCTGCCTCTAGGGCCTGTTTGGCATAGAGATGATGGGTTTCCATATTGGTGAGTACATAAACTACATCCACTGCCTCAATCAATTCCTCAGGGGATTGAAAAACCTTACAGCTAAAAAGGCGGGCTTTTTCCTCGGCTTTCACCGATGTGCGGTTCCAAATGCCGGTGAGCTCGGCTCCCTGTGCCTGTGTTACCCCTTCTCCGTGCAGATAAGCAATATCCCCAGCTCCAATAAATCCAACTTTAAACATGGTTACTTTATCTCTTTGGATTCGATTTTTTTCAAGTTTAAGCGATGGATTGGCTTTTTAACTTAACAGTTTACGGAATCTTGCCATCGTTCATGGAAAGATATGTCTGCCAAAAAGATTATTCAAAAGATCAGCACCTGGCATTTATTATTGGGTGCTTTTTTTAGCTCAATAATTCTTATTGCAATAATTTGGCTCTCGGCTCCCAGTATTCTTGATTGGGGTACTCGTTATGCAGCTGCCGGAGCAGAAGTTAAAAAGTTTGAATTGGAAGTGGCTAGGGTTGATCCTTGGGAGACCCGAATCGAGCAAATTCTTATTGAGACGAAAGAAGCGGACTTTTCTTTGGGGAGTCTTTTATTGCAATATGAACCAGGGGCTTTGGCTATGGGGAAAGTTCAATCGATTACCCTGAGAGACATGGATTTGAGACTAGACGGGAAAGCTATGCTCGACCTTTTGCTTGCTAAGAAAAATCGTGAGGTTGATGGCGGAAATACTCCTTGGCTTGAAAAATTGGGTGAATACCTATCAGACCCCAAATTAAAAACATTTCGTATGTTTAATGCAAAAACTGCCCTGGAATGGCCTGACTTTTCTCTTCCACTTGAATTCAAAATAAAAGGAGATTACCATGAGAAGCTAGCCAGTACAATTTTTGACGGAGAATTTGCGATGTTTCCTTTTCTTTCAGAATTACACTTCTGGCAGGAGGATGGAAACACTTACGGAGAAATGGAAATTCAATTTCCGGATCTCAACAAAAGTGAAATGCTCAAATATCCGGTAACTAGATTCACCGGCATGGGTTTAGGAAACGAATTTAAGGTCGACTCCGGTGATCTGGTGATGCAGGGAATTGGAAGGGTAGAGGGGAATCGATTGGTTGATCTCTTTTTAGAATTCAATGGCAGCAAAATTACGGGCGAGCTTTTTGAATTTCCCTTTGAGATTGAGAAAATCATTTCTTTTGTAACCCCCGAAAATCTTAATGACATAGAAACCAGTACTTATGCCAATATTAATCTTAAGGATTTTCTGGACATACGGGGAATGGCATTGGGGACCAAAATTACTGGAGAAAAAATAATGATTCGCTCCTCTTTTCAGGAATTGAAAACGTTTGATTCCCTCGGGAGGATTAATATCACGGATTTGAGTCTACCAGTGATTGATTTGAATCTTTCAAGGATTGAAGAATTCCCCCCCAAAGGACCTCATGTTATTTTCTTCGATAGATTGGAATTGGAAGAAACCCTGAGTCTACAGAATGGAAAAATAAGCGTATTGGTGGAACCTGAATTGGATTTGTTCAAGATCCAGGTTTTTCCGCTGCACGCAATCCTGACTGATCTTGATATTCGTCTATTTGGCTTATCCTTTAATGGATTGGGAAACATATCGAAACCATTAACAGGAGAGTTGAATCAAGTTTTATCGTGCGATCGTGCCTTACTTGGCGAAGATTCCATGGTGGAAAACCTGTCGCTCACTTTTAGACCAAATGGAAGCAAGCAGTTGGTGGTCGAAAACCTGACCGCAAAGTTTCAGGGTATTTTTACGGATTTAAATCCAGCCCATTGTACGGTTTCTCTTCCAAATCAGGCGGAGGAGGGGTTTCGACTTGATTTTAATGGTTCCGATCTCCGCTTGGGTAGAGATCAACTGATCCTTGAAGGTTTGACTGGTTCCATTTTGATAAAATCGTTTGATCCACTGCTAACAGAACCGATAAATGTTCTGAGTTTTTCTAAGTTCAGTAATGATCAAATCACCCTGGAAGAGGGGAGCTTCTCGATTGCCGTCAATGAAGAGGGAGAATTTATGGTTTCGGATTTTTATGTCCGCGTTTTTGGTGGGAGTTTGGAAGTGGATTTAGCCAAGTGGAAAATGTATACTGATTTAATTAAGGTGGAGGGAAGATTGACGGAAGTGTCCGGGCAGCAAATGATCGACTTTTTTGAGGAGTTGGATGTACAAATTGAAGGAAATTTTTCGGGGATGGTCTCTTTTTCCAATTATGATGGGACTTGGGATTTCGGTACCGGTTTTTTGCAACTTAATCCCTCGGCGAATGCACAAATAAAATTCAAGCAAGGAGAATTGATTTACGGTGGCGTTGATCCAACGGATCCTCAATCAAAGAACCTACGCCTCACCTCGTGGGCCTTGGAAGATTTGGAGGTCGATGGTCTGGGAATTAATTTTAAAGTCTTGGAAAACGAGCGTCAGATAATTATTTCAATCAATGGATCCCGCGAAACCAAAGAACAGAGAGTTGATCTTGATTATAATCCAAGATTCCTTGGAGGATTGCAGGATTTATTGAAATGGAAAGAAAATCTGAGCTTTCCTTAGCCCGATTCGGTGAAGATGAAAATTCCTGATTTTTTAAATCCAGTTTGCAGACTGTAAGGGTTTAAGCTTATCGTTTCCTTATGACTAAAACCTCGCTCCCCGCAGCCATCTTGTTTGGCATAATGTTCTTATTTTCTTGTTCGGCAGTTAAGACTGAACACCACATAACCCTGGATCATAATATCACCATAAAAATTGAAAAGGAAGTGAATGATTTCCTGGATGAATTATACGACGATTCAGAATCCTCAACCATCGAATAAACTTTATATGAAACCTAACAAATATCTAAATCCTCTTCTTTTTATCCTTCTTTTCTTAGGAATTAGTACCCAGGTATGCGCTGATTATGCCAGCAGAATGAAGGAAAGATTATTCACTCTGGTTGAGGCCAAGGATCGGGGATATATTGGAGAGGGTACGGACGGGTTTGTGTATGTGCGGGAAAGTGATTCGGAAAAAGTCAAAGTCTTGGTATCCCGTGAAAATGAGGATCGTAAATTATTCTTCAAGGCCATGGCTTCGAGAACTGGAGGAAGTGTGGATGATGTAGCCTCCCGGTTCTCAAAAGCTCTAGTTAAAAAAAGTAAGAAAGGACATTGGTTTCGGAAATCATCTGGCGAATGGATGCAAAGGAAGTAGGGCTTCTATAATACTCAAATCTTTTTAGCTAAACTGTCCGATACTCATCGACAATCTTTTGCATTGTCGATGACACTATACTTGGCAGAATGATTTGAGATGGAAGAAATTATTCAAAGAATACTTAGTCATCCTTTGCTAATCGTCTGCTTGAGTTTGGTGTGTCTATTACTCCTTTTCTCAATTATCAAGGGTCTATTTAAACTAGCGTTGTTTGCACTTGTAACCGCGGGTTTGTTTATTGGATACCTTCATTTTTTTCAGGAGGATTACCCATTACCTCCCATTGATCTCGAAAAGCTTGAAGGGATTAAAGAGGAAATTCTTAAGTACATTCCGAGTGAATTCAATTCTACCTTGGATGTAAATATTTCCCTGCCGGATAAGAACTCCACCATGGCTCCCCGTTTGCCTTGAGGAAAGGCGGATGGGGCAAAAATAATGAAATTAACTTGGCCCTTGTTTCTTGCTTGGAAACAATTGTTTCCATCCCAAAGAAAAGTTTCCTTCTTTTCCCTCCTTGCCATTGTTGGAGTAGCCCTTGGCGTCAATGTTATGATCGTGGTGGTGGCATTTATGCAGGGTTTTCAGCAGAAGTTCAGATCCGATATTATTGATTCACAGGGTCATGCCCGTGCGGTTCCTTTACAGAGGAAAATTGCGTGGAGAAAAGATAGTCAGAAAATTGCATCCCTGCCTGAAGTGGCAATGGTTTCCACTTATGTTCAGGGACATCTTCTCGTTCAAAACAGGGATTACCATGCGGTACCTTTTTCCATGGGAATCAATCCAAGTCAGCCGAAAGGGGTTCTTCCCATAAATGAATTCCTGAAAAAGGGATTTGTTCCAGTACATGGTTACGATTCCAAGGATATAACCCCGGTTCCCACAATTAATTCCTTGGAAGACGATGTGGTCTTTATTACCCAGCAAGTTGCCAACCGTTTAGGGGTGCGGGCTGCCACGGTCTTAATTCTGGATGATCAGAATGTTACAGAAACGGATGGTAAGGTTCAGGTCGTGCGGCTTGATCCCTATGTCGAAAGCGAAGAGTGGATGATTGAGTTTCTCGCGGAAGACCGGTATAAAATTAAGAATATCTTAGGCTCGATTGAACTGAATTGTAGCTTGGATGAACCTGCTGCTGATCTTGGTTGGGGCTATCCTCAATTCAGGGTTGTGCCCGGGGATAAACCTTTTTCAAAGGGAGATCGCTATAGGTTTCAAACCTTCCGCTCATCGATTCTGGAGATTTATTCCCCAACTATGATCGAACAGGCCAAGTCTGATGAAATGGCACCCCCCCGAGAGGTTCGGGTCGGTGGGATTTTTGAAGTTCCCTGGCAAGGATTTCATACGGATGCCCTGATTGGGACGCATAGATTCATGGAAGATATGCGGGGTGAGGAAAATGTCTGTGATGGTTTTTTCATTAAATTTCAGACAAATTATCTGCACGATGAAAATAAACTGGGAGAATTGTGTGCAAGGCTGGAAGGTGAGCTAGAGGGGAACTGGCGGATCATTCCCTGGTTCGTGGAAAATGCTTGGTTTTTCGATCTTTTGAAATTCGAAGAATATTTAATGGTTCTGATTATGATACCCATCGGCCTAGTGGCGGCTTTTGCCATTGCGATTGCCCTAATGACCACGGTGCTGCGAAAGATTAGAGAAATTGGGTTGCTTGTTGCCATGGGAGGAACCCGATTTGCGGTCGGTATGATCTTCTGCATGCAAGGCTTTATCATTGGAACTTTGGGGGCTTTGATTGGCTGTGGTCTGGCTCTTTTATTTATTCGCTATCGGGATTCACTAATGAGTTTTATTGTAACCAAAATTGCCGGAGAGGAGGGGCAGGCTGGTGTAACTCAGTTCTATGATTTTTACAGCCTAGAAGTACCCTACCCGTGGGAGTCAGAACAAAGTATGATCACTTTCCTGACCTTTATTGTTTTTGCGGTTTTGGTTTCCACAATTGCAGGACTTCTCCCTGCTTGGCGTGCAGCTCGAATGAATCCGGCAGAGGCCTTGCGTAGTGAGTAATCAAAGAGAAAATGTTGTTTTGAAAGCCAGCGAGCTATCTAAAAGTTTTAGTGTTCTGGGCACTTCTGACCTGAAGGTCCTCGATGAGGTTAACTTAACATTGAAGCAATCTTCTTCACTGAGCATTCGCGGAGACTCTGGCTGTGGAAAGACCACTTTGTTGAATCTCCTTGCCCGCTTGGAGCCCGCGGATGGTGGAACTATATTCTGGGGTGATAGAGAGATCGCTGCGGCCTCTCAAACCCATGCCATGGAAGCGTCTTGGCGAGCCAAGCATATCGGGGTGGTTTACCAGTCTTATTACTTGATCCCTGAACTCACGGTGATGGAAAATGTGTTGATGAGTGTGCGTTTGTCAGGACTTCCCATCACCGAATATGAAGGACGGGCAAAGGAGCTCTTGGAACAAATGGGGGTGGTGAACAAAAGTATGCAAATCCCAGCCAAGTTGTCCGGAGGTGAGAGGCAGAGGGTGGCAATAGTCCGAGCACTAGTAAACCGACCTCAGGTTATTTTGGCTGATGAGCCAACTGGAAATCTTGATGAAAGGACCGGCGCGGAGGTTATGGACCTTCTTTTGAGCTCGTGTACCAAAGAAAAAACCAGTCTGATCCTGGTTACTCACAACCCAACCTTTGCCCGGGCGACGAATGAAACCTCCACGCTTACAGATGGAAAATTGATTTATGAATAAAATTTTTTACAAGTGAAACCAAATCCAAGAGAAAAAATTTCCTGCGGAGTGGCCGGTGTGGGTTACCTCGGTCAGCATCATGCAAGAATTTACCATCAATTGGCTTCCAGTGATTTTGTTGGATTTTATGAACCATCGGATGAAGCCGCCCAAAAAATACAAGATCAATATGATTGTAAGAGATTTGACAACTTGGCTGCGCTTGCCCGGGAATGCGAGGTGGTAAGTGTAGTCTGTCCTACTGACCGGCATGCAGAGGTTGCGGTTCCACTGCTCAAACAGGGCTGTCATCTGTTGGTGGAAAAACCACTCTGTACATCAAGCAACGAAGCGGAGGAAATCCTTCGCACAGCCAAGGCTAACCATTCGATCGTTCAAGTCGGACATATTGAACATTATAATCCCGTCATGGAATATTTGGAAGAAGCGGTGGTGGCCCCAAAATATCTTACCGTTGACCGGTTGGCTCCATTTCAAGCCAGAGGGACTGAGGTGGGTGTGGTGTTGGACCTGATGATACATGATATTGGCATTGCCCTGGCCTTGGTAGCATCTCCCTTGCATTCAGTTGAAGCCATTGGTGTACGCGTCCTTTCGCCAACGGAGGACATTGCCAATGCCCGTCTTGTTTTTGAAAATGGTTGTGTGGCCAATCTTAATGCAAGCCGGGTCAGTGAGAAAAAAGCTAGGGAAATTAGAGTATTTCAGGACAGTGGTTATCTCTCTTTGGATTTCATGAACCAAAAAGGACATTTTATACATAAGCAGGGCATGTCTCTTGAGCGGAACAAAGTGCCAGTGGAAAAGGGGGAACCTTTAGCTTTAGAGATAGCTTCTTTTTTGGACTGTGTTCTCGAGGCGAAGACTCCCAAGACAGATGGTTCATTCGGTAAATCTGCATTGGAGGTGGCTCTGAGCGTAACTCAAAAAATCGAATCAGGTTGGTGAATGAATAATAAGAAAGGTAAGTTTGTTTAATCCATTTACAGCCAAACAAGTGGACCTCCTGGTTATTGCCGGTGAAGCCTCTGGGGACGAACATGCCGGATGTCTTGTGAGAAACTTGAAAAATAGACACCCTGATTTAACCGTGGCCGCTCTGGGAGGAAAGAATTTAAAGGAGAGTGGTACCCATTTTCTTTTTGATTTTGTCGATCACGCAGTGGTTGGTTTTTTTGAAGTTTTGAAAAATTATGGATTTTTTAGAAGGCTTTTTTCCTGCACCATGGAATGGATTAGCGAGTTTCGTCCCAAATCCATTCTGCTAATTGATTATCCGGGTTTTAACCTAAGACTGGCTGAAGCTCTTTGCAAAAAAGGACTTTCAAGAAAAGGGGGGGGGTGAAATTCAGATTCTCCAGTATGTGAGTCCGCAGCTTTGGGCATGGAAGCCGAAAAGAAGATTCAAAATGGCGAAAGTTTTGGATTCCCTTGCCGTGATTTTCCCTTTCGAAGTGAAATGCTATGATGATGTTAGCTTGCCGGTGACTTTTGTGGGGCATCCTTTTGTTGCCGATAATCACCGAGCTCCCGTCTCGTATGATCAAAAGGGACCATTACTCTTGCTTCCTGGTAGTCGAGTCCAACCTGTGCAAAGAATTCTTCCTTGTTTTTTGGATGCCTCAGAAAAACTTATTAAGTCCAAACCAGATTTGATAATTGAGGTGCCCGTGCCTAATTTGCAGATCAAAGATTGTGTGGAGGAAATTATCTCCTGTAGACAAGGTCTACATAAACACATATTTATTCGTGAAAACTTGAATGATTTGTTAGCTAGTACTGCCTTGATGAGTTCAGGGACCATGTCTTTTGCCTGTGCCCTTGCAGGGATTCCAGGTGTAATTGCCTACAAAGCACACCCCATTACCTATTGGCTTGGAAGGTTCCTGATAAAGGTTCCTTTTTTGGGGATGGCAAACCTGCTCCTGCCTGACTCGCCTCCTTACAAGGAATTTATCCAAGCGGATGCAGATGGTGAAATCTTGTCGTCAGCTGTTGAGGAAATCTGGGTGGATCAAAGTAAGAACCAACAGGCTTTCAAAAAAGCATCTCAGAAGTTGAGGGAGAGCCTGAAAAATCCTCAAGAATTGGATGCGGTTGATTGGTTGACTGATGAACTAGGCAGAGTATGAAGGGTCATTTGGTCCCAAATGCGAACGGCCTTTTTGCTCAGAACATTTCGGCATCTTTCCACCTCGGCCATTCGTGATTTAAGGTTCTCATTGGCGATTGCCGAGACATCGTCCATGTTGTAGAGAAAGACATTATCTATGTTAGCAACTGCTTCATCGATATTACGCGGAACCGAAGCATCAATCAAAAACAGAGGTTTGGCTGGTCTTCTTTTCATGGCTCGTTTGACCTCATTCTCTGAAATAAGCGACCGAGTGCTTGCGGTGGATGTCAGAATTACGTCAAAGTGATGAAGGGATTCATGATATTTGGAGAAAGACAGGGCAAAGCCTCCAAATTTCTCTGCTAATTCACTTGGCTTCCTGCGGCTAAGAGGACACCATTCAAAGGTCCTGCCCGTAACTGTTATGGCTTGGGAACCTCTGGATTTAAAAGCTTCGATTGCCGACTCCGCCACTTCTCCGGCGCCAACCACCAAAAGGCGCGAGTTGGAAACTTTCCCAAAAATTCTGCGGGCGAGTTCACAAAGCACATTTCCTAGGTTTACCTGACCCTTGGAAATGCCCGTATTGGTGCGGGCCCACTTTGCTGCCTGAAATCCTTTTTGGAAGAGTCGGTTGAGCATTTTTCCTGAGACATTTCGTTGGCAGGCATCTTCATAGGCTTTTTTCACCTGACCCAAAATCTCGGTTTCTCCAACCATTTGAGAATCAATGCCTGCGGTCACTTCGAAAAGGTGCCGAACTACTTTTTCTCCTGAATGTTGATAGGAATGTTTACTAAGAAACACAGGGTCAATTTTTTGAAAGTTGCTTAAATATTCGTGCAAAAGATTGGTAGAAAATCCATTCTTGGATGCGCCGTAAATTTCCGTGCGGTTACAAGTGTTTAAAAGCAGGCACTCGTCTAGACCTGGAAGAGCGGAGAGTCCTCCATAAAACTCATCGATTTTGTTCTGGGGCAAACTAATTCTTTCCCTTACCGCAAGGTCAGCGATGTGATGAGAGCTCCCTAAAAGATGAAGTGATTTGGACTGTTCGCTACTGCTCATCGTGTGCTTTAAGGCTAGAGGTAGGAAGACTGGAATGCCGGTTTTTCGAATTGACAAACCCCATACTCATCATGGCTACAATAAAAAGGCTGATTGCTGTTTTGAAGAATTTGGACCCAAACAATCGGTTGCTGTAACGAAGGAAAAACAAAATACAATATCCGGCCCATAGAAGCAGGGTGATAAATAGTTTAATGGTGGTGACAAACTCCGGATGGTGTACCCAGTGCATTCCTCCCACAACTATAGACAGAGTCAAAAACAGGGTGCCGACAAGCAATAGCCTGAACGCGGAATGATCAAGATCGTTAATTGCGGGCAGAAATGTACCCCAGATACCAGATTTTTTCGAAAGCAATGATTTCCTTTGAATTAAATACATGCCACTCACAATTGCTAGAAGAGCAAAAATGCCGTAACTAAAGATTGCAATTGAAGCGTGCAACTCAATCCAGGGGTCGGAAAAAAGGCGTTGGTATGAATCCTCAGTCCAATATCGATGATCCCATCTCACATTCGCGAGTGAAATAATACCAAAAAGCCCTGCCATGCCTGAGCATAAGGATCCCAGCAAATTAAGTTTCCAAAGGAGCCGGAGTATAAGAAAAGTGAGGATCAGTGACCAGGTAATGAACTGGATTCTTTCGAGGTTGTTACCCAGGGGACATCCGCTAATTTCCAGACCTCTTAGGTAGAGGCCACGAGTCTGGAAGAAGAATCCAAGGACAATCGCAAAAAGGGTGGCCTGTTTACAGAAATTATTTTTCGAGAAATAGGTGCTGGCAAATCCAAAGCTGACCGCAAAAACATATAGAATCGAGGCGGTCCATAATAAATCTCTTGCTTCGTTAAAATTCATTTTGGGGATCTTTCAGAAAATAATCACCACAGAAAAGCCAATTATTCCTGATAATGAACGGGAGTGGATGAAAAGAACTCTCTCATTGCGGCACAGTCTAGCCCCACGCAATTTTCGCAACACGGCCGAATGGAAGATTCATAGCTCACGGCAATATGCTCCCGAACTAGCTTTGAGCATAGCTGAATAAATGCATCTTCAAGATTAAAACAATCTGCACGGCTGAATAATTTACCCGCGTCTTCCACGTATTCACGAAATTCGATATCGATTTCATCAAGGGTTTCAATGTGGTCAGTGGTGAAAGCAATGGGAACGATTAAAATGCCTTTTTCTTTGGTTCTTTCAATTACTTCTGGGGTACTGGGGGTTAGCCATTTTGTGCGTTTTGGACCCACTTTACTTTGCCATCCAAGGGCATGATTGTGTTGCAAACCGAGTTCCTTAAGACTTTTTTCAATGTTTTCAATCGAGCCTTTGATTTCGCGGTTGTAGCGGTCTCCTTTTTCAAGACAATATGCTTCAGGCAGGCTATGAGCGGAATAAAGGATCAAAACATCCTCGTCCTGTAAGCTATGGGCACTGGTAAATTCGCGAAACTTTTTTTCAATAAGTTTGGCCCATAAATCGGTGTAATCCTCGCGGTCCCACCAACGATCAATTACGGAGATCTTATTCTTTAATTCGGAGTGATTTTTGAGCCATCGGTACGCATCACAAAGACTCGATCCACTGGTCGAACAACTGTGCTGGGGGTAATGAGAGAAAAGGATTATCCTTTCTGCATCGCGAAATCTTTCCAACTCGTCTCCGGTCCTGGGAACGGCATAGCGGAATCCGGGCACGCACGCATGAGGGGCCGTTTCCGGGCTAATATTATCGAGCGAAGCTGCAATGTGTTCCCCTTGTTGTTCCATTATTTTTCGGGTTGGGGAATATTGCCCGAGCTCTTCATATCGTTGCTGGATAAAAGGAGTTCTTCTCCAGGCGATGAAATTACCCAGAATTTTTTGAACAGGAAGTCTCAGTAACTCACGATCCTGAAAAAGTTCTTTGAGATAAGGATGAACCTCGTCTGCAGACTCGGGTCCACCCATGTTCAAAAGCAAGATTGCGGTTTTGGTGGGTTTCTTTGTGGTATCAGAAATCATGGTTAGTTGTGCAGGGCGAAAAAAATCGTTGTTAATTATTTTAATGTCCGATTAAATTTAGTCAAAAAGAGATAAAGTAATTACAGGACCATGCAATTGGGGAGGGGAGCTCCATTTATATGAGCACCTAAAATCTGCAGACCCTTATTTTCAAGTGTTAAGGTTGACGCAGCTTTTTTCCTGTCTTCCAGTGTATGATCAGGGATAGGGATCGATTTTGGCCATAATTTAAGATGTTCAAATATGGGCTTCCCCTCTATTCCCAATAGATCCTGGTTTTCCCGGAATGCATGCCCCAGAATTTCATTTTGGGGAAGATCACATAATTCAGGATTTCTTTCCCCTCCGATAAAGGTTGTTAGGAGGACAGAGTTTTCCGGAGCTCGGTTTTGGAACAAAGTGCTGGAAAAAAGAGTACCAAGAATTTTCCTCCTTTCTTTTTCAGGCACAAGGAATCCAAATCCGTCAAGGGGGTGCTTGATTTGTCTCTGCTGATAACCCTGAAAAGCAAGGGCGAGGGGAGGGTGGTAAGCTCGGGTTAGGGTTTCCAGAAGATGAGAACTATTTATGCCTACCCACTCAATCTTATCCAGTGCATGGCTTGGAAGGGTGCAGATAACTTGGTCAAAAACTTCTTTCTGTATCTTGCCGTCATGTGTTTCTCCCTGGACGCACCATTGAACATCATCTTTAAATTCGATCTTTTTTATTTCACATCCAAGAACTGGTGGGTTGTGCATTCTTGCTGCCAACCTATTGGGTAATTCTTGCATTCCCTCCCGAAAGGAGATGAGCCGAGATTTAGAAATTTTCTCTGATGGTTGAGCCCCTCCTCGAATCATTCCCCAAAAAATCGATCCGAATGTGAGCTCAGTGTCGTGCAAAGATGGAAAGGCATATTTAAGAATTAAGCTTTCAGGACGGGCAGCATAAACGCCTCCAATAAAAGGATTAACCCCATAATCAAGTACCTCTCTGCCCAACCTTCTCTCTACGAATTCAGCCATCGATTCATCTGAACCGTTGTCTTTTTTACGACCGATAAAGGGTTCCAAGCACAGCCTGATTTTGCCAACTGGGCTGAGAAAAGAGGAACAAAGAAAAGAAAGTGGTCCTTGAGGGAGAGAGATTATTCGATTTTTTCTAATTATGAACCTCTTTGAAGATTCCTGATTTGCATCCATGGCATGCTCAAGGATTTCATATTGCTTTAGGAAATCTACTGTCTTTTTGGTACGGATACTCAAAGTATTCGCACCGTAATCCATAAGAAAACCTTCGGATTTTATGGATTGAAGTACGCCACCCACCCTCAAGTCCTTTTCAAAGATTGTGACTTGATTTCCTTTATTTTCATGAGATAAACCAAGCGAAATGCCAGAGAGACCGGCTCCCAGTATGCATACTTTTTTTGTATTCATAGAACCACGGATTAATCTTTAGGCTTGTGCAAATGGTGGACTTCAGTTGAAAGGATCATATGATTAATATAATCAAAAAATCTTTGCTTACGATTGTTTCTTCGGAACGAAGTGGTCAAGGAGATTTGATTTCAGCCCTTAAGCAGTTGGATAACATCCTTGAAGAGCATGAGGCTGAAATGGATGCAAGACTTCGTCACTTTTTGCAAAATAGAAGTTATGAAAAAGCCTTACTCTGGATTGAGGGGGAAACCCCGGAAAAGGGGATTTGTCAAAAGTGAGCAGAAAAAAAGAAAGGCTGTCCACAAATTCAATGGAAGAATTTGGTTCCAATCCATTTGAAGGATTAGAATCAAAGGGTCTCACTTCACTGCGTCCCGTTCGAGCGAAGGAAATCCCGCAGGTGATTACGTTTGCATCTGCTGAAAAGGTAGGAAGGGGTGAGCGTTTAGAAGTAAGACGCGAAAAAAGCGGACGGGGGGGTAAAATTGTGACCACCGTTGGAGGTTTCCCGTCGAGAATATCGCAAGATGACTTCAAACGAATGTTAAGAGAACTGAAAACTAGGTTAGGTACCGGTGGAGGATGGCATAATGACCAAATGGAGATTCAGGGTGATCAGCGGGAGTCAATCTGCCAGTGGTTGACTGCCCTGGGTTTTAAACCTGTATTAGCGGGCGGTTAATAGGATTCAAGAGGCTGCCTGCTTTTCCTCCTCGGAAGTAATATTATCAGATTTCTTCGTAGTTGAGGCTTTTTGATCGAAATCGTGATCTTCCAAAGGTTCCTGATTCATCACATCCTGAATGTCCTGTTCCCATTCGTTCTTGGCTTTTCTGAATTCATTTACTCCTTTGCCTAGAGAACGAAAGAGTTCAGGTACCTTCTTGGCACCAAAAAGAAGGAGAACAATAAGGAAGATGAGAATAATTTCACCCCCCCCCGAAGTTTCCGATGAATGCCAATGTAATTGGTGTGTTCATTATCATATTAAAATACTACTTCAGTGACTATTTCTAAGCAACTTTTTTGTCAAACTCTTCAAAAATTAACTTTCATAGCCTAGAGACCTAACTGACGAAGAGCTTCTGGTTTTGGTTTATTAACAGAGCTTTGATCCGCTTCAAAGAACCCGTGTAATTGTCTAATTCGCGTTGGGTGACGCATCTTACGCAGGGCCTTAGCTTCAATCTGGCGGATGCGCTCACGTGTTACTTTAAATTGACGACCCACTTCTTCAAGCGTTCGACTGTATCCATCTTTTAGTCCAAAGCGTAAGGACAAGACATTTCTTTCCCTCTCAGTAAGGGAGTCAAGAACATCGATAATTTTTTCCCTTAACAGGGAATAGGCGGTCATATCATAGGGATTTTCCGCTCCTTTATCTTCAATGAAATCCCCAAAATTGGTATCATCACTGTCACCCACAGGACTTTGCAATGAGATAGGTTGTTGGGCCATTTTCATGATGCTTTGAACCTTATCCAAAGGCAGTCCCATTTCTTTTGCCACTTCATCAGGAGTAGGTTCATGTCCAAGTTCCTGTAGAAGTTGTTTTTGTACCTGCATCACCTTGTTCAAGGTTTCAATCATATGAACAGGAATACGTATTGTACGAGCTTGATCGGCAATAGAGCGTGTAATCGCCTGCCTTATCCACCAAGTTGCGTATGTTGAAAATTTGTAACCTCTGCGGTACTCAAATTTTTCGACTGCTTTCATCAGCCCCATGTTGCCTTCCTGGATGAGGTCAAGGAAGGAAAGACCTCGGTTGGTATATTTCTTGGCGATTGAAATGACAAGACGTAGGTTTGCTTCAACCATCTCGGTTTTTGCCTTGTGGGCAAGGCGCATATCAAGTCTTAATTCTTTGATTAAAGCAACCAGTTCTTCCGGTTCCATACGAAACTTTGAACGGGCTTCTTTAAGATCACTTGTAATCTGTTCAAGTTTAACCCCCTTTCTTTTAATCTTGGCCATGTCCTTTTTCGAAAGCTCCAGGTTGTGAAGATTCCGAGCAATTGCTTTCAAATCGGGGTTAACCTGCTGAAGGAAGTCCTCGAATATCTTGAGCTTCAGGCAACATTTTTTAAAGATAGGAGCCAGTTCACCTTCATGGTTTTTAAAACGGGTAAGGGATCTTTTGCGTTGAGTTTCATTTTTCGCAGTCTCAAAGCTTAGCCATGCTTTTTTTATTTTGGAATCCAACTCTTCCAAGGCGATTACCTGTTTATTCAGGGACCGAAAATAAGCCTCCCGGCTGTCGATTTTCTTGTCTAAAACAACCCGGTCAAAACGCTCTTCCCGTTCGAGTAGCTTTTTGCAAATCTCGAGTTGAAAATCGTTGGTTAATGAGACCGAATAGATAATTTTAAGAGCAGCCGTTTCGGCACTTTCAATCCTTTTAGAAATATCAACTTCCTCCTCCCGCGACAAGAGAGGTACTTTTCCCATTTGTTTTAGGTACATTCGAACAGGATCATCCAGCATGTCGCTTTGATTAGTCCTTGCCGTCTCTTCCTCTGTTTCCTCTTTTTTCTTTTTGAATTTTTCGACATCTTTGGAATCCATTAGTTTGATTTCCAGGTTGTTGAAAATGGAAATAACATTTTGGAGTTCTTCTGGTTGATCCGTGATTTTGGGGAGTGCTTTGTCCACATCCCTGTAAGTAAGAAAACCTTGTTCACGTGAAAGATGGATCAACTCACGGACCTTTTCGGTAACCTCGTCATCAAGTGCATGCGGTTCTACATCTTTTTTGATTTTGCTTGCAGCAATTTTGGAAGAAGAAACTTTGGGAGTGCTTTTCTTGGTTACAGTAGTTTTGCTGGACTTGCTGGCAGTTGTTTTGGAAGTTACATTTTTTCTTTTGGAGGTTGTAACCTTTGTCTTGGTTGGGAGGGTTTTCTTGGTTGCAGTTTTTGGTTTGGAGGCAACTTTTTTGCTTGATGTGCTATTGGGTTTTACAGTCTTACTTTTGGTCGCAGGGGTGGTTGGTTTTCTCTTTGTTGTAGGCATATTAAGGAATTGGCTCTAACTCGTTTTCAAAAATTTGTGGAGGGGACTTACGGGATATTCGGATTTCTTTTAATTGATTACGTAATTCAGTGTTGGAAAGGGTTGTGGAAGAGTTGACTTGTAGATTGCTCAGAAGATCCTTTTCTGCAGAACGCGAGTGCCTGATGAACATAGCAGATATGCAATGATTGGCGAGATCCAGTATATTTTGGTCCGGGTCTGCATCATGCTCTTGAAAGAGGATATTTTGAAAAAGGAATCGCTCATCGTCCTCTTCTAGAAGATTTTCCATTTCGGCAGTAGAGAGGAGACCATCCGCGGAAATTTCTGCGATGACTTTGGCGAGAATCCGACCAGCAGTGACCTTTGTGTCAAGCCACGAAGGATTAATGATTTGTGCAAGGGATCTTCCAAGGCGAACATCATGCAAAAGACAGTAAAGTAAATCATCTTCTGCAGTTGTCAATCGTTCAGTGTAAGGTTCTTCTTCCATTGGGGGATGAGTTGGGCTCATCTTTTGCTGATAGGCGGGCCTGCGGTTTTTTTTGTATTTATTAAAGTCTGCTTTAACCGATGCTGGCGGGACATCGATCGCAGTGGATATCTCATTCAGGTAAGAATCACAAAGGACCATCGATTCCATCTCTGTGAGAAAAGGAAAAAAGAACTCTCCCACTCGGGTTTTTTCATTAGGAGTAGGGTGGTTACTTAAAATTTTGGAACAAACATACTTCACCATCGGTTTGCCTTCTTCAATGATTTTAGCGAGACCTTCTCTCCCTTGATTAATCAATATCTGGTCTGGATCAGAACCAATAGGAAGAGTGGCAAAGCGAGCATCAAGACCTGTTTTTAAAAAAATAGGCACATAGGAAAGAGCTGCTTTTTGGCCAGCGTCATCGCCGTCAAGTAAGCAGACAATCCTACGGGGATTCGATTTCCTCATCAGTTCTGCCTGGGTGTCTTTAAATGCAGTACCCTGCGGAGCAACTGTGGTGTGAAATCCCTCGCTGTGACAACGAATCGCATCGAGCTGACCTTCAACTAAGAGGAAATCTTTTTGCTCATTAATGGCTTTGTTGGCCAAATCTAGATTGAATAATAATTGTCCCTTAAAAAAAATGGGAGTCTCCGGAGAATTTATATACTTAGGAGCTTTTTTCTGACCCCATTCAGGAGTAATCGATAATTTCCTGCCAGTGAAACCACAAATTCGACCCAATTTTTCCCGAATTGGAATCATAAGCCTACCGCAAAAAATAGAAACCCAGTCATTTTGTTTTTTTCTTTCGTAAAATAAGCCTGATTTTGCGAGTAAGTAATCAGGAATTGATTTTTTGCGGAGAAATTGTCCAAGGGCAAATCGGTCGACAGGGGAATATCCAACCCCAAAGTTACTAGCGGTTTCAAAACTGAATTTTCTCTCTTCAATCCAATAGTGACGACCAGTCTTACTTTCTTCATCGTCCGCAGTGAACTGCTCATGAAACCAATCTTTGACCATTTCCTGAAGTGCATATAACTCTCTTCTTATTGATTGCCCGTGGGATTGAGTTGAGGTTGCACCCTCCATAAAGCGGAGAGGAATATTGAATTCACGCGATAAATATTCAATGGCTTCGTAAAAATCGAGATTTTCGATTTTTTGAATGAAAGTTATCCCGTCTCCTTTTTCGCCTGAACTGAAACAGTTAAAAAAACCTTTCTGGGGATGAACATAAAAAGAGGGTGTTTTTTCTTTGTTGAAAGGGCTTAATCCCACCCAACTGGAACCGCTTTTTTTGAGCTCTACATAGCGGCTTACCAGGTCAAATAAATCTATTCGGTCTTTTAATTCACCGACAAAATCATTTGCAAGTCTGGGCATTCTTATATCAGGAAGTCTACTCTCTTAGTTTCAAAAGTTCCATTTCTGCTTGTCTTGACAAGGGACTACCCGATGATTCCAACTCGATAACTTTCCGGTAAAGAACTCCTGCCGTCACGGGCATTCGTTCTACCAAATGGTATCTTCTTGCCAGTTCCCAAACTAGATCACTTGACTCAGGAAATAGTTCACGAGCCTTTTCAAGTTCAGCTAAATAGCGGTTGGAAGTGAGCGTTTCCCTTGCAATCCTCAAGTAGTCCATACGGATATCAAAGTTAGTGGGGTCATGTCTGATTGCTTCGAGAATCGTCATCTCCGCCTCATTTATTTCTCCTAACTGAAAGTGTGCTTGAGAGCAAAGCTTCCAGGCTTCGGAATTTGTGGAATTTTCTTTAATCGCCGATCTCGCGTAGTGTAAGGTTTCCAGATATTTCCGGTCAAGATAGGCAACATGTGCACTTTCAACATGCGATTGCACGGGCGATATCGTTTTTTGGATTGGAGGGGAAGAGAAGGCAGCAGCGAGGTTCATTGCAGAAGAAATTTCTTCTATGGGCGGATCATTAATTTTATCAGGCCCTCCCTGGTTTAAATCGGGAATTTCTTCGATTGGACGAGTAGGCGGTAATTTGGGACCTCTGGCTACCACAGGATCTTTCTGCATTACATCTTCTTTTTGATTGAGAACTTCGATCATTTGAGAGAGAGAAAGTTGGCTTGGTGCAATACCTCTTTGAATGAACTCACCTAATTTTCTTTGCCTGAGCAAATTTGAAGAACTTTGGGCTAAGGCGGATTTTTCCAATGCTTGAGGACTCAGTTTTTCAATTTGAAAAATT
Organism: uncultured Verrucomicrobiota bacterium; assembly: GCA_902612125.1. Taxonomy (GTDB): domain Bacteria; phylum Verrucomicrobiota; class Verrucomicrobiia; order Opitutales; family Seribacteraceae; genus Seribacter. The sequence continues at coordinate 32,748 of CACMBV010000022.1, forward strand.
AAATCTTCTGCTTTTTGACCTTCATTCTTTTCAAGCTTAATTTGCAGAAGAGCGAGAAGTGGTGCTGGGTTATTAGCTTCTTTTCGATGAGCCGTTTTATACCAAAACTCAGCTTGCGGAAGTAAATTTTTGGATGATAGTAAATTTCCCATGGTTAGACAGTCATCAAAAGAAAGATAATCCGAGCCCTTACCTAAGGCATTGATTGCTTGAGTGGTTTGGTTGATATTGGCCAGAACTCGGCCGTATTTTGCCCAGCTTTCCGAATCTTTGTCATTGAGTAGCAAATAATCTCCATACCTCTCCGCTGCGGAATTCAAATCACCTGCCAACTCATAGGCCTGAGCGGCTTCTTTTAATGTTTCTTCATCGGCTCCTGCAGCAATTGCCTGATCAAAGCGAAAGGCGGACATGGCAAACTGATTAGACTCTAACAAGGCCCTGGCTAATTGAATCAGGATTGCATGTGAATCCGGGAATTCGCTGTTGAATTTACTTAATATTTTGATGGCCTCAGCCGTTTTACCCTGAACCCTTTTTTCAACGGCATTGGATAGATCAGGTAATCTTGGTGCTTCTTCAGTCTCTAGCTCTTTGGTGGAATTTACTCTTACTCTTTCCTCTTCCCCACATCCGCCAACAAGAGACATGACTGACCAAATCACTAGTCTTCGATTCGTTAAGTTTGCCATTTTCATTATTATTTCTTTTCCATAATAACCGTCAATATCAAGTCATGGTAGCCTTAATTGCAATTTCCTTATTCACATCCCTTTATTTGGATGCAGAAGATAATCCTTCTATTTACAACAGACTCGACCAAAAAATTTCAGATGACAAAAGCATTGAGGAGATAAAATGCTGGGCTTACAGCGGAGGCGCGGGGGAGGATGAATCTGATTACTTTTCCAGTCTATCCAAAATTTTACCCGTTTTGGAATCGGATCATTCGATAAAAATTAGTCCGAAATCTTTTCCCATGGTCGCTATCAAGTTGGACACTAGTTTGGCCCCTGGTATTCAGACTTCAAAACATCTCATTGACAGTATCTTGAATTGGCTAAGCACAAGGGGTTTTGAAAAAAAGGAGATTATCCTCTTTGATCGAGAAAGAGATGGCCTAAAAGAAGCTGGCTTCATTTCTGAGGAACAGGGTACTCTATACAAGAACTATCGGGTTTTACACGCATTCGAGGAAGATTATTTTATGGATGGATGGTTCCATGACAGCCCGCTTCCGCCCACTTCGTTTGATCGTGCGAAGTATATTCTTCAATTTCCTGCTGAACCCGAAAGACGCCAAATAGAGGAACGAAAAAGCTATCTTCCCGCACTGCTTTTCAAAGATGCATTTTGGATTAATTTAGCCGTTCCCATGGATGATGTATTCTTGGGAGTAGATGGGGCGGCAGCCAATATTTCATTAGGAGCAGTCAATAATTACGGCCGTTTTCTTCAGAAAGCAACTATGGGGCCTGCAACCATTGCAGAAATCATGGCTATACCCGAAATTTGGGATAAACGAATTTTTTCGATCCTTGATTTCTCCACATATCAAGTGGCTAATGGGCAGCGGTTTGATTCCAAGTATACGGAAAAGATGAATCGCTTTTATATAAGTAGGAATCCATTTTCATTGGATTATCTGGCTTGGAAGATTATTGGTGAGCAAAGGGACAAACGGAATCTTAGCCAAAGAAAATTAAACAACTCCCTGCTTTTCAGGTATGCTCAGGAATTGGGCTTAGGGGTTGCACGAAATACACAAGTGAAACATTTTTGAATAAGGATGGATAGGTTGTGAAAAGTAAAATTTTTTTTTCCTTTTTTTCGGTTATTGTGCTGGCTGAAAAAGTTTTTACTTCTGGAAATGATTGGTGTCATTGGTTGGGACCTAATCACAATGGGTTTGTGGAGGGAAACCTTTCTTTATCTCCTAACCCCAAACTTAATGATACGAAATTACTTTGGAAAATCGAGGTCGGAAAAGGATGGTCTAGTCCAGTCGTTTCGGATCAAATGGCTTTCTTGCATGATCGGACTGCAAATATGGAGAACTTGACTGCCTACAGTCTGAATTCTGGCAAAGAGATCTGGAGGTTTTCTTTTGATTCTAATTATCGTGATGATTTTGGAATTGATAATGGCCCTAGGTCCACTCCCGCAATTAGTCAGGGTATCTTAGTAACTCATAGTCCGCAGGGTTTGGTTCATGCCGTTGATATAAAGACAGGAGTACTGAAATGGACTAGGAATTTATTCAGGGATTTTGGTTCAGCCAAAGGTTTTTTTGGTAGGTGTTCTTCACCATTAATTATGGATAAAAAGGTAATTTTTGATGTTGGAGGTAGCACCGTTGGGCTGGTTGCTTTATCCCTGCAAACAGGTGATATGATTTGGGGAAGTAAAGTTTATGGAAATGACTACGCATCGGTATCACCCATACGGGTCGAAGCTTTACAACTCGTTACTGCTTTCATGCGAGAAGGATTAGTTGTTGTGGATGCTAGCAATGGTAGGGAAGTCTATTTTGACCGTTTTCAATCTCCCATCAATGCGTCTGTTAATGCTGCAAGTCCTTTGGTATTAGAAAATGGAATATTTTTATCTTCTTGTTATGAGGTGGGGTCAGGATACTGGAATTTTACTCAACCTAATCCAGGGAGTAAAATAAAATTCCGACCCGTTTGGAAGGGTAGTGATAAAATGAACTGCCATTATTCGACGCCCGTTGAATGCAAAAATTATTTATTTGGCTTTCATGGGAGGCAGGAGCGTGGGGCAAGTTTACGCTGCATTAAGCTATCGGATGGTGAGGTTCAATGGAGTACTCAATCCGTCACAAATGGACATTTAATTCGAGTTGATGAAAAGATAGTGACTCTTTCCGAAAAAGGCGAATTGTCGGTATTTTATGCATCCCCTGATTCCTTTAGGCCGATTTTACAACAGCAAATATTAGGACAGGGGCGGGCCCATTTTGCGTATTCAAATGGTAAGATTATTGCCCGTGACAATCGTCGATTGATTTGCCTGGAATTAAGTACAAAAGAGGAAAAATAAAAATAAAGTTCAGACAAATATTGTCCTAAAAATAACTTTAGATTTATCTTCGACAGTCATTCATAACTCTGATCCAAATTTCACGAAGGTCGTGCATGCGGACATTAGTCTCCTTCATGTAAATCTTAATTTTCTTGGTGTTATGATGCTTGAAGAGGCGATTCATTCTCATCGACTCATTTAAGGCGGAATGAGCTTTCTTAAAATGACAAACTGCAAGCAGGAAATCACCCAAGTCCAAGGAATTTGCAGCCATTATACAATGTTTCTCAGCGTCGGCGAGACTTACGCTATATCCCCATACTAAATCGCTTGAATTGGATTCCTTGTTTTTACGCATCAGTTGTTCCCACGATGCCCTAAGATAGGAAAAGAGAGCATTCGAAGTGATGTAGATTGGATGACGATGAATCGTGTAAGGATCCATGTTATTAATTTCCTCAATCTCCATAGGTCTAATCAGTGGAAGATCATTTTCGTCCATTTCAATTTCATCAGAGGATGACCAGTCATCCCTATGCCAACCCATAAGGTTTGCGGCAGCATCAAGTCGATCATCTTGATCTTTAACCTTATTATAAGCGGTCATAAAACGAGCCACCTCTTTGTCTGAATTTCTAAGGAAAACTTGCCAGTCAGACTCATTCCATGCAAGGTCACCACCTTCTTCCCAATCGCCTTCGTTGCTGCCTTCGAATTCGTATTGATTCATATTATAATAAGTATGTTGAAACAGAATCTATAATCTTGCAAATGTTTTTATACTTCGATCCTTGAAAGATCATATATTTCATCAGAATATCTTACCGGCAAGATCCAAAATGAGAAGAAAAACTAATTTTAAAGGCAGAGTCCAAGGAGTCGGTTTTAGATGGAATACAGAAAAGGCAGTGAAAAATTTTTGTGTCACTGGTTATGTGAAGAATCTGCCCAATGGCTCGGTAGAATTATTGCTGGAGGGAAATAGCGGAGAAGTTTTGAAAGCAGAGAAGTCAGTAGAGGAGAGGATGCGAGGATATTGGAGAGAAAGAGAAAGTGAGGAATTGCAGGGTGATCATCATTGGAAAGAATTTAAAATCCACTATTGAGGTAGGCACCTCTTTAAACTGAGCAGGGCCATCGCTGTCCCATATTGTTGATGATAGTCATAAAATGGGAAGTCCCACCATGAGCCGTCTTTTTCCTGTAATGGAACAAGAATTTTTGCCAAGGATTTCTGGTACTCAGGTTGATCTTTTGGAGAAAGGCTTTCCAAACAAAAAGCAGCGTAAAGATGACCATAATAAAAAAAATAGCCAGCCACAGCAAACCATGATTCGTGAGGCATGGGTCGTTTGCGTGCAATATCAAGCCATCCATTACGCGTGATAAGCCTATCTAGGCAAAGTTTATGAACCTCATTCGTAACTGATTCTTCTCCCCAAATTTGCAAGGCATAATTACAAGCATGGGATCTGCCCAAGCTGCCTGCAGGCCGATTAATCCCTGATCTTGGTCTGTACTTTAAGTATTCACCGTAAAGATAGCTATGGTCAGGCAGTCTTTGTCGCTTGATCGCATTTAACGCTCGGGAGACCAACTTGTCAGGAACCTCTACCCCTGAAGATTGTGCATCCTTGAGTGCGACTAACCCTGTTGCATTTACAAATGAAATGGAGGAACCGGATGGCTGCTTCGTTTGGGAATTAAAATCATAGTATCCCCAACCTCCATCAATCGATTCATAGGTTTGAAGCATTTTGATTTGCTGAACCATTACCTTTATAATCTTTTTCTTATGTTTGCTATTGGAAGATAGTTCGTGCATCCGGTGAAGTGCTTGTAGCCCATAAGAATGTGACCAAACATTGTAGAGAGCCATTGGACTGGCTCGCCTTAGTTGAGGTAATTTTTCAAGAAGATAGTTTTCAGCCCTTTTGATACATTTTGAATAATTTTTGTCACTGTCTTTGATTTCGAGTAAGGCTGAAAGTGAAAGTGCGGTTACTGCCAACCTAAATGCCCTGTGAGACCCAGGAACGGGAGCAAAAATATTTAGGCCTTTGGTTTGCCTAGCTGAACCCCATGAACCATCTGAATTTTGGTTTTTCAAAAGAAAAGTACAACCCCTATCCAGGCTGCGTTGAATCTCGGTCGAGGAAAAATCGAGCTGAGCAGAAGGAGTACAACTGTCGTAGTCAGAGCCCTCTAAAGCGACACCAGGAGAAAATAACAAAACAAATG
>CACMBV010000023.1 GCA_902612125.1 uncultured Verrucomicrobiota bacterium
TATCCAAACCCTCACCGGCCTGAGCAGCTTCGAAATTGTGGAGTCCATTGATTTTCAGTTGGACGAATGGTCCGAGCATGCGATTGATTATTGTTCCAACACTGGATGCAAGGTGGATGACATTTTCCTGACCATCGAAAAACATGGCATGACCCACGAGGATATTGTAAAGCTGGAAAATCTCTCCGATCGTAAAGTGCTTAACAACCTAGACGGAGGATTCCGTCACCTTGAGCGGAATAACCGTAATGATGTGATTGATTATATGAACAGCTTTGCAGACCTTTTAGAAAAAGCTGATGCCTGAAGGGCAATATTCTGGTTTCCCCGCCCTTTCGAAAAGTATTTTATAATCAAAGATTTTTCCTGCTTGCGGGGAAAATATTTTTTTGGACAGTAATGAACATGAAATTACTGGTTTTATTTTTCCTTTACGCTTTTACTTATCTCGATCTACTCAGTGCACCGAGAAACTTCGCGGGAACTTACCTTACTGGAAATGACCCTGAGATCCCTTTTGAGTTTCATTTACAGGGAGAATATAAAAGTCAGGAAATGGGTGCCCAAGTGATCTCTCTGGGTAAAGGTGAATTCCATGTGGTCGTCTATCCCGGTGGTCTCCCGGGTGCTGGATGGGATGGGAAGAACAAAAGCCTGATACACGGTAAACTGAGTGGAAAAAAGGTCAAACTTTCACCTGCCATCGGACAACGAAAATATCTGGCTGGACCCGCTGGTCAATTCAGTGCAACCCGTCAATTTCCTCCCGTTGGTCATAAATTATACAGCGGAAACATAACTGGGAAAAAATTAACCCTTCTCGAAGGCGATCAAATAAGGACCCTGAAAAAGATTTTTCGCAAGAGCCCGACCCTAAGTAAAAAACCTCCCCAGAATGCAATCGTTCTTTTCGATGGCACAAACAAAAAAGAATTTCAGGGAGGACGACTTGACAAACAGACTAAACTACTCAATACGGATGGTAAAGATATTCGAACAGTCCAAAAGTTTTCCAATTACAATCTTCACCTCGAATTCATGCTCCCATTCAGACCCGCAGCCCGTGGTCAGGGGCGAGGAAACAGTGGACTGTATCAAATTGACATGTATGAAAACCAGATTCTTGATTCTTTTGGTTTGGAAGGACTGCATAATGAGTGTGGTGGTATTTACTCGATTAAGGATTCAAAAGTAAACGCCTGCCTTCCTCCGTTATCCTGGCAAACTTATGATGTTAATTTCACCAATGCAGTGGCCAAAAATGGAAAAAAAATTAAAAACGCACGGTTAACGGCCCGGCTCAATGGCATTCTTATTCACGACAATTTTGAAATCCCTCACAAAACCGGAGGATCCAGACCTGATGCGGAGGGCACGGCTGGCCCGATTAAGCTGCAAGGGCACGGGAACCCCCTCCAATTCAGGAATATCTGGATTCTGGAAAAATAAAATTCCAATTTTGCATATTAGAAATGCTAACATCCCTTTTCGAAGGAATAAGTAAAAAGAGCAGTTAAAAAATAGTTATCCTCAGATCAAAATCGATTTCATTCAGACAGTTTAACCCCAGAGAAGTTAAAAATTATAAAATTTAATAATACATTTAGCTATCTAGTGCAATTAATTATATTATATGTTATAATGTTATTGTGGTCAGAAAAATTAAGAAAAAAGCGGATACACCCATTTCCATTGGTGACAAGATAATCGAAAAGATAAAAACGCAATCCCACAAACGGATCGGTGAGGTTCTGTTCATACGGGAAGGTAAAGTCCCAAGGGCTGAAATCCTTGAATTGAATCGGTATGACCTGACCCCTCTCAAGTCAAGTGATTTGCAAAAAAATAAGACATTTAGTTTGCCCATTTCTCAATGCAAACCTCTCAATATGTTTCGTTATCATGACAAAATGCGTTTTAAACTTGGGGATGTAATTCAAAGAAATATTCAGGGAAGAATAAGATTCGGATCAATAGTCGGTTTTGTACACCCTGATGGTTTGTATTCTGAATCATACGAAAAGGGACATAATGGAAATGACCTCTTGGAATGTGTTGAAATTTCCGGGAGAGCAGGTCTGCCAAGAAAACTCGACGCAGAGGGAAACCCGAAAATTTTTATCGCAGAACCGGAAAAATGTAAACCTTGCGAAATATTACCAATGGATCACAACGGAGGGGTACGAATTAAAAACTATTGGGAAATCAAAAATTCGTAAAAAAAGGTGCGTGCCAAATGAATGACACGCACCCCATGGTTGTTAATCCATGAAACCCTTTCCTCTAATTCATTGATTTGCAATTTAGGTGCCAACTTCTGAAATTTTCAAAGATGAACATTTTTTATTCTCCTTTTGAGCTTAACGACTCAAACTATTAAATAATAAAATAAGCCAGTCGTTGAGATACGCGGAGGTGCTCATTTATTAACGGATACTATTATCTTACCAGTCGCGGATCAAGACATCCCAATATTTATCCAAGCTTTCTGCATCCGGAAATGACTTGGCTACCATCGCACTGTCGCTCTGCGCGTCATGAAAATAAAATATAATTTTATTCTCTGCCTGATTTTTTTTAAACAGGTAGACTTGGGATTTATTAATGCAAACTTGCTGGCCTTTCTCATCAACGCCCGCCTTGATTACCTTCAACTTGGCTTCTGACTGATTAAAAAATGACCCCATCAGAAAGCTCGTCATCACCAATATAATAATACCAATCAACTTTTTATCTTTTTTCATGTCCATCCTTCCACAAGAGTCTAACTTAATATTAAAAGCCATTTCTGGAAATTAAGCAAAGATAAATACATTTTTTCCTGTTTCTTTGGTTTACCAGTTTGAATATAGACCCTTGTAACTCCTATCAAAATCAGGCAAAACAATCCGGTGAATTGGTTTAACGCATTTCATTTTACAAGATTTTCTCATGATTATACGGATACGATTTTATCATGGATTAAGGGAGAGAAAGACCGTGTCTTATGGTCCGGCAATTCCTTTTCTGGAGGTCTCAATCACCAACGATTCAAACACCATTTAAAGAGAAAAGATCTTTTTGCCTTTCAACTACTGGACTCCGAGAAAAATATTCATGCCTACGGAGAAGTTGTGCTTCAAGCAATAGACAGGGCCACCCTTTGCAGAATCATAGTTGATCCCCAAATTCGGGGAAAAGGTTTGGGTAAGTTCTTTTGCCAAAAGTTAATCATGGAAGTCAAGGCTTGGGGTGTGATAAGACAAATATCACTCAACACCCTTACCAGCAATAATCCCGCCTTGAAGTGTTACAGACGCTTGGGTTTTAGACAGGAATCAATCAAGAAAAGAAGTAGACAGATTGGTAACACATGGCACGACCTAATCTTCATGTCACTTTCTCTCTAATTTTGATAAAATGCATTTTGTATTGTAAATTTATAGAGTCCATAAAAATTAACTATTTTTTGGTCGTCAGTCAGTAAGTTTCCACAAAAATGAAGGCTATGATTGTAATCAGGTGATCAATCTATTATAAGATTCCTGTGAATAAATCCTCAATTTCTACAAATCTCAGCGGTAAATCAATTCTTTGGTTTGGCTTGATACTGATTTTTATTGGTATTTCCCGACACCTGCCTATTGACCATCCCAGTCTTTTTAATTTTTCCCCGACCCTCGCCATTTTTCTAATTTCCGGGGCTTATCTGAAAGGTAAATACGCTTTCCTTTTTCCTATCGTTGGAATTATTCTCACCGATCTGACCTTAAATCCGAATTACGGAGTTAACTTATTTGAGCCATTCATGATAGTTACAATTATGTCTTACTTTTTGATTTTCTTTTTCGGCAAAAAGATAGGAAATCAACGCACTACGCCTGTGATTTTAGGAGCAGGTATTGCATCGGCCATCGCTTTCCATGTTATTACCTGCTCATTTTCGTGGATTTCAAACCCGGCCTACAACAAAACTTTTTACGGCTGGATACAATCACTTGTAATGGGAGAACCCGGCTACGCTCCTTCCTACTTATTTTTACGAAACTCAGTTCTTAGCACCGCCCTTTTCACGGTTCTCTTTGCCTACCTTGCGAAAGGAATCGCACTTAAACAATCGTCTATCCGTTCCAAGGCAATCCTGCAAGCGAACTAGGCAAGTCGCTGTCTTTTTGCCTCAAAAAGGCAGACTCCCGTAGCTACGGATACATTCAAACATTCCACTGTGCCATCCATCGGTATTTGAATGAGTTGATCGCACAAATCCGCGGTTAATCGCCGAATGCCAGTACCTTCAGCTCCCATGACCAAGGCGATTGATCCTGAAAAGTCTACCTCGTATAGAGAATTTCTAGCCTGATCACTGGTACCCAAAAGAAAAATGCCCCGCTTTTTGAGCTCCCGTAAAGCACGGGCCAGATTTCTCACCCTCATTATCGGGAGTGATTCAGCGGCCCCGGCGGCCACATGCCTAACCACTTCCGTCAGTCCAGTGGAACGGTCCGAGGGTAAAACCACCAAGTTAACCCCCGCTCCGTCAGCCGAACGCAGGCAAGCTCCAAGATTTCTCGGGTCCTGAACCTGATCCAGGATGAGAATGAAAGGATTTTCTTCTAGTGTCTCGAGGAAACGGAAACCTTCATCCTCGTCCAAGGTTGAAATACCACTGTTCGGATTTGAGTGAGTCTTCTTCCCCAGAGCTTTTGAATATCTTTTGGGCACAAGGAATGCCTAGAATTACAATTAATCGTGGAAGTCAGCCCCCTGAGTGGTCTCTTTCACATAATCTTTGCGAATACAAAAATCACCAAATCTCTCACTCTCGAATCGGTTCTTGGAGAAATCCTCCAGCACTGGACGCAATTCAGAAATAATTTCCTCATGAGGGATGGCTGGACGGTATAATTTATTCAAACGCATTCCATCCAGACCTGCTCCCAGATAAAGGTTATATTTACCCGGAGATTTTCCGACTAGTCCGATTTCACCAAGGTAGGGTCTTCCGCATCCATTTGGGCAACCTGTGGAACGAATCGCAATGGATTCATCCCGAAGGCCCAATTTGTCAATCATATCATCCAATTCATCGATTAAAGTGGGCAAATACCTTTCGCTCTCAGCCAAGGCCAAACTACATGTTGGAAGGGCCGTGCAGGAAATCGAATTTAAGCGAAGGGCCGATAAACTTAAGGAATCTGTAACCTCAAATTTGTGAAGGATTTTCTCAATGGCCATTTTAGAGATGGTTGTGACTCTGGCTATTACGAGATTTTGATTCGCCGTCAGACGGAATTCACAATCAATATCCTGGGCAATCTGCCTGACCGCCGCCTTGGCTTTACCCCGTAGACGACCGCCTTCCACAAATAAACCATAAGTCCAGTGTCCGTCATTATCCTGATTCCATCCATAACGGTCGGTGGTCGATTCAAAATAAAAATCCTTGGTTGGCTCAAGGCTCCACCCTAATCGTTGGTTAAGTTCTTCCTTAAACCATTCCACCCCACGGTCTTCAATGGTGTATTTTAAACGGGCATGACGACGGTCTGATCGGTCTCCATGATCTCTTTGTATTTTAACCACTTCCTCGGATACCTGAATTACTTGTTCTGGAGTACAGAACCCGATCACATCGGCTAATCTCGGGAAGGTGGCCAATTTTCCGTGAGTCATACCTAGACCACCACCCACCAAAACATTGTATCCGATAATTTTATCACCCTCAGCAATCCCCACGAACCCGAGACAATTTGAAAAGACATCCACATCGTTCCGAGGCGGAAGGGCCACGGCTATTTTGAACTTTCTTGGCAGATAGGTTTTACCATAAATCGGTTCAACAACTGATTCTCCAATCGCCGTTTTTTCTCCATCTAACCAGATTTCAGCATATGCGGAGGTTTGAGGTGTTAAATGATCATGAATTTGCTGGGCGATATCCAGTGCCTGGCCATGCAGTTCTGATTCAAATGGGTTCGCCGGGCTCATAACATTCCGATTAACATCTCCACAAGCAGCTAAAGTATCCAAAAGCGTATCATTAATTTCCTTCATGGTCTGCTTCAAATTACGCTTAAGAATCCCATGCAGTTGAAACGCCTGTCGAGTGGTTAACTTGAGCGTACCGTCTGCGAATTTGCCGGAGAGATCGTCAATGCCTATCCATTGCTGGGGAGTACATACGCCCCCAGGCACGCGGACTCTGATCATAAAAGAGAAGGCTTTTTCCTTCTTCTCCTTAATCAGGCTCATGCGTTTATCCCGGTCGTCTTGGAGATAGGTGCCGTGAAATTTTGTCAGCTGTGCGTCAGATGCCGGAATACTTCCGGTACTATCATCAAGTAAACTTTCCGAAATGCTTCCACGCAGGTAATTGCTTTCTTCTTTGATCCCCTCATTCGCTGAGAGTTTCTTAGGTTTATTTGGATCAGAAATCATACCAGTTCAGTATGACAGGTTTGTGAAAAGAGGCAAGAGGTGCCATGGACAATATTTATGATCAGTTGGGTAGATCCGTAATCTTTAAATTTGGATTGAAGGTAAGTTGCTGTGAATCATTTGCCCAGACACCTTTCGGGTCAAGCAAAGCAGCGTATGCGATCATGGAGGCATTATCTCCCGTGTGTTTGCGTTGGGCCGGAAGAAAGAGGACTTCTCTTTTTTGGCAAATTTTGGCTAGATCGTCCCTTATCTTTTGGTTATTTGCCACTCCTCCAGACAAACCCAAAGACCGGTAGCGTTGCCCAGTCATAACTTTTTCCGTTGTTTTCACTAGTTGATCAAAAGCAGCCTCTTGGTAGGAGGAACAAAGATCGGCAAAACGGTTCGCCACCTCGGAATCTGACATTTTTTTAAGTCTGTAAAGAAGGCTTGTCTTCAACCCTGAAAAACTGAACCGCAAATCATTTTTTTTGGAGAGAAAACGGGGAAAATCGAACGCTTTTGGATCACCACTCATGGCATATTTCTCAAGCTCTGGAGCTCCTGGGTATGCCATGCCAAGAAGTTTCGCTCCCTTGTCCAGGCATTCCCCCACAGCATCATCCACCGTCTTGGCAAGAAGACTTATGCTAAGATCTTCATGGATTTCGAAAAGCAAAGTATTTCCGCCCGACACTAGAAGCCCAAGGTGGGGAAAGAAGTCGGACTTTTCGCATTCGTTTAGGTTATCCAATTGCATAAAAGGAGAGTAGGCATGACCACGAAGATGATTCACTCCCCGGACCGGGATATCCCAGCGCAATGAAAGGGTTTTGGCTAGGGTGATTCCCACTCCCAGACAACCGGCAAGCCCCGGGCCACAGGTTACTGCAATTGAATCCAATCCATCCGGTATGGGAACTTCAGTCCTGATAACATCGAGCAAGGGGAAAAAGTTTTGTAAGTGCTCACCAACTGCCAAATCAGGAACAACTCCACCATACTCTGCATGTTTGGTAATTTGCGAGTGTACCCATTCCCCTTTAATTCGACCATTCCGATTAACCACCGCAATCGCAGATTCATCGCAAGAACTTTCGATTCCCAAAATCATTTCTAGTTAATCGAATACTAAGGATTCTGAACGAGCAGGCGTTTGGCTTCGTTTAGCTGCACATCTTCAATGGGTTCAAAACCAAATAATTGATCAAAATCGAACTCTATCAATTCCTGGTGGTTAAGATTCCTTTGAATACGAAGTTTTGTTTCGTTTTCGTCACTGCATTCTACTACATATTGAGGTACAATTCCCTGTTCATGAATGGTCGAACCATCGGGCAAATAGTACATAGCGGTGGTCAGCCTAAGCCCGCCTTGGTCACGTAATCGGAAAACAGTTTGAACGGACCCTTTGCCATAACTTTTTTCTCCTACGGTTTCAGCCCGACCCAATACTGACAAAGCACCTGCTACTATTTCGGAAGCACTTGCACTCGCCTCATTGATCAGGACAATCATTGGAAGTTCAATTTGCGGAGAGACTACCTGCGTGCGATAGCTGCGGAATTCATCGACCTCACGACCCTTTAATTCAACGATCAGTTGTTCTCGGGGAAGAAAAAAAGAGGTTACCTCTATGGCTGAAGAGAGAAGTCCCCCGGAATTGTCCCTCAGATCCAGAATGAGGTTTTTCATTCCTTGCTCTTGCATCTTGACTAGTGCCCTGGACACTTCTTCACGCGACCTGTTGGAAAATTGGATCAAATGAATGTAACCGGTTTTATTTTCGTCCACATAAAAACGATCCACACTGGAGATTTGAATTTGACCACGCTTGACATCGATTGCGAGAATTTCTTTATGACGGGAAATCTCGATTTCGACGGAAGTCCCTTCCACTCCCTTAATTCTTGAACTTATTTCCCCCAGTTCCAGTCCCTCAATCGTTCGATCATTGACTGCAATAATTAAGTCTCCGACTTGTAAGCCCGCAACCGAGGCGGGTCCATCTGGGAACACTTTTGAGATCAAAACACCCTGGTCGATTTTTCGTATCATTATGCCGATACCAAAGTATCTACGATGTGAATCCTCCCTAAAAACTTTATATTGCTGAGGAGAGTAATACGCAGAATGCCGGTCCAAGCTTCGAATCATGCCGTTGACTGCCTGATCAGTCAGGTTTTCATATCTTGACTTATTTGCATCATGATATTGGGCATGGGATAGCCGGAGGGTTTCGCCAAAACGTAACCATTGTTTCCAGAAATCAATCTCGAACCAGGCCCTTGCAGATGGATTGTACCAAAAATGGGCAAAAGCAAATCCGGCCAACGAAGCAAGTAACCCCAAAATACAACAGAAGAATAAAGTTTTGATAAGTACCCGCTTGCCTTTCACTACAAAGCCTCTACCCAAAGTATTGATCAAAGCCAATGCCAATCCATATTCATCAGATCAAAGAATCCTTTTTCAATGCCCTTGAGGGAAGAGAGTGGATGCCATTTGACGACTACTTGGAATGGGCCCTTTATGACTCGGTCATTGGATATTACACTCAGAAAAAACTTCGGGTTGGAAAATCTGAGGATTCAGATTTTTACACTTCCACTAGTTTGCAGTCATCCGTTTGGGGTCAACTCTTGATTCAAGCTTCCTGCTCACTACTTAGCCATGGGCATCCTGATGAATTTGTGTTTGTCGAAATCGCTGCAGAACCCGGAGAAAGTTCTCTGGGAAATTTGCCTCACCCTTTTCAGGCAATCAAAACCATTCGACTTGGTGACCCATTCAACATCCCGGAAAAGGCGATTGTTTTTTCCAATGAATGGCTCGACGCTCAACCCTTTAAACGATTCCGTTTTGACCCCATGGCTAAAAAATGGGGTGAAATCGGTGTTACATGGCAGGAGGGGAAATGGACGGAAGTCACACTGCCTTCTCAAGCGGAAACCTTGGATTTAACTTCCACTTTCCCCCAGAAATTAAATATTGCCTACACCGTAGACTGGCCGACCGGTGCCGAAAACGCTCTTGATGAATTGGTCAGAAAACCATGGCGGGGACTTTTCATAACATTCGATTACGGACTCGATAGAGAAAGAATCTTCAGCGACTTTCCCGATGGGACCGGTCGTGCTTATCTTCGCCATCAATTGAACCATGACATTTTAGCGGACCCTGGATCCAAAGATATAACTTGCCACTTATGCTGGAATGTGGTCCGCGAGCAGCTTGAACTCGCTACCTTTACCAACATTGACCTGCAAAGTCAGGAATCATTTTTTATGAGGCATGCCCCAAGAAAAATACAGGAAATTATCGAAAATAAAGCTTCACCTGCAAAAGAGGTCAGGGCCCTTAAGGAGCTTATTCATCCTCAGCACTTGGGTCAAAAATTTCAAGTTCTCCACGGTTGGAGATAACGCAAACAGGATTATTTTAAGGGGTGAAATTGCTGAAGGCATTGGGGATTTCGTAAGGACAACCTATCTCGAAGAGTCGCCTGATTGCAATTTCGTCGTAAGCCTCCTGAAAAAGGACAAACTCATCAATTTTTCCCTGGATACTTCTTTTGGGTTTCACCAATGAATGCTTGGAGAACTTTCCCAATAAGCATGAACCAAAATGTAAGGGGGTTTCAGAAACAATTTTTTCACGGCTGAAAGAACGACCATTTACATAATGAGACACCATTTTGGCAACCGGATCGAAAGTGGTCGAAACATGCATCCAGCGTCCAATTCTCTGCTTTCGAAAAGCCACAGCGGATTCATATTTTTCTGGTTTTCCATTCGAAATTAGCTCAAGCACAAGTTTGCCTTCTGGGCTGATGTACCAGGAGACTGACCCATTGGAGCCTGAATCGGATGAAATGATTGGAGAAGGATGTGAGCCCAAGTCACCCAGACATATCCATGCAGCAAGAGTCAGGGCGGAGTGATGACCCGGAAAATCCAGTCTAACCTGATCGTTCTTTCGGCTAAACCCAAGAGCTCCCTTTCCTGCCCATCGACCGTCGGTCCAAATGCAACCTACAACTGCTCCATTTGCCTGTTTAGAAAGGTCATTCAGGGTTCTGGACCAAGGAGCATGGTTATCAAAAGAATAATAAAGTAAAGTATCGTTTGACTGAGCTATCTCTTCACTTAATTCTACCCATGAGGAATAACGGTTTTGCGATTGCTCCATCGAAATAAAGGCTAGGTCTGCAGTTCCCATAAATGGTTCGCTCGGCATTTCTATCCAACTAGGATTTCCGTAGGGATCGACAAATAAGGCTTCGCCTGAAGAAATTTCATGAGAAAAAGCCTCGTCTGAATTCTGAAATCCATCATAACGAACTTTTCCTTTGTAAACGAAAATCTCAGTCGAACCACCCTCATGTACATTGAGACCAAATTCAGTACCCAGATCCACAAGACGACCATGAGGTAAATCCACTGAAAAACCTTTCGCAACCGGAGGAACATTTGCCCGAAGTTTACCTCTTTTCAACGAGCCTTCATTCGAACCCACTATATCAAAGGACACGGGACCTTCTAAAATGATTGTGGACCCCCGAATGTATTCAATCTGTGCCAGTCCTTCCGAAACCTCCAGGTTACGGACGTCTAAAGTTTGCCCGAGGCTAGGAGGACTGTCTGTAGTCTCACTCCATTTGAGACCAACCGTATGGGTCAGAACTGCAAAAACGGAATCCTCAGCCTGGCTAGCGGGTAGATTCTGATTCAGAGAAACTTTTTCTGCCCGCAAAGTTTTTCTGGAACCTGAAGGCGAATTCCAAAAATTAGCCAAGGATAAGCCAATTATCAGGAGGGCAGCAAACGCAAGCAATGGTTTAACAAATTGAAGGACATTACTTGCAGTGGAAAGATCCTCATGATCCGAACCATCTTCATCCGTAACAATTTCTTCCGCATAATGGGCAAGACTGGAGGACATATCCATGAAAAATACATATTCCCGCCTCGCGGCGGGAGAGTCCAGTAACCAATCCTCTAGCCTTTTAAGCTTGGTAGGTGGTAGATTTTTTTCGACCACGCCATTAAGCAGGTCATGAAGTTCCAGAATCTCTTCGTCGGATAAATTCATCGCACCTGTTCCGCCGCAAGTTCGAAGGTTACACAATCAAAAAGAACTTTACGGATACGATTTAAAGCTTTGTAAGCCCCCTGTACCGTCCTGCCACACGCCTGAGCTGCCGCTGACACATTTTTACCCGATTCATAGCGGGTCAAAACCATCCTGCGGTCCCGGTCGTTCAATTTGTGCAAACAACGCGAAAGGGCCTCATGACGAATATCAAGCTCGTCTTCCATCTTCGTTCTGGTTTGAGAAACAATATCGAGGACTTCCTGATTGAAAACTACCTTCGATGTCGCGAATTTTTTGCGGGCTGCCCGTACTTTCCAGTATGCAATTTGACATGCCCAAGAATAGAAATTGGTCCCAAGTTCAAAGTCCTTAAATTTCTCGCAAATGGTCAGGCTTGTTTCCTGGAGTATGTCCTCCGCATCACTTCTCGAAGGTACAAGGGTGTGAATGTAGGCAAAGATGCGTCTTTGGTACTTCATCATAAGTTGAAGTAGCTCAGTTGAACGATCAGGAGAAAGGTCAGACACTTAAGCAGCCATTGGGGTTGGGGAGGTTTTTTTCTTGTTAGCCGATGCAGAATGAGCAAATTTCTCAAATTTATCAAGCCCACGCCTGCTAACTTCACGCAATGCTTTTTCCAAGCTCTTCGAGGAAAGTTTAACGGATGTAATTTTCATTCTTTTCCCACTGGATACAATGGGTTCTACCATTTTGTAGTAAATCGTACCACTGGGTGTTTGAGAAAGCCTTGAAGTCAGTTGAATAACCTGTTTTTTTCTCCGTTTAATCCGACGTAGACAATTGTGTTGGTTGTTTTCAGATTCCGGATCCTCAGAAGCCAAGTCACCATCTGATTCAGCTATCACTCGCTCGATTGTTTTGGAATCCAGGTACTTATTACCAAGATCATTGCAGGCGAAAGTGGCATCGTAGGAAACTTCCCCGAAAGGATCGTCTATGGTCATTACCTTATGAGCTGAACCCAATAAGCCCTTGAATTCTTTGTTAAACCATTCAATCGCTTTTTCCACCCCCCGGCGCCGGCTATTTCCATATACGGCCACTCTGGCAACGAAACAACGGTCTGGCCCCAACCGTGCCTCCAGAAGATATTTGGATTCATAAATTAGACTGAAATATTCCTCATAAGGAATTTTGAGGGAAATTTCATATTTTTGGAAATCATTGACTTTCATCATGGCTTTATCTCCTTTCGGGCGTTTTGGACTGATTAAACTTTAAAAACATTATTATTCCATAGACCCACCCGGGTTCATTAGGACAAAAAAGCCTTTTCTCCGAAGGAAATAATATCCTTCCGGATGCTCAAAAAGAAAAGTTTATTTTTCGATTAACTTGCTTATTTTTGACTTAATTCGAAAGGCTGTTCTTTCAGCAAAACCGACTTCCACATGACGAATGATGCCCTTTTGGTCAATCACCACGGTTTTGGGAATGCCCTGCACCTGATAATCACGACCAATCCTTTGGTTTTTGTCCATTGCAACCGTCAAATCCATGAGCTTTTTCTGTTGGAGAAATTGGGTGATCCTTTTTTTGTTCTCGCCCTGATTCACGGCCACCAGAACAACTTCCTCCGGGGCAAAGTCTGAGCTACTCTCAATGAGTTGGGGCAAGGCCTTTATGCAAGGCCCGCACCAAGTCGCCCAAAAATCGAGCACCACCACCTTGCCTTGGTATTCATCCAGATTGAACGAAGTTCCATCCAGCAATTTTGTTTCGATCGGTGCAGCTTTCTTGCCCACCAAAGGATCGGATTCTAACGGTGATTCTTTGGAGTCAGCAATTTGGTCTTGTTGGGGAAGCAGTGACATTCGTTCAAACTCATTTAAATCTGCTTCCAAAAGATCAACCCGGACAAAAACATTTGTTTTCTCAGCCTGCGTTTTAATTCTCGATAGTATGGTGGGTGACTGCCCGCCTTGCTGGGCCATGGCCAACTGTGCCATACCCAGTCCTCCCTGAGCCACTGTCCACAAACCGAGTGCAGATTGCGTATCCTTGCAATGAACGCATATTTCAACCCCTAGAGACTCCTCTCGAAAACTTAAGGCAAGACCAAACTCTCTGATTCCCTTGATAGAATTGGCCAAACCTGCAAAAAGAGGATTTTGTTGCTGAGAGTTAAATTCGGGTCTTTCCCAAACTGCTGGGTCCACCCTGATGCCCAAGGTAATTTGGCGGTCTTTTGCCATTGCATTAAGGCATGCAAGGGTCGAATTCTGGTCTTCATCTTCTGTGAGACCGTCCATTTTGCCAGGCAGACCAATTTGAATGTTCGAATAATTCCCATCTTTTGAAATAGAGAAGAGCAGGTCCGAGTCGGAAAAGACCTGATCGGTTAGCTCGGATGGCATAGTAATTGAGAAAGATTCCCCTTTTTTGCTTATTGATTTTTCCACTTTCTTCCGAATTCCATCTCCTTTTTCTTCACCAATTTCCTCCAAGATAAAGGCAAACATCTTTATTGCATCAAGGTGACCTTTTATTTTTGCCGAGAAAAAGAACTCAAGTTCGGATCCAATTTTGGGAGATCTACCTTCCTCTGACGCTTTACTTATGCCATCCAATCCTTCAACCATTAAACTAAATTGGGCAAGGTCCTCAAAATTGAGACCGGTCACCTCTATCATTTCTTGAAGCTCACTATCCAATTGCTTGGGATTGGAAATATTTTTGGATATTTCCGGGTATTTCTCAGCGAGCATCCTAAAGAAACCACTCTCCTTGATTGAATCAATCTGAACTTGAAAAAATAGTAAAAAGGAAAAGAGGAAATCAGCACTCATGGTAACGGGGATTTAAAATAAGGAAATTACGATGGAATCAAGAAACACTACACCTGTAAACATTTGTTTCTCTGATTTGATAGCCTAAAGACTGGTATAGCCTGTTTGCATTCTCACGACTGGGCCTGGATGTAAGATCAATTGTTTTCACTCCAAGTTTCCCTGCTTCTTCAAGTGCATGGTCCATTAAAGCCTTTCCCAGTCCCTGTCCTCTGGCGTTCTGGTCTACCACCACATCCTCGACCCATGCCTTGTTTCCAGTTGGTATTTTCATGATCACCAAGCTCAGCATTCCCACAATTTTGGCTTCTTCATTGGTGCAAATAAATATCATTGTACTCCCCGAGCCAACTAATTCTGAAAGTCTTTCCATGGTTATCAGGCTGGCTTTGGATGATAATTGGGGTAGGAGATGATTGATTGATTCGAGGGCCGTTGATGAGGGTTCTGTAAGTTCTGAAATAACTGTCATTTGTAAAAAATAGTATGCTCCATTCGAAAATCATGGCGAGGTGGTATTCAATAATTTTTTGCAAATTCCAATCTTATCAAATTAATAAATCGAGAAAAGTCTCATCACAAAAAAAGACGCATGGTTTGCCCGAACCATGCGTCTCATTTTGAAGCTAGACTTTCGTTCCTTGCCCGTGAACAAAAGAATAGAGTTAAACTCTTATAACCTGAAGATGCTAGAATATGACAAAAATCTGAATTTTTTTTCACACTCTTGCAACATTCGTGTAAGGATGAAAAATTCTCATTCAATCTTTCTGATTAATTTTTAGATTCAAATATTCAAGACGCCACGAAAACTCTCCCTCAGGCAGAGATAGTATATGTAACTTTACGGGAAAAGACTTAGTTTGATCATTTCAATCAATTAGTTCATCAAAATCAAGCGAAGCTGAAACAACTTGTCCTTGAAAGAGGGATTATCCGACAAATTGTTGACCCTGTGACCTATGGCCTGCATCTAAAAAGAGGTAGATCCTTGCTTAGGCGGCTTCACCAACTTGCTTTCTGGCTCGATTGATCACATGGACCAGTTCCCTTAACCAGAAAGTTATAATCCTATTTTGAGTTATTTATAGATTAATATTTAGCAGATCGAAGGATTGCTGACCACGGTAGCACTCCATTTGGTAAAATGGCTAGTTTACCCGTTAGGTGGTATTGAACCCGCATCCTTAGTGCCCAAATCACGAGAGCCATGGTGGAACGAGCGAATGAGCATACAGGTCCATGGCAGGCAAAACATTTATTTGAAAGAGTGGGCAAAACTTATCTGGTGAAATCTTCTTCTGCTTTTGCAAAAAGGAAAGGAAAAACAGTTACATGAAAAATCAGAATTTTGAGTCTAATCATATGTGAGGGTAAGAAATTGTAATTGATGAACAAAATGTAAATTGAATCACCCAGTAAATACTCATGAGTTGGAATAAATGTTGGAGTAATTACTTACAAAAAATAATTTCATATCAAATTTTTAAATTCCATTTTTAAGGAATGCTTTACCATTGATCTTTATAGGCAGATTTACATAATTATATATTACCTTTCAGATTTAAATCTCAGATCATCATCAACACCTGACCCCAATAATCTGAAGGGAATTAGGTTATAACAAAAATAATTACAAAAATGGAAATATATGTTGGAAATCTTCCTTGGTCCGTGAGGGATCAGGAACTCGCCGAAGCATTCGGCCCTTATGGAAGTGTCGAAAAGGCATCAGTCATCACTTATCGTGACTCTGGCAGATCAAAGGGGTTTGGCTTTGTCACCATGAATAATGACGAAGAAGCAAACAAAGCCATTGAAGCCATGGACGGTCATGAGATGGAAGGCCGACCTCTTCGCGTGAATGAGGCTCGACCCAAAGAGGATAGTCCATCCGAAGGTTCTGACTGGTAGAATTTACTCTCTCAACAAATTTTAAAATATCCCGCTTCCATGCGGGTTTTTTGGTCCTTCGCAAAACTTCATTCTTCTTGTTTGAATAAATCTTTTTTTTTCTTCAGGAAACATAGATGCATTCTACAAACAAAACTTCCTTCCTTGAGAGTGTAGACCTGTGCTTTAATCGAGCGGCCAAAGCTCTAGAACTTCCCAAAGGTCTGGCTCATCAGATTCGTACTTGTAATGCAATCTGTGAAATGAAGTTTGGGGTTGAATTACGGGGTAGTTATGAAATTTTCACAGGTTGGCGGGCTACCCATAGTGAGCATATCCTTCCGGCAAAGGGGGGAATTCGCTACGCTCCTTTTGCCGACCAGCAGGAGGTGGAAGCATTGGCCGCCTTGATGACCTATAAATGTGCGATTGTCAATGTGCCCTATGCTGGATCAAAAGGTGCCCTAAAAATAAACCCCAAAGATTACACCATCGACGAACTCGAGCATATCACCCGTCGATTTACCCAAGAACTTGATAAAAGGGGATTTTTAGGCCCCGGACTCAATGTTCCCGCACCTGATATGGGAACCGGTCAAAGAATGATGTCCTGGATTGCGGATGAATATCAGAGACTCCACCCTTCTGACATCAATGCCAAAGGATGCGTAACCGGGAAACCGGTTCATTTTGGCGGAGTCGAGGGGAGAATTGAGGCCACGGGACGAGGAGTTCAATATGGACTACGAGAATTTTTCAGGAATCCCGGAGATTTAAAAGAGGCTGGCTTGGAGGGATCCTTGCAGGGAAAATCAATCATCATTCAGGGACTTGGTAATGTCGGTTATCACGCGGCTAAGTTTTTGGAGGAAGAAGATGGGGCCAAAATTATTGCTATCATCGAAAGGGATGGTGCCATCATTAACAAGTCAGGTCTTCCCGTTGAGGAAGTCTCAGCCTATAAACAGGAAAATAGGAAAGTCGAGGGATTTCCCGATGCCACCTTTGAACCGGATGGTGCGAAAATATTAACCCACCCATGCGATATTTTAATCCCCGCGGCCATGGAAGGAGTGATTACCGAAGAAAATGCCCCTCATCTCCAATGTAAGGTTCTGGCGGAAGCAGCCAATGGACCAGTGACTTATGAAGCGGATCAAATCCTGAACCAAAGAAACATATTTATTATTCCCGACGCCTACCTGAACGCAGGTGGAGTGACCGTATCCTATTTTGAATGGCTCAAGAATTTATCCCATGTTAAATTTGGGCGAATGGATCGAAGATTTGCTGAGGCCCAAAGTCAAAAAATTATCGAACTTATGGAAAGAGCACTTGGTAAAAATTTGGATCAGAATGCCAAAGAGCAACTGCTTGAAGGCCCCAATGAAATCAATCTCGTACGCTCAGGATTGGACGATACGATGCGCGAATCTTACAACGAAGTTAGGGAACAGCACCTAAATAACCCAATGATAAACGACCGTCGAACCGCTGCCTATGCTTTGTCGATTCGAAAAATTGCCGATATTTACGATAGTATGTATCTATAGGCTATGGGACCAACTACATTTCCGGATACGACTTTCGAAGTCATCGATCAAACCCTCGAATCAGCTCAATCCTGTTTCATCGAGTTCAGTAAAAAAGAAGGAGGGCAAAGAGCAGGATTCCTCCGAAGAATCGCGGAAAATTTAGCAACGCATCGTCAATCAGTCATTGCAATGGCCGAGCAGGAAACGAGCTTAGGGATTGAAAGACTGGAAGGAGAGTGCTCCCGGACAATCGATCAGATCAGACTTTTTGCGGTTCTTGCCGAGAAGGAAGAATGGAAAGAGAATAGCTGTGAGGAGGGAGAGCCTAACCGAGAACCCAATGCCAACCTTGGGATGCAGAAAGAGAATCATCCGGTCGGAACGGTGGTGGTCATTGGAGCATGCAACTTCCCCCTTGCCATCTCAGTTGTGGGTACGGATACCACAAGTGCGCTTGCAGTTGGCTGCCCGGTGGTGGTCAAATCTCACCCGCGGCATGCCCGGACCTGCCAACTCCTTGCGGAACTGGTAAACCTGGCCAAAAAAGAATCGAACATGCCAGAAGGTTGCTTCACTTTACTCCACGGAGAAAGTCATGGTGTCTCGAGAGCCTTGGTTTCTCATCCAAAAACGGCATGCGTCGCCTTTACCGGCTCCCTTCAGGGCGGAAAAGCCCTTTCGAAAGTTGCGAAATCCAGAACTAAACCAATTCCATTTCATGCGGAAATGGGAAGCTTAAACCCTGTCTTTGCACTACCTTTTGCCCTTAAGGAAAAGCGAGAAAAACTAATTGGTTCCTACATCGATGCGGTGAATTTATTCTGCGGACAAATGTGCACCAAACCCGGTGCTCTCATCATTCTGGAAGAATCCTTTGACCAAAAATTCAAAGAATCATTGCAGGCATATGTCTCAGAAAAGGAAACACTACCCATGCTCAACCAAGATGTATTCCAAAACTACGAAAAGACCTCCCAGCACTTAGCACAATACCTGGATATGATCGCTCAATCAGAAATTTCATCAGCTAACGGAAGTGGACGGATTCGGATCTTCAAAGTCGCAGCCAAGGATTTTCTTGCCGTTTCTGAATTAAAGGCCGAAGCCTTTGGTCCCGCCTCCATTCTGATCATTGCCCGAGATTTCCCCGAAATGCTTGCGGTCGCCAGGTCTTTGGAGGGCAGTCTTACAGGTTCCATGCTTGCAACTGATAATGACAGAATTGACGCCTCCACTCTCTTGCCAATTCTTGAATCCAAGGTTGGGCGCATCCTTTGGAATGGTTTTCCGCCTGGTGTTGTTCCTGGGCTTGCCACCCATCATGGGGGTCCATGGCCCGCCACTACGGACCCGCGTTATACATCAATTGGAATCAAAGGATACCAAAGATTTGTAAGACCAGTCTGCAAACAAGGGTTCGCAGAATTAGGTGGCATGTCGTAGGGCTTCGACTGGATCCATTTGAGCTGCCTTTCTTGCCGGATAGAGCCCAAAAACTAAACCAGTAAGTACGGCAATGCCGAAAACCAATGGAAGAGCCCATGGAACCATAACCGGGGTCATATTCTGCATGGAAGGGGGTAAGGATTCATATAAATTCGGTGACAGCTTTTCCATCATTTCAAGTACTGTCCTGTAAGCGGGCTCGCAGAGAAGCCCAACCAGTATTCCAGCCAGACCACCGATTCCGGTAAGCACAGTGGTTTCAACAAGAAATTGAAAAACAACATCCTTCTTCCTGGCCCCGATAGCTCGGCGTATTCCGATCTCCCGGGTGCGTTCAGTCACGGTTGCCAACATAATGTTCATGATTCCAACGCCTCCAACAAAAAGGGAAATACCGGCAACTAAGCCCATCAGAGCTACAAATGTCATCTTTGCTCTTTCAGCTTGTTCCATTAATTCGAGCGGTACTGTCACTTGGAAATCTTCCATTCCATGATCCTTCTGTAAAAGATCTCTGATCATTTGAGCAACCGTGATTAATTTACTTTGCTTATCGATGGTTAAAATGAGTTTAGAAAGTAAATGACTACCATCATAGCCGCGGTAGTAATAGTCGAAGATTTTTGCCCAATGAGTGGCGAGCGGCAAATAAACATTGTCCTCAAATAATTCCTTAAACCCAAGTTCGCCCGTATCATTCAAATTCGTTCTTGGAGCGACTTCACCAATGACCGTGTACAAATTACCCCCTATATTGACCGGCTTTCCAAGCGAGTCTCCAAACGGAAAAAGAGTTCGGGCAAGGCTACTGGCAAGAACACAAACTTCTGATTCACCCCGATTATCCTCTTCACTAATGAAACGACCCTTCGTCAAAACGAGATCGTGTAAGGCACGATAATTAGGCAAACATCCCAGCAGTTCAGCCCGCTGAGAACCATCTTTGGTAAAGACCCGCCTCCGATCCAACTCCCGGGTGGGGTAAGCAGCTGAGATATGAGGGACAATTTTAGAAATCTTACGGTAATCATTTTCAGTCAAACCGTAAGAATAAAAATAGGCTCCTTTACTCGACCTCTCTTCTTCCGGCGGTCTTTTACTGGAAACAATGAGGTTATTTGCTCCAAGCTCCATGATCTCTCCCTCTGCTTGCTCGGCAATCCCTTCACCTATGGCAAGAAGCCACACCACACTGACCACACCGATAAATACTCCCAATCCCGTGAGTAATGAACGAAGGGGATGAGTAATGATGCTTTGAAATGCGCTTTTCCACAGATTTCCCAGGAATCTTTGGAGGTGGTTTTGGGGGGAAGAAAGCAGAGCAGTACTGGAATCGACATCGTGCCTACTGACTGAGTTGGATTCCCTGATACGCTCATCGCTCACAATCTTGCCATCAAGCATCCTAATCACTCGATGGGCACGGGAAGCTACCTCTTCCTCATGGGTAACCAAAACAATGGTTTTCCCATTGCCATTAAACTCATCCAGTAAGTCAAGTATTTCCTTAGTGGTTCTTGAATCCAGGTTACCCGTAGGTTCATCCGCAAGAATAAAAGCGGGATCATTGGCAAGCGAACGGGCAATCCCCACTCGTTGTTGTTGACCACCTGACAATTGTAACGGGAGATGATCGTGACGGTCTTCCAAACCCACCCGATTGGCCAGTGCCTTTGTTTGATCTAGGGTGAGTAGGGAGTCTTTCTTATAACTTGCCGGTAAGGCAATATTTTCCAGAACGGAAAGGTAGGGAATTAGATTATAAGATTGAAAGATAAAGCCTATGGATTTGGCTCGCAGAGATGAAAGTTCCTGATCATCTAAAGTTTCAACGGTAGTTTCTGATAATTCATATTTACCTGAAGTTGGACGATCCAAACATCCCAACAAATTGAGAAGCGTGCTTTTTCCTGAACCAGATGGTCCCATAATCGCCACATAGTCGCCCTCCGGGACCTCTAAGTTAACTGCATCGAGGGCTACAATTTTTTCTTCTCCCATTTCATAAACTTTGGAAAGGGAACAAAGGCTAATTGCGAACTTCATGAAAAATGATCAGCACATTCGCAGTTTTGAAACTATGGAGAAAACCTTACTTTTTTGCCAATGACTGCGTGCTCAAAAGTTCAAGGTCTGCAAGGAAGTGATCAGGATTGAGCACAACCCTTTCACCTGCTTTCAATCCTTCCAATACCACAGCCTTGTTCATATTGAAAGATCCAAGCTTTACTTCGCGAATATCTATGCCATCCAACTCAGAACCAACCAGACAAAAAGATATACCTTCTCTACGAAAGATAGCAGTGAGGGGAATCTGCAAGGTGTTTTGGATAAATTCTGACTTGATAGTAACTTTCGCGGTCATACCGGTTCTGACTCCGGATGGCGGGTCGTTTATTACGATCTCCGTGGAATATTCCTTGATATGAGAGGTATAGCGACTAGACGAAGGAATGGGATATTCGCTGACCGATTCAACCGTTCCGTCAAGGACCAGATCACGCATCGCATCAATTAGGATAGAACACTTCATGCCCGGACGGACTTGCTCGATTCTATTTTCATTCACTTTCGCCCTAACCCGCAACAAGGAAACATTGGGTAGCCGAATAATGGTTTGGTTTTCCCGGACCTGTTTTCCTTCCTCGATGAGTACGGCATCAGATGATCCCGATTTCGTCTTGTTTGCGTAGGTCACCTCGCCTGCTGCTGGAGAAAAGATCATACACTTTTCAATTTGTTCTTCAATTTCGCACTCCTGCGTTTTTTCCAGTTGGTATGAGTTCTGAGCGGATTGCAGACGGGCTTCGGCAGTGAGAATTGCAGCATTTAATTCATTAACCTTGGCCTTCCTTGAATGAGTACGAAGCACTTCCAGTTTTGTTTGGGCCAAATCCAGTTCCTTCCTCGCCTTTTCCACAGCAAATTGATCAGCTTCCAACTGGGCTTCCGACACATAGCCTTTGGCCGCCAGTTTATTGCTGTAAACTAAATACTCTTGGGCTCTCCTCAGGTTTTCCTTGGCGACGAACTCGGAACTCTCGAGTTGTTCTTCGCTCTCGCGGAAAGAGCCTGAAAGATATTCCTGCAAGGCAAGTTTTGCAGCTTCCACATCCGCAGTGGCTTTTACCAAGGTAGCCTTCGATTGATGAACGGAAATTCTTTGTCGCAACAAATCCTTTTGCAACGATGCATCGTCAAGCCTGACCAGAAAATCCCCCTTATTTACCACTGTTCCTTCAGGGACAATTTGCAGGATCGAAGTACCGGCTGAGGAGCGGCTTTTCACCTCACTCTTGATCTCAATATTCTCAGCACTTTCAATTTCACCAGGCTCGACAAATTCAAGAACAAAATCGCTGCTAGCAACTTCCTCGAAAAGAGGCTGAATCTCAGCATCCAAGGAATCCTCGTTTCCACTCATCCACCATATCAGGGACAGGGCACCGGCACTGGCAAGTCCCATCATAGTCTTGGTCGAGACAAATCCATGTCTTGGGGAAGAAATCATATTCTCATAACCATATCTTATAGATTGATAAGGGCAAGTTAGGACTAAAATTACTTCGAATTCTGGGGGACCACATCCACCCACAAACCTTTGTCTGATAATTGCATAGTTCCAAGATCGTAAGCGTATCTCATCCTCATCGCTTCATAACCGATCCATACCTCAACAAAACTATTGCTTGCCTCCAAGAGATCGTTGAGTGCATTCACCAGATCTCTCGCCGTCGTGGCTCCAAACTGCGCATTTCGTCCGGGTTGGGGAGGCTCATCTAACCGCATGCGTGCAAGATCAACCTGAGCGATCGCTCCTCGGACAGCCGCCCGACTAAGCTCAAAATTAAGTTGAAATAATTTCGATAAACGCTGGTGTTCCCGGAAGGCTCTCAAAATACTATCTTCAAAAGCGAGGTAGGATCTGCGGGCCTGCTGATAACGAAGAAGGGAGGCTTTGTAACGGTTTCTCTCCTTAATTTTAGACAGAGGGGTGTCGAGTTCCAGTCCGACCCGTAGTCGGCTTTCGTCCGGTTCAAACTGCCCGGAACCCATCGAATCAGAGCCTAGATCCCCCGAAAGAACCAGATCTAGGTCAGTCTTAAGATCATCTTTGGCTATGTCAGCTTTTCTCCAGACATCGACTAAAGTTGCCCGATTATTTTTCCAGTCCATACGGAAAGCAGACGCAATTTCAGAGGAATTCTTGGGGGAGATCATTATTTCTTCCATGACAATGGATTCCAGCCGTGCCGATGCCTTGACTAACGAAATCTCGAGCAAGGTGCCCGAAAATCCATTGATAAGCACGGAGAACCTTCCCCGTGCCGTTTCAAGCGGTAAGGAACCAGACTCCTCTTCCCATTGTTCCAGATTTTGATAAAATACACGCAGGGAGGAACCAACCCTTTCAATCGTGGCGTTCAGCTCTTCCAGTAATCCATCAAGCTCCTGGTCCCTGAAGGCTTCTTCCCCCATCCCCAGTTCTTTCAAATCAGATCTTTTTCGCAGACTGGCAAATTCTTCCTTTCGAAGGGGCAATACCTGTTGAAATTTCCTAAAATCCTGCCTCAGGCTGGCCATGCTAAGCTCCGTGTTCTCCTGCATCCCATTAATTTGATCAAAATAGACGCGTAAGGATTCAGGGGTGCTTACTTCTTCCGGATTTCTAACCGCAGACAAAACCCGGTTAACCTGGTCCTGTAATCCCACAAGATCCGAATCGGCCAGTCGGAAACTCTGAATATAGTCATCTATTACCCTCATAGGTAAATCGGGCGGCAGTCCCAAAAAAATCTTGTAACCATCCAACCGGTTGGCAAAGGAAGATTTCGCTGCCAATAGTCTACTTTGACCATTAAAAAGAGCCTGCCGTGCTTGATCCACCTGCAAGCGACTGCCAATCCGACCGGCTTCGAATGCCGCTTCCAATTGCAGAAGGCTGTCATTAAGTTTGGCCACATTTGCTTCCTGATTTCGAATTCTTTGCAATTCCTGAACCAACCCCAGAAAGCCAGAAACCCCAGTGGAGGGCGGTGAAATAGGTAAAATGTTGCGATTAGTCCCCACACTTCCTGCCGGGTTGGAACCCAGGACCACATTCAGAAAAAAGCCCTGCCTGAACTGTTCAAGGCTTCGGGCATCGGCCAATAAAGATCTCTCGCTCTGGGTCAATTGCTCCAAATAAATCCTGCGACTGGCCCCCCGAAGTAAGGGCTGGGTTATGGTGAGGTTGGCGAGCGAACCGCCGACCTCTACATCTCCTCCAGTAAGTTCAATGCTCAAACGGTTTGCAAGGGATGCAATCCAACTCGTACCTTTTCCAGTTATTCCCCGAAAACCGGCCTTGGCTCGTGATTGAAAATCTGATGGATCCTCATCAATTTCCTGACTTACTTGACCCGTAACCCCGGCAAAAGGTACGGGACCGAGTTGAAACCTCTCATAGGTTACATCTAAAGCGGATAGATACAAAGCCTCCTTCTGCTTTTGAAATTCCCTGGAATGAAGCAAGGCCAAAACGATGGATGTTTCCAAGTCAAGAAGAACCGAGCCGTTTATATCGACCGGTAAAGATCTTCTCCATTTGCCGGCATCAAGGACGAGTGAGGCATTACCATCCTGATACGCATCTCCCTTTTGGATCCTCATGGTAATTGAACGGGAAATATTATCATCTTTAGGAGGAAGAGGGAGAAAATCGTCCTCGGAAAAAAGTAATCGTGATTGCTTATCTGGCTGCCAGTCAAAACCCGGAACATCCTCCAAAAGTTTTCGAACCTCTTGATCGGCTATTTTGGGGTCAATCGTGCGGACACATCCCCAGAGGTAGAAGCAAAGCAACCACGCAACCGGCGTTGCGTATTGGAAAATCATCAGTGGTTTTATTTTTAGGAGAAAAGCCGGGTGACAGCCTGAGCCTTTACAAGTTCACGAGGCTGGTTTAAATGATTATATACAATTGTCTCTGGATTAATTCCAAAGCCATGGTAAATCGTGGCTAACAGCTCACGGGGATGAACGGGATCTTCCAGGGGCGAGGATCCGGTTTTGTCAGACTCTCCGTGAACATAACCCCTTTTGATTCCGGCTCCGGCAATAATTCCGGTGTAGCAATAGGGCCAATGGTCCCGACCGTCGGCACTGTTTCCGTTTCCAGAGGTGCTAACTCCTTTTTCCGGACTCCTACCAAACTCTCCAACACAGACAACCATGGTTTCTTCGAGAAGTCCGCGTTGATCCAAGTCAGACATCAACCCGGATAAGCCCATGTCGAGCATCGGTGCTGATTGGTCTTTCATCCGCTTGGGAAGCCCTTTGTGAACATCCCAGGAATGATTGTCTGAATTGGCAACTTTGGGCCAGATCACTTCCACCACGCGGGTGCCGGCTTCCACCAGACGACGGGCAAGCAGACAACTTTGTCCAAAAGTGTTACGCCCATAGGAATCGCGTAAGGTTTCTTTTTCCTGTCCAAGATTAAAGGCTTCCCGGGCTCGTCCTGAAGAAACCAAGTCGAGAGCTCGGTCGTAGTGGGTATTTAAGTTATAATGCTCCACTGCCTTATCTATAACTGGCATGGCTTCATTAATCGAATTCCGTAACTCCGCCCGTCTCTTGAGCCGCACCCCAAACATATCCGGACGCATCTCAAGATCATCCACCCGGATCTTAGCCATTTTCTGCATATCCATATCACTTCCCGGGGGATATAAAGTATAAGGATCGTATGCCTTACCGAGAAAACCTGCCGTCCCCCCCTTGCCGACCACGCCACTCTCCTGGAGAGGACGAGGAAGCATCACGAACGGAAGCATCGGCTCGTTGCTGGGACGAAGTCTTACGATATTGGAACCAAAATTTGGGAAATCCTTGGGACTGGGTGGTTCCAGTTGCCCGGAAGGGCTGACCTTGTCCGTAGTGTATCCAGTCATCATTTGGTAGATCGCTGCCGTATGATTGAAAAGACCTTTCGGGGTGTAACTGACGGAACGCATCATGGTGAATTTGTCGTTTACCTTAGCAAGATTTGGCAACAGCTCTGTGAAACGTACACCGGGAATTTTCGTAGGAATAGGTTTGAAAATACTTCTTACCTTATCGGGGGCATCGGGCTTGGGATCCCAAAGGTCGAGATGGCTGGGCCCCCCTTGCAGGTAGATCATAATGATACTTTTGGCTTTCCCCCAACCAGGTGATCCGCCCGCTTTCGATGAAGCATCGGCTTTCATCTGTAGCATGGCTCCGAGGGAAAGTCCTAACATACTGGAGCCGCCCACTTTCAGCACATCCCTCCTGCTCATGGGAAGATGCCGGTCACAAAGGTCTTTTCCTAATTCTCCAGATAATCCGATCATTTTCGTATAATAGTTTAGATGTTTACTGTTTTAAAAGCAGAAAATAGACTATGATTATCGATTGAAAAGGAAGGCAGGGGTATTAATCAGGGCCCAAGCCAAATCCTGGGCACCGATCACTCTTTTATTTTCCAGTTGCTTTTCGCTCAGGGAAAGAGCCCGGCGCAAGCGAGCCACCTCAGGCGGTAAGAGCACGGGCGTCTCTGCTATTTTTAATGCGTTCTCAAAATTTGTAAGTTTTGGATCGTTCGGAAGTGGCTTGCTCGCTTCCGCCAGTGCCTGAACAAGTCCAACCCTTCGGGCATCCGATTTCTTAAATTCATCAACCAATTTTTTCTTTTGCTGGGAAGTACGTTTTGCCCTTGCCACGGCAAAGATTTTCTTAACTTCTTCCGGAATTCCATAGCTAATGGATCCGGCTACATCGGTTACGGCAACCCGAAATCTACCCAGGGAATGTTGTCCACCCTGATATTCCTGTTTCAGCGTAATCTCCAAATTCGTGGGGCCATCAAATTTAACGGGAGACCTGACCTTGAACGAGGCGTAGTGGGTTTTGCCCATCTGCGGTGAAATTGCCCATCCATTGTTCGAGGGAGCCACTTTCCCATCAACCGCAGAGGCTACTGGATATCTGCCCTGGCTAAAGGAAGCGAGTGCATTTTCAAAGGAAAGTTTCTGAGAAAGGGCGTTGCGGAATATTTCCACGGACTTAACGGCCGTCTTTCCTGAAAGTAAAAAAATAAAGCCTTGCGAGTTCTTTTGCAGGGAAAATCCGATTTGATAGTCATGCCAGTCCTGGGTGGCGTTTATCCTGATTGAGGGACTTGTGGTTTGACTGGCTGTTTTTACCGCATCCGATAGCACAATTTTGGCCACAGCCTTAGCTGAATTCCGCCCTTTAAACCTGATGACATAACTCCCGGCAGGCATTTCTCCGGTAAAGGTAAAACCGGGCAGGGTTACCTCCCCGGTTCCTGATTTAAAATAAAAACCAGATGGCCCTACCCCATTGTGAATTTTCAGCAACAAAATATTCCTTCCCTTCTTTAGCTTAAGTATCACTTTTTCCTGATCTGGCGCAGCCGCCCGCCCAACATTGCTCGATAAAACTGCTTCTCCATTCAGAAAGACCTTAATCCCGTCATCACTCCCCAAACTGACCGGTAATTGCTGGTCTGCAGGGACCGTGATTTGTTTAACCAAGTAATTCGATGAATTCTCCGAGCTAAACACTGAGCCGTAAAGTTGACCATCTTTCCACTCCGGCCTGCCCACCCATTTAATCGTTTCCCCGGCATGTTGGTAGGTCTTTCGAGGATCGAATGTGGAATCAAGCTCCGGGCCTGCTTTCTCCTCCAAAGCTATATTTTTAAAAGGACCGGCATGAAAAAATGGACTCATTTGTGCGGAGTCCTCTGATTTACCATCACCAAGAATGACCGACTGATTACTCTCCTCCAGGGAGGAACCATAATTAAGTTTCCACGCAGGAGATAGTGCTTTGCTATCCCATGTTGAAAAATGAATCTTCTTCCAGTGTTTCAAGTCCTTGGTCGGGCGAGCGGTCACTTCCAGTTCACTAAGCACGAAATTCCCATCATTCAGCGACCGACCGGGTCCTCCTTTGGGTAATCGCCCGTCCTCCATCGCTTCAATCCGGACTCCAGTTATTTTACTAAGCGGAGAAGATGTGGAAATCTGGTATGATCCCTTGGAACTCCGGCCACCAACAAAAACTGAACCATCCTTTTTAGCTTCAAATTTCACGCCTGGCATCTTGGAACGAATGGATGTGAGATCTAAATTTGACCACTTACTTTTACCGCTGGCATACCCCTTTTCCCATCTCTCCAATTTGACCGGAAGGGTGCCATCGAACTTTGTCAGGTCAGCTTGGGCAGCTTTGATTCTGGCATGGCGTTGATCGTTGGCCGCTTTGACAGCCGCGGCAGTCTTTTCCCGGTAATCTTCCAATTGGTCTTTTGCCCGGGATATATTGACTGCCCTGTCCGCTTCCTCTTTTTTCAACCAATCTTTAATCTTACTCTCCGCCTTTTCCAATTTTGCAGTCAGTCTACGATGGTCGCCGTCGATGGTCTCAGTAAACAGCCCTAAACTTCGGTCAATCTCCTCTTCCGAAGCCGGTCGGTTTAAAATACGAAAAAACAACCGATCGATGAGTTTACGGTTGTCCGTCTCTTCCCTGGCTATCTTGGAGATAGCATTCTTTGGGTCTGAGATTGCGTTATTTACGGTCGGACCACTAACCAAGGCCATAATTGGCCCCAATTGTAATTCCCCATTCCTTTCGCACTCACAGGAAGTTTCCCTTGCAGGTCTCCCAAAAGTTCCGAGAAAACCATCGGGAAGTGAAATCCCCACATCCGGTAAGGATGCGGCACGAGTACCGGCCGGAACCCCGGGAAATTTCGTTTGCGAGCCGGTTACGGTGTAAACCGCATCCAGAAGGGTTTCTGCCGAAAGTCTTCGAGGCAAGGCGTGCGAAAAATTGATTTGATCATCCTCGTTCCATCTGTTTGTTTCGACTGACAACTGATAGGTCCTTGATTGGCAAATTAAACGGATAATGTGTTGGACATCAAAACCACTCGAAATTAATTCATCTTCAAGGTAATCGAGTAACTCGGGATTACTGGGTGGATTACCCGCCCGAATATCGTCAATCGGTTCTATAATACCCACCCCAAAGAGGTAGCCCCAAAGGCGGTTTACATAACTACGGGCAAAGTACTGGTTATCCGCGGAGGTCATCCAGGCAGCTAAGCGTTCTCTGCGGGAGAAGGAAGCGTTATCCTCGAAGTATGCCGCGTAAGGGAAGCCGGGTGCGGTGATTCGCCCGGTCCTTTCGTGCTTGATTTCACCGGTGGGCACATCCTTGACAATTTCATATAAGGGTTTGGCCCGTTCCACCGCCGTCTTTGCAATGGTCTTTTTCCCCGCAGCCGGATCTTTGTGCAATTTAAACTGGGCAAAATGAGCCGCCATTTCGTAATATTGATCCTGCGTCCAACGCTCAAAGGGATGGTCGTGGCATTTATTGCAGTTAAAGCGGGTGGCGAGAAACAAATGAGTGGTGTTTTCCATTGTATCTTCCGGAGTTCTCAAAATTTTGTAGTAGGACGCAGGAGGGTTCTGTTTATTCGAACCTGAGGCTGTCAAAATTTTATGAGCAAATTCATCATAGGGTGTGTTCTTACGGATTTCATCTTCAATCCAGTCTCGCAGGGCGGTGGCTCCGGCCCGGCCCAGATACTTTCCGTTCACCTGCAGCATGTCCGCCCACTTGTTCGACCAATGTTCAATGTATTCCTCATTGCCGATCAACTGATCAATCAAATCATTTTTCTTCTTATCCGTGGAGCGATTATCCTCCAGGAAACTGGCCACCATGGAGTCAGAGGGAGGTAATCCGGTGAGATCCAGATACACCCGGCGGAGAAAATCAAGGTCATTGGCGAGGCCCGAAGGTTGAATTTTCATCCGTTTCCACTTACGCGAGACTAGCTTGTCAATTCGGTTGTTTGCACTGGATTCTTTCCATACAAAACCGGAGCGATTACCCATAACCGTGAGGGTGGTGGCTGCATACTTTCCTTCAAAACGGGCCAAGATAGGAGCTTCTCCCCTGCGCAAAGTGGTCATCAAACTGAGGTCGTCGTGCTCGGCGACCTCCCCATTACCACTGGTCACAAAAGCTTCCCGGGTCACATCCCGAATCAAGCCATCCTTATAAAAAGCGACGACTCGGAACTGTTGGGTTACTCCAATTTCCTCCACAACCGGATTTTGTGGATAAAGCTTGATTTCCCTGACTCTTCTCGCCTTCCAATTTACCGGGGCTCCTTCCCCAATCCATGACTTGATGATTCGATGATAGCGGGAATCCTCTCGGGTCAGTTGGCCCCCTTCATGAGGAACCATGCCCGTTGCTTTCAAGAGCATGAGGCTTCTTTCAGGTGCGGCCACATTTACCCTCCTTGATGCCATGTCATCGGTAAATCCCCGAATATCATATAAGGCATCATATCCACGCAATGAAAGTTTAAATCCATTCTTCCCATCCTTGGCCCCGTGGCAGGTGCCCGCATTACAGCCAAGTTTTGAAATTACCGGATTTACCTCCGATATAAAATCAGGTTTATACTCCTTCCTCATTCCAGTGACGGAGACTGTAATCTTGGCAGATTTATCGCCCAGGGTGGCAATCAGCGAACCCTCACCGTTCTTATTGGGAGTAAACACTCCGCGGTTATCGATTTTTCCCAGATCTTTGTTCCCCTTCCAACTGACCATCCTGGTTACATCCGTAGCTTTCCCTCCACCTAAATCAGCCTCTACTAAGATTTGCGTATATTCGACCGAAGAGGAAAGGTTAATTTCTTTAGGGAAAGCAATCAAGTGCTCCACTTTGGTATTGGCTGAGAGCGACTCTTCGGAAAGAAAATCCGTTTGGGAAAAGGGTTTGTGAAGTGGTTCCTTCTTTTTCTTCCTTGAACCAGAGTCAAGGGGAGGCAGGGTCAAAGTTCGAATGGTTTCCCCTGATGAAATGGATAGGATTTGAATCTTGCCTTCATAGCCACCTACGGCCAATTCAGTTCCATTCTTAGAAGCCGACAAAGCGTAGACCGGCGAATTTGTCAGCTCCCTGGACCATAATTGTTTGCCCGTTTCCACCTCGAAGCATCTCACCTCACCCCGCCCATCCAAACTACTCCCTGCAAAACAAAGATTGCCCTTAGGGTTAAAACTAACGGCAAATATTCGACCCAATTGTTCCTTAAACTCCCGTATTTGATTGGGATTTCCTCCTCCGGCAGGGGCGGCTTTGGTAGCTTGCCGGAAAAGCTTGGCTTTGCCATCGGCCCCTCCAACCAGAAGCTCCGTCTTTCCCGGACGAACCGCAATCGAATTTTGCCCACCGCTGAGGATTCCAGGGGTGTGCGTGGTCACATTACCCACGAATCTTTCCGTGGCTACATCCGTCTGCTTGACAGTCTTATCCCGGCTAACCGAGAAAACGGCTTTACCATTGGCAGAAAAAATGGTCCCCCGAACCCAGTCATCATGGCCAGCCATGAAAACTTCTGGTTTGCCGTTGGAAGCATTAATAACTCGAACGGCATTATCACTGGCTCCGAAAGCAACCGAATTTCCATCCGGGGACCAGGAGACACCGTAAAGGGTATCGTGGGTTACGGAATTAGATAGCAAAAGCTTGGACCGAGCCCAGTCCCAAACCTGAATTTCACCCATCATACCGGGTTTCCCCCCGGATACCGCTAGCCGCTTACCGTCTGGTGAAAAGGCTACCGATTCAATGTGCTCGGACAAACCGACTAATCTCGCCATCACTTGGCCATTTCCACTTTTAGCAATCAAGACCTCATGGTAACCATTTTGTGCGAGATGTTTTCCGTCCGGAGTATGAGCCAAAGTTCGGATCAACGGGAGCCTCTGGTAAACTGGTTTTTCTTCCATGGTGTAAACAACCCCATTCTCTTCGGGCGAATCATCCAACGCACCTTCCCGGATCCAACGCTCGATCTTTGAGATTTCAACAGCATGCAAGGCTTGGATATCTTTTCCCTTGGGCATTTCGGCATTTCCATCCGTATCGCGTTGAATCTGACTGAACAGGTAGCTCTCTTCCGGTTTTCCGGGAACAATGGCAGCTTGGCCTGTTTCTCCCCCTTCGAGCATGGCAACAAATTCAGTCATCAAATAATCACCCTTTTGCTTGGCAGGCTGATGACAACCGTTGCAGTTCGCCTGAAAGATTGGCTTTATCTCCTTATGGTAGCTGATGACCTGTATTTCCTTGCTGAGAGCCAGGTTTGCGAAAAAAGCAAAACCTAGAGACAGCATGAAAACAAGTTGAGAACCAGACAACATGGGATCAACTTTGTGTTGGAATCAGGTTGAGACAAGAAGCAAGTATGGGAAAACCGAATAAAAAATGAGGAGAGCAAGCCCCAATCATAAATATTCTAGAGCCGAATTTTTCCGCTCAAAAACTCTTCGGTTATTCCTTGCAGTCGAATTTGTCCACCCAAGTCTTGGCACTGAAACCATCCACCCCGCTTAGACGCCTGAAAGGCAGCCAATTTGGTCTGCGAAAGCCTATTTGCCCAAAAGGGCACAAGCATGCAATGGGCGGAACCGGTGGCATGGTCTTCATTGATTCCAATACGGGGGGCAAAATACCTCGAAACGAAGTCATATTCTGGATCAGCACTGGGAGCCGTAATCATGACTCCATCCACCTGCGATAAGCCCATTAAAATCCTGAAGTCCGGCTGCAACGACTCGATTGTTTTTTGTGAATCAAAAAGACACAGGTAATCCCTTCCTATCCACACGGATTCCGGGTAGGCGCCCAAACCCTCAACCAGATGTGAAGACAAAGATGAAGGTCGGCATTTGGCCGCGGGCAGAAAAATAGAAATGCTTTTATCTTGATGAATGATTGCTTTCAAAAGACCCGCTTTGGATGAAAAGCGCAGAGTGCTTTCCCCGGAAAACTTGCCGGAATTGAAAATACAATGAGCCGCAGCCAAAGTGGCATGACCACATAGATCGATCTCTTTTTTTGTACTGAACCAGCGAATTGCCCAGGCTTGATTTTTGGCCGGAATTAAAAAGGCTGTTTCTGGTAAATTTACTTGTTGGGCCAAACTCTGCAAATGCCCGGTCGCAAGCCACTCCTCTAAAATACACACACCCGCCGGGTTACCCGACAAGGGGCCATGACCAAAGGCGTTAATAATAAAAAATGGACATGATTTCACAAAGCAACCTATCCTAAATCTTATTCATCGACTCACAAACCCATATTGCCTGCTAAATGGAGTGCCAAAAAAAAACCTCCGTTTTATTGGAGGGATTTGTTGGGAGTAAAAATCTACGCAAATTTTATGCCGGATCGACTTCCCATCCTGCCCGGTAAACCTTGCTGATGAGTTTGTC
This sequence comes from uncultured Verrucomicrobiota bacterium, assembly GCA_902612125.1. Lineage (GTDB taxonomy): Bacteria > Verrucomicrobiota > Verrucomicrobiia > Opitutales > Seribacteraceae > Seribacter. Next base: position 33,532 of record CACMBV010000023.1, read on the forward strand.
GGTGTCTTTACGATTGGTCTTCATTTTCTTCGCATTCCAGGTAAATTTACCCCCGGCACGCATCGCCACATTTCCAAGCAGAATAGCCTCGGTGTGGTTCCCTGAATAATTAAAATTGGACATCGCGATCTCTGGCTTACCTTCCCGAATTGCCTTCACCAATTCTTCTTTCATACCATTATCACCCTGTCCGTTTCTGGGCAAAATCTGATCGGGCATCTCAATTTCTTTCCGCTTTTGCCATTTACCATCTTTATAAACACTCCAATCCGCACCATAATCATTGGGAGAATGCAGAACACCATCTGTTCCAATAATCAAAAGGCCGCTATTTTTGGGAGTTGCCCCATGAAGAAGTTCCAAGGGTGGAAGGTTTTTCTCTCCCTTATTATCTTTACCATTATTGCCAACCTTTCCTTCATACCAGTGGAATTTAATCGGACCCCGCTTTTCCGTTTCGGGAAAATCAAGGTTGATACTCGCCCAGGAAGGAAAAGTTTCCTGGTTGATGGGTCCGGTGTTAACGGACTCTACAGCAGTTGGTTGAGTTAATTCACAACCCATGAAGGCTAAGTTGGTGGTATGGCAGGCCATATCTCCAAGTGCACCCGTTCCATAATCCCACCAACCTCTCCATTTAAACGGGGTGTAGGATGAGTGGTATGGACGCATGGGGGCGGGTCCGATAAACGAATTCCAGTCGAGATGGTCAGGAATCGCCATGGTTTCTGAAGGTCTCTCGGTGATCATGGGTGCCTGAGGCCAGACCGGACGGTTTGTCCAGGCATGGATCTCCTTTACTTCGCCAAGTCCTCCTGCCCGAATAAATTCTGCTCCTTCACGAAGACCATCGGCAGCGGTGCCTTGGTTGCCCATCTGTGTGCAAATGTTGTTTTTGCGAGCCATCACTGCCAGTTGTCGGGCTTCCCAAACCGTGTGGGTCAGTGGCTTTTGCACATACACATGGATACCCCATCTCATTCCCATCATGGTTGCGGGTGCGTGAGTATGATCCGCAGTGCTGACATTCATGACATCTATCTTGTCACCCAACTGGCTGATCATTTCCCGAAAATCAGAAAACTTAACCGCATCGGGATGCTTCCTTGTGGAAACATCCAGTCTTCTTGCATCCACATCACAGGCGGCAATAACATCGCCATGCATGGCCAAGCCATCGAAATCTCCTTTCCCTTTTCCTCCAACCCCAATTCCGGCAACCTGCAACCGGCTATTGGCCCCAAAAACCCTGCTGGGAACAAAAGTAAAAGCAAAAGCTGAAGAGGCAGCGGTTCCCAAGAAGGAACGACGTGAATAAGAATAGGTCTGTTTAAAATTCGAGGATTTCATAAAAAAAAGGTCCCTAATAACATTCTATATTCACCCAGTCAGGCAAGTTAAATTTAAGGCAAGTTTCAACTTTTCAAGCAGAACTTACTTGCCTTTATGAAATCAGAAACACCCTCACCTTTACCCCGACCTATCCCAATCATCCAAAAGCTTTTTTTATCCTGCGGCAATCAGCCAGCAAATCTTTTTATTTCGGCAATTTCTTCAGCAGTAATATTTTGACACATAAAACTTCAATAACCCATGCCTTTAACTCCCCTGTATGTTGAGTTTGTGTCTTTCCTCCTGAGATTCAAAATTATATTTGCCAACCCTTCTCTTAGAAGAGTCCAAGATACAATTTCTTAGGTAGTTGGATTATTTTTGTATGCTCAACCACCGCAATCGATAACCATAATGTACAACCTCTTTTCTTACAGGCTTTGGTACCGACCAAAAAATCTGCTTGAATCTAGGATTTGTAAATCCACGGGAAAAGCAGCCTGGTGAAAAATAACACCGATTTGCTCCGAGGGGATTAATCCAGGACTAATGGGATAATCCGGGCAGAATCAACGATCACAAAACCTTCGGTGTCTTGATTACTAACCGTAATCGAATATCCCTGATCCGCTTCAAAAGGAAAAGAACCCAAGGAATGCCAAAGATTGTCTCCATCTCCTTTTTTGCGCTGATCCAGGCTGACGAGTTGCTTTCCCTCGGCAGTCTCAATTTCATACCTTACTTGTCCGGCTCGGTTGCCATGCGGTAAAAAAGAAACCCTTACTTCGTGTAAACCCTTTTTCTTTACCCTAAAGGGAAACTCAGCCGATCTCATTCCTTTGCCCGTATTTCCGTCGTGATAATAGCAACTGCCAACAAAGGGTCGCAGGGAAGCACTTTGAATCCATTCACCTGCGAATTTGACTTTTGTATCATCCACCACCACCCCTGAAATGGATTGGGGGTCAATCCCCACACCGGAGCTTACGATGTCACTCCTTTCCAATTCTAAAACCTGTCCGTCTTCGAGTAATTTTTTCTTTAATTCCTCATAGGGAAGAGATTGAACATCCACCTTTGCCTCCATTGCCAGAACGGCGGCGGTTGCCGCAGACTGTCCTAGAATCATGAAGATCGGTTCCATACGGATTGAACCAAATGCAATATGCGAAGATGATATACACACAGGGATCAATAAGTTGGGACATTCTCCCCGTTTCGGAACCAGAGAGTTGTAAGAAATCTGATAGGGGCCCCCGGGGTTTACCTGGATATCTCCTTCATTCAGGACATAGGCACGGCCCTGTTCATCTTTTGCCACATATCTTTGCACATTGTGAGAATCCATGTTGTAGGAACCCATGCCAACCGAATGAGGAGTTTCTTTGAGCCCTCTAAGGTGCAATTCTGTCATCACAAAACCACTGACCATTCGCCGGGCTTCCCGAACATAAATCTGGTGTGGCCAGTGTCCGTTGTCTATGAATTCATCCTTGGCTAACCCCCACCGATTCATTCGTAGCCTCACTTCTTCCGGAACCCTGGGATCATTGGCGAGAAAATAGAAGTAGCCTTTTTGATACAGTTCATGCTCGGCTATAATTTGCTTTCTTTGCTCATAGGAACCATCCGGGTAGTCATAATTCATTCCGATATTGTCCGTGCTGAATGGACCGTGGTTATTGGTATCCGTTTTGGAATTCGGGATGGGATCAAATTTTCCAAAGACATGCCTGGACCCCATTTGCAGGGTTCTCAGCAACAATTCATATTGGGATGAATCATAACCTTCGGGCTTCGGGAAAGGGATGCGGTTTTCTTCCACTTGGGTCAAACACACCCGGAAATTATATGCCTGCATCTTACTGTCTCCGGAGCCTTCCTCACCCGGACCGGATTCGCTAATCCGTGCGAGTAATCCGCTCTGGGGGTTACCTTCCTGTACAAAGGGATCCACCATGCCGGAAAATTGATGCTTTATGGCATTCCTGGTTTGTACTCCACTCAATGTTTCCCCGTAAACAGCATTGGCCTCGCGTCCAACAAAATAGGAAACCCCGGCAGCCGCCATGAGATCACCTTCGTAGGTACAGTCCAGAAACATCTCACCCGCATAGGTATTACCTGAGAGTGTACTGATGGAAATTATTTTGCCACCCTCTTTCTTGACTCCTTTTTCCCGGTCAAGCCATTCATCCCGGAATACCTCGATCTGATTTTCTTTGACCCAGGATTCAAAGATCATTTCAGCCACCTTGGGTTCAAAAATCCACATAGTCCGTCGGTCTCCGTCGATCGCGGGCGAACCCTGCCCGCGGTTTCCATAGTCTTCGCGGTTTTGCCAGGACCACGCTTCCGTCCCCTGATAATGACGCCAAACCCGATGATAAAATTCCCTCGCGATTCCGCCAATTGCCTGTTTTTTACCACTATCCGTCCAGCCAAGCCCGCTACTCGAAAGTCCCCCCAGATGGATGTCTGGAGTTATGACCAGCACGGTCTTACCCATTCTTTTGACTTGAACCGCCGAAGTTAGGGCAGCAGAAGTACCTCCGTAAATCACGACATCTGCTTTTTTTTCAAAGCCAAACAAAAACTGAAGTCCCCCGCAGAACCACCCAAGTAACAATAAAAGTATCTTTATACCCCAAAAGATTCCCATCGATCTTTATTTGTACAAAAACCCCTGCAGGCTGCAAGAAAAATGATCCCTAAACAAGAGATTGTAGAGCCGTGGTAATTTTCGGATATTTAAACGGGTAATCTTGATTTGCGAGAACCTCCGAAATCACTTTTCGGCTTTTTAACACCAGGCTTGAATCCGTACCAATCATAGCTGAACCC